>NZ_JAPUVI010000095.1 GCF_029255285.1 Accumulibacter sp.
GAGGCGACGGACGTAATCCGCGCAAATCCATAAACGCCAACGATGAGCGTTTCGCACTGGCCGCTTAGGCCTGCTGAGGACGTAGCCGTCCAATAAACAGAAAGGCTATCGGCGGGGGCTTCGGCTCCCGCCGTCATTTGGCCGGCCGGCGTCGGAGTTTCCGTCCGTTACCGTTGGCCGCAGATTTTGATCGTTCAACTGACACGCGGCGGCTCTGGCGGCGTCCGGGTCATGAGAAACGCTGAGTGAGTTTGGGCTCGAAGATTCCGCCTGTCCGTCCGTTAAGGCGAAAGCTGACAGCACACAAGGGCTGAGGGGCGAGACACTGCCGCGCGCGGCCAAGTTGCCGCGCCTTCCAGCCACGGTAGCCGCCGTGAGCACGGACGGTTCGCCTAGGGCCGAATCACCTCACTGGTCTGAAGCAGACCGACGGCCAGTCAGGACACGTTTGCGCGGCTTGACGCCAAACGCTGTCACCCCTGTCCGGAGCACAGGGCCGACCCCTCGTCCAAGCCGCCGGCGCAATGGGCGCGGCTAACCAGCCTTGGCTGTGTCTTCCTTGTGCAACTCGTTGTAGTCAGTCAAGTGTGACTCGAGCGCGTCAAATTTCGAAGCGGCGGTGGAACCCAGGCGCGAAAGCCGGCGTATCAGGCGCTGCTGGGCGAAGGTTTCCGACGGATCGGGCTTGCCCAGTAGGTATTCCGATCCGCGTTTTGTCATCACCACCATCGAGTTGGACTGAAAACTGTAGCCCGTGATCGGCGAAGTCCTGATATGCGAAGAAGAGGGGAAACGAGGATTGCTGCCGTACACCCGTCCTTCGATACACACCAGTTGCTCGCCGTCGCGTGTGACCAGTTCGAGAGTTTTCCAGTTGTTGAGAATATTCATAGTTCCATAGTGCTCCCTGCCCTGAACGCGGCGCCAAGTGCCGAAGCGGTTGCCAATTTTAACCGATAACCCGGCCACGCGGTGGCCCTCAGGGCTTGGCCTCAGCGTGCTGTATGGGCCGCCGATCAACCGGGGCGCGATGAAAACACTGGTCCGCTGCCGTCGAACGACTGTTGGTTGCCAAGCGGTTTCGCATGGCCATAGGCAAAGCAAAAAAAATGCCTTCTCGTAGCTTCCATCGCTTCAGGCAGCAAAACAAGCGCTTATCCACGCCTCACGGGATACCGTCGATACCGTATGTAAAATTCTTCGACAACGATTGAACAGCACCAAGCTCTCTCACCTGGCGACTTGGCGAGGCGTGGAACGCCTCTGCTTCCACGTTTCCAGAGCGGTCTTCGGCGGGCCCCGACGAGTTGTGCGACAATCCGGCCTACGGCGGTCTGCGTTACCGCCATTGAAGCGTCCCGGTCTGCGGACCGGGGCACCGTAGGCCGCGGGGGCTTCCGCCTCGCGGCAGTTGACGAAATCGGGAGAAGTCGATCAAAGCGAAGGCGCCCTCGTCGCGCAGATGTTTGCTGTCGCCTTTACGTCGCCTCCTCGGCCGGCTGGTGGCGAGCACCGCGTCGGCATTGAGCGCTGTTGCCCTGCACGCCTCCGAACTGACCGCTGTAGGCCCCGGTTCGCAGTCGACTCCGAACGACAACCGCCTCAGTTCGCTCATCGCCGCCCACCGCGGCCGGCCGGTACTGATCAATTTCTGGGCTTCCTGGTGCGAACCCTGTCGCGAGGAGATGCCCTCGCTGCAGCGCCTGGCCGACCGATACGGTTCGCATCGCCTGCTGCTGATCACCGTCGCTGTCGCCGACAACCGCCGGCAAGTCGAGCAGTTTCTCGCCGACAACGCTCTCCGGCTGCCGGTCATCGACGACCGTGATCAGACCATCAGCCGAGCTTGGCAGGTCCGCATTCTGCCAGGAACGGTACTGCTCGATCGTCGCCACCGCATTCGCTTGCGTGGCCAGGGAGCGATCGACTGGGACTCGGAGACCGTCACCCGGCGCCTGCAACCCTTTTTCAACTAAGCCAACCCGGAGATCGACCATGAATCGTCGTCACTTCATCAAGACCGCTACCCTGCTGACCGCCGGCGTGCTCGGCGGACCGCGTCCAACGCTGGCCGCCGGCCGCCAATTCGATCCCTCGCCAGTCTACGGATGGCGGGTTTTCGAAGTCACCACGCGCGCCGAACTGGCGAAGACGGACAGCCCGACGCGTGTCTGGTTGCCGTTGCCGTCGGTGGATGAATCGGCGTGGAGCAGAACCATGGGCAATCTCTGGCAAGGTAACGCGGCAACCGCACAACTGCAGCGCGATTCGACGTATGGGGCGCTGATGCTGGCGGCGAACTGGGAAGCCGGTGAACCCGCCCCGGTGATCGAAGTGACGAGTCGCTTCGCCACCTGCGACCGCTCGATCGACCTCGGTCGAGCGGACAAAGCGAGCGCTCTCGATGCCGCCAGCACCCGGCTCTTTACGCGCGCGACGCAACTGCTGCCGACCGACGGCATCGTCAGGAAAACGGCGTTGGAAATCACCCGTGGCCGCCAGACCGACGTCGACAAGGCGCGGGCGATCTATGACTGGATTGTTGTCCACACCGCGCGTAACCCGAAAACGCGCGGCTGCGGAACCGGGGATATTCGCGCGATGCTCGAAACAGGGGACTTGACCGGCAAGTGCGCCGACCTCAATGCGCTCTACGTCGGTCTTGCGCGCGCCGCCGGCCTGCCGGCACGCGACGTCTACGGCATCCGGGTCGCCGACTCGCGGTTCGGTTATAAGAGCCTCGGCAAGAGCGGCGACATCAGCAAGGCGCAGCATTGCCGCGCCGAGGTCTGGCTGACGGGTATCGGGTGGCTGCCGGTCGATCCGGCCGACGTGCGCAAAGTCGTTCTCGAGGAGAGAGCCGGCCTGACACTCGAAGACGAACTCGTCGCCGCGGTGCGCGAAAAGCTCTTCGGGGCCTGGGAAATGAACTGGCTGCCGTACAACTTCGCGCACGACCTAGCGTTACCGGGGTCTCCGGGACCTCGCGTGCCGTTCTTGATGTATCCGCAGGGAGAAAACGCCGCCGGCCGCTTCGACAGCCTCGATGCGGAAAACTTCCGCTACCGCATCACGGCGCGCGAGATCACCGCCTGAGAGGCTGGCCGCTGTCGGGAACGGACAAGGTCATAAGGCCGATTCCCGAAGACAGCCTCTCGTCGCTCAATCGGCACGCTGATAGAGAGTTACGACGCAGGCTCCGCCAAGCCCGAGATTGTGCTGCAGGGCCAGCCTGGCGTTGGCTACTTGGCGTGTGCCGGCGCTGCCGCGCAATTGCTCGACAAGCTCGGCACACTGAGCCAGACCCGTCGCGCCGAGTGGATGTCCTTTCGACAACAAGCCGCCTGAGGGGTTGGTAACGACCCTTCCGCCGTAAGTATGGTCGCCGTCGGCGACGAATTTCTCCGCCCCCCCCTCGGGGCATAGCCGCAATGCCTCGTAGCACAACACCTCGTTTTGCGCGAAGCAGTCGTGCAGCTCGACGACGTCGATGTCCTGCGGTCCGACGGCGGCTTCTTCGTAAACGCGGTCAACCGCTTCCCGAGTCATGTCGGCGCCGACCAGCGCCATCATGCTACGTTTTTCGAAGGTTCCTGGCCGGTCGGTGGTCATCGCTTGCGCGGCGATGAAGATACGGCGATCGAGATTCATCCTTGCGGCAAAGCGCTGCGAGACGAGGATCGCCGCCGCCGCGCCACACGCGGGCGGGCAAGCCATCAGCCGCGTCATGCCGGCTTCGGGGAAAACCAGCGGCGCGGCCATCACATCCTCCGCGCTGAGCACCTTGCGCAACAGCGCTCCGGGATTGTTCGCGCCGTGCCGGCTGGCCTTGGCGCGGACGCGGGCGAAAAGCTCGGGCGTCACCTGGTAGCGCTGCATGTATTCCCGGCCGGCGCCGCCGAAATAGCGCAGCGCCAAGGGAACTTGCCAAGGTGTGACCTCCTCGCAAAGTTGGTCGAAGCGGGCGAACGGCGAGGGGCGATCGGTCCAGTGTTCGGTCAGCGCACCAGGCAGCATTTGCTCGAAGCCGACCGCCAGAACACAATCCAGCGCTCCCGACGCGACAAGCTGGCGGGCCAGAAAGAGCGCCGTCGAACCGGTCGAACAGTTGTTGTTGACGTTGACGATCGGGATGCCGGTCATCCCGACGCTATACAAGGCGCGCTGCCCGGAAGTGGAGTCGCCATAGACGTAGCCGACGAAGGCCTGTTGCACGGCGGCGTAAGTCAGTCCGGCGTCGGCCAGCGCCTCGCGCACGGCGGCCGCGGCCATCAGGTCGTACGTGTCGGTTACCCCGGGCTTACCGAAGCGCGGCGACCCGATGCCCGCCACATACACCTTGTCTTGCACGCTGCTCTCCTTTCGACTTCGAGTTCCCCGGCCGGGCTGCCGCCGGAGCGCGGGTCAATGCTCCAGCGGCCGCCCGGCCGGAGCGGCCTTAGAGGAGTTTGACGTCGATCTTGCGCGGCTGCGCGTGCTCGGCCTTGGGAATCGAGAGCTTCAGGACGCCGCTCTTGAACTCGGCGCTGACACGAGTCGCGTCGAGTTCCTTAGACAGAGTGAAGACCCGTCGATAACGCGGCAGGCTGACCTCCGTGTGGCTGGCCACCATGCTTTGCGGCATGTCCAGAGCGATCTCGCCTTCGATGGTCAGCGTATCGGCTTCGACGTGCAACGCGAGCCTTTCCTTTGCCACTCCGGGCAGATCGGCATACAAGGTGATTCCAGCGGAATCCTCAATGACGTCGACCGGTGGCAGCAGCGCGGCTTCCTCGCGTGCGGCTTGTTTTTTGACGGAACTGTTGTCGGACATGTTCGATCCTCCTTACTCGATGGTGATGCGGCGTGGCTGCGCGGATTCCCGGCGCCCAATGCTGATGCGCAGAACTCCGTCCACGTACTTCGCCTCGACCGCGTTCGGGTCGACGTCGTCGGGTAGCGTCACCACACGCCGGAAACGGCCTGCGAAGCGCTCGTCGATATGCACGGTAGCCTCACCTCCGGGCTGCTCCAGCTGGCGTTCGCCGGCAATGGTCAGCACCCCCTTTTCGATCTGCACGTCAAGGCTCGCCGGGTCGATGCCCGGGGCAAAGGCGTAGATTTCGACGGCCTGCGGCGTGCCGCCGACGTTCATCGCCGGAAAACCGCCGCGGGCAATGCCGCGAATGCTCGGGGAAATATGGAAAGCCTGCTGCATCTCACGTTGCAGCCGATCCAGTTCCGCCAGGACATCACGGGGAAAAACTGAGCGGTACATCATGTTCGTTCCTCCATACGGTGGGTCAATGGCACCGCTGACGGCGCCTGGTAACATAATTGGGGCTGCCTCATGGGACTTCAATAGCTTGCAATCACCCGCCATCACTACCATTCTAGTAGGCTAGTTCATCCGCCACTGTAAATCGAGGATCGTGCATGGAATTCAAGGACTACTACCAGATCCTGGGGGTACCCCGTGACGCCACGGCCGACGAGATCAAAAAATCTTTCCGCAAGCTGGCGCGCAAGTACCACCCGGACGTTTCGCGCGAGCCCGACGCCGAAGCCCGCATGAAGGAACTCAACGAGGCGAATGCCGTGCTCTCCGACCCGGAGAAGCGCGCCGCCTACGATCAGTTGGGGCGCGGCTACCAGCCGGGTCAGGAGTTTCGCCCGCCACCGGACTGGGATGCCGGCTTCGAGTTTTCGAGCCATGGTTTCTCACCCGGCGAGGCGGCTGACTTCTCGGACTTCTTCGCCGAGTTGTTCGGCCGCGCGGCCGGCCAGCACGACTTTTCAACCGGCCAGAGCGCCGCTTTCCACAGGCGCGGCGAGGACCACCACGCCAAAGTGCTGCTCGACATCGAAGATGCGTTTTCCGGCGCCACCCGGCAGATCTCGCTGCGCTTGCCGAAAACTGACACGCAAGGCCGCCTGACACTCGAAACGCGCACGCTGAACGTCAGGATCCCGCAAGGTGTACACGCCGGCCAGGTCATCCGCCTGGCCGGACAGGGAAGTCCGGGAAACGGTGGCGCTGCGGCCGGCGACCTGCTGCTGGAAGTCCGTTTCAAGCCGCATCCGCGCTTTCGGGCGCACGGACGCGACCTCCTGGCGACGCTGCCGGTCGCCCCCTGGGAAGCCGCGCTGGGGGCAATCGTGGCGGTGGACCTGCCATCCGGCAGCGTCAAAGTACGTATCCCGCAGGGGGCGCAGAGCGGCCGGCAACTGCGTGTGCGCGGCAAGGGGATTCCCGGTACTCCGCCCGGCGATCTGCTGCTCGACGTCCACGTCGTTCTGCCGCCGGCCGATACGCCCAGGGCACGCGCAGTCTACGAAGAGATGGCGCGCGAACTCGCCTTCGACGCGCGCCGGCAGGGGAGGGCATGAGTCATGACCCTACGTGACGAAGAGATCCTGATCGGAAGCCTGATGGAGAATACCTGGCTGACGCTCGAGCAGGTGGCCGCTGCCTGCCCGGTCGAACCCGGCTGGCTGTTGCGCCACATCGAAGACGGACTTTTCCCGCAGGCCGAAAGCGTCGCCGGTGTTTGGTGTTTTTCGAGCGCCAGCCTGCTGAGGGCGCGGCGCATGCGGCAACTGGAGCGCGACTTCGATGCCGTGCCGGAACTCGCTGCCCTGGTCGCCGACCTGATGGAGGAACTCGACCAGTTGCGCGCGCGAGCCGAGCGTTTCGGCGCGGGCTGAGTTGACGTGACGCAGCGGATCTGGCAGCGGCAGGTCTGGCGCAATCGGCTGCAGACCGTTCTGCTGCTGCTCGCGCTGCTCGGCATCAGCGGACTGTCCGGCGCCCTGCTGTTCGGCGACGAGGGGATGTGGGTAGCCCTGGCGGCGGGTCTTCTGGCCTTGCTGCTCGAACCGGCGACCGGGGCGCGACTGACGCTGGCGCTCTATCGCGCGCGGCCGATTGCCGACTACCAGGCGCCCGAACTGGCGGTCATCAACCGTCGACTGGCCGACATCGCCGGGCTGCCGCGTCCGCCGCAGCTTCACTACGTTCCGTCGCGGCTGGTCAATGCCTTCGCTGTCGGTCGACGTGACCGCTCGGCGGTGGCCATGACCGACGGCCTGTTGCGCACGCTGTCGAGGCGCGAGGTGGCTGGCGTACTGGCGCATGAGATCGCTCACATCGCTTCCGGCGACCTGCGCGTAATGAACCTTGCCGACTATATCAGCCGTTTGACCAGTCTCTTTGCCGTCGTCGGTCAGATCCTGTTGTTACTGTCGCTGCCGCTCATTTTGACTGGCAGCGCCGAAGTCAACCTGTTCGCTCTGCTCATGCTCGTCGCCTCGCCGCATTTGGCGCTGCTCGCGCAACTGGGCCTTTCGCGCGTACGCGAGTTCAATGCCGACCTCGAGGCGGTCCGCCTGACCGGCGATCCGGCCGGTCTGGCAAGTGCCCTGGCCAAGATCGGGCAGGTTCACTACTCCTGGCGGAGGTGGTTGCTTCCCGGCTGGGGCAATCCGGAACCCTCCTGGCTGCGCACGCATCCGGCCACCGAAGAACGAATCTCGCGCCTGTTGTCGCTGTCAGATGCCCGTGTCGGCTGGCTCTCGTGGCAGGAAGCTCCACCGTTCACCAGCCAGGTTCAGCCCACACGCCGAACGCCGCGCTGGCATCCTGGAGGCTACTGGTACTAGCCGCCCGTCGTAGCTTCAGCTGGCCCATTTCAGCTTCATTGTGTAGGCGATCGACCGGCTCGATCGGTCGGGCTCATTCGGCCACCTGCCGCTGAAAATTCCGCCAGATCAGAGCAGGCAAGCCATCTCATCGGCCTGCAAGGCTTCGATGCTGGCCAGTTGCCTGTCCAGCACCGCGAGCGTCGCTTCCGAGGCATTGCCGCCTTTCGCCAGCCGGCTGCGCACGCGAGCGCGCAATTGCGCCGGCGTCGACTGCGGCGCGACGATGTGGAAGGCCACTCCAGCCTCTCGGGCCAGAGCGTGAAATGCGTCGCGGCGCCGGCGCTCCAGGAAGGCGGCGTCGACGATCACCGACCAGCCGGCGGCGAGCAAGGTCCGCGCGAGGTCGTACAACCGCCGATAGGTAAGTTCGCTGGCGCTGCGGTCGTAGATGCCGCCGTCGAGTGGCGAGCCGCTGCGGGCGGTCGGCGCGAGTCCGAACAAGCGCTTGCGCTCGACGTCGGAACGTAAGCGCAGCGTGCTCGCTGTCCGGTCGGCCAGAAGCAGTCGGCGCGAGGCGCGGCTCTTGCCACAGCCGGTCACGCCGTGCGTGATGACCAGCCGCGCTGGGGGCGCTTGCCGCAGACGATCGGCGAGAGCGAGGTAGTGCCATGCTCGCTCGGCTCCATCGCCGGCTTGCGCGGCCCGGATAGCGGCGACCTTGGCGCGCACCAGCGCGCGATAGACGGCGTAGAAACGCAGCACCTCGGCGGCACCGTAGTCGCCACTGCCGCTCAGCCATTCGTTCGCCAGCCAGCCGCCGAGGCTCGGCCGGCGCTGGTCGAGCAGATCGATATAGGTAAACGCGATTTCGCTCGCGACGTCGATCCAGCGCAGATCTTCGCTGAACTCGATGCAGTCGAAGAGTCTCACCCGCTCGTCGATCAGCACGAGGTTGCCCAGATGCAGATCGCCGTGGCACTCGCGAACCCGCCCGTCGGTCTGGCGAGAAGCGAAGAGCGGAGCCAGGCGTTCGAATTCGGCACGTGTCCAGTCGCGCAGGCGCGCGAGGCGATCCTGGTCTGCATCATTGGGCAGCAGGGTTTCCAGTTCGCTGAAGTTGTCCAGGGCTTGCGCGAGAATGCGCGCCGGTTGCCCGAAGCCGCTTGCCGGCGTGGCGACCGCGGCACGGGCGTGAAATTCCGCCAGCGTGGCGGCCAGTTGGGAAAGTTGCTGCGGCCGCAGTTCCCCAGACGCGCACAGGTGGTCCAGCCTTCCCGCCTCGGCAAAGCGGTGCATCTTTAGCGCGTACTCGATGATCGGGCCGCTGCCGTCGAATCGCGGGTCGACGGGCGAGCCGGCGATGGGAACGACATCGAGATAGAGCTCGGGTGTAACACGACGGTTCAAGCGTAATTCGGTCTCGCAGCAGATCTTGCGTCGTGCGAGCGTGCCGTAGTCCAGGAAAGGCAGGGTGACGGGCTTCTTGATCTTGTAGGCAAAGTCGCCGGCCAGGAGCAGCCACGAAGCGTGAGTCTCGACAAGGTCGACCCGCGGCGCCGGGTCCGGGTAGCGGCCCGCCTCCAACAGGGCTTGGATCAGCGGTGGCAGCGTCTGGGGCATAAATCAATCCTTTCTGGCGTCGGCCGACGGGGCTCGGGTGACGCCGGTCACTGCCTGTCAGGCGAGCATGCCAGGTTGCCTGATCCGGTTGCTTGACCTGGCGTCGCGCTGCCGACGGGATGTCGGCAGTCTACACGGGGTGCGAGGCTGCGCGTCGATGCTTTTGCCCGGAGAACGTCCTGCCGGCTTCGTCAGGGCGGAGAATTGACGATCCGTGAGGCAAGGACGATACTGGCCGCTGCACGAGGAAGCATCGGAGGAGAGGTTCGGCAGTCGAGCCGGTTTGCTGAGATGAGAAGAACTAGTCAAGGCTTGCAGCGATCGACCTGGCGTCTGATTGGCCTTCTGGTCAGCATGCCGATGGCGGTGGTCCTTTTCGGCGCTGTTTTCATGGTCGCGTCGGAATACCTCGAAGGCAAACCGATGAGTTTCTGGTCGAGCCTGGAATGGGCTTCCGAGACGCTGACCACGACGGGTTATGGCGCCTACGCGCCGTGGAGCCATCCGCTCATGATCATCTTCGTCATCCTGACCCAGTTCGTCGGCATGTTCTTTCTGGTCCTCATCTTTCCCTTCTACGTCCTGCCGTACATCGAGGAGCGTTTCGAAGCACGCTTGCCGAACGTGCTGCCGGAAATGAATGGACGCGTCTTGTTCTATCGCTACGGTCCGGCCATCGAGTCATTGCTTGAGGAGTTCCATCGCATCGCTGCCGACTTCGTCGTTTTCGAAGAGGATATGGAAGTTTCCCGCAACCTGCGCAATCGAGGCTACGAAGTCGTCTTCGGCAAGCTGAGCGAACAGCCGGATGCGTTGTCGGGGGTCGAAAGCGCGCGAGCGGTGGTTGCCAATGCCGACGATCACGCCAACGCGATATGCATCCTGATTGCGCGGGAACAAGGTTTTGCAGGACCGATCTATGCGCTGGCCGACGATCCTCTGTACCGACCGCCGATGCTCCAGGTCGGCGCTTCGGAGGTGTTCACCCCCTCGCACGTACTGGCTGCCGCGCTCGCCGCTCGCGCGAGCAACCACATCAACCCGCCGGCCGAAGGACTTCACCTGCTCGGCAGCCTGGTCGGCCTGGCGGAGTTCCGGGTGCGCGCCAGCAGTCCACTCGCTGGACAGCGGCTCGGTGACCTGCGTTTGCGGTTTCGCCACGGCGTGACGGTAATCGGCCAGTGGGTGTGCGGGACTTTCAACAGCGCGACCGGGCCGGATACGCGTATCCAGCCCGGTGCCATTCTCGTGGTCGCCGGTGCGCATGCCAACCTGGCGAAGGTAGAACGTCTGGCCATCCCGATCCGCCGCGACGGCCCGATCGTCCTCGCCGGCTACGGCGAAGTCGGCCGGAGGTTTGTCGAAATGCTCAACGATGCCGGCGAAGCCAGCGTCGTCATCGACCGGCAGGCGCTGCCGGGAGTGGACATCGTCGGCAACATCCTCGAACAGGCGACCATGGTGCGCGCCCGAGTGCGCGCCGCCAGCGCGGTGGTCCTGGCTTTGAGCGACGACAGCGAAGGCGTGTTCGCCACCGCCGTGGTGCGCGATCACGCGCCCGAAGTGCCGCTCATCGTGCGCGCCAATCGGGCGCCCACCATCCCTCGCCTGTATCAGGCGGGTGCCGATTTCGCGCTCTCGGTCGGTCAGGTGGCCGGGCAGATTCTGGCCTATCACTTGCACGGTGAACAAGCGGTCGCTGTGCAGCATCATCTCAAGTTCATCCGCGTTGCGGCTGGCGGCCTGGCCTGGGGGCATCCCTGGCGCGACCGAGTGCGCGAGCGAACCGGAGCGGCCGTGGTAGCGGTCGAACGTGGCGAGAGCGTGATCGTCGAGTTCGACGACACCTTCGTGGTGCAGCCGGACGACACGCTGTTCGTCTGCGGAACGCCGGGCAGTCTGGAAAGCTATCTGCACGAATTCGAAACCACGCTGGCCGATGGTCAGCATTCCTGATCGCGCGACCCGACGCGCGTCCTCTGCCGTCAGTCAGCGCCCGGCAGCCGCTTCTTTCGCCAGACGGCGACCAGGGTGGCGAGCTTGGCGTGCGACGACAGGCGTTCGTCGGACAGTGCTTCGAGGAAATCCGACAAGCGTTTCGATTTGACGATGGCAAAACCGGTGAGCAGGGCCGACAGCACGAAGACCAGCGCGAAGAACAGGAGCCGGTCGGTGAGCGGTTCCTGTGCGGCGTCGATCAGATTCATGCCCAGAAAGCCGGTGCTGATCGTGGCGATCAGGCCGGCCGTGGTGACCACGGTCAGCCGGACGACCGTATTGGCTTGTCGACGCAGGCTGTCGCTGTCGAGGTATTGGCTCATGTCCTGGATCTCTTCGCGCAGCTCGTTGTACAGACGCTCTGTTCCGAGGTGCTCGCGAGTCATGGTGAACAGCGCTTTGGCCTGTGCCTGATCGGAGATCTCGTAGAACCAGTAGCGGTGGGAAAAACGCAGGAAGACTTCGAGCACGCCGCGAATCGCGCGCTTGAAGCGCTTGACCGACTCGGCATTGCCGATTTCCAGACGATTCAGGGCGGTGACCAGGCGGTCGGAAAGCATCAGCAGCGCGGCCTTGTGGAAATGCGGAATCAGCGCCAGCAGAAAGAACTGGTGGCGGAACTGCCCGAGCAGTCCGTTCTCCGACCCGGTGAAGTAAGCGTCCCGGTGGCTGCCCACCATGACGAAAGCGTGGCCGCAGGAAAGCAGGCGGGTGCCCGGCTGTTCGTTTTCAGGGTGCCAGTAGCGGTCGTAGCAGAAGCGCCCTTCGAAGCCCTCGAGATGCTGTTCGGAATACGGTAGCGAACCGCTCTTGCCCGGCCCGCTGACCAACACGAGCCGCGCAAAGTCGCCGCGGCTCAGGCAGCGCGGATCGTCCATAGCCAGATAGGCGAGTAGCGGCATGCGGTGGTATTCGATCTGTCGGTAGCGCACCGGGCCTTCCGCATCGGAATGGTGCAAGACCAGCGGCCGCAGCAGAAACTCCCAGTGCGACGAAATGCACGGCGACCGGAAACGGGCGACGAAGGACAGATACTTGCCGCGTTTCTCGTAGTCCGAGACGGCCAACACCCGCCCGTCGGAGGCCAGCCATTCGGCCCGCCGCAGACAATGGCCGCCACTTCCGTCATCGTCCCAGTAAGGCGGATAGGCGCGACCGAAGCGATAGAGCGTGTCCTGACACTGCCGCAGGTCGAGATCGTCGGCGGCGATCTCGACGACCAGGATCAGCACGTCGATGTCGTAGAAGAAGTACAGATCCAGGTGCACGATGTCGAAAGTCGTCGGTTCGTCGCTGTCCTTGTACGTCATGCGCACCCGTGCCACGTCGTGACGACGGAAGATGCGAATCGGCGATTCGCCATAGCCCGCGCTGTTTTCCTGGCGATCGCTCTCGCCGTAGAGGAAACGCTGGACATAAGGTAAGAACGTGACGAATTCGCTGTAGTGGCGTTCGTGGAACTGCTCGGGGTCGCCACAAAACTCGTCGACCAGTTCGCGCCACGGATTGTCGGCGCTTGGCTGCTCGAGCAACTGGTAATGATGCGCAAACGGGCCGCCGTCGGGCAACGGCATCAGTTGCAGTGGCCACAGCAGAATCTGTCGGAAATGGCCGACACGCTGGCCGATAGAAGTTTTCGTTGCGGGCATGGACAGTTCGGACAAAGTCAACCGCCGATTTCGGCCAGCAGCCTGGCGATCATTCGTTCGGCCTGGAGCAGGTAGCCACCGCCGAACAGGTTGAGATGATTGAGCACATGGTAGAGCTGATACAGGATCTTCCGCCGTTCGAAACCATCGGCCAGTGGCCAGGACTCGCCGTAGGCAGCATAGAAACTGTCCGGAAAACCGCCGAACAGCTCGCTCATCGCCAGGTCGGACTCGCGGTCGCCGAAATGGACCGCCGGGTCGAAAAGCACCAGAGCGCCAGTCTCGTCGCTCGCCGCGTTGCCGGACCAGAGGTCGCCATGTAGCAGGCTGGGCGGTGGTCGATGGTCGGCGAACAAAGCGGGCAGCTTGTCGGCCAGGCGCTCGCCGGCGGCAATCAGCTTGCCGTGGTGGCCCAAGCGGCGCGCCAGATCGAGTTGCGGCAGCAGCCGTCGGCGGGCGAAGAACGCTGGCCAACTGGCGTGCGGCGCGTTGAACTGTGGTGTGCGGCCGATGTAGTTGTCGCGATGCCAGCCGTATTGCGCTCCCTCGATGCGGTGCAGTTCGGCCAGCGCGCGTCCCGCGTCCGCGCCACGGCGGCCTTCGCGCAAGCCGCGCAGCGCCAGATGGTCGAGCAGCAGCCAGGCGTGCCGGCCAGCAACGCCGTGGCCGACGACGCCCGGGACGCGTAGCGCGGAACATACCGCCAGGGCACTCAGACCGTCGACTTCGGCGGCAAACATGTCGGCCAGGGCAGGGTCGTTGAGCTTGACGAACCAGCACCGGTCGTCGCTATCGATCCGCAGGGTGCGTGAGATCGAACCGCCGCCGATCATCGTGGCGCGCTCGACGTCCGCCCGCCGGCCGGTGGCCTGGCCGATGGCTTCGCTGAGCGCCTGGTGCAGCGCGGGGTCGAGATGGCTGCTCAGGATTGGGCTCCAGGCCGGCCGGGGAACAATTCCGGAGCCGTATTGCGCCTGGTCCGGGAGATAGCGAGCCTCTCCCGGCGAGCGCGAGAGCGACCGTCCGGGCCGTCGGTCGGGTTTACTCGAGGCAGTGAATGTGCTGTGATAGTGGCGGTTCGCAAAGTCCGGCAGCACTCGGCAGGGCGGCAGAAGCCATTCCGCCGAGCTTGTCGCAAACGCGCCGCTTCATCAATCCACCGATCCATCTCAATAACGGGAGTTCGAGATCATGAAAATCCACCTGTTGGTTCTGTCAGCCGTACTGACCGCCGCCGTTGCCGCTTGTGGCCCCAAGGAAGATGCCGCCAAGACCGAAGCGGCCAGGCTTGCGAAAGAATCGGCGCAGAAAGCCGGCGCGGCCGTGGGCGCGGCCGCCGACGCGACCAAGGAGGCCGTCAAGGACGCCGGCGTGGCGGCAAAGGAGAAGGTCGTCAGTGCCGGTACGGAAGTCAAGGACAAGACCAAAGAAGCGGTCGAGGCAACCAAGGAAGCCGGCAAGGAGATGGTCGTCAAAGCCGCCGACGCGACCAAGGAAGCGGCAGACAAAGCCAAGGAAGCAGTCAGCAAGTAGGCCGGATGCCGCGCAGCAAACCACAGGCCCGGCCGGCGGGCGGCAAACCGACGGTTCACGGGGCCCTCGGCCTTGGCGGGCGACGGTTTCGTTCTGCCGGTGCGCGGTTCTTGCGAGCGGGCGCGTGGCTTTGCAGGTGGGCGAAAAATTCACGGTCGGCGCCCAGCATGTGCCGGGTAACGACATCGTAGGCGAGGAACTGGAAGACGTCGCCGACGCCCTGCCGGCCACTGCCATAATTGGCCGCCAGACGCTGCGCCTGGTCGGCCAATTCCTGGTGCAGCACGACATGCGCCGAGGCGCCGGGGAAGCCGGCGGCGACGATCGCCTGTTCCTCGTCGGAAAAGTGCTGGAGCACATCGGCAATCAGCCGGCTGACGATCACTCCGACCTCGTCGGCCGTGCCGCCGGAAAGTATTGCCGCCAGCAGTTCGTTGGCGTCGGTGAAAAGCTGTCGATGTCCGCGATCGACCAACTCGTTGCCACATTCGTAGGCTGGATGCCAGACTAGCTGAACGAAGTCGGCGACGAGATACTCCAGCGTGTTGGCCGGCCTGATCGCGTCCGGTGCCAGCTGGGCCTGGTTCCGGCCGCCGGCTTTCGCCCGGTAGAGCGCTTCGTCGGCGCGCTGAAACCACTCCTCCCAGGTGTCGCCGGCGTAACATTCGGCGGCGCCGATGCTGACCGTGAGTTGACCGATGACCGGGAAGCTGGCGCGTTCAATCTGGCAGCGCAGGCGTTCGGCAAGCATCGCCGCTGTAGAGCGGTCAGTGTTGGGACAAAGCACGATGAACTCCTCGCCGCCCCAGCGCGCCAGCGCGTCGGTGCCACGCAGCCGGCTCTGCAGCAGACTGGTCAGCGCCTGCAGAACCTGGTCGCCGACGGCGTGGCCATGCTGGTCGTTGATTGGCTTGAAGTGATCGATATCGATGATCAGCAGGCTGAGCGGCTGTTCGTAGCGGTTCAGCCGATCCATCTCGCGGCGTACGCACTCCTCGAGTCGGCGCCGGTTCCAGGCGCCAGTGAGCTTGTCGGTGCCGGCCACCTGCTCGAGTTCGACGACGGTCTGTCGCAGTTCCTGGTTGGTCCGCTGCAGGCGATCGAGGGTCTGCTGCATGGCCGGGCTGGCCGGCGGTGGGGCGACTTCGTGTATGATCGAGACGATAGACTGCAGTTTCTCGTCGGGCCCGACGACCGGCAGCTTGAGCCACAGATAGCGGTTGGTCCGGCCGCTCACGGGCAGATCGATTTCCTCATAGGCGGCCGGTGCGCCTTCGAGCAGTCGGCGCTCGCAACTCGCGAGTTGCTTACCCACGGCAGGGGGCAGCAACTCGTCTTCGGACTTCCCGTCGAGGCGCTCGATGCCGTCACCGAGCAGTCGTTCCATCTCCCGGTTGGACAATCGGTAACGTCCGTCCAGCCCCTTGACGCCAAACCCGACGCCTGAACTAGCCGGCATCAGCAGTGACAGCAGCGCCGTCATTCGGATCACGCCGTCCCGAGCTAGTGCCCTTACCAGGTCGTCGTCATTCACCGCCAAGCTCTCCCCCGAATTAGCCGTCGTCCGCGCGTCGCAGCACGTGGCCCGAACTCACCTCCGACCGAAGCGCCACTATACGGGTTTCAAGCGCACGAACCAAGGGGCTGCGCCCGCCCGCCTAGCGGGCGGGCTGGGCTTGTGGACGTGGTGCCAGGCTGACCCGATTGCGTCCTTGCGCCTTGGCGGCGTACAAGGCGCGATCGGCGCGTGCGACGAGTTCCAGCGCGGACTCCCCGGCCAGGTGGTCGGCGACGCCGATCGAGACCGTGATGTTGCCGATCCAGGAGTCGTTCTTGCCCACCTGCCGGATCCGGCTGGAGGCAACCAGCGCGCGCAGGGCTTCGGCGAGGCCGATGGCGCCGCCGCGCGGCGTCCGCGGCAAGATCACGGCGAATTCCTCGCCACCAAAGCGCGCGGCCGTGTCCTTGCCTTTGACGTTGGCTTTCAGGATCGTGGCGACGCTGACCAGCACCTTGTCGCCGAAGACGTGTCCGTGCGTATCGTTGAGGCGCTTGAACCAATCGAGATCGATCATCAGCAGACACGGCCCGCTGACGTCGTGGCAAGCTTCCTCGAGGGACGCCGCAAGTGCCAGATCGAAGCCCTTGCGATTGGCCAGTCCAGTCAAGCCGTCGAGCAGGGCCTCCTCGCGCGCGCGCGCGACCTCCTGCCTGAGCTGCTGCGCTTCCTGCGTACTCGCCGCCAGCCGTTGTTGCAGGGTACTGATCGCCTGCTGCATCTGCCGCGTGCCGCTCAGGATGTCGGCCAGCCCAGGCGCCTGCTCGGCCGCCTTCGCCGACGGTTGGGCGAGCGAGTCGCCCCAGCGTCGCAGAGAACTGTCGAATTCCGACGCCTGGTCACCGGCCTGCCGCGCGGATTCCGACACGCAGTCGACCAGTGAGCTGACGCTGTTGCCGATGCGCAGCGCGGACTCCGCGCTCAGCCCCGCGATGTGGCGCGCGTGCAGCACATAGCTCGCCTCATCGTCGAGCCGCCCGCCGTCGCGCAGCAGCGTGTCGACCGCCGCTTTCAGATCGGGGTTCAGACCCGAGACATATTCGTACCAGACAGCGTAGTTGACCGGGTGCAGAACGGCGTTCTGCTGGGTCATGCGCTGCAAGGCCAGGCGCAGATATTCCGTGCTCTGCGCCGCACTGTGGGGATACCTCATCGTTGTTTGCCCACCGTCTGCCATCTCCCTTATCGTTTAGCCAACCGTCTTGCCACGCTGCCTGCAGCCGGCTTCTGAGCGGCGCGCGGGCAGCGCGATGCGACCCTGCCGCAGCAAGCGTTCGACATCTTCGGCCGGTAGTGGTCGGCTGAACAAATACCCCTGTAGCTTGCCACAATTTGCCCGATGCAGGAAATCGGCTTGGGCCACCGTTTCCACGCCTTCCGCAACGACTTCCAGGCCCAGACTGCGTGCCAAGGCGATGATTGCGGTCGCGATCCCGGCATCGCGGCGATGGTGCGGCAAACCGTGCACCAGGCTCTGATCGATCTTCAGCACGCCGGTCGGCCAGCGTTTGACGTGGGACAAGGACGAGTAGCCACTTCCGAAGTCGTCTACGGACAAGCGGACACCGAGTTGCTGCAGGCGTTCGAGACCATCGACGCGGCCGGCATCCGGGTTCGTCAGAAGGCGTTCGCTGATTTCCAGTTCGAGCTGGTTCGGCTCGATCCCTGTTTCGGCAATGATCGCCGTCACGCAGGCAGCGAAGTCCCGCATCCACAACTGGCGCGCCGAGACATTGACCGCCACGCGTGGCACCATCACGCCGTCTCGTAGCCAGGTCTTCAATTGGCGGCAGGCGTGGCGGATCACCCATTCGCCGATGGCGACGATCAATCCGCTCTGCTCGGCGACAGGAAGAAAGTCGTTGGGCGAAATCAGGCCATGTTGCGGATGTTGCCAGCGTAGCAGGGCCTCGACGCCGGTAATCGTTCCGTCGTCGGCCAGTACCTGAGGCTGGTAGACCAGGCGCAATTCGTCGCGCTGCAAAGCATGGCCAAACTCGCTCGCCAGATCGAACTCGGGTGCGGTTTCTCCGTCTGGCGTCCGGACATGACGCTGCCAGTTGTTGCGGCCTCGTGCCTTGGCTTGATACATCGCGCTGTCCGCGTGCTTGAGCAGGCTGGCGCTGTCATCGCCGTCGTCAGGAAAGAGAGCGACACCGATACTGGAGCTGACCGTCACTTCGTGCTGGCCGATCTGAAAAGGCTGGCTGATGAGCGATTGCATGCGCTCGGCGATCCGCGTGACGACCTGCGTGCTGTCGAGATCGGGCAGCACGACGGCAAACTCGTCGCCACCGAGGCGGGCGACGTGCAATCCGGATTCCTCGCGCAAAGGCCGTGCAACGAAATCGCTGCCGCGCAGTTTTTCTTTCAGGCGTTCGGCTACGGCTTGCAGCAGGTAGTCGCCGGCGGCATGGCCGAGTGTGTCGTTGATCTGCTTGAAGCCGTCGAGATCGACGAACAGCAGGGCCACCTGACGCTTTTCGCCACGCGCACGCAACAACTCGCGGTCGAGCCGCTCGAGAAAGCTTTGCCGGTTGGGGATACCGGTCAGCGTGTCGAAATAGGCGAGGCGCCGGATTCTTTCCTCGTTGATCCGCTGCGAGGTGATGTCGCGCACCACGATCACGGCTTTGTCGGTACCGCTTGGCGCGATGCGCACTTCGTAGTGGTGGACGCCGTCGTTTTGCATCAGCCGGCAGACGGCTTCCTGCAGATCGCCGGTAGCGAGCGAACGCCGGAGGGCGTGGACGATCAGCCGCCCGACGTCGGCCGGCAGAACCTCGCTCAAGCGGCTCCCGAGCAGTCTGACCGGGGGGACGAAAGCGGTCGTTCCGTAGCCCTCCTTGTAGTCGAGAACAACGCCGGCTCGGTTGGCAAGAAAAATGATGTCCGGCATGGCGCGGACGATCGCCGACTGTCTTTCCTCGAGTTCGCGCAATTGCTGCGCCGCCTGTGCCGAGCGCAGCACGTAGCGCGCCCGATAGCCGAGAATCGGCCAATGGATCGGTTTGGCGATGAAATCGCTGGCCCCTGACTCGTAGGCCTGGTTGATCGAGTTCAGATCGTCCATTCCGGTAACCATGATCACCGGCACGTCGTTGGCATCCCAGCGCTGACGAATACACCGGCAAACTTCGAAGCCGTCGATTCCCGGCATGTCGACGTCGAGCAGGACCAGGTCCGGCGGCAGTTCGACGAGCAGGGCCAGCGCCGTTTCCCCATCGGCTGCCTGGCAAACCTCGAAGCCGAATTGCGACAGTGTCTCCTGTTCGAGCAGGCGCAGAACCTGATCGTCGTCGACGACCAAGGCTCGCGACAGATGGCGCTGCTCAGTGGCGCCCATCGACCTCGCCTCCCTCCTGGCGTCGTCGCGACAGCACGCCGGGAAAGCGCCGAAAAACCGATGCGGCATGTGGCAGAAGGGGAACTGCCTGGCACCCATGGCGCTTCGTTCTGCCGCAGCGGGTGGCAGATGGCGTCAAGGGCGCACGCGTCGAGCAGCCAGTCAAGGTCTGGGTCAGGCGAGGCGGAACGCGCTCAACGCCTGCTCGAGTTGCGTGGCCAGGTTGCGCAACGCGTGTGCCGATTGCTCGGTATCCTTGGCCGCCGAGTGATTGGCGTCAGCTATCTGGGCGATGCGTTCGACGCCACGGGAGATCGTCTGGCTGGCGACACTCTGTTCGCTGATCGCACCGGAAATGGTGCCGACGGCGGCGATGACCTGGCGCGTGCTGGTATCGATCTCGCCGACTGCCTGACCGGCCTGATCTGCCAAGCGCGCTCCTTGAACGACCTGCGCCACGCCATTCTCCATCTGCTCCACAGCCACCCGGGCGCCGTCCTGGATACCGCTGATCATGTCGCCGATCGAACGCGTAGACTTCGCCGTTCGTTCGGCAAGTTTGCGCACCTCGTCGGCGACCACCGCGAAGCCGCGCCCCTGTTCGCCGGCCCGCGCCGCTTCGATGGCGGCGTTCAAGGCGAGCAGATTGGTCTGCTCGGCAATTTCATGGATCACCTGAACGACGACCGAAATATCCCGCGAGCGGCGTCCCAGTTCGTCGACCGTGCCTGATGCCTGACGTACGAAGCCGGTGATCTGGCCCATCGCGCCGGTCGCCTGGCCGATGACTGCGGCGCCCTGTTTGGCCGCCTTGCCGGAGCCGTGCGAGAGTTGCTGCGCATCACGGGCATGTTGCGCCACCTGTTCGATCGTCGTGCTCGTTCGCTCGACCGAGATCGCCATTTCACTTGCCGCGTCACGCTGCACCTCGGCGCTGCGGCTGAGCTGCTGTGCCGAGCTAACCAGTGTCAGCGACTGAGCGAGCATCGTGCCGGCAGCCTGCTGCACATTGCCGAGCGTCGTCTGCAGATGGCCCGCCATCTGGCCGATGGCGCGCTTCAGGCAGCCGACCTCGTCGCGGCGGTCGGCGGTCAATGGACGGGTGAGGTCGCCATTGGCAATTCGCTCCGCTTCGGTGATCACCTCCTGCAACGGGCGCGTGATCCACAGGCGCGTCGCCAGGGAGCCACTGGCCATCGCCGCCACGATGATGGCCAGCGCCATCGTGACGATGTCGCGCACGATGGCGTTGGCACCGTCACTGATTTCGTCGAGGTAGCTCGTCGAAACCACGACCCAGTTCCAGCCCGGATAGTGATCGAACACGCCGATCTTCTGCCGGTGGCGGTTCTCTCCGGGATCGAGCCAGTCGTAGCGGATGACGCCGGACTTGCTGTCCACCATCTCGCGGACGAACTCGAAACCGCGGCTGTCCGTGGTGGCCAGCATGTTGACCCCTTCCTGGGTCGGATGAATGGTCGCCACGCCCTTGTGCGCACCGGCGTCAAGTGCCGCGACGTAACCGGTCTTGCCGACCTTGATGGCCAGCAAGTTCTGCTTCAGCGCCTTGAGCGACTCGGTAAACTCGAGGCCGACGAAAAAAATCGCCACGACCTTGCCCGTCGCATCGTGTACCGGCGCGTAGTGCGTCATGTAGTCCCGGCCGAACAACAACGCCTTGCCGGTGTAGGCCTGGCCGGCGAGAATGGCCCGGCGTGCCGGATGCTCGGCGCCGAGCAGGGTGCCGTTCGCCCGCGTACCGTCCTCCTTCTTCAGCGAAGTCGCCGTACGCAGAAAGTCGTCGCCGCGGCGAACGAAAATGGTCGCTACGGTTCCGGCCTTCGCCGTGAAGGCGTCGACCAGATCGATCCGTTCGCTGATCGCCACCCCCTGTTGCAGGAGGCGAGGCGAGTCCCCTTCCTGGACCAGTTCGGGTGGCTGTCTGTCGAAGCTTCCCGCAAACAGCCGGCCAGCGCGTTCGATATCGTTGCGCAGCCCTCGATCGAAAGCTTCGAGCATCGAGACGACGAGGCGGTTGGTTTGCTGCAACTGGTTCAGCGCGGCGTTTTCCAGTTGCTGGTGCAGATGCCAGGTGGTTCCCAGCGTTGCGGCCAGAATGATCAACAGCAGGACGACGCCCTGGACAAGATTGAGCTTCAGGGCGACGGAAAAATTTCGCAGGGCTTGCACGCCGGTCTCCTTTCGGTGCCATAAAAGGGAGAAAAAATGGCAAGTATAATGGCGTTCGACCATGAAGCTGAAATTGATTCCACGGCCGAACGACGATCGATGGAGCGCATCGTTGCCGGTGCGGCATCGTATGCCGGATGGCTGCAAGTCGCCCCGCCGCCGCCCTGCCGGCGAGTCGGCGGAGCGGGGGAAACGGGTGGACGATCGCCTTTCATGGACGAGCCATTGGTCTTATCATTGCGCGTCGCCGGTCAGCAACTGCGAGGGGATGGGTATTCGTCCGTTGTGCTGGCGCGGCGTGGGGAGTCGCATCGCGCTATCCGGCAACCGCCGCCGGGGGAACACCCAGGATTTTCGGAGAATCTGAGCCATGAAGTTGAAGCCGTCGTTCGCCATGCTTGGGCGTCCTCTCTGTCTGGTCAACGCGCTGGCCTTGTCTGCCGCCGCGAGCGCCACCTCGCCCGAACTGGTCGACATGAGTCTCGAGGATCTGCTCAACGTCGAGATCACCGGTGCCGCGCGCAAGTCGCAGCACCTCAACGACGTGGCGGCAGCGGTCTTCGTCATCAGTCGCGAAGATATCGAGCGTTCGGGTGCGACGAGCATTCCCGAAGCTCTGCGCCTGGCGCCGGGGGTCGCGGTGGCGCGCCTGGCGAACAATCGCTGGGCGGTCAGCGTGCGCGGCTTCAACAGCCGTTTCAGCAACAAGCTGCTGGTGCTGATGGACGGCCGCAGCATCTATTCGCCGATCTTCTCGGGCGTGCTGTGGGAGGACAACGATACGCTGCTCGAAGACATCGACCGTATCGAAGTGATTCGCGGGCCGGGCGCCGCGATGTGGGGTTCCAACGCGGTCAACGGAGTGATCAACATCATCACCCGCCGGGCGCGCGACACACAGGGCGGCTTGCTCGTCGCCGCGGGTGGCAGCGACGAAAGAGGGCTCGCGGCGTTGCGCTACGGTGGCGAGAGCGGCGACGGTCATTTCAGGGTCTGGGGTAAGGCTTTCGCGCGCGACGAAGCCGTGACTCCGGACGGCAGCTACGCCAACGACTACTGGCGCGCCGGGCGCCTGGGATTTCGCGGCGACTGGGCGATGGGCGACGGTCACCGGCTGACGCTCAGCGGTCAGGTCTTTTCGGGCGTGACCGGGGATACTTGGCGCCTGCCCGATCTCCGGTCGCCGAGCGGCCTGACGCTGAGCGACGTGCGACAGGAAGGGAAGGGGTTGCACCTGCTCGGTCGTGACGAATGGATGCTGGCCGGCGGTTCCGAAATGGCGGTGCAAGCCTACGTGGACTCGACGGAAATCGAGATCGCCGGTGTCTTCAAGGAACGGCGGACCACCGCCGACGTCGATTTCCAGCAGCGCATGCTGATCGGCGACCGTCACGATCTGATCTGGGGCCTGGGTTATCGCTATTCGCGCGACGCCATCGACTCGGGGAACGTCATTGCAATTCGCCGGGAGAGTCGTGGTTTCAGCCTCACCAGCGCCTTCATCCAGGACGAAATCACACTCGTGCCGAGCGAACTGCGCATGATGCTCGGCACACGACTGGAGTACAACAGCTTCACCGGCTTCGAGCCGATGCCCAATGCGCGCCTGATCTGGACGCCGACCGTCAGCCAGTCGCTGTGGGGCTCGGTTTCGCGGGCGGTACGCACGCCGTCGCGCGCTGAACTCGACGCGCAAGTCGATTTCTCGGTCCTGCCGGCCGGCGCGCCGGGCAATCCGAGCCCTCTGCCGATCCTGACCCGCAACGTTCCGGCCGAAGGAGATCTGCGCAACGAAACGGTGCTGGCTTACGAGATCGGTTACCGCCAGCAGTTTGGCCCCAGCCTGTCGGTCGACATCGCGGCTTTCCAAGACGAGTACGACGACCTGCGGGCAACGACGCTGGGCGGCACGCGCTTGGTCCTGGCGCGGCCACCCTACCTCATTCAGAGCGTTTTCCCCGACAACAGCGCCAGGGCCCGTACCCGCGGCATCGAGATCGCGGCGGACTGGTACCCGCTACCGTGGTGGCGGATTCAGCCGATCTACAGTTACATCGATCTGCACGCCTGGTCGAAAACCGGCGATCCGGGGTCGATCAGCACGGTGAACACGTTGAACGCTTCCGATCCGCAACATCAGATGTCGCTGCGCTCGTCGATGTCGTTCGCCGAGCGGCAGACTTTCGACCTCTGGCTGCGCTACGTCAGCCGGCTCGGCGATCACGGTTCGCCCTTGTTCGTCCCCGCCTACACGACGCTCGACCTGCGCTATGCCTGGCGACCGACGCGCGATCTCGAACTGTCTCTGGTCGGCCAGAACCTGCTCGACGGCCAGCATCCGGAAGCGATTCCCACTCTGCTGCCGTCGCAGGCGTTGGAGATTCAGCGCGGCGTCTACCTCAAAGCCAAGTGGCAGTTCTGAGAGCCACGAGATGAGGCTTCGGGTTCGCCGATGGCCTGTCCTTGTGCTGGCCATCGTCGCCGCAGCGGGGGCCATCGCATCGGCGCAGACGACGCTCAGCGAGGCACAGGCCAAGGCGGCTTTCATCCTCAACTTTGCCCGCTACGTCGAGTGGCCGGAGCGGGTGTTTTCCACCCGGGATGCGCCGCTGCTGATCTGCCTGGTCGGGCGCGATGCCCTCGGCAGCGCTGCCGCGTCGCTCGAGAGCCGGCAGGTGCAGGGGCGGGCCGTTGCCGTACGACGCGTGGTCGGCGTCGACGAGATGCGCGCTTGTCAGGTAGTATTCGTCGGCGAATCGGAAGAGCGGCGGGTGGCGCTGACGCTGCGCGGACTTGCCGGACAACCGATATTGACCGTCAGCGACCTGGACGGATTCATCGATGCCGGCGGCGCGATCGGCCTCGTCCATGGCGACGGGCGTCTGCAGTTCGAAGTCAATCGCCAAGCACTCGAACAAGCGCAGCTCAAGGCCAGTTCGAACTTGCTCAAACTCGCCCGCAATCTGGCCGACATCTCGGGAAGAAATCGATGATGCGTTTACGCGATCTGCCGCTGAAGAGCAAATTGATGCTCCTCATCGGAACGACGACCGGCGCCGGCCTCTTGGTCAGCACGCTGCTCTTCGGCGTTTCGGAGATCGACGACAACCGGGAAGGGGAGGTCGCCAAACTGTACGGCATGGCGGAATTCCTGGCGGCCAGCAGCGCGCCGGCGATCGCTTTCGAGGACGCGCGCACGGCCCGCGAGACGCTGGCCGGTCTGCGTGTGCGACCGGAAGTCCTCACCGCGTCGATCACCTTGCCGGCCGGCGGCGTCTTTGCCCATTACCCGCCAGGCGCCGACCGAACGGTGAGCGCGAGCCGACCGGGCGCCGCCAGCGCCTCGGTCACCGGTCTGTACTGGGATGACGTGCTGCGCATCGAGTACCCGATCCGGCAGGGGAGCGAAGTGATCGGGACGCTCGCTATCGAATCGAACCTGCGGCCGATGTGGGACGACATCGCGCATCGCATGCTGGTCGTCCTCTCCGGTACCTTGCTCGCTTTCGGAACGGCACTGCTGCTCGCGGCGCGTCTGCAACGCTCGGTATCGGCGCCCATTCTGCAACTGACCGAGGTCATGCGACAGGTGGCGGGCGACCGGAATTACTCGCGGCGCCTGCCGGTACTCGGGCGCGACGAAGTCGGCGAACTGATCGGCGGCTTCAACAGCATGCTGAGCGAAGTCGAGCAGCGCGACGACGAACTCCGAAAACACCGTGCCACGCTCGAACAGCAGGTCGAACAGCGCACCGCGCAACTGCGCCTGGCGAAGGAGCAGGCCGAAAGCGCCAACGTCGCCAAGTCGCGTTTCCTGGCCAACATGAGCCATGAGATCCGGACGCCGATGAACGGCGTCATCGGCATGGCCGACCTGCTGCTCGACACTCCCCTGTCGGAACAGCAGCGGCGCTACGCCGACACGCTGCGCATGTCCGCCGAATCGCTTCTTCATCTGCTGAACAACGTTCTCGACCTGTCGAAGATCGAATCCGGGCGGCTCGAAGTCGAATGCGTTCCCTTCAGTCCGCAGCGACTCGTCGAGGAAGCGGTGCAACCGTTCGGCGAAATGGCATCGGCCAAGGGGCTGCTGCTCAGCACCGTGTTTGCTCCCGACCTGCCGGCCGCCGTACTCGGCGATCCTTTCCGCATCAAGCAGATTATCAGCAATCTGCTGAGCAACGCGGTCAAGTTTACCGAGCACGGCTCGATCACCGTCACCCTCACCTGCGAGTGCTTGCCGAGCACCGTCAGTCCCGTGCCGGGCAGCGCTGGCGAGTCTTGCGCTCTGTGCTATTCCGTCACCGACACGGGCGTCGGTATTTCGCGCGAAGCGGGCGAAAAGCTCTTCGCACCCTTCACGCAGGCCGACAACTCGACGACCCGCCGGTTTGGCGGCACCGGACTGGGCTTGGTGATCATCCGCGAACTGGCCCACCGCATGAACGGTGATGTCGGCTTCGAGAGTTCCGAAGGCAAGGGGTCGACCTTCTGGTTCCGCCAGTGCGTCGAGCGTTACTCGGGACCGCTGCCCGAGCGCACCGCGTCGACACCGACCTCCCATCCCACCGGGGTTCGCGTGCTGCTCGTGGAAGACAACGACGTCAACCGTGAGATCGCCGGAGCCATCCTCAACACCCTCGGTTGCCAGACCGATTTTGCGCACGACGGTGCGCAGGCGGTGGATGCCGCCCGTCGCGGCTTCTACGACCTGATTCTGATGGACTGCCAGATGCCGGTCATGGACGGTTTCGCGGCCAGCCGCCAGATCCGCCAGGAGGAGCGGCAGTCCGGCCGCGCCGCGGTGCCGATCGTTGCCCTGACGGCGAATGCCTTGGCCGGCGACCGCGAACAGTGTCTGGCGGCCGGCATGAACGACTATCTGGCGAAACCGATCAACCGGGCGCAACTCTCCGCGGCGCTGGTGCGCAACGTGACGCTGCCGGTCGCTCAGCCGAAGGCCGGCGAAGCCGATGCCGGGGCAGCGCATGCCAGCCCGAGGCGCAACGAACGCCGCGCCGCGCTGGTCTTCGACCCACGCGTCGTCCAGTCGCTGCCGATGGTTGCCGACGGTTCGAAACCGGAGTTTGCCGACCGCGTGCTCGACATGTTCAACGAAAGCGCCGGCCGGCTGCTGACCGACATCGAACAGGCCGCCAGCCAGGGCGACACCACGATCTTGCAGCGTGCGGCGCATACGCTCAAGTCGTCGAGTGCCACGGTGGGTGCGCTGGCGCTGTCCGATCAGGCCAGGCAGCTCGAAGCCTTGCTGCGCGCCGGCGAGCAGCCGGCCGCCGACTGGCCGCTGCTCTTGCGTCGCTCCTACGATGATTTCCAGGGGGCGCTGGCCCGGCATCGCGCGGCGGCCGCCGCGAAGAAGGAAGGAGGTGGCTAGTGGCGACGCCAGATGCGAAAGGACGTGTGCTGCTGGTCGACGATGACGAAATGGTCCGCATTCTGGCCGCGGAGTCGCTGCGCCATGCAGGTTTCACGGTCAGCGAAGCGGATTGCGGCGAGGATGCGCTGCGTCTCTTCGACGAACAGCGTATTGATCTGGTGCTGCTCGACGTGATGATGCCGGGCATCGATGGCTATGCGGTATGCGAGTGGATCCGTCAACATTCGCTCGGCAAGTGGCTGCCGATTCTGATGCTCACCGGCCTCAACGACACGGATTCCATCGAACGGGCCTATGCCTCCGGCGCCACCGACTTCATTACCAAACCGATCAACTGGCTGCTGCTGACGCTGCGCGTGCGCTACGGCCTGCGTGCCAGTCGCGCCATCCAGGACGTGGCGCGCAGCCAGCAGAGCCTGGCGCAGGCCCAGCGACTGGCGCGGATCGGCAACTGGGAGTGGTCGAGGGAGGACGGACGCCTGTCGTTCTCCGACGAGACGAGGCGCATTTTTGGCGACGTGGATCTTGCCGGCAGCGCTACACCAAAGCTCTTTTTGAACCGCGTCCGGCAGACTGATCGGGCGCGCCTGGACGCCGCCCGGCAAGCCTTGTTGCGCGAAGGAAGCCCTTACCAGATTTCCTACGGCATGCTGCGCGAGGACGGCACACTGCTCGAAGTGTTCGAGGAAGCGGTTCCGGTCAGCGACGCGAGTGGGCGAATAGTCGGCGCCGAAGGTTTTACCCAGGACATCACCGAGCGCGTCCAGGCGCAACGCCGCATCGAGCATCTGGCCATGCACGACGCGTTGACCGGACTCGCCAACCGGCAGTTCTTCGCCGAAATGGTCGGCGTCGAACTCGACCGCGCACAACGTGTGGGCAATTGCTGCGCCATCCTGCATCTCGACCTCGATCATTTCAAGAGCGTCAACGACGCGCTCGGGGATGCGGCCGGCGATCGCCTTCTGTGCACGGTCGCCGAGCGACTGCGCTCGTCGGTGCGCGGCGCCGACCTGCTGGCCTTGAACCCGCCGCTGCGGGCGGCCGAGATGGTCGCCCGCATCGACGGCGACGCCTTTACCGTCCTGGTCATGGAAGTGCGCATGCCAAGCCACGCGGCGATGGTCGCCGAGCGCCTGCTGCAGGCGGTTTCGCGAACGCTGCTGCTCGACGGACGCGAACTGGTGCTGACGGCGAGCATCGGCATCGCCGTCTTTCCGCGCGACGGCGACACGGTGGAGGCGCTGTGGCGCCACGCCGAACAGGCGATGTACGCCGCCAAGGCGGTGGGGCCGTCCACCTTCCGCTTCTTCGACGAGGAGATGAACAAGGCGGCGAGCGTCAAGCTTGAACTGGAAAACGACTTGCGCCGAGCGATCGCGCGCGGCGAGTTGCGGCTGCATTTTCAGCCCAAGATCGATCTCGCCAGCGGCCGGATGATCGGCGCCGAGGCGCTGGTGCGCTGGCAGCACCCGCAGCGCGGACTGCTCGGACCGAACGAGTTCATCCCGCTGGCCGAAGAATCGGGCTTGATCGTCGCGCTCGGCGACTGGGTCGTCGCCGCCGGCGCCCGGCAGTGCCGCGAGTGGGCCGACGCCGGGTTTGCCGCCTTGCGCCTGTCGATCAATCTGGCGAGCCCGAGCTTCCTGCAGGCCGACGTTTCGGCCAAGCTTTGTGCCGCCGTCCGGCACGCCGGGATCTCACCTCGGCAAATTGTGTTCGAGCTGACCGAGTCACTGCTGATGGTCGACGCCGATCGTACGATCACGATCCTCAGCGCTTTGCGCGACGAGGGCTTCGGGCTGTCGCTCGACGACTTCGGTACCGGCTATTCGTCGCTCAGCTACCTGCACCGCTTTCCAATCGACGAACTCAAGATCGATCGCACCTTCGTGACCGACGTCGCCCTTGGCGGCCGGCACGCGGCGATCGCCTTGTCGATCATCGAACTCGGTCACCAGTTCGGCATGCGAGTCGTCGCCGAAGGCGTCGAAACGCGTCAGCAGGCCGCTTTTCTGTTGGCGCATCGCTGCCCGGTCCAGCAGGGCTTTCTCTATTCGCGGCCACTGCCGGCCGATCGTTTTGCGGCCTCGTTCGCGCATGGCCAAGGCCACGATTTCAGGCGGCAGTTCTTGCTCGTCAGATGATCCCGCCTGGCAAGGTGGCCTCGGAGAAGCATCCGGCGCGATCGCGGCGGGGCGAACGTCCGGCTGGGCGCTCCCTTCTTCCGGTTGGCGCGACTGTGAGCTTCCGCTAGCCTTCCATACGCCGGAGTAGACTGGCGACACGGTCGCATTCGGCGGCAAACGGGGCTTGCAGATCGCTCGCCCTGCTGAGCTGACCGTCGCGTCCGGCTTGTTCGAGGCTGGCGCAGAGATCGCGCAGACGCCCGGCACCGATCTGACCGCTGCCCGATTTCAGCGTATGGGCGTGACGGGACATCGTCGCCAGGTCACCGGCCGCGATCGCGGAGACGATGGCTGCGCGATGTTCGCCGAGTTTCCTGCCGTAGAGCGCGAGAATCCGTGTGCACAGCGCGCTGCCGCCGAGACAATGCAGTTCTTCGAGTGCGGCAGGGTCGAGCCCTTCGTCAGTCGCCGCGCCATTTCCAGAGGTCGGGTTGGGCGGTGCGCCGGGAGGGGGCGCGGTGCTCGCCGGGCGACGGCCTATCGCCGAAGCCAGCTTGGCCAGCAGGACATCGGCCGCGAAGGGCTTGCTGAGGAAGTCGTCCATGCCGGCGGCCAGGCAGGCTTTGCGGTCGCTCTCGAAAGCGTTGGCGGTGATGGCGATGATCGGCAAGCGGCCGGGCAGCGCGCCGCTGTCTTCCAGCGCGCGGATCCGCCGCGTCGCCTCGTAGCCGTCCATCTCGGGCATCTGACAATCCATCAGTACGGCGTCGAAGCGTTGCGCGCGCACCGCCGCGACCGCCTGGCGCCCGTCCGCCGCGAGGCTTACCGAGTAACCGGCAAACTCGAGAATCTGACTTGCCACGAGCTGGTTTACCGGATTGTCTTCGGCCAGCAGCAGGCTGCCGGCCGTGCCCTTGGGCGCTTGCTGGTGCGCGGCGCTGGCCGGTGTTTCCGGTTCGACCGGCAAGCCGGGATCGATCTCGCGGCGCGTCGCCGCGCAATCGGCCGGCACGGCGGCAGGCGATGCGAATGGCAGGCTGAACCAGAAGCGGGAACCTTTTCCGACGACGCTGTCGACGCCGAGTTCGCCGCCCATGGTCGCGATCAGGTCGCGCGCGATGGTCAGTCCGAGTCCCGTGCCGCTGAATTGACGGGCTGTCGAATCGTCGGCCTGAACGAAGGACTCGAAAATGCAGGCCAGCTTGTCGGACGCTATGCCGATGCCTGTATCGAGGACCTCGGTGCGAACCTGTCCGTTGCCGTCCTCGCCGACCAGTGGCCATAGACGGACCGTGATCTCTCCCTCGGCGGTGAACTTGAGCGCGTTGCCGATCAGATTGGTCAGTACCTGGCGCACGCGCAAGCCGTCGCCCAGTACGCAAGGCAGGCCGGCGACGCTTTCGACGGCGAGGCGCAATCCCTTCTGGCGGGCACGCTGGGCGAACTGCCGGGTAACGGTATCGACTTCGGCGTCGAGGTCGAGTTCCTCGACGTCGAGCTTGAGCCGGCCGGCCTCGACCTTGGCCAGATCGAGAACATCGTTGATCAGCGAAAGCAGGTGCCCGCCCGACTGGCGTATCAGTTCGACCCGCTGCCTTTGCTCCGGGTCCAGGCACGAGCGCCCGAGCAGGTCGGCCAGGCCGAGGACACCGTTCAGCGGCGTGCGGATCTCGTGACTCATGTTGGCCAGAAACTGGCTCTTGGCCTGGCTGGCCTGCTCGGCCAGTTCCTTGGCGGCACGCATCTCCTCCGTAGCGCGTTGCAGGCGACGGTTGCTGGCCGCGATCTGGCGCGTGACGAGGACGCCGACTCCCGTGACGAAAGCGACGACGAGAAGAATCAAGGCCGCTTCCGCGCGGCGGTAGTTCAGGCGCTGGCCATCGAGTTGCGTTTCGAGCTCGCGCAAGCGCTGGTCGCTTTCGAAGAACAGCCGATTGGCGTTCTCGGTGAAGCGGAAGAAGGCCGGCGGCAGCAGTTTGAAATAGGCCTTGATCTCGCGCTCGATCGCCATGAAGGCCAAGCCTTCCTGCTTGCCGGCCGAGTCCTCGGCCGAAAGTTCGCGGGCTGCTTCGCGGCGTTCGGTGAGCTCGCGCAGCTCGGCCGCCTTGGCGCGGATCTGGTCGATCTGTGGACCGATCTCGATCACCTCGAGCACGTAGCCCGTCGCCTGCGGGTCGGGACGAAAGCTTGCTTCGCGGATCATTTGGTCGGCACCCTCGACGTTGAGGTCGACCTGCCGGCGGATGGTCCCCCCTCGCTCGATGACCTCGATGCCGTGTTCGAGATCCTTGGCTTTCGCCAACAGCTCGCGATGGATCCGCTCCCGGTTCTGCGGGCTGGTGGTCATCGCCAGGCGATAAAAGTCGGTTTCGATGGCGCCGATGAGGCGCACGATTTCCTCGCCGACAAAAAGGCGTGCCCGCTCGTTGGCCTGCTGGCGGTCGAGCTGTTCGATCCACTCGGCAAAAATCCAGGCGACGCCCAAAACGGCGAGGAAGCCGATGAAGAAGGCCGCCATCAGCCACCGCAGCCACAGTTCCTGGCGCCGCAGACGCTGCCAGTAGCGGCGCAGCGGTGCCAGAACAGGCGTCAGGAGCACGCGGTTCGCCTTAGCGGCCCGCCCGCGAACGAGCGTCGAAGAAACCGTGTTTGCGGAAGATGGCCTGCCCCATTTCCGAAGCGACGTAGTCGATGAAGCGCTTGCTCAAGGCCGGGTTCTGCGAGAGCTTGAGTTGTATCAGCAACAGCGCTTGCGGCTTGGCGAGCTTCGGGTCGAGGTCGAGCAGGTCGATCGCCGCGGCGTTGTCAGGGAAGAAGGCCGTCGCCCGCCAGTTGAGGGCGACATCCGCCTCGCCTCGCCGCATGGCGTTGTTGATCGATCGTGAGTCCGGGGAAAGGAAGGCGGCGTTGGCCACCACCCGCGCGTAGATGCCGAGACTGTCCAGCAGGCGTTTCGATTCCAGGCCTACGCTGCCGCTTTCGGCGTTGCCGAGGACGACCGCGAGATCCTTGCGCAGCAGTTCCCTGGCGTCGGCCTTGATCTGCCTCGGATTTCCTTTCTGCACGAAGAGGCCGAGCTGGTTGTAACCGACGGTGACCGGCTCGCCGAACAAGCCTTCGGCCAGGTGTTTGGTGTAGTAGCTCGGCTCGCCGGGCAGATAGAGGTCGCCGAGACCACTTCGTTTCGCACTCTGGAACAGATCCTCCGAGCCGCCCTGCGCGATGGTGATCTTGATTCCTTCGCTCTGCTCGAACTTGCGAGCCATTTCGGTGATTGGCCTGACCATGGTGATACCGCAGTAGATCAGCAGATTGGCGCTTTCTGCCGCAGCCGGATGGACGATCCATGGCGTCAGCAGTGCGGCGAGAATCAAGATGTATCGGCGGACCATGACGTTGCTTCCTGCCAAGCAAAAGCGTTATTCTTGCCGCTGATCGCCATGAGGTCAAATCGGCGCTCGGACAGTGGGCGGCCAGTCAGAGAAAGCGGTGGGGGAATTCCCGGCGCAGGTGGCCTTCATCCAATTCAACCGACTTCTCGTGCCAATGGTCGTAAGATCCCCGGCTGACCCCGATCGTGCCGCTGCTCCCCAAGAGGCAGACCGGGTGGAGACGGAACTGACCGGCAGGGCGATCGAGAAAGCAAGCTCCTCGGCACTGGCGATGGTCTTCGGCCAGGCCATCGTCGCCGTCCTGGCGGCGATCTATCTTTCACCGTTGCCGTCTTGCGTCATTCTGCTGGCGGCCATCGCCGTCGCCATCTGGCGGCGAGCGCTGTACAGGAACTGGCGGCGGCTCGCCACGACGCCGGCCGGTTGCCGGCGCGCGCGCCGGAGTTTCCTCGGCATGGCCGGCCTGCTCGCGGCGAGCAACGCCTTCAGCATGGCCGTGATCTATGCTCAGTTGCCGCCACGGGCGGCGGCGCTGGTGCTGCTCGTCCTGGTCGGGTCGCTCACCGTCGCCGCGTTTTTTCTGGCGCTCGTCCGCTGGGCTCTGCTGATCTGGCTGTTGCCACCCTTGCTGGTGGTGGTGGTCGTTTCGCTGTGGCAGGGCGATGGTCCCGGCTACGCGCTGGCCGTCGTGGCACCCATCTACGGTTTGGTCGTCTTTCGTGCGGCACGCGAACAACTCACCGCCGCCGTCCGCGAGGTGCGCCAGCGCATCGAACTCGAGGTGGCGGCCCACGCGATGGACGTCGCCAAGCAGCAGGCGGAGGCGGCCAATCGCGCCAAGTCGCTTTTTCTGGCCAACATGAGTCACGAGATCCGGACGCCGATGAACGGCGTGATCGGCATGGCCGACCTGCTGCTCGACACCCGGCTGACGGCGCGCCAGCGCCGCTACGTCGACACGCTGCGCCAGTCGGCCGAAGCGCTGCTCCACCTGCTGAACGATGTGCTCGATCTGTCGAAGATCGAATCGGGCAAGGTCGAACTCGAAAGCCTTCCTTTCGACCCCCGGCAGTTGCTCGATGAAGTGGCGCAGGTCTTCATGCACGCGGCGTCGCTCAAGGGAGTCGACTTCCGCGTACAGACCGGCGCCGATCTGCCACCAGCGGTGCTCGGCGATCCTCACCGCGTCCGGCAGATCATCGGCAACCTGTTGAGCAACGCCGTCAAATTCACCACCCGGGGAAGCATCACCGTATCGCTGACCGGCGAGCCGGAGCCGCCCGTGGCCGGCAACGCAGCGGCTGGCGAAGCGGAGTTCTGCCGACTGTGCTACGCGGTGAGCGACACCGGTGTCGGCGTTTCGCGTGAGGCGGGTGCCAAGCTGTTTGCGCCCTTCTCGCAGGCGGACAATTCGACGACCCGCCGCTTCGGTGGCACCGGCCTCGGCCTGGCGATCGTTCGCGAGCTGGCCGAACGGATGGGCGGCGAAGTCGGTTTCGAGAGCCGCGAAGGACACGGTTCAACCTTCTGGTTCCGGCTGCGCGCCGCTCGCCACGACGGCCCCTTGCCGGCTCGCCAACCGCCACTGCCAGCCGGCGGCCTGATGGGCGGCCGCGTCCTGTTGGTCGAGGACAACGCGGTCAACCGCGAAATCGCCGCGGCGATCGTCGAGAGCCTCGGCTGCCAGGTCGATCTGGCGAACGACGGCGCGCAGGCGGTGGCCGCCGCGCGCGACGTGGCCTACGGCGCGATCCTGATGGATTGTCAGATGCCGGTGCTCGATGGCTACCTGGCGAGTGGGCAGATTCGGCAGGCGGAGCACGAGGCCGGTCGGCGGCGCGTGCCGATCATCGCCCTGACGGCAAACGCGCTGGCCGGCGACCGCGAACGCTGCTTGGCCGCCGGCATGGACGATTATGTCAGCAAGCCGGTCACCCGGCAACAGCTTGCCGCCGCACTTGGCCGCTACCTGGCGCCGGCTGCGGCGACCGCGCCGCCGAAAGCGGCCGGAGCAAGCCTGCCGCCCGCGCAGGAGCTTGCTGAAAGATCGTTCGAAGCGGCGGCTGGGCAAGGGTTGCCGCTGGCCGCCGATGGCCGTCGGGAGGCGGTGGCGTGGCCCATCGCCCAGGCGCGCGAAGGCGCTCGGGTTCTGCTCGTGATCGACGACACGATGACTCGCCTGCTGGCTAGCGAGTCGCTGCGGCACGCCGGATTTGCGGTGAGCGAAGCGAGCGCCGCGGAGCATGTCCTGTCCCTGGTCGAAGAGCGGGCGGTCGATCTGCTTCTGCTCGATGTCGCGCTGGCCGATTGCGACGCGCACCAGGTTTGCCAGCAGATTCGTCGGCAGGCCGGGAACTGGAGCTTACCGATCATGATGCTGACCGGCAGCAATGACCCGGACTCGATCGAGCACGCTTACCTCGCCGGGGCAAGCGACTTTGTCGGGCGACCGATAGACTGGCGACTGCTCATGTTGCGCATACGCTGCGCATTGCGCGCCAGCCGTGCGACCTTGCCGGTCGAGCCCGGGCTGGACGAGCCTGTCGGTCAGATGGTCTGACGCGCGAAGCCGTGGGCGTCCGCGTTCCTGGTCAACCACCCAGTGTCTTGCCGTTGGCAAACAGGCAGACGCGGTCGCGGCCGCTTTTCTTGGCGCCGTAGAGCGCCTTGTCGGCGGCCCGCAGCAGATCGTCCTCGTGCGGCATGCTGTTCTCGCGATTGGCCACGCCGATGCTCACCGAGGTCGTGATTTCCATGCCCGCGACGTTGATCGTCATGGCCTTGATCATCCGGCGCAGGCGCTCGGCGACCAGCAGTGCGGCCCGCGGGTCGGCGTCGTGACACAACAACAGGAACTCCTCGCCACCGAGCCGGCTGACGCTGTCGTCGCGGCGCGCCGCCTTCTGAATGGCCCGTGCGACCGCCTGCAACACGCGGTCGCCGATCGCGTGCCCGTACCGGTCGTTGATCGACTTGAAGAAATCGACATCGATCATGAGCGCCGCGACTGGCTGTCCCGTGCGCTGCGAGCTGCTCCAGAAGCGGGTCAGCGCCTCCATTCCGGCGCGCCGATTGGGTAGCTCGGTGAGCAGGTCGGTCATCGCGGCGTGTTCGAGCCGGCGGTTGCTGACGGCCAGTTCGGCGGCGAACTGCTTGAGCTGTGCCCGGTCGGTCTCCCAGGCCTCGAGCAGCTTGACGTAATGCAGGGCGGCGCGCATGCGCGCGTTGAGGGCACGAATGTTGAGCGGCTTGGTGACGTAATCGTCCACGCCGGCCTCGAAGGCTTCGATGATTTTTTCTTCGGTCTCTTCACCGGTCAGCATGATGACGTACATCGACTGGCCCCAGTCCGTGCCACGCAGCGCGCGACAGAAATCGAGCCCGTCCATGACCGGCATCAGCCAGTCGGTGATGACGATCTGCGGCATGATTTCGAGCGCCAGCGCCAGCCCTTCCTTGCCGTTTTCGGCCGAGTAGACCGTGCAGCCGAGCAGGTGATCGAGCAGACCCTCGGTCATCATTCGGCTCATCGGGTCGTCTTCGACGAGCAGTATGCGTTGCCGGTTGCGTGTCGCCGGAAGGCTTTCCTCGGGTCGCGGTACGGGCGCGTCGGCGATGGCGCTGAAAAGCGGCAGCGGGCCGGCCGGCACTTTCAGGAGTTCGGCCCAATCGCGCCATTGCTCGACGACACTATCGAACACCTCTCCCAATGCCGGTGCATCCAGACCGATCCGGCCGCCGAGTCGCAGCAGTTCCGAAACTCCGCCGTGGCGTTCGTCTACCGGGGCGCAACCGAGATCGGCCATACGTCGGGCGTGGAAAAACAGATGGGCCAATTGCTGGGGCCGCGAGCCGTCCGCAAAGCCCGCCGCGTCAGGTGACTCGTGGTGGTAGACCGGCTCGGCGAGCGCCTTGGGCATGCCGCAGTCGGCGAGGATGGCGGCCGTGAAGTCGTTGTGATCGGCTCCCAGACGTTCGCGCTCGAGAGCCCGAAGCGCCGCGCCACGGCTTTCGGTGGCAAGTACGTTCGCGTAGTCGGCCGGGTAGACCGTGGCCAGCGCCAGGCGGCCGATCTGGGCCAGCAAGCCGCAGGCGAAGAGTTCGTCCGGCGACGCGCAGCGGATCAGCCGGCCCAGTTCGTGACAGGCCACAGCCATGAACAGCGAATGCGACCAGAAACCCGCATAGTCGAAAGCCGTACACGGTCCTTCCAGGTACTGGTCGACCAGCGAAAAGCTCAGCGCCAATTGGCGAACGCTGGCCATGCCGAGACGCCGCACGGCTTCGCGAATCGAGGCCACCGGCCGAGCACCGCTCGCAGTCGCCGCGTTCGACAGCCGCAACAAGCGACTGGAAAGAGCCGGATCGCTCTGTACCACCCTTGCCACCTCGTCGAGCGTCGCGTCGTCGCGTCGGCTGACTTCCATGATCGCCAGTGCCACTCCCTTCGGGCTGGGGAGCTGGCCGTTGATGCGTAGTTGTTCGATCTTGCTCATTGCCGGCGGGCCGTTGTCGGACATGGGTTACGAGTCACCGTGCACTGTATCAGTTGTGCTCGTCGAAGGGAGATTCGCCGCCGACACGGGCGCTTGCCGTGCCGCTCTCAGCCATCGAAGCGCGGCCTCGGCCGACAGCGGTGGCGCGAACAGATAGCCTTGCGCCAGGTTGCAGCCTTGCCCGTCGAGAAAGGCGAGTTGATCATCCGTCTCGACCCCCTCGGCGACGACCGTCATTCCGAGGCCGTGCGCCAGGGCAATCGTCGCGCGCACGATGGCCGCGTCGTTGCTGCCGCTGGCGATGCCGCCGACGAAGCTCTTGTCGATCTTGAGTTCGCTGATCGGGAAGCGCTTGAGGAAGGAGAGCGACGAGTAACCGGTACCGAAATCGTCGACCGCGATACCGACGCCGAGTTCGCCGACACTGGCGAGCAGCGTGGCCACGAAGTCCGGGTTGTGCATCGCGGTCGACTCGGTCAGCTCGATGCGCAGCAGTGCCGGATCGATGCGGCTGTCGGCGAGGGCGCCGCGGATCGCCTGCACGACGTTCATGTCCGCACACTGCCGGGCGGAGACGTTGACCGCCACCGGTACCGGACGCCGCCCGGCCGCCGCCCAGCGGGCGACCTGCGCTGCCGCTTCGCCGACCACCCAGTCGCCGATGCTGCGTATCAGGCCGCTCTCCTCGGCCGCCGGAATGAAGGCGTCGGGTCTGACCAGCCCGCTGCCGGGTCGGCGCCAGCGGATCAGCGACTCGAAACCGGCCAGGCGGCGGCTGGCGATCTCGATCTGCGGCTGGTAGAACAGTTCGAACTCCTGGTTGGCGAGTGCTCGCCGGAGAGCGTTTTCCAGGTTCAGGCGCTCGCGCGACCAGGTGTTCATGGCCGCCGAGTAATAAGTGAAGCTGGCGCCGCCGGCGCGCTTGCCGCGATACATCGCCTGATCGGCCATCGACAGCAGGGTGTCCGCATCAGCGCTGTCCTGCGGGCCGATACTGATCCCTATGCTGCCCGACAAGAACAGGGCACTGCCTTCCTGACTGAGGACTTCGCGATCGAACAGGTCGATGATCTTGCCCGCGACGCTGGCCGCGGCGGAGCGATCGCTGACGTTGTCCATCAGCACGATGAACTCGTCGCCACCCCAGCGTGCCACCGTATCGTCGGCCCGGACGGCGGCCGCCAGGCGCTCGGCGATCACCTTCAGCACGCGGTCTCCCGACTCGTGCCCGAGACTGTCGTTGATGCGCTTGAAGCGGTCGAGGTCGACGAAGAGCAGGGCGATCATTCCCCCGTGGCGGCGCTGCTGGGCGAGCGACTGGCGCAGGCGGTCGAGCAGGAGAGTCCGGTTCGGCAGGCCGGTCAGCGGGTCGTGGGTCGCTTCGTACTGCAGGCGGGACGTGAAGGCCAGCGCTTCGGTAACGTCGCTCAAGGCCAGTACGGCCCCCTGGCGTCCGTTGTCGATCGGCGTGATGGTCGCTCGCAGGCTGAACCGCTGGCCGTCCGGCCGGCGCCAGGCGAGGGGTTCGGCCAGGCGGTGGCCGGCCTGGCCGGCGAGGCAGGCGGCCAGCTGTCGTTCGATGGGAGCCGGATCGTCGCAGACGACGGCGAGGAAATCGCCCGCAACCTGACCGCGCAGCTCGCCGAAAGAGCGGCCGGCCAGTTGCTCGGCAACCGGATTCATGAGCACGACGCGCTTCTGCCCATCGAGCGTGATGACCGCGTCGGCGATCGAACGCAGGGTCGCGTCGGCATTCTGGCGAGCAAGGTGGAGGACGCCGCGCGTACGCCTGAGATGCATCGCGAACCACAGCAGGTAACCGGCGACAAAACCGGCGGTGGCGGCCGACGGCGGTACCCAGAGAGCAGCCAGACGGAGGACCAGGGCGCTGGCGAAAAGCGGCAGAATCGCCAGGCAGCCGCCGGCGATCGCCCAGCGCATACCGAGCAGCGGATAGACGAGGCTGGCCAGGCCCAGGAAGAGCAACGTGAAGAGCAGCGTGACGCTCTTGTCGGCCGTGCGATAAACCTGCCCGTTGCCCAGCGCTTCGTAGACCCGGGCGTGAAACTCGACGGCCGCCATCGGCGCCGCTTTGGCCGGGTTGGGCGTGGCCAGCCCGGCAGCGAGTCCGGTCGCCGTGGTGCCGACAAAAACGGCCTTGCCGCGCAACTGCGCGGCCAGGCGCGGGTCGTCGAGCAGGTCGAAACTGGAGATCGTCGGCGGCGCGGCGTTCTCGTCGGGGTAGGGCAGCAACATCTCGCCGCGGCGCACCCAGGCGAACGGAGTTCCCGTGGCGAGATCGTAAGCGCTGGCCTGTAGCGCGCCCGTGCTTCCTTCGCCGGCCAGCTCCCAGACCGCGAGCGCCAGCGCTGGCCACTTGGGAGCCGCCGTGCCGGCGTGGCGGAAGGTCCGCCGCACCAGCGCGTCGGCATCGAGTTCGACGTCGACATGGCCCAGCGCGGCAGCGGCGACCGTCAGTTCTGGCGCCGGCAGGATGGCGCGCACGCCGCTCTGGCCAGGCGTCGCCGGACTCGGCGCGAGCGCCAGGACGACGCGGCCGGAGCGCGACAGCTCCCGGGCCAGGCGACCGTCGCCGCCTGCCGGTTCGGGAAAGAGAATCGCCATGCCGACGGCCGACACGCCGGCGGCAGTCAGGCGATCGATGATTTCGGCGTGAACGTCGCGCGGCCAGGGCCAGCGGCCGAGCGCGGCCAGACTGGCATCGTCGATCGCCACGATGGCCGCGCGCGGTGCTCCGCCGGCCGGTCGCGAAAGGGGTTCCACGGCGTCGTACAGCAGCAGATCGAGTCGCTGCAGCGGGCCCGCGTCGCCCAACACGGCCAGGCAGGCCAGAGTGACGACGAGCAGCCAGCCGCGGCGGCGCGCCAGCCAGCTTCGCAGGCGGGGCGGCATCAAAGCGCCAGGATCAACAAGGCCGGGAGCAAGAGCATGAGCGGCCGCCAGTCGCGCGGAACCTCGATCTGTTGCGGCCTGCCCCAAGGGCCCGGCGGGTCGCCCGGCGCCAGCGTGCGGAGGCGCACGTGATGGACGCCGGCCGCAGGCCGGTCGAGGGAGATCGCGGCCTCGCTCGTCTGACGGTCGACCTCGGGCTCCGAAAAGTCCGCCTGGCGGCTGATCTGGACCTGATAACGGTCGCCCGGAGCGGCCGCCCGCCAGCGCAGTTCGAGCGTGTCGCCGGCGATATTCGGCGCTTCCGGCAGCGGGCCCGGCGGCGGCCGACGGAAGCGCTGCGGGTCGGAGAACGGTCCCTGTCCTTCGGCCGCCGTGCGCATGGCGACACGCCAGAAGTAGCGACCGGGCGGCAGGGCTTGCGTGACGGTGAACGTCGCCTGTTCGAGCTGGTCCTGGTCCAGCAGCGGCGAGCCGAAGCTTTCGTCGCCGGCCAACTGGAAGCGGTAGCGTGCCGCTTCGCTGCTCGCCGCCCAGCGAAACTCGATGGGCTCGTCGACGACGAAGCCGTCGGGCGGCGGCAGGCTCGGGAAGGGCGGTTCCGGGCGGGCATCGAGTTCGATTTCGCGTTCGGCGTCGAGCCCTTCCAGGCCGTTCGCATCGATCCCCCGTACGCGCAGCCGATAGCGACCGTCAGGCAGGCTGGTCGAACTCGAGGTGCGCGGCGAGTGGCTCAGCGCATCCGACGCGAGCACCGAAAACCCCGTTGCCGGGGCGATCTGCGTCCGGTAGCGCACGGCGCCGGGCAGGACCGGGAATTCGAGCGCCAGCGGAAGCCGCTCGACACGCGCCGGCAGATGGTCCAGCCGTGGCGCCGGCAGCAGGGCGACGGCGGGTGTCGGCGCGCCGCCGTCGCGCACCAGGGAGCCGGTGCCGGCGGGCAGGACGCGGCGACCGGCATGGTTCTGCAGCAGCACCTCGCCGCCCAGCGTTTCGCTGCGCATGTCCTTGTTCGACGCGGCAACGCGGAAGCGCGTGCCGCGTACGGCGGCCACGGCGGCCGGAGTATCGATGACGAAGCGGCCGCCGTGACGCCGACTGTTCGTGACGTTGTTTTCCAGGTGACCCTGTGGCAGTTCGATGCGTACCTGTTGGGCCGCCGACGCCTTGAGCCGCCGCAGGTCGGTCAGGCGCAATTCGGAATCGGGGCCGACCAGGCTGCGGCTGCCATCGGCGAACTCGAGCGTCAGCGTGCTGTCGGCGGCGGTGCGCAGGCGGTCGCCAATGGCCACCGTGAGGCCCGGTTTGACCGGCGTGCTCTCCCGTCCGCGCAGCAGTTCGGCACGGCCGCGCAGGTCGGCGACCTGGGCCACGGTGGCCAGGCCGCGCATCCAGCTCAGCGGAATGAGCAGGCGGGTTCCCGGCCGCATCGCCGTAGCGTCGACGATGCCGTTGTAGTCCTGGACCCGTGGCCAGTAGTTCACGCTCTTGAGATATCGCTGAGTCAGATTCCACGGGTTGTCGCCCGCGCGTACGGTATAACTGAAATCATCGGCCGACAGCGAGTTGGCGCTGGCGATGAGGCAGAAAGTGGCGACGACGATCGACGGGCGACCACCGGAAAATATTGGTTTAAGAGTCGAAATCATGGGGACGGTCGCTCCGGTTGAGCCAATTTTCTCTTTATCTGGACCTCGAAGGAAGTGTACGCCCTGCCGGGCCGTGCGCGGGGTATTTCCACGGATGGCGGCGGCGCCCAGGCCACTGGCGGGCGGCCAAGCCGCCGCTCATTCCCTGAACGCGCGCATGGCGCGCCACAGCAGGGCGCCGAGCAGGAGCGCGGCGAGGACGAGACTGAGGAGCGACGCCAGCCAGAAGCCGGCCACCCCCATCGGCTGCCGGGCGTGGAAAGCCAGCCACCAGCCGCCGAACAGGCCGACCCCCCAGAAACAGAACACATGCACGAACATCGGCGCGAGGGTAATGCGATAGCCGCGCAAGGCATGCGCGGCGATCGTCTGCCAGGCGTCGAAGATCTGGTAGAAGGCGACGTAGCCGATGAGCGCCAGTACCACTGCGCGTACCGCCGGGTCGTCGGTATAAGCGGCGGCGAGCGGTTCGGCGATCAGCCACAGCAGCAGGCCGAGCAGCGTCGACAAGCTGCCGGCGAGCAGCAGTCCAGCGCCGATCGACAGTTCCGCCCGCCGCCAGTCGCGCGCGCCGGCCGCCTGGCCGACCTGCGCCAGGGTGGCGATGGCCAGCGCCAGCGGCAGCATGTAGCAGATCGCGGCGAGGTTGGCGACGATACGGTGGCCGGCGACGACGGTCGCGCCGAGCTGGGCGACGAACAGCGCCATCAAGGTGAACGACGAGATTTCGACGAAATGCGAGAAACCGATCGGCAAACCGAGCCGCAGCAGCTCGCCGAGCGGTCGGCGCCGAGGTCGTTGCCAGTCGGCGAGCAGGCGGTAGCGCCGCAGCGGCGGTGCGAAAAGCAGGTAGGCGGCGGCACAGAGCATGGAAAACCAGCCGACCGCGGCGTTGGCGATGCCGCAACCGAGAATGCCGAGCGCTTCGCCGCCCCAGCCGCCGGTGACCAGCAGCCAGGCCAGGACGCCGTGCAGCAGCGTGCTGGCGAGGCTGATCAGGAGCAGCGGACGCGGTTTTCCGAGCGCGTTGCAGAAGGCGTGGAAAGTCCGGTAGAGCAGCACGGCCGGCAGGCCGTAAGCGAGCAGGGCCAGATAATCGCGCGCCTTGCCCTCCACCACCGGGTCGATGCGCGACAGCGCGAGCAGGGCGTCGGGGTGGAGCAGCAACAGGACGCCCGGCATGGCCAGCAAGAGGGCGAGCCACAGCGCCTGTTGCAGCGTGCCGGCGATCTCCGGGTCGCGGCCGGCGCCGTGCAGGTGGGCGACCGCCGGGGCGACCGCCTGCAGCACGCCGACCAGGGCAAAGACGACCGAAATGTAGATGCCGCCGCCGACCGCCACCGCCGCCAGATCCTCGGTTCCGTAGTGGCCGAGCAGCGCGGTGTCGATCACCATCATGCCCATCGAACTCAACTGGGCGACGAGCATCGGCGCCGCATGCGCGACGATCAGGCGACAGGACTGGGCGAGCATGAGGCGGAGCGCGGGGCGAATGAACGGCCGCTCAGGCTAACCGATTTCCGCCGCCGGCGGGGAGCGGCGCGTGGCCGCCGCCGCTTTCGCCGCCCGGCAGCGCGGCGGACGGTTCGACCGGTGCTTGAAACCGGACCGCGCTGGTAGTAGGGTCGGCACTTTGCCCGCTGGAGCCGTCCCATGACCGCCGACCGCCGCCGTATCGGCTATGAGCCCATAGAAACCGCCAGCCGTGACGAAATCAGCGCCTTGCAGATCGAGCGCCTGCGCTGGTCGGTACGTCACGCCTACGAGAACGTGCGCCATTACCGGGACAAGTTCGACGCGCATGGCGTGCATCCCGACGATTTGCGCACGCTCGACGACCTGCGGAAATTTCCCTTCACCAGCAAGGCCGACCTGCGCGAGAACTACCCCTTCAAAATGTTCGCCATGCCGCGCGACGAGATCGTTCGCGTGCATGCCTCGTCCGGCACCACCGGCCAGCCGACCGTCGTCGCCTATACGCAAAACGACATCGACCGCTGGGCCGGGCTGATGGCGCGCTCGATCTACGCCGCCGGCGGCCGACGCGGCGACATGGTGCATGTCGGCCACGGCTACGGCCTGTTCACCGGCGGTCTCGGCACGCACTACGGCGCCGAGCGTCTGGGCTGCCTGGTGATTCCGATGTCCGCCGGGCAAACCGAGAAGCAGGTGCGGCTGATCGTCGACTTCCAGCCCGACCTCATCGTGATGACCCCCTCGTACATGCTCAACCTGGCGGACGAGTTCAAACGCCAGGGCGTCGACCCGGCCTCGACCCGGTTGCGCGTCGGCATGTTCGGCGCCGAGCCATGGAGCGAGGCGATGCGCAGCGAGATCGAAACGACCTTCGGCATCGACGCCATCGACCTCTACGGGCTGTCCGAACTGATCGGCCCCGGGGTCGCCTGCGAGTGCCTCGAAAGCAAGGGTGGGCCGGTGATCTGGGAAGACCATTTCTATCCCGAGATCGTCGATCCGGCGACCGGCCGGGCCTTGCCCGACGGCGAGCCCGGCGAGCTGGTGTTCACCTCGCTGTGCAAGGAAGCGCTGCCGATGATCCGCTACCGGACGCGCGACCTGTCGCGCCTGCTGCCGCCCAGCTCGCGCTCGATGCGGCGCATGGCCCGCGTCGCCGGCCGCTCGGACGACATGCTGATCATCCGCGGCGTCAACGTCTTCCCATCGCAGATCGAGGAACTGATCCTGCAGCAGCCCAAGTTGTCACCGCATTACCTGATCGAAGTCTTCCGCGACGGCCACCTCGATTCGGTCGTCGTCGATGTCGAACTCAAGCGGGAATACCGCTATCTGTCGGCGGTCGACCGGGACTACGTGGCGGGCACGCTGCGGCAGCACATCAAGTCGCTGGTCGGCATCTCGACCGAGGTGCGCATCGCCGACATCGGCAGCATCGAACGCTCGCTCGGCAAGGCGCGGCGCGTCATCGACCGGCGGCCGGGGGCGACCCCTCGCGCCAACCCCTGACGCGGCACCTGTCGCGAAATCGCCGGCGATGCGCCAGCCCCGGCCGCAGGCCCGTTCCGGACCGCTCGGCGGGTGTTCCGCCGCTCGCCATCGCGCGCCGGTACCCGGCTTCCGGTGGCCGCCAAGCGGACGGTCCGGCACTCCTGGCGAGGCTCAGCGAGGCTGCGCAGGCCATCGATTCGCCTCAGTGATCGGACTCGCCAGCCTCCGGAACCGCGCCCTTGGGCAAGCGGGACCGGCGGCAAGCGTCGGCTGCCCCCGGAGTCGTTCCGGCCGCTGACCGGCGCCGGGTCGCGGCCAACGCCCCGAGTCCGGCGAGCAGCAGCGTCAGGACGCTTGGCTGGGGAACCGCATTGATCACGAACACGTTGTCGAAACCGACCGTTGCGTCGGCCGGATCGAGACGCAGGACGGCGAAGTTGAAGCTCGGGCGGAAGTTCCGGACAATCCGCCTGCCTGAGCCGACCAAGTGGAGAAAGCCGCCGTCCTCTAGCACATACGGCGGCCACGCGACGTCTGGCCGGTGAACGTATTCCGGCAGCGCCGCGGTGCTTGCCAGGTCGTCGCCAGCCAGCAGATCGAAACGGCTGCTGCCGCCGACGCCGGTGTAATCGCTGATCGACAGCCCGACAAAGACGATCGGCCGCTCGAACTGCATCACGAAGTAGGGCTGCGCCACCCCCGGAACGGAATCGGCGGTCAGGAAGTAGTCATGCGGGGGCGGCGTCTCCCCAAGACGCCTTGACGGCCAGGAGGCGCTCGAGTCCGCCAAAGGATGTTGCTGCAACCTCAGCGGCGGGCGGCGGCAAAAGGCTTACGCTTTCGGTCCCTGATCGGTCCGTTCCCCTTGCCAGGCATCTCCAGGAACACGCCATCCGGAGGCTGAAAGTGAAGGAGGAAATTTCGCGCTTGCCCACGCTCAAATGGGAGAACGATGGATCGTCGCCGCGATTCTTCCTGTCCGGAAAGACGGCAAGCTTGAGCCTCCCGTCCGCGGCGCCGCGCCGGTGTCGCCGCAGACGGAAGCGGTGCTGGCCGACGGACGGCCTAGCCGAGGCCCAGCGCGCGGCGCACGAGCTGCGCGGCGAGGGCCATGCTCTGGCGCAGGTTCAGGCCGTCCAGCGAGCTGGCCGGCAGCGCGCCGACCGCCGCCAGACCGGGCTGGCTGTCGTGCTCGGCGTCGCCGGCGGCGCGCGCGGCGCCGACTACCCCGGTCAGGTCGACACCTTCCTGGCGCAGCACGATGGCCATGAAGGCGTCGGCCATGTTCTCCTGAAAGTTTCGATAGTCGGCGCGCGCCTTGATGGCCTGGAAGGCGTCGCGCACGCGGTCGGCGTCGTAGGTCAGGCCGTCCTCGCCGGCGCGCAGGCGCGCCTGCAGGGCGGCGAGCGCGTCGGCTTCGCCGAGCAGCAGCCGGACGAGGTCGGGGTGGGCGATGGCCGCCTGCGGGCCGCCGGCCCAGTCGCGGATGGCGGCGCCGGCCTGGCCGTCGGCGGCGTCGCGCGCCGCCACCGCGGCGGCCCAGGCGTCGGCGCCCGACTGCTCGGCGTGGTGCACCACGACGTGCGCCGTTTCGTGCAACAGCGTCAGGCGCTCGATGCGGGCGAAGGCGTCGGCGCCGAAGAGCGGGCGCAGGTCGCCGAAGGCGTCCTCCATGACCTGATTGTTGCGCGTGTTGAAGGCGATGAGCGCGAAGCGTTGGTGCTTCCCGCCCGGCGCCTCGACGCCGCTCGCTGCCCAGGCGGCGACCGGCGCCATCCCTTGGCCGGCGAGCATCGGGTTGCGCGTCACGCCGCGCGCGAAACGGCGGCCTTCGGCGGCGCTGCCATTGACCTTGGCGCGAGCGAAACACGCCACCACGGCGGCGACCTCCGCCGCATCGTGGATGTCCATATGCACGAAGGTGAGCCCGAACTCGGTGCCCATCGTCCGCTGCAAAGCGTCGATTTCGCGCTGTCTTGCGGCCGCCGAAAAGAGCGCCGCGCAGTCGAGCGCCGGCGGCCGGCGTCGGCGGCCGGCGGCCGCGACGGCCGCCGCCAGGCGTTGGCGCATCTGCTGCCAGTGACTGCCCGGCCAGTAAACGCGGCGGCAGACGGCGCAGCGGCTGAACTCCTGTTGCGTGTGGCGCACACGCGGCGGCAGGGCGTCGAGAACGAGCGCCTTATCGACGGCCAGCAGCGGGGCGTTGCATTGCAGGCAGCGGCTGAACGGCCGCAGGCGGCCGGCGAGGTCGAAGCGGGCCAGGATTTCGACCAGTTGCCGGTCGGGGTTCTGCGCATGCACGTAGCCGCCGTGGCGGATGGCCCGCCGCTCGAGCAGGTCGCGGTCGCGGCTCAAGACGATGCGTTCGTCGTCGGCCGCGAGCTGCGCGATTCCGGCGTCGTCGAGCGCCTGGTCGCAGACCGTGTCGAAGCCGGCCAGGCGCAGCAGGCGGGCCAGGCCGCCCAGGTGCGCATCGACGACGAAGCGCGGGTCCGCCGGCGGCGCCGGGCGCAGGCGCGGCAGCGGGCCGAGTTCCAGCGTCGTGAACGCCGGATAGACGGCGACCCGGTCGCCGGCCTGCAGGCGTTGCGCGAAATCGACCGGGCGGCCGTTGACGAGTATCAGTTCGACTTCGGTGTGCGGTACGCCCAGCGTCTCGATGAGGTGCTTGACGGTCGCCGAGCTGGCGCCGCGCAACTCGCTGTCGCGCTGACGGCGAGGCGCGGCGAGGAAATCGTTCAGCTCGCCGTAGAAGCGGAAAGTCGCGACGCCGCCGGTGGCGGCCGCGGCGAGCGGCCGGCCGGCATCGTCCTGGCCGGTGGCCGGGACGGCCCGCCAGTCGCCGGTCAAGATCGGCCGGCCGGCGATGGAATCGCCGGGCGTCGCGAAGAGGGCATGTGCTTCCTTGTCGTACCGCTCGAGCAGTCCAGAATGACACAGGCCGCCGCACGGATCAATAACTTGGCGGTGCGCTGAGCGGGCCGCGGAAAAGGGTCGCGGCCGGCGGCGCGGCGGGAGTGGCAGGCGGTCGTCAAAGCTCGTCGGCCAAAGCCGTCAGGGCAGGACAATCCCCAATCGACCGTCATGCCATGGCACGCTCAGCGGGATCGCTCGGCGCGACGCTTTCCCGCCATGGCCCACGCGCCATGCGGCGATTGACTGCCGTACCCAATGCCGGAGATACTCCCGAGTGTTGCTTTGATTTTCCAATCCTTTCGCGTTGCGGTCGGTATGAAGTAGTCGAGTCCAGGGGAGGACCGCCTGCCAGCCGAAATTCTCCATCGGAGACTGAAGAATGAAGAACCCGCTTGTCCGACACCACCGCGACGTGTGTTCGTCCGCCTGGACAACGCTCGGGCACGTCTTGTCGTGCCTGATCGCCGTCCTGTCGATGGCTGGCGCGGCCTTGGCGGAACCCGTGCGGATCGGCGGCACCGGGGTCGGCAGCGCGCTGTTCGAGCGTCTGGCGCAGGAATACCGGAAATCGACGCCCGGCGCCGAGATCAACGTGCTCATGCCGCCCCTGGGCTCGAGTGGCGGCGTGCGGGCGCTGCGCGCCGGCGGGCTGGAGATCGCGCTGCTCGGGCGGGCACCGACGGCCGACGAGTCGACCCAGCTTCAGGCCGAGACCTACGCTCGCACGCCCCTCGTCATCGTGGTCAATGGTCCCCACGCGCCGCGGCTGTCCTTTCGCGAGCTGGCCGACATCTACGCTGGGCGGCGGACGCAGTGGGAGGACGGGACGCCGATTCGCCTCGTCATGCGCAGCAAGAGCGAAAGCGACATGCTCATCCTGCGCGGCATGGCTCCCGAATTGAACGACGCGGTGGACGCGGCCTACCTGCGCAAGGGCCTGCTGTACGCGGACAACGACCTCGACGCCATCGACCTCATCGCGCGTCTGCCGGGCGCCATCGGTCCGACCACTTTGGGGCTCGCCCGACTGGACGGGCGGCGCGTCAATCCGGTCGTCGTCAACGGCGTCGAAGCCAGCGACAAGGTGATCGCCAGCGGGGGCTATCCCTGGATGAAGCCGATCGTGGTGGCCACGTCGACGGCACCCAACGCGGCGGTGAAGGGCTTTCTCGGTTTCGCCAGATCGGACAGAGGGCGTCGGCTTGCCGCCGGCTGGGGCTTCTTTCCGATCGCGCCGTGACTGAAGGCGCCGACCAGCGTCTGCGGCGCCTGTTGAGCGCGCTGACCGGCGCCGTCGCGCTGCTCGTCTTCGTCGTGCCGCCGCTGGGTTACTTCTTGATCGGCTGGGAAGGTCTCGCGCAGCGTCTGGACACCGCCGCCAGTGCCCAGGCCGTGCTGCTCGGGCGGACCATCGCGCGCAATCCCGGCGTCTGGCGCTATACCGCCGAACGGCTGACGGATTCCATCGACGAGATCGTCGTCGAGCACCCGGAGTGGGCGGTGACGATACGCGACCTGCAGGGCGTCGAACTGGCGGCGATTGCGGCGCGGCCAGCGCCGCCGACCAGCGAGCGCACCCGGACGGTCGTCGTGTCCGGCGAGCCCGTCGCCACGGTTAGCGTGCAAGCCTCGGTGGCCCCGATCGTGCGGCAGTCTGTCTTCATCATGATCGGCAGCGGCCTACTCGCCTTCCTGCTCTTCGTGCCCCTGCGCCGCATGCCGCTCGAGGCGCTGCGCCGGGCGCAGAAGGCCGTGGCCGACGGCGAGGCGCGTTTTCGCGACTTCACCGATTCGGCATCCGACTGGTTCTGGGAGATGGATGCCGACCTGCGCTTTTCTTATTTCTCACCCAACACCGACCGGGTTCTCAACGTCGACTCGGCGAACTTCATCGGCCGGCGGCGCCCCGAGCTGGCGATTCCCGAGATGGTCGATCCCGCCCTGTGGGCGGCTCATCTGGACGATCTGGAGCATCATCGGCCGTTTCGGGACTTCGAGTACGTGCTGCGCGGCATCGATGGCGAACCGCGCTGGCTGCGCATCAGCGCCAAACCGGTGTTCGCCGCGGACGGCAGCTTTCGCGGCTATCGCGGCATCGGCCTGGAGATCACCCAGGCCAAGCAGAAGGAGCTTGCCGAACGGGCCAACCAGGAGAACGCCGAGCGCAAGTACGCGATCGCCCGCGTGCTGCAAGGTGTCGGCCAGTCGCTGAACGAGCGGCTGGACGAAGCGCTCGGCATCCTGGTGCAATCGGCGCCCGGCCGGGTGTCGGCCGCCGGCCTGTTGGCGCGCGATGCGGCGACCGGCGCCCTGCAACCGCTGCGCGTCAGCGGCGGACTGCGACTGCCGGCGAACTTCGAGAGCCGGTATGCGCATCCGCAACCCGATACCGGAATCGCCGTGCTGGAATCCAGCGGCGACCTGCCGGGCGGCTACGCGATTCCCCTGCTGCACGGCGGCACGGATCTGGGCGTCCTCTTTCTGGCCGGCGAGCAGCAGACGGAAAATCCCGAGTTTAGGCATTTCCTGAGCCAGATCGGCGAACTGTTCGCGCTGGCGCTGGCCAACGCCGCCGCCGCCCGGCTGCTCGAGGAAGCCAAGGAGCATGCCCTGGCGGCCAGCCGCGCGAAGAGCGAGTTTCTCGCCAACATGAGCCACGAGATCCGCACGCCGATGAATGGCGTCATGGGAATGACGCACCTGCTGCTCGATACCGAACTCGACCAGACGCAGCGAACGTATGCCGAAACGGCGATGAAGAGCGCCGATTCCCTGTTGCAGATCATCAACGACATCCTCGATTTTTCGAAGGTCGAGGCCGGCAGGATGGAGATCGAGGAGATCGATTTCTCCGTGCGCTCGGTCGTTTCGGAGGTCATGGACCTGCTCCGCTACGGGGCCGAGGAGAAGGGGCTCCGGTTCGGCTGGCAGATCGCCGCCGACGTTCCGGACCGCCTGAGCGGCGACCCCGGGCGGCTGCGGCAGATCCTCGTGAACCTGCTCAGCAACGCGATCAAGTTCACCAGCCGCGGCGAAGTCGAAGTTTCGGTGACGCTCGCGCCGGCGAGTCCGACCGACGCACCGCGACTGCGCTTCTCCGTACGCGACACGGGCATGGGGATCGCGCCCGAAAAGCGCCGGGATCTGTTTCAGTCCTTCTCGCAACTCGACAACTCGACGACGCGGCGCTTCGGCGGAACTGGCCTCGGCTTGGCGATCTGCCAGCGCCTGGTGAGTCTGATGGGCGGCGAGATCGGCGTCGACAGCGCGCTCGGTGTCGGCAGCACCTTCTGGTTCGTCGTCGACTTCCTGCCGGCGTGCGCGCCGCTCGCGGCGCACCCGGACGCCGCGCCGGAGCCGGACGCGCCGCGGCTCGAAGCGTGGCGAGTGGAGGGAAAACGGGTTCTCGTGGTGGAGGACAATTCCTTCAACCAACTCGTCGCTCTGGCTCTGCTCGATCACCTGGGAGTCGCCGCCGACGCCGTCGCCAACGGTTTCGAGGCCATCGAGGCGCTGCAACGCATCGACTACGACCTGGTGCTGATGGACTGCCAGATGCCCGAACTGGATGGCTACGAGGCTACCGCGCGCATCCGGGCGGGGGCGGCCGGCGTGGCGAGGCGCACGATTCCGATCGTCGCGATGACGGCGAACGCCATCAAGGGCGACCGCGAGCGCAGTATCGACGCTGGCATGAACGACTACCTGACGAAACCGGTCGAAACGGCGCGCCTGGTGGCGGTATTGCGGCATTGGCTGGGCGGCAGGGCGACGACCGAGCCGCTGGCGACGGTGCCCCCGGGATCGGCGTACCGTCCGCAATTGCTGCTCGAGACGCTGTCAGACAACCAGGAAGCGGTGAACCGTATCCTGCAAATGTATTGCGACCAGGCACCGGGCACGCTGAAGGAACTCGGTGACGCGCTGGCAGCGAGCGATGCACCGACCTCGCGCCGAATCGTGCACACCATGAAGAGCGGAGCCAGGGCGATAGGGCTCGAAGCGCTGGGTGCCCTGGCCGAGGAGATGGAAGGCTTTTGCACGCAAGGCGATCTGGCCGCGGCGACGGCCAGGCTTCCCGCGCTGACGCGCGAGCTCGAGGCCCAGTTGCCGCGCCTGCTGGGCTATCTCGCGCTGAGCGGCCGGGTGGGCGAAAGGGAGACGACTTGAGGTTCTGGTGGGTCAACCGGCAACACCCGGCGGACGAAGTGGCGGAACTGTTCGGCGACATCGACCGCGTCTTTTCGCTCGACGGCGAGCTGATCACCAGCGATTCGCTGAGCCGGGTGCTGCGCGTCAGCGCTGGCGGCAAGCGCTATTACGTCAAGCGCTACAGTGGCACCGGCAAGAATCTCACGCGCCGCTGGTTTGGCCTGCGCCGCTGGCTGGGTCCGCCGCGCGTGCGGGCCGAGTGGCGTAACCTGCAGGCTTTCCGGGACTGGGGAATTCCGACCGCGACGCTGGTCGCCTATGGCCTCGAGCGTCGCTTCGGCGGCTTCACGCGGGGCGCCGTGGTGACCGACGAGATTCCCGCAACCAGTGATCTGGCGCAACTGGCGCGCGTCGACGATCCGCGCCTGCACGACCGGCACTGGGTTGCCCACACGGCGCGGCAGATTGCCGGCATCGCGCGCACGCTGCACGACCACGGCTTCGCGCACAACGATCTGAAGTGGCGCAACCTGCTGGTCGATGGCGGATCGCGGCCGACGGTCTATTTGATCGACTGTCCGAGCGGCACCTTCTACCGCGGCGCCGTCCTCCAGTACCGCATCGTCAAGGATCTTGCCTGGCTGGACAAGCCCGCCCGGCGTCTGCTGTCGCGCACGCAGCGACTGCGCTTCTATCTCGACTACGCCGGGCACGCCCGGGTGAGCGAAGGCGACCGCAAGCGGATAAGCAGGATCGTCCGCTTCTTCGATGCGTGAGCGCCGCTTCGCCTCGTGGCTTTTCTGGGTAGCGCGGGGCGGCTGGCCGGTCTGCGCTGCCGCGCTCGGGCCGCCGCTTGATAGGGGCTCTCCTAACTCGTATACTCGCGCTCCCAGCCTTGGTTTGCCCATCCTCGTGGGTCCACGTACCGGACTGCGGAACCCTTCTCCATCGCGCTCGCCGGCGGAGTTCCTTGAGGTGGTGACCAGCATGAACGAAACTCCCCGCGTGACCTACCGCGCCAAGACCAATTACACCGAGGACAAGGCCCGGGGCTACGCCAACCGCGAGGCGCGGCGCAACGTGCCGGAGTTGAAGCTGGTCGAACGGGCCTTCCAGCTCATTCCCAGGCCGGCCTCGGTGCTCGACGTACCTTGCGGCGGCGGCCGGGTGACGGTGCTGCTGAGTCAGCTCGGATACGAGATGAGCGCGGCCGACTACTCGGCGCCGATGCGCCAGATCACGCGCGAAACGACCGCGGCGCACGGGCTGAACGTTCCGGTGCTCGAGGAGGACATCGAGCATCTGTCGCAAACCGACCGGAGCTTCGACGCCATCGTCTGTTTCCGTTTCTTTCACCACCTGCCGAACGAGGAACTGCGCCGCAAGGTCGTGGCCGAGCTGTGCCGCGTCGCGCGCAAACACGTGGCGATGTCCTACTTCAATCCGAAGACCCTGCGCGCACTGGAACAGAAGCTGCGCCGCTGGCGCGGCAGAAGACTCTCGGTCTTCAACACGCCGCTGGCCGAGGTCACGGCCTACTTCGAGGCCAACGGTTTCCGGCTGCTCAAGAACTTTCCGCTCGACCTGACCAACAATCTTCATCTGGCGGTCTTCGAACGCGCCTCCGCCTGAGTTGTCGCCGCCTCGGCTGAGCGTGCTGCACCGCCAGCGCATCCATTTCGCACCGGGCTGGGAAGCCCGGCTCGGCGCTTGCCGGCTGGACACCTTCGACGCCGCGTTCGGGTGCGCGCAGGGGACGGTCGTGCGCCGCAGCGGCAGCAGCGAGGTCAGGCGAGTCGAAGTCGAGGTCGAGGGCGCGCCTCGGGTGTTGTTCCTCAAGAAGTCCTGGGTGACGCGCTGGGCAGAGCTGCGCAGCCGCGTGTTTCGCGGCAGGCTGTTCGGCGCTTCGCCGGTGCGGCGCGAGTTCGCCAATCTGGCTTGGCTGCACGAGTGGCGCTTGAGCGAGGCGGCACCGGTCGCCTTCGGCGAGGAGCGGCGGGCCGGCTGGTTGTGGCGGTCGTTCCTGATGAGCACCGGCGTCGCCGAGCCGATGCCGGTGGACGCGTTCATCCGCGACGTGCTGCCGCGCCTGGGTGAAGCCGAACGGCAGGTGCGGCGCGGCGAGTTGCTGCGCCAAGTGGCCCGGCTCGTGCACGCGATGCATGCGCGGCGCTTCACGCATGGCGATCTCTACTGGCGAAACCTGGTGATCGCGCAGCAGAATCTGGCGCGCATCTCGCTCATCGACGTGCCGCGCGGACGGCGGCATCGGCGGGAACCGGGCGTGCGGGCGCGAGCGCAAGATCTCGCCGCGCTGGACGCGCCGGCGCCGTGGTTCTTCCGGCGCACCGAGCGGCTGCGTTTCCTGCTGGACTACCGGCAGACCCGGCGGCTCGATGCCGGCGGCAAGGCGCTGATCCGGCAGGTGCTCGAGCTGGCCGCACCGATGCGCCGCAAGCAGCTCGCGCATGTGCGCGCCGATGCTCCGCCAGAGTCCGCGGTGTGAACGCCGGACGACCTTGCGCGACCGGCCAGCGACGACGGTTTGGCGCCGCCTAGCTGGCGGCGTGCGGGCGAATTCTCGGCAGCCGCTGGCGGCTCGCCTGCAACATCTGGCGGTCGATCTCGCCGCGCGCCAACGCTCGCGCCGCGCCGCTCAGCGCGCGGAAGTACTGGTCGGGATCGTAGGAAACGAGAATCAGGTCGACGCCGGCGGCCAGCGATTGGGCCGCGACGCGACCGATGCCCTGGCCATACACGGCGCCCATGTTGAGATCGTCGGTGATCAGCACGCCTTGGTAGCCCCATTCCCGGCGCAGGATTTGCTGAACGACAAGGCGCGAATGCGAGACGGCGCACTCGGGGTCCACATCCGGCAGCACGACGTGACCGAGCATGATCGCGGCGTGCGACCCGTTGCCGACGTGCCGGAAGGGCTGCCAGTCGGCGCGCAGATCGTCTGTCGTGGCGTTCAGGCTGGCGCGCCGCAGGTGGGTGTCGGCGCGCACTCGACCTAGCCCGGGAAAGTGCTTGAGCGTGGCGCCAACGCCGGCGTCGGCCAGCCCCGCGACGTAGGCCTGGGCAACTTCGGTGACCACCGCCGGATCGTCGTCGATGGCCCGCCCGCCGATGGCCGTCAGGATGTCGGCCGCACTGTCCGGCTCCGGCGGCCGCAGGTCGACCACCGGCGCCAGGTTGAGATTGACACCCAGCGCGGCCAGCGCCGCTCCCTGTTTCCTGCCGTGCCGCCGCGCTTGCGCGGCGAGGCTTTCCCGTGGGGTCGCGCCGACCAGACTGGACAGGGCGGGCAGGCGTTCCAGCCAGGGCGACAGGTGGGCCACCGGCCCGCCTTCCTGGTCGGCCGCCACGATCAGCGGCGGCAGCCCGGCCAGTCGGCGGCTGTCCTGCAGTCGGGCGATTTGCGCCGCGACCGTCGCGGCCCCCCCGGTCGCCAGGTTGCGCCGCGTCAAGTAGATGCCGCCGATCAGGCCCTTGACCGCCAACGGCTCGACTTCGGAGAAGCTCCGGAAGCCGACGACGAAGTGCTCGCCCAGCATCTGCAGGTCGTTTCCGCCGGCCAGTACCGACCGACGGTCTGCCTCGAACTCCCACTGACGCCATAGGGTCAGGCCAGCGAGGGCCGACAGGCCGACCACCAGGCTTCGCCGTCCCGCCGACAGGTGCCGTTGCGGCGTTCTCCGCCACATGCCGGCGGCGCCGCCAAGCACGACGACCGCCAGCAGGAGGGGCATTTCATAGGGCCGCAGCCAGTACAACAGCGGATGCTTGAGATTCCAGGCCACGGCGAGCAGTCCGGCAAGCGCCACCCAGGCGAGCCGCCGGAGCCAACGACCCGACTTTGGCGCAGGCAACGGAGAGCGCCTCACTCCGCCGGCCGGCTGGTGGCCACCGAAGCGATGCGGTACCAGTCGATACGCCGCGTCGCCAGCATGATCGCCCCGAGCGCGAGGAAGAGCAGGACGCTGCCCATGAGGAGCGAGTTGTCCTCCGACAGCAGGACGCCATAGAGGACGCCGTAGAGACCGGTCAGTGCGCCGGCGAAGGCGAAGCCCTGGCGACGATCGCCCAGCGCGCCGGCCAGGTAGGTGCCGATCAGGCCGATGCAGGCGGCGGCGGCGATCGCGTAGGCGGCGAGAAATGGCAGGTGTTCGGAAAGCGCGATCAGCAGCAGGAAGAAGACGGCCAGCGCAAGACCGACGAGCAGGTATTGCAGCGGGTGGATCGGCGAGCGACGCAGAACCTCGCTGAGAAAGAAGCCGGCGAAGGTGAGGGCGATGAACAGGATGCCGTATTTGACGGCACGCTCGGCCTGCAGGTAGATGTTGACCGGGTCGACGAAAAGGATGTCGAGCACTTCGGGCGATGGCCCGCCCTTTGCCGCCGCCAGGGCATTGGGGAAGTTGCGCGCCAGATGCGAGACCTCCCAGTGGGCCGTGAAGCCGTCGTCGGCAATCGTGCGCTGACGCGGCAGGAAGCGACCGCCAAAGCTCGGGTGGCGCCAGTCCGACTTGATGTCGACAGTGTTCGCTTCGCCGGTCGGGGCGATTGCCAGCCGTTCGCTACCGGTCAGTTGCAGCGGAAAGTCGAAATCGAGCGTCGTCGCGGCGTCGAGCGCCAGGTTGCCGAGCGGAATGGCCAGGCGCTCGCCGGCCAGGGCGTCACCGGGCAGCGTCGAGCTCTTGGGGGTCGAGAAGCGGTAACGCTTGCCGCCGAGCGTTACCGCCGGGTCGTTGTCCACGCCGCGCGGATCGGAAACGCCGAGCAACAGCGTCGCTTCGGCGCTCACGATGTCGCGCTTGCCGTCGAGCCCGAGGCGGGCGGGTAGCACGAAGCGCCCGGCGACCGCCAGGTCGAGGTGGTAGAGCCTGACCTGATAGATGCCGCGCTGGCGGGTTTCGACGCGCGCCTCGCCGTTCAGGCGCAGGTTTTCGGCGGGCAGATGGAAGCTGCGGTCGGCGAAGCGCGGAATGCTCTTGAGGCGGCGTGTTGCCGGATCTTCCTTCATTTCGGGTTCGAGCCGCTCGCGATAATGGATCGCCAGCACCGGCCCGGTGAGCGTCTGCTGGCCGGCGGCGCTGTTGGCAATACCTCGCTGAACGTCGTCCTGGCGCGAACTGCGCTGGCGGATCTGATTCTCGATGAGGGCCAGAGGGACGAGCAGCAGCAGCGACATGAAGCCGATGGCCATGAGTTTGAGAAGCAGTTTCTTGTCCATTAAGTTCTCCCTGGTGGATGGTCCAGAGAGTGTCGCGCGGCTCGATGAACGGACGGCGAAGCGGCCGTGAAGCGTTGTGAAGTGGGCGTGAAGTCAGGCCAGAGGAAGCACGAGACGGGCCAGCGCCCCGCCTTCGGGGTGGTTGGCGAAATCGGCATCGCCCGCGTGCAGGCGCGCCACCTCGCGCACCAGCGGCAGCCCCAGGCCGGAGCTCTTCTTGCCGGTGGCGGTGCGCGGCAGCGAGTAGAAACGGTCGAAGACCTGCGCCAGCGCGTATTCCGGGGCGCCGCTGCCGTGATCGCGGACGGCCACTTCGGCTTGCTGCTCCCGGCGGTGCAGCGCGATCTCGATGTTCCCGCCGGCCGGCGAGAAGGCGATGGCGTTGTCGAGCAGATTGAGCAGCGCCTGTTGCAGCAGGAAGGGGTCGCCGCGCACGGCGAGCGGCGCGTCGATGGCCAGCCCGCAGCGCAGGTCGCGTGCCTGCAGCGCCATGCTCCGCTCGCCGACGCAGCGGCGCAGGAGTTCGCCCAGGTCGACCCGCCGCATTTCCTCCGGGGCCTGCAGTTGCTCGACGCGGGCGAGCATCAGTAGGCGTTCGATGATCGTCTGCAGCCGTCGCGCCTGCTCGCCGACGCTGGCCGCGAAGCGCCGGCGATCGTCGTCGGCCGGCTTGCCTTCCAGGATCTCGGCGGCACCGACGATCGCCGACAGCGGACTCTTCATTTCGTGCGCCAGGTTCTGTACGTAGCGTTCGACATACTGCTTGCCTTCCAGGCGCTCGCGCATCAGCGCCAAAGCACGCGCCAGCTCGGAGAACTGGCGTCCGCCGGAGGTCGGCGGATCGGCCTTGCGACCTTCCGACACGTCGCGCGCGTAGGTCCGCAGGCGGTTGATCGACCAGCTCAGCCAGGCCGAGAATGCCACCCCGATGAGGGCCGAGGCGGCCAGCAGGATGTAGCCGGCGCGCTTCACGCGCTGTTCGGCGTGGCCGATGTAGGGCATGACGCTGGACAACGGCTTGGCGAGCGACAACACGCCGATCAACTGTCCGTCGTGGAGAATCGGCGCCGCGACGTACATTACCGACGAAGTGGCGTCGTCGGCCTGGGCCCGCGTACTGCGCGCGCCGTACTCGCCCTTGAGGACGCGCGCCACGTCGCGCCACTGCGCATAGTCCTCGCCCTGCGCCAGTCCTGCGGAATCGAAGATCACCCGGCCGCGCTGGTCGGTGACGTAGACCCGAAAATCGATGCTGTCCTTGCGCACGCCCCAGATGCTGGCTTGCGGCGAACGCCCGCGGGCCGCCGCCAGCGCTCTGGCGAAGCGCCCGTCGGCGAGCTGGCCGGCGACGACTTCCGGCGCCGCCAACTCGGCCAGCACGTGCGCCGTATCGACCAGCGTTTCTTCGGTCGCCTGGCGGATTCCCGGTTCGGCTTCGTGGGTGAAGATGTTGAGGACGAACCAGGCGGCCAGGCCGAGCATCAGGAAATAGCCGAGAAAGAGGCGAACCGAAACGTTCATCGCCCTAGCGCGCGGCGACGCTGTAGCCCAGGCCGCGATGGGTAAGGATCACTTCCTCGTCGGCGCGCACCGCGCGCAGCTTGCCGCGCAACGTCTTGATGTGGGTATCGACCGTTCGTTCCAGGCTTTCGCCGCAATCCTGCCAGACGCTTTCCATGATCTGGCCGCGGCTCAGGATGCGTCCCGGTCGCGCCAGCAGCAGCGCCAGCAGGAAGTACTCGTAGCGCGTGAGATTGAGCCAGACGCCGTGGTAGGCGATGCGCAAACCCTCCTCGTCCACCGCAAAACGGGCCGGTGCGGCGGCCCCGCCGGTCGCCGCGCGCCATTCCGGCCGGCTGCGGCGCAGGATGGCGCGCACGCGGGAAACCACTTCGCGCGGGCTGAAGGGTTTGGCGACGTAGTCGTCGGCTCCGAGTTCCAGTCCGACGATACGGTCCACCTCATCCGACCGGGCCGTCAGGAAAATGACCGGCACCTCCGAGCGCCGGCGCAGCGCCCGGCAGACGTCGAACCCGCTCATGTCCGGCAGGCCGACATCGAGCACCACCAGATCATGCGTGCCGCCCTCCAGCCGGGCCAGCGCCTCGGCGCCGAGCAGGCAGCACTCGCTGATAAAACCGTCGGCCTGCAGCGCGTAGGCCAGGGTATCGGAAATGGCGGGCTCGTCGTCGACGATGAGGATTTTCATGGCTGAGATGGTAGCTTACTCCTGCTTAGCGCTACCCAGTGCTGAGCGTGGTCGGGCGGGTGTCGCGATGGCCTTCCTCCTGCCGGGAGCCTCGCGAAGGGCAGAAAATAGCACCGTGGCGGTCAGGTGGGTCAACGGCAAAAAAGCGCGACCAAACTATCGCGAACGCCACATGCTCGCGCCACACGTCAGGAAATGCCCTGCCGCTGCTTTGTGCCAGCGCTTCGTGCGAGATTTGTCCACGCCCGCAGGCGCCGAAAAAAACGGTAGTTCAGACTTCTATAGTTGCCCGAACAAGGTGTCGAGGTAGGCTTGATCGGAGAAGCGTTCCGGTATGGGTTTGATTTTCGGCCAGAGAATCTTTTCGGATTCCGTCAGAGCCTGACCTGCCATGATTTTGACCGCCACGTCTAGCCGTTCGGCTTGCCGTATGTACTGGCTATAAGCCCCACGGATCGCAAAATCGGATGGCATCAGACGATAGGCTTCGTACCACTCTCTGCCGGCCTCATCGTCGTAGTCGAACGCGAAGAGAAGCGTCGCGTAGTTATGCCGTATCTCCGCTTCGTCGGAGGACGAAAAACTAAAATTAGCCTTATGAGTTAACAGCCGTCGATAAATCTCCATGCTCTGCAAACGCTCATCCGGAGACTCCCGTTGTGCCGCGATGGAATCGGCGAAACTCCGTAGTCTCTGATACAGGTATGCAGGTGTAGGCGAATGAGCCGGGTCGCAGGCGATTTGCAGGATCTCCTTTGCCAGATCGAAATTTCCGGTCTTGACGGCAAGCCGCGTCGCATTGCCAAAACTCATAAGATCCGTCGGAGCATTCGTCACCTTCATACGAATTTTTTCTATCTCATCCCCGGTGAGAATCGTTTGTTGACCATTGACTTCGTTCAATTGCAGTGTAAATAGCTGAGTACGTTCGGGTTTGAAATTCGTGTATTTTTTCTTCAATTCCTCCAGGAGTTCTTGCGCCCTGGGGTACGAGGCCACCCGCTTCGTGTCTAGAATGAAACTCACGTAGTTCTGCATGTTGTTGGGATGGTTCGGGTCAAGGTCCAAGGCGAACTGAAAAAGTTTATCAGCAAAAGGGGGAACGTGCAGACGTTCAGCATCCATCGCCATGTTGCCGACTTCGTTGGCGCGCTCCGGAGACATCTGTGTAAAATGCTTGCTGGCCAGTTCGGCAGCTTCCCGGTAGTATTCCAGCTTCCTGGTCCCGTCGTCTTCGCCCTGCCCAGAATAATAAAGCTGCATGAACTCCGAATCGAGATCGACACCCCTCGGAGAGATCAGGTCGGCTTTTTCGAAACTGAAGGAGCTTTGTTTTGGAGGGATGGACTGACCTGGATCCAGTGAATCGCTGCTTTTTGGTGGAGCGTAGAGCCAGTAGGGCGGCTCGGCGAGGAAAGACACCAGACGATAATCCACCGGGTTCATGAACTGTTCATCGCGGGAGGTTTCTCTCAAACGTCGGACGGAAAACTCGAGTTTCTCTTTGTCCGGGTCGGTCCTGTCGATTTCGGCTTCCTGTTCGTAGGTCCGGCAAATCGCTTCCAATTGCGACCACCGCTTGGCAAGTCCCTGGTGTTTTCCAAGTACGGACGGACGGTAATAGTCCTGGTGAAACTTCGGCCAGCAATAAGCCAAGACCTCCGCCTTTATCACTCGACGTATTTCCTCGTCGTTGAACTGGTTTTTTTCTCTTTGCAACTTGGTCACCAGTTTCGGCCGGATGGCATTCAATAGACGCTTGACCGCCCTCGGGGTCGCGTGAGTCAATCCTTTCTGGAGTTGCACGACGTTTTCCATGATATGTCGGGAAATCTCGTCGTCGTACCGCCCGAGGAGACTCTTGACATAGGAGACCAGTCCATCTCCTTCGAGATTGCCCAGCGTGATGCTGTGTTGCAAATATTTTTCCAGAGCATAATCGGGCTCGTCGGCGATATGCACGAGATTCTGGATCGCCTTGATCAACCACTCGCGATTGATGGCAAGGACAAAAAAAAGATTGCGGACATCGGCCCATTCTTGGGTAGTCTGCAGTACGTTTTTGACTACTTCGGAGGGACAGCGGTCCAGGTCGTCCACGAAACAAACGACCACGCGAGACCGCTGCTTGGTCACTTCGGTCTTCCCCGAAAACACTTCCGAAAGCAACATCGGCAATTCCTTCAAAGTCATCAATGCCGTGGCCGCCTTGTCGACATCCGCCATTTGCCCCAGGCTTTCAGCGAACTTGGAAATCTGGCTACCCGCCACTTGCTCGAGCAGATGAGTGCAGATGGAATGCCCGCTTGCCTCCAGACCACGGATAAGCTGCAGGGCCAGGGTGTGCCGGACACTGACACCGTGATAGGGGTAGGCCGAAGCAACGTAGGTCGAAAACACCACGGAATCCTGTTGCTCTTTGCGGGTAGCCAGTTCAGATATCTTGGCTTGCAGCATGCGCAGAAAACTGCTCTTGCCGGCACCCCAATCGCCGAATATCCCGAAGGTCATCCCGGCCACACTCCCGGCGCGGTCGCCGAGAGGCGCGGTGACTTGCTCGGCGATATCCGCTATTTGTGTCAGGATGTCTCCATCCCCGTTGCCCCATATGGCATCGTCGGAATCCCGGAGAATGGGTCGATCGTCCAAGAACCACCATTTTTTACTATGGATATTTCCCGGTTTGTTTTCGTGGTAGTTAGCACTGTCAAACGTATCGTGCACGACTTTCTCCTTGAGAATTGACTGCTAGATGTTGACAGAGAGCTTTCTCGCCAATAATCAGGTTGCCGAATGATCGTCGTCATCTTTTTCGTCGCACGTTGTCGGGCGTTTTTCCTGGTCGGCGTCGCTGAGGTGTTTTCGGTAGATGCTCGGGTGCAGGACGCATCGAAAACCGAGATCCGGTTCCTCGCGTGAGTACTCATCCGTTTTCAAGTCAAACCAGTCGTTGTATGAGCCACCGATCTTGCGTGGCCCGTTGTACTGCAACACGATTTCCCGGCAGTTGCCGGGAAGGTCCTGAAAGCGCTTTTTATTGGCCGAAGTTTTGAACTGATAAACCGTCGTCGGCCGAGGTTTGCCTTTACGATTTTTCTGCCAGTATTTGGCGCAGTTATGCTCGTCGGTGTTCGGACCAGAAGAAGGGTAAGTCTCTCGAAATGCCGCGCACCATTCATCCGCTGTCGGAAGGCGTTTGCCGAAGGAATTGCCATACGCCTTAGCTTGCTCAAGACTCACTGCGGTCGCTGGGAAATCCGCAATCGCCTCCTTCCAGTGGGTTGCGTTGCCCGGCGAAGTCGCAGTCGTGTCTTCGGCCGCAATAAGTTTCCTCCACGCATCGGATGCGAAGGGGCTGTTCCAGGATCTGTCGAAAGCCGCAAACTGCCCGACGGTTACCGGATACTTGTCGACGTACAAAGCATCTGCCTGTCCGGTCCTGCTTAACAACATGATTTTTCCGTCTGGCCAGCGAATCGCTCTCGGAAGGGACGTGGATGCCAGCCTGCCGTCGGCGTCGTCGCGCATGAAGAGCACCGGAATGGCACCGAAGCGAAGACCGGTAGTAACTCGACTAAACCTGAATATGGGATTGTTGGCCAGTTGTTCTTGTACGAATCGCTCGGCTACCCTGCGTTCATTCAAGTCTCGACGCGCGTCGGCGACAGCTAGGTCAATTGGCTCGGCCATTGTCAGTCGCGCAAGCCGTCCGTAAAAAGACTCCGAGAAATCGCGCGCCGACTGGACCGATACCGGGGCCTGCATCCCTATCACATACGGCACGCCGGCGGCGTGGATGGATTGTGCCAGGCCGCGGCAGAGCTGACCGTAGACCGCCGCCGAATCGCAGACTTGCAGAAAGACGAGTTGAGGAAGCGCTTTGTCTCCGGTTTTCCACAAGTCCCTAAGCTGGCCGCCGTAGACGCGAGTCGCCAATCCTTCCTCGTCTTCCGCCTGGATTGCCGCGGCGTCGCCGGGTACCGGCGACGTGCCGTGGGCCAGGACATGGACGATATCCCAGTCCTTCTCGATGAGTTTGGCGGCGAGGGCGCCTGGGCTGGCGTGGTCCAAACACACGACGTCGAAGGCTCCTCGCCCCGCATTTCGCAGCAGATCGGCGATACCAGGTATCGCGACTTTGGAAAGTGTGCTCGTCAAATCGCGTGGGTCGGACGCCACCAGCAAGACATCCAGGATGCCCTTGGCCCTACGGGTCGTCGCCGGAGCAAGTGTGTCGAGCTGGGGCAAGGAACGAACGAGAGACAGGTCACCGTGTTTTGCAAGTTCGTCGGTGCTCAGAACCAACTCCCAAGGAAGATAGGCCAACCAATCGACCTTGTCGTATTCGATTGCCTCCAACTCCTCCTTTGGTATGCGCAGAATTCCTGCCTCGTTCAGTTCCCCATAGCTAGCTCGCTGCTCTTCGAGCGTGGGCATGATCCGCAGCCGCAGGCGTAGACCGCGGGAACGCGTTCTAGCAAACTTCAACGCGCCATCGCAGCACTGTGCCAGGAGATTTTCCTCACCATTGCCGGCGCACAACATCGCTCGCAAGGCTTCGCTCAGACTCCCGTGCTCTTGCAGGAGCGTTCCCAGCTGCGGCAAGGGAACCAGGGAAAGGAGCAGGGAAGGTGGCTGAATACTCTTTCGCAGTTCTTCGTCCTGCACGAAAAGCCTGGCATAGAGCTTCACTCCTATGGAGTGAAGCTCGACCGTCAGATCGAGGTGGCTGGCTGTTTGCTGCACAATTATTTTCTGCGCCGTCGGGTCAGTGGGAGAAATCTCGCTCGTCAAACTCCCAAGCCATGGGTTGCTCCGAGTAATGCGCCGACCACAGACCATCCCTGACGTAGCCCTCCAGCAGGCAGACGTCTCTTTGTTCTTCCGGGCTCAAGTCGGTCCATAGGCTGCGCAGCGAGCCGACCCATTGTGCAATGACGCGCTCCCATGGCGCTGCGTTGAAGCGTAGCCTTATCTCGTAGGAGATTCGTGCCCATTTCAGCCCTCGGGGTACTTGAAGAATGAACGCGATGGCCGGCTGCCCCTGGCTGAATTGTTCCAGGCAGCGGAAACGCCAGGTGGCGACAACATCGGGCGGGACGGAGGTGCGGATCAGGACGTCCCTCCAGACCCTGGTGACCGCTTGCGTAAATTTGGCTTTCAAGGTGGCGCCTGCTGCAGCCGCCGCGGCGGCCTTCGTGTCCTTGCCCAAGGACAAGGCCTCTGGAGTGGCGGCGGAGAGTTGCACCTGTCCGTTGAGTCCGATCTCCAGGGATTCCTCCCATTTCGCGGCATCCCGAGTTTCGGTTCTGGGGAAGAGCGCAAAAAAGCGCGGGTGTTCCCCGGTCTCGGAATCGGCTACCCAATCGCTTCGCAGATTGATTTCCGCTTCCTTGAAATCCAGGCTAGCCACACGCAAAGGCGCAAAGAAGAAATAAAACGCGTAGCGGTCGAGGTAGCCCGCCGCATCCAGGCTTGTACCGAAAGGATTCTTCAGGGTGTTGGAAAGTAAGGCTTCCAGGGAAGATTGCTCGATGATGCGGGCGGGAACCAGATAGGCAGGCAAGCCCAGGCATCGCACGGCCTGACGGGCTTCGTCGAGCCGCCTTCTTTCCGTGGTACTGAGAGCGCTGGCTGGGCCGAGTATTCCGTGGCGCTCGCGATAGCCAAGCAACCTGTCGAACAGGACTGAAGAGCTTGCGGGATCGTGCTGCCCTTCGGGAGCATCTAGGTTTGCCATGAGTCCTCCATCTCCGTTGTGATCATCGCGCCAGCCTGGCAGCCGACTGGCGGCCGTCGGCTTCGCCGCTCAGCGCATCGACGTCCACCACGCGATGCAGCAGGCTGTAGGAAACACGCCACTGCTGTTGTCCGCAGACCAGCGTCACCGTCTTGTCGTTGAGCCGGACGACACGGCCGCTGCGCTGTTCCTGGTGGCGGTCGAGGAAACCGACGACATCGCCGATTGCCACTTCGTTCCGGCCCAGCCCCTGAGCCGCCTGTTCGCGGATCTCAACGTCGGCGCCGTCGAGGTTGATCGCGGCGTAGGAGATCAACCAGCGCTTGCGCGTCGCGTGATCGAGAACGAACACGTGTTTCCGCCGCAGTTCGAGAACCTGACCCGGGTGAGAGCGATTGGTCGCCGGGTCGAAGTAACTGATCGCCTGGCCGACGCGCAGCCGGGTCTGGACGGCAAGTGTCCAGCCCGGCTGGTCGAGAACGCGATCGATCGCCGCGCGCAGGCGGAACAGTTCGAAGGCGGAGGCGCTGTTGAGGGCGGCGATGGTTTTGGAAAAGTCCATGCTCGGCCGGTCGGCGTGCTTATTGGGCAAGCTCGGGTAGGCGGTGGCGATGCCGAATGCTACACCGGAACGAAACGGCGGAAACGGAAATCGCTCGACCAGGCGTGAGGCTCACCGCGGGTTTCGCCGGCTGGCCGGCAGGGCGCCTTCGGTCGCCGGCCGGGCGGCGTTGGCGGCCCCGCCGGCCGTCCCGTTCGTCGTCGGCCGCTGCCGCGGCGCCAGGCGGCAAGCCTTTCGCCGCTCGCTCGCCGACCCCTTTGCGCTGGCCGGGGAGCGACTTATACTTCGGCGTGCCAGCGGCGTGACGGTGTCACGACACGATGGGTGGCACCGACCACCGAAGCGACCGATCAACCCTTTTCTTCTTCCGGGAGTCGCCATGAAACCGCTATTCGCCGATGCCGCGCCGGCCAACAAAACGCGCTCCACGATGGACGGAACGCTCGCCGAGTCCCCGACCGCCCAGCCGGCGCCGCCGGTCGTGCCGCCGCAGGTGCCGGCGGCGCGCCCGGTGATGCCCTTGCCGGCCAGCCTGAATGTGCCGTCCGCCGCGCGCACGGTCAGTGAGTCCGACCTCGCGGCGCTGGGCGAGAAATCGACCAAACGGGTGGCGGCCATCTCCGAGCAACTGCTCGGCATGGTGCGCGGCACGGGGGCCGACCAGTTCGGCGTGTCGCTCAACCAACTCGTCGCCACGGCACAACAGCTCGACCCCAAGCTTTTGTTCGACAAATCGCTGCTCGGCAAGCTGAAGGGCCTTTTCGTTTCCGCCAAAGAACAGGTCAAGTCGCAGTTTCGGTCGGTTTCGGGCCAACTCGACGCCCTGGTCGGCGAGATCGAACGTTCGGCACGTACCTACGAGCAGCGCATTCGCGAGCTCGACGACATGTATGCCGCCAACGGTGAGGAGTACACGGCACTCGGCGAGGCGGTGGAGCAGGGCAAGGAACTGCTCGCGGCGCTGAACGACGAACTGGCGCGTGCTCCCGAGACCAGCGATCCGATGGCGGCGCAGGCCATTGCCGACCGCCGTCAGCTCGCCGTGCGCCTGGAGAAGCGGATCGACGACCTGAAGCGGGCGCAGATGATCGCCATGCAGACGGCGCCCGAGATCCGGCTGCTGCAGAACAACTCGCGGATGCTGATCGGGAAGTTTCAGGACATCGTCGCGGTGACGATTCCGGCCTGGAAAAAGCAGTTCTCGCTGCACATTCTGATGGAGGAGCAGGCGAAGTCGGCGGCGCTGGTGACGGCCATCGACGACGCGACCAACGCGGCGCTGCGCAAGAACGCCGACCTGCTGCGACAGAATACGACCGAGATCGCGCGCGCCAACCAGCGCGCGCTGGTCGAGATGGAAACGCTGGAACATGTGCAGAAACAACTGCTCGGCGCTTTCGAGGATGTCGAGAAGATCAACCAGGAAGCCGCGGCGGCACGCGCGCAAACCGACGCCAAGCTTGGCGCCCTGCGCGACGAACTGCTCGCGCGCTTCCAGAAATCCACCTAGCGGGAAGGACTTGCCATGTCGCTGATCGACCTCAAGAAGAAGACCCGGATCGTGCTCGAAAAGCGTTCGCTGCCGCAGCCGCCGCGTTGCCGCGTCGGGCTGTGCATCGACATTTCGGGCTCGATGCACAATGAGTACCAGGACGGGCTGGTCCAGGAAACGGTTGACCGCCTGCTCGCCATCGCCGGCACTTTCGACGACAACGGCGAAATGGAAGTGTGGACCTTCAATCAGAAGTTCTCGACGCCGCCGCCGGCGCGCGCCGCCGATTTCGGCAACTACGTCAAGAAGGCGATCCTCGACAACCCGAAGGTGGACAAGTGGGGCGGCACCAACTATGCGCCGGTGATGAATGCCGTTCTCGACGCCTACTTCCGCGGCGAGCGTGTCGTCAGCTCGGGGGGCTTCCTCGGTCTGTTCAAGAAGACCGAGCAGCGTCCGCCGCGCGATACGCACATTCCGGCGCTCTGCCTGTTCATTACCGATGGCGACAACAGCGACGAAGCGGCGGCCGAGAAGATCCTGCGCGAGGCGCGCCAGCACCAGATCTACTGGCAGTTGGTCGGCATCGGCAGCGATACCGATTTCCGTTTCATCAAGCAGATGGCCGCCGACCTTCCCAATGCCGGTTTCTGCCATTTTCCGAATCTGCGGATCAGCGACGAGGCGATCTACGAAGCCTTGCTGACCGCCGAACTCTGCGACTGGCTGCGCAAGCTCTGACTCGCGCTGCGAGCCGCCGGCAGGCCCTCGGCAGCACCGTTCATCCGATCCACTCCGTGCAAAGGACTTCCATATGGCCATCAATCTGAAAAAGGGGCAGGGAATCAACCTGACCAAAGCGGCGCCCAAGCTGCGCATCGTCCGCGTCGGCATCGGCTGGGACATCACCCGGGTTCTCGGGCAGTGCGACCTCGATGTCTGCGCCTTCGTCCTGAAGACCGTCGGCGAGGTCCCGGTCTGCCTGTCCGATGGCCATTTCGTCTTCTTCAACAACCTGCAGAGTCCCGAAGGCTTCCTCACGCATACCGGCGACAACCGGACCGGCGTCGGCGAAGGCGACGACGAAACGCTGAAGGTCGATCTCGCCGCCGCGCCGGCCGATGCGGCCGAGGTTTCGTTCATTGTCACCATGCACGAAGCGCTGGCTCGCCGGCAGCATTTCGGGATGGTCCAGAACGCCTATCTGAAGGTCTACAACGACGAGACCGGCGAGGTGCTCGCGGAGTACGATCTCGACGAGGAGTTCGCCGGGCAGACGGCCGTGCAGATCGGATCGCTCTTCCGCACTGGAAACGAATGGCAGTTCCAGGCCGTCGGCGCCGGCTATCAGCGCGAGTTGCTGGATTTCGTGCGGGGTTATGGCCTCGAAGCCTGAGCCCCGGCCGCGGCCTTTGTTCCAGGATGCCGGGGCGGCCGCCGCCAAGCCCCTGCGTCCACCGCCTCAGGCAACGGCGACACCGGCCTCGCCGCCGGCCGAAACGCCCGCGCCGCCGCGCCGCGTGCGGCCGCTCGACCTGCCGCCGCCGTCCCCCCCGGCGGCGCTTCGTGTCACTCCACTGACGCTTCCCGAGCGGGCCGCCTCGGTCGCGCCGCCTTCGCCGGTGAAAGCGGTGGTGCTGCCGGATCCGGCGCCGCCCGTGGCGGCGACGGCAAGATATGCGCCGGCCTCGCTGCTCTTCGACGAAGGCAAGGGCTCCGACCTCGAACGGTTGAAGCGCAAGGCGATCGAGTCGTTCCCGGCGATCTCGGCCCGTCAGCTCGAAGCGCTCGACGAAGTGATGCGCGACCTGCTGCCGGTCGAGGTTTCGAATCTCGCCGCCTGGGGGAATGCGGTGTTGCGCCGCATCGAAGCGATGAGCGCCGAACTGCAGGCGCATGGCGCCACCGTGGCGAGCTGGAACGTCGGCGAGCTGATTGAAAAGTGCCACCAGGTGATGGGTGCCAGCGGGCTATGGAAGATCATCCGGCGGAGTTCGCCGGGTTCACTGAAGCCGGCGCTCGAACTGATTCTCGCCCAGGTGCCACCGATGCTGGCCGCCCTCGACGACCTCGCACAGCGCTTCGCGCCCTGCCGCGATGTTCTGGCCGCCTCGCTCCTGCTGCTCAAGGTCGCGCCACAAGTCCTCGCGCTGCGCGACATCGAAGCGGAAGCGCTGGCGCGTCGCGGCCATCTGCTGACGGTTTCGGCGCAGCACTTCGATCTCCTCGAACCGCAGCTCGAGCAGCTCAGGCGCCAAGTGATCGCCTGGCAGAGCGAGGTCGAGCAGCTCGTCCGGGTGACTATCCCGGTCTGGGAACTGGCCAACGGCCGGCCGGGCGGACGGCCTTGAGCGACCGGCCGCCGGCGTGAGGCACCCGGTCCGCCGCCGGAGAACACGATGAGATCTGTTTCGTCGGCGGCTCGTGTCGCCAATTATTGGGCTGTCCAGGATGTCTAGCGCCAAGGGCTGGCGCCAGGCGCTCGTGCTGCTGCTGGGCGGCGGCCTGCTGTCCGTCGTCGCCGGCGCCCTGTGGTGGGTGCTGCGCCCGCCGCCGCCGGCGGTCCTGGCGCCACTCGCGCTGCCGTCCGAACGACAGCGCGAGATCGATTGCGCCGCTATCGGCCAGCGCAAGGTGCTGGTCATCCTGCTGCTCGGCCAGTCCAACGCCGGCAACCACGGCCAGACGCGCGCCGAGCCGGTAGCCGACGTGTTCAGCTTTTACGACGGGCGCTGCCATGTCGCGGCCGACCCGCTGCCGGGCGCCAGCGGTGACGGCGGCAGCGTCTGGATGCGCCTGGCGCCGCGCTTGCTCCGACCGGGCCAGATCGACGCCGTTCTGTTGGCGCCCCTGGCGGTGAATAGCACGTCGATCGAACAGTGGAACCGGCATCCGCTGTTGCTCGACGGGCTGCAGCGTCTGGTCGGACAGTTGCGGCAGCGTGGCTTCCAGGTCGCGCAGGTGCTCTGGCAGCAGGGTGAGGCCGAGTCGTTCAAAGGCACGTCGGCCGACGCCTATCGCCAAGGCTTCGCGGAGATGCTGCGTCGATTGCGCGGGCTGGGGGTCGACGCGCCGGTCTGGGTGGCGCAGGCGACGCGCTGCCAAAAGCGGAGCAACGCCGCCGTCCATGCCGCGCAGGGCGAGTTGCCGGGTCTGTTGGCCGGCGTCCGCGCGGGACCGGATCTGGACCGCCTGTTCGATCCCGTATATCGGCACGACGGTTGCCATTTTTCGGCCAGCGGACTCGAAGCCGCCGCGCAGGCCTGGGCGACGGCGATCGCGGGGCCGGCGGCGGGAGCGACTCGATAGCCGCGCCGAGCAGGCGCCGGCGCAGCGCTGGCGGAGTCGCCTCTGCCGTCGGGCCCACACCCGGAGCCGTTTCAGGCGCTGCGCAGGTGCAGGCGTCGCGTCAGCCAGATCGCCGCGAAGGGCAGGAGCAGACCGAGTGCGATCGAAACGGCGAACAGCGCGCCGAGCTCGCTGTAATCGGCCGCGCTCTGGAGAACGCCGCTCACCGGGTCGCGTAGCTCGCGTTTGACTTCGAACACCTGGTTCAGGTGGCGGGTCGCCAGTTGTGAGGCCGACAAGGCCAGGTTGGTGAAGGACGCCATGACCGCGAAGTAGGTCGCTTTGAGTCTGGCCGGCGCCGAATTGGCGATCCAGGCCAGCATCGGTACCATCGCGATCTGCCCGAGCGGCGACTCGAGCGCCGTGTCGACCAGCGCGATGAAGCGCGCATCGACGATGCCGCCGCTGTGCGCCGCCGTCCATTCATGCAGACCGTAGTACATGCCGAGAGTCGGCAGGCTGAGCAGCGTGCCGGCGAGGGTCAGGAAACCGACGATGTAGGCGATCGAACGTTCGCCCATGAAGCGCCGAAAAGCGAACAGACCGAACAGCGTCAGCACGCTGGCGATCAGCGAGAGCTTGGCGAGGAAGGATTGATCGAAGCCGAGCGTGTCGATCATCCACCAGGTTGCGCCGGCGCCTGGACCGGGAACGGCGCGAAAGACAAAAATCACGATCGCGGTGCCGAGCAGAGTGCGGCGGGAGTCTTCGTCCAGCTCGCGCAACAGCCGGTTCATCAGAAAGGCGATCACCGCGCTGGAAGCGAGAAAAACCAACTCCTCGCCGAACGCCGCTTGCGACAGCCCGACGGTGAGGCTGATGGCGACGAACAGCAGGCTGCCGCCGAGGATCCACCAGTTCGGCGCCACGGGTTCGAGCGGCGCCTCGAGCAGTTCGCGCAGCTTCGCTTCGGCGAAGCCGCGGGCTCGCAGTCGCTGCCGCTGTCGTCGCTCGATGACTGCGGCGAGCACGACGCCGGCCACCGAGAGCGCCGGGACGATCAGCGCAAGGGCATAGACTTGAACGTAAATCGCCGCCTTGGCGGCCGGCGGCAAGCTTTCGGCGCCCTCGAACAGAAGAACGTTGGCCACCGAGACGAGGACGCCGCCACCGACGATGGCGACCCGGCCGAGAGTCTGCAAGGTGGTGTTCATTCGCCGCCGCAGTTCCGGCGCCAGCGGCTTGCCGCGCTCGTCGACGCGGGGTACGGCTTCGACGGTCATGGCGTCGGCGACCACGTCCTGCAGCACGTAGCCCACCGGCGAGAGCAGGGCGGACAGAACGAACCAGGCCTCGAGTGACATGACGGCACGCATGCGCTGCGGCTCGGCGACCAGACCGAGCATGATCAGCAGGCTGAGCGCGATCAGCGCGGCGCCGAGCCACACCAGTTTGGCTTTGTGCCGCCACATCAGGTCCACCAGATGACCGAGCGGCATTTTCAGCGCCCAGGGAATTCCGGCCCAGAAACCCAGCGCCGCTAGGAAGGCGGCCGACAGGCCGAGGTACTCCTTGACGAAGAAGGTGGCGACGATACCGGTCAGGCCGGAGACCCCGGCGGCGAGATAGACCATCAACGGCGGCAGATAGGAAAGCCGCATTTCGCGGCCCAGTCCGACGAGGTTTTCGGTGACCCGGCGGCCAAGGGTGGCGGGCAAGGTGTGCCACCGTTCCTGGAGCGACGCGGGCTCCCGGTCGCCGTGCCCGGGTAGATCGTTTCTCACAACCAGTTCCCCATCAACACGTAAGGTGCCCAGAAGTGGGGGTGACGAAAATCCGATTCCCCATCCTGGCTCTTCAGGTGGCCCCTGAGCATCGCCAACTGCGCTTCGCGTAAGGCTTCCGCCTTGCTCATCAGCCGCTGCTCGCCACGCTGGCGGTAGAACTCGATCATCAGCGGGGCGGCGCCAACGTCCTTGACCGACCAGAGCGTTGCCAGTACGGCCTTGGCGCCGCTGGCGCGAAATGCCGCGCCGAGCGATTCCATCCCCGCCACGGTGGTTCCGGAGTCGCAGGCAGACAGCGCGATCAGGTCGTACTGTCCAAGCCGCGGGGTCGGGTCGAAGATCTCGGAAGTGCTCAGCTTGTTGCCGTCGCCGAAAAGAAGGACTGACTTGTCTTTGTTCCCCGGCCTGAAATGAGTGGCAATGTGCAGGAAGTTGGGGCCGCCCGGCCCCCTGGGGCTCATCAGGTGGCGCAGGGTTTCCGGCGTGAAACGCGTATCCAGATAGCGTCGTCCCGCGACGACGCCTTCCCCAGGCTGACAGCCGGCGCTCTGCGCGTCGCGAATGATGCCGCATACCTCGCGGTAGGCTCCGGGCAGGGGGACGTAGTCGAACGCCGCGTCGGCCAGCCCGGTGCCCAGTGCGGCACCTTGCCAGCGGCTCCGGGGAGCCGTTTCCAGTCCGTCGAACTTGCCACCGCCATCGGCGGTGAGCGTCACCAGCGCGTAACGTTCGATCAGATGCTGACCGCTCTGCGGGTCGATCAGCGCGGCAAAGGGCAGGTCGCGCAGACTGCCGTAGGGGACAATCGCCCACTGTTGAATGGCGGCCTGCTCGCCCACTTGCTCCTCGGCCGGCGCTATCAGGTGGCGGTAGAGCGCTTTCGCGGGCTCACGGTAGTCGTTCTTTCCCTGCTGGACGGCTTCGCGCAGGGATTCGACGAGCAGATCCAGTTCGCCTTCCGTCACCGCTCGCGTGAGCGGCACAGCGTTCTGCCCGGTGGTGACGATCAACATCAGCCCACGCGGGTCGGGCAACATGACCAGCCCGGCGGTGCGCAGCCCTCCGCTCTCCCGCTGCTGCATTTCGTCGAGCTTTTGCGACAGGCCCGTGCGCGCCATGTCGAACGATGCGAGCCGTTTCTCGTAAGCCTGGCGGCTCGCAGCCGCGAAACGTGCCGCGGCATCGGCGAGGACGTTGGCCGTGACCTGTTCCAGTTGGTTTCGCTGTGCGTCGAGGTCGGTGACTTGCGGATCGTCGGCGCTGATCCGCTCGCCCTTGACCCGGGCTTCGGCATTGCGGCGTTCGCGGACGTAGGCACGCCATCGACTGGCAAGCTGGTCGAGTTCCTCCCGGTAGGCTTGCTCTTCCGACGTCCAGGCCAGATCGTCCCGGCTGCCTCGGGTACCCGTACCATGGCGGCGCAGGAAGTCGGTCAGTTCGGCCTCCTTGAGCATCAGCAACACCCGTTCCGCCTCGGCAATTCGTCCTCGCTTGACCAGCAGGCGCGCGAGGTCGCTATAGACATCCTCCACCTTGCGCGTGAACGAGTCGCGCATCGCCTGCTCAAGACCACGCGTGCCGGTCCGAAGCCGCTGGAGGGTGTTGACCGCGAGCTTGAGGAAGAAGATGGCCTCGTCAAGGGCCGCCTCGCCGCCCCGTCGCTCGAGCCAATAGCCCAGCAGAACCGCGAATACGGCGCGTGTCTCGATGGCATTCTCGGCCTGGGCCGGGTTCCCGACGCTGGCCAGCGAAACGAGACGAAATCCGCGCCTGAGCAAAGGCAGCACCTCGTCGTGCCGACCGAGGTGGAAGTAGGCATTGGCCAGAGGAATCAAACTTCGGGCGGTCGCCGCGTGATCCGGCCCAAAGGCATTTTGGTTGATCGCGAGCGCTCGGAGAAACAGGCGCAGGTTCTCGTCGTCCCGCCCGGCCCCTCGGTGAAGAAGCGCCACGAGCGTCAGGCTGCGGGCCGTGTTCGGATGGGCTGGCCCGAGAGTCTTCTCGTGTATCGCCAGCGCAAGCGCGGCCTGCTTACGCGCCTCCAGGTCATGATCCTTCGATCGAAGGGCCACATTCAACAGGGCATCGGCGGTGTTGGGGTGTTGCGGGCCGAGGGCCTGTTGAATAATCGCGAGCGCCCGGGCGGATAAGCGCCGTGCCTCGTCGTACTGGCCGATCGAATCATGGAATAGCGCGAGGTTGCTCAGACTTGCCGCGGTATTCGGGTCATTGGGGCCGAGTGCTTTCTCCCTGACAGCGAGCGCCCGGCGAAACAAGGGCAGCGCCTCCGCATACCGCCCCATCGACAAGTAAGCCACCGCCAGGTTGGTCAATGGCATGGCGTTGTCCGGGTGATCGGGACCGAGCGCTTTCTCGGTGATCGCCAACGCCCGGGCCGAGAATTCGTGCGCCATGTCGTCCTGACCCAGCGCGAGGTGCAGATTCGCGAGGTTGTTCGAGCTGAGAGCGGTATCCGGGTGGTCGGGTCCGACGGCCTTTTGTCGGATCGCGAGCGCCCGGCCGTAGAAAACCAGAGCCTCCTCGTACTGGCCCATCTGATGGTAGACCGTCGCCAGGTTGTGTAGCGTGCCGGCGGTATCCTCGTCCTCGAACAACTGGGCCTTTTCCCTGATCGCGAGCGCTCTGAGGATTTGGGCCAACGCTTCATCGTAGCGGCCCATTGCGGCGTACAGTCTGCCCAGGCTGTCCAAACGGTCGGCGGTGTCTGCGTGCTCGGGGCCCAGGACGGCTTCCGTAATCGTCAACGCCCGGCGAAACAAAGGCAGTGCCTCTTGGTAGCGGCCCATCGATTCATACAGACCGGCGAGGTTGGCCAGGCTATCGGCGGTGTCCTGATGATCAGGGCCCAGCACTCTTTCCCTGACCGCCAACACCCGGCTGTAGAGGACGAGCGACTCGTCGTAGCGTCTCATCGATTCCAGGACATCGGCCAGGTCGTTCAGGCTCTCGACGGTGTCCTCATGGTCGGGGCCGACTGCTTTTTCACGGATTGCCAAGGCCCGGCGGTACAGAGGCAGGGCTTCTTGGTAGCGCCGCATCGATTCCAGAATGTCGGCCAGCCTGGTGAGGCTGCTTGCCGTGTCGGGGTGCCGTCGACCCCGAAGTGCCTCGTTCAGCTTAAGCGAGCGGGTTGCCACTGCAACGGCTTCACTGTGGCGACCCTGTCGGAGCAATTCGTCGGCCCGACTATCCAAGTACTCTCCAACGGCGTGGCTTTGCTGCGGCCAGACGACGTGGACGATAGCTAGCAGAATGAAACAGGCGGCATGGTGGTGAGCCTTCATTGCCTGAACTCCCAATAGGTGCCCTTGGCACCGCCATCGACTCGCTTTAGCCGCGGGCGTCTGTCGGGGGGCAGGCCGTGGTGGATGAGCACGAAAAGGTCGCTCATCACGCTGGCGTTGTCGCCGAAATAGCTGTGACTGAGGCCGAACCACTCGCGAGTGATGGCGCTCGCGTCGATCGAATCGAGCTTGTTGAAAACAGCGATGTCGGCCCCCCCGGAACCCAGCCGCGGCTCGCCATGCAGCCAGGCTGAAAGGCTCACCGGGAGGTCCTGGTCCGAGGCGTAGAGCGTGAAGCGCGGCGTGTTGCTGGCGGCCAGTTCGAACACCCAGCGCTGGCGGAACTCTTCGCGGCCAATGTCGGGCGAGGCGAGCACCACCTGGCGGAAAGCGTCTCGGGCACTGGGACGACGACGCAGCAGCTCCGCCAGGCCCTGCGTGAGGATGCGGTTGCCCATGCTGTGCGCGACCACATAGACCGGCACGCCCCGACCAAGGCGGCTGAGCTGGTCGAGTACGTCGGCAATCTGCCGCCAGGCGTTGCGGGCGTCTTCCTCGTCTTTCACGTAAGCCAACAGTTGACCGTCCGAGGGCCAACTGTAGAGCACCGTTGGGCCGGTGAAAGCCAGGTCGTAGGCGAACTGCGCGGCGCGCTGCGCGGCTTCCGCGAAAGAGTTGTTGAAGCCGTGCACGAAGAGCAGGACGCCCGGCTTTCCGAACGCGCCGGCGCGGCGCGCCAATTCAGCCTGCCACTCGGAGGGCGTCAAGGCCGTCAAGCCTGGCGCCAGGACGACGTGCCGGTCGGCATCGGCGTCCCACTCGAGGCGCAGTAACGACGGGCTTTCGAGCCTGGCCCAGCGGTGGTCGGCGGGAATGGAGACCTCGACACTACCGAAGTGCAGGCCCTTGCTGAGCTCCTTGCCGAAGGCCTTGGCCGCGTTGGCGGCACCCGTAGTCTGGCGGCTGGTGGCGAAATAGAGTCGTAGCCAGTCGTGACGCCTGGCTGTGTCGAGCGTCCCCGGAGGAGCGGCTCTGGGTGGCGCGGGACTGGCCGCCGCTTGCCTGGCCACAGCGCGCAGGCGCGTTTGCTCGGCGGGACCGCGAGTGGCTTCCCGAGCGATGGCGGCGAGATCGTCGGCACGGTAGTGGACCGTCAGTTCGGCGGTAGGCTCGTGGCCGCATAGCGCGGCGTCGAAAGGTATGACTCGGACTTCGCCCTCGGTCAGATCGGGCCACAGCTTTTCCCGCATGCTTCGACTGGCGACCAGAGGGACAAGATCGCCCAGCGGCGGACCGTCCGTTGTAAAGCGCATCTGGCGCGTCTGGACGAACTCACGTCCGGGAACGAAGGATTTTCCCTGTACGCAGAGCCGTATTTCGTCGCACCGAGCGGGTACCGGGGCGAGAAGGAGCAGAGCGACGGAAACCACTGACAGAAAGCGCATTTCTCCTCCCTCGGAATCATGTGTGCTCGGCAGTCCTGCGCCGAGCCCGCTGGCCCGTGGGGCAGGATGGTAGGCAGTATATTGGGCCCACGCCTATTGTGCGCGATGTGCTTCTCGCCGGCCCGACTCGGCGTCTTGTCGGGCGACAGAGCAAGCCGGGTTTCACGCCCGGCAAGGATGGGAGGTGGTCTGCAGTGGTCCACCCGGCCGGGTGGCGCGGCGTAGCGACGCTCCGGCGCGGCAACGGCAACTGCCGGCTGTTCTCACTTACGCCACCGCTTCCGGTCTCCGACGAAGGCGTCTGGTGGCCGGGAGAACACCCGGAAAGCGGCTTCGACACCATCAAGCCTGGGGCGGGCTGGGCGGTTTCGAGTTGCCTTCGAAACCGGTCACGGCGACACGCGGGGGACTGCCTTGGCTCGTCGCGTCCTGGCCGAAAGCTAAAGGCGCTCGCCCGGTTCGCGACGCCGGGGCCGCGCCAGATCGTCGCGCTCGCCGGCGGCGCGCTTGAGCGCGTCCTTGGCCGCTTGCGGCATCATGAAATAGGTCATCAGGCTGGAGCACATGCAGATTAGCCAGAAGAGCAGGAAACCCGTCGAATAGGTCGCCGTCGGCGACCATTCGACGAGTTCGCCGAAGAGGTACAACTGGCGCGGATCGATCATCGTGAAGAACAGCGTTTCGGCGATTCCGGCAGCGATGAAGGCCGGCCACATGACCCAGATGACGTGCTTCATGCCTGGAAAAGCCACGCGGCTTCGGCCCGGCGACGCTCCTCATAGGCTTTGATCCGGTCGGTGTGCAACAGGGTCAGACCGATGTCGTCGAGGCCATTGAACAGGCGGTGCTTGCTCTCGCCATCGACGGCGAAGCGAATCACCTCGCCGGCCGGAGTGGTCACGGTTTGTGCGGCAAGATCGATGGTCAGCCGATAGCCTTCCTGCGCTTCGGTTTCGCGGAACAGGCGATCGACCACGTCGGCCGCCAGCACGATCGGCAGGATACCGTTCTTGAAGCAGTTGTTGAAGAAGATGTCGGCAAAGCTCGGGGCGATGATGGCCCGGAAGCCGAAGTCCTCGAGCGCCCACGGCGCATGCTCGCGGCTCGAGCCACAGCCGAAGTTCTCGCGCGCGAGCAGGATCGAGGCGCCCCGGTAGCGCGCTTGATTGAGGACGAAATCCGGATTCAGCGGACGCGCCGAGCAATCACGGTCCGGTTCGCCGCGATCGAGATAGCGCCATTCGTCGAAAGCGTTGGGACCGAAGCCGGAGCGCTTGATCGATTTGAGAAACTGCTTGGGGATGATGGCGTCGGTATCGACGTTGGCGCGGTCGAGCGGGGCGACCAGGCCCTGCAAGGTGGTGAATGGTTTCATTGGTCGTCCTTCCGGCTGGTCACGCCAGCCCACTGAAATTCCTCGGCGCCGGCTAGGGCAGGGCGGTCAGCGACGGCGGCCGTGCGGCTGCCCGCTCGCCGGCTCATCGCTGCGCCGCGCCGTGCAGGCCGCGGATGTCCACGAAATGGCCGAAGACTGCCGCTGCTGCGGCCATCGCCGGTGACACCAGGTGCGTGCGGCCGCCCTGTCCCTGGCGCCCTTCGAAGTTGCGATTCGACGTCGAAGCGCAACGCTCGCCGGGTTCCAGCCGGTCGGCGTTCATCGCCAGACACATCGAGCAGCCCGGCTCGCGCCATTCGAAACCGGCGGCGCGGAAGTCCTGGTCTAGGCCTTCCGCTTCGGCTTGCGCCTTGACCAGGCCGGAGCCGGGAACGACGATCGCCAGCCTGACCGTGTCGGCGACGCGGCGTCCCTGGGAGACCGCCCAGCGTGCGACGGCGGCCGCTTCGCGCAGGTCTTCGATGCGCGAATTGGTGCATGATCCGATGAAAGCCTTGTCGATCGAAATCTCACCTATCGGCGTGCCGGCGGCCAAGCCCATGTAGGCCAGCGCCCGTTCCCAGTCGGCCTTCTTCACCGCGCTCGGCGCGTCGGCCGGGTTTGGCACGCGGTCTTCGACCGACAGAACCATTTCGGGTGAGGTCCCCCAGGTCACTTGCGGCTTGATCGCCGCGCCGTCGAATTCGAGAACCGCATCGAAAGGAGCGCCGTCGTCCGAGTGCAGGCTGCGCCAGTAGGCCACCGCCTGCTGCCAGTGGACACCCTTCGGCGCCTGCGGTCGGCCTTCGACGTAGGCGATGGTCTTCTCGTCGGCGGCTACCATGCCGGCTCGCGCGCCGGCCTCGATCGCCATGTTGCACAGCGTCATGCGGCCTTCCATCGACAGCGCGCGTATCGTGCTGCCGCCGAACTCGATGGCGTAACCGTTGCCGCCGGCGGTGCCGATGCGGCCGATGATCGCCAGGGCAAGATCCTTGGCGGTGACGCCGAGCGGCAGGTCGCCGTTCACGTTGACCAGCATCGACTTCGATTTCTTTTGCCACAGACATTGCGTCGCCAGCACCTGCTCGACTTCCGAAGTGCCGATACCGAAGGCCAGCGCGGCGAAAGCGCCGTGCGTGCTGGTGTGCGAATCGCCACAGACGAGCGTCGCTCCGGGCAGCGTGAAGCCCTGCTCGGGGCCGATGACGTGGACGATTCCCTGGCGACTGTCGTCCATGCGGAACTCGTTGAGCCCGAACTCGGCGCAATTGGCGTCGAGCGTTTCCACCTGAGTGCGCGAAACCGGATCGACGATGCCGGCCGCACGATCGGTGGTCGGCACGTTGTGGTCCGGTGTGGCGAGCACCGTCTTCGCCTGCCACAACCGGCGGCCTGCCAGCTTGAGTCCTTCGAAAGCCTGCGGGCTGGTGACTTCGTGTACCAGGTGGCGGTCGATATAGATCAGCGCCGTGCCATTTTCTTCCTGGTGGACGACGTGCGCGTCCCAGAGTTTGTCGTAGAGCGTGCGTGCCATGATTGTTCTGCCAGCGCCAAAAAAAAACGTAGATTATCGTATTTCGCCGACCTTGGTCGCCCGAATTCCGCCTTTCTCAGCCTACTCTTGCCAGGCGGATCAGCGCGTACTCCATGCTGTCGGAGAGCGCGCGCCAGCTGGCGTCGATGATGTTGGCGTTGGCGCCGACCGTCGTCCAGGCTTCCGTTCCGCTCTGGAAGTCGATCAGCACACGGGTGTTGGCGGCCGTTCCGGCGGCACCGCCGAGGATGCGCACCTTGTAGTCGGCGAGGCGGACCGTGCGTAGAACCGGATAGTCGTCGACCAGAGCTTCCTGTAGTGCGGTGGCGAGCGCGTTGACCGGACCGTTGCCTTCGGCGGCGGTGAATTTCACCGTCTGGCCGACCTTGACCTTGACCGTCGCCTCGGCGACCAGTCCGCGGCCATGCCGCCGTTCGGTGATGGCGAAGTAATCGAGCAGTTCGAAGGGCCGGCGGTAGGTCGGGCTCAGGCGGTGGAACATCAGTTCGACACTCGCTTCGGCGGCCTCGAAAGTGAAGCCCTCGTGCTCCAGGTGCTTGATCTGGCCGAGCACGTGCTGCGCCGCCTCGTTGTCGAGGTCCAGCCCCATGCGGCGCGCTTGCAGGACGATGTTGCCGCGGCCGGACAGCTCCGAGGTCACCGAGCGCATCACATTGCCCACCCGCTCAGGGTCGATGTGCTGGTAAGTGTCGGGGGATTTCAGAATCGCCGCGACATGGATGCCACCCTTGTGCGCGAAGGCGGAATGACCCGTATAAGGCTGGTGATCGTTGTGCTTGAGGTTCGCCACTTCGGCGACGTAGCGCGACAGCGTGGTCAGGTCGCGCAGGCGATCGTCCGGCAGCACCGGGTAGCCCATCTTCAGTTGCAGATTGGGCAGGATGGTCACCAAATCGGCGTTGCCGACGCGTTCCCCATAGCCGTTGATCGTCCCCTGTACCATGGTCGCCCCGGAGCGCACCGCCGCCAGCGAGTTGGCGACGCCGCAGCCGGTGTCGTTGTGGCAATGCACGCCGATCCGCGAGTCGGACAGCCGTTCGGCGACGGCGCGCGTGATCGACTCCATTTCCCAGGGCAGTTTGCCGCCGTTGGTTTCGCAGAGCACCAGCCAATCGGCGCCGCCGTCGGCCGCCGCGCGCAGCGTCGCCAAGGCGTAGTCCGGGTTGGCCAGAAACCCGTCGTAGAAATGCTCGGCGTCGAAAACCACTTCCTTGCCCCGCGCTTTCATCCAGGCGACGCTGTCGCGAATCATCGCCAGGTTTTCCTCGAGCGTCGTCGACAGCACCTGCGTGACGTGGTAGTCCCAGGCCTTGCCGACCAGAGTGACTACCGGCGTACCGGCGACGACCAGGGCGTGCAGGTTGCTGTCCTCGTCACACGATCCGTTGGCGTTGCGCGTGCGGCCGAAGGCCGCAAGCCGCGCCGGCAGATCGAGGCGGATGGCGCGGGCAAAGAAGTCGGCGTCCTTGGGGTTGGAACCCGGCCAGCCGCATTCGATGTAGTGCATGCCGAAGCTCGCCAGGCGCTGCGCGATGGCCAGTTTGTCTTCGACGGACAGCGAGATGTCCTCGCGCTGCGAACCGTCACGCAGGGTGGTGTCGTAAAGAAAGATCGGAGTCATGGGCAAGGAGGAAAATCACCAATAATGAGCGCCCGGCATCTTCCCGGACAAGGTAGCGCACGCGCCGGAAGCCGCAGGCTGCCGGCTGGCGAGCGGACGGCCGGATCCGGCGACGACAGGGGAGGAGGGCGAGGCAGACGGTAGGGCGCGCGGAAGTCACGGCGCCGACCGGGCCGGAGTATCTCCGGCCCGGTCGGCGCTGTCAAGCGCCACCAGCGACTGGTCGGCGATCGGCCTTCGGGCAAGGGCGATCCGGTGACGGCTCGCCGCTTAGCTAGCCGCGCGGGCAGCGATGGTCAGGAGGAGGGCTGGCAGAAGCGGGGCTTCACGGACCATTGCCGCAAGCTGCTGGTCAAGGCCGCCTGGTAGGCTGCGATGGCGATCAACTGAGCGTTGTCGTACCTGGCGATGACGCGCACCATGTCCGGATGGCTGTTGCGGCGCGTTCCGTCACGTATCTGGCGCATCTGACGCAGCAGGTAGGCGTAGTGCTGGCCGGCGATCAGCGGGTAGAGTCTTTCTTTGGCGCCGTCGCCGTTGGCACGGTGGCACTGGACGCAATCCTTGTCGTAGAGCATTTTGCCGTAAGCCACCAGACTGGCCGCTTCCGGACCTTCGTAGCGTCCGGTGTCGCGCGGCACACAGAGCGTTTCGATATAGGCGGCGACGTCGGCCAGTGCCTGCGCGCTGGCCAATCGTTTGGCGTACGGATACATGGTCGGGTTGTCACGCAAACCGGAACGAATGTCGGCCAGCTGCTTGACGAGGACGGTCGAATGCTGGCCGGCGAGGCGCGGAACGCTGCCGTCGGGGAGGCCGGCGCCGCTCGCCAGGTGGCAGGTTGCGCACAAGGCTTCGTAATCGGCCTGACCCGCCTTGGCATTGCCCGGCAGTTTAAGTGCCTGGAACCTCTCGGTGTCCGGCGCATACCATTGGTAGCTCCTGCTTTCGATGCCCATCGGCTCCCCGATGACCGTACCGGCGGCGGCCAGCGACAGGACGAGGGCGATGCGCGGTGCCTGATACATGCCTGTTTCCTTTTACTTGTGTGGCGGAGACGCGGTATCTTCCGGTCGGCGGGCGTTCAATCCTCGCCGTCCCAGTAAGCGACGCTGTCGGCCAGACGGCCGATGTGCGAGAAGCTTCGCTGGTCCTTGTCGCCGCCGGGAGGCGACCCGGCGAGGACGAAGAACTTGTCGGAATCCGGGTAGAGGCCGATGTCCGGCGCTTCCATGGTCGACACGCACAGGTAGCGCAGCGCCTCGGACGAGGAGGAGTTGACGACTTGGTGCGCGGTTTCGACGCCGCCCGGCGGCAGCGCCACGACATCGCCGACGCGCAGCGGCAGTTCGCGTTCGCCAAGACGCAGCCTGCCCTGGCCGGCAAGGACGAAGATCATCTCCTCGTTGACCACATGCGCGTGGTAGGGCCATGCCGCCTTGCCGGGCGGCACGACACACAGGCGGGCGCCCAGTTTGCGCGCTCCGATGCGCGGACCGATCTGCGCCATCGCGGCTTCGAAGCGCTCGCCGTGCTTCTGGACCACCCATTCGAGCGCGTCCAGGTTGGCGATCGGCATTCCATTTTCGCTCATTCCGATTTTCCTTCCGAACGCGGCTGCCGAAACTGCGCCAGCCGCCTGCCCACCTCCGTGAAGTCGCCGATGCAGGAGTAGGCATTGATCGCTTCCAGGCGCAGAGCGTCGTCGAGCGGCCGACCGATCAGATCGAGCACCGTTTCCTTGGCCGAGCGCACTGCCCGCTGGCCGTTGCTGCGTATCCGCTGCGCCCAGTCCAGCGCGGTGGCGGCGAGTTCCTGGGGGGCGACGACGGCGCTCACCAGGCGCAAGCGATGCGCTTCGGCGGCGTCGATCTCACGCCCGGTCAGGGTCAGGTCGAGCGCGACGCCGATGCCGGCGATGGCGACCAGTCGTGCCAGCCCGCCGTCGCCTTGATGGATTCCCTGCCTGACCTCGAACACACCGAAGCGCGCGGTGTCCGACGCGAGACGGATGTCGCAAGCGAGCGCCAGTTCGAAACCGCCACCGTAGGCGCCACCGCCGATCGCCGCGATGACCGGCTTGGCCAGCCGGTGTTGGCCGCGCGTGATGCCGCCGGCGATGCCGAATGCCGCATTGCGCCGCAGATCCCACAGGTTGGCGTGTTCCCATTTCGGAATCCAGGTCTTCAGGTCGGCGCCAGCACAGAACGCGCGTCCGGCGCCGCTCAGGATGGCGACATCGAGGCTCGCATCGGCGGCAAAGTCCTGCCAGATGCCGTCGAGCGCCGCATTCAGCGAATCGTCGAGGGCATTCATCGCCTGCGGGCGATTGAGCGTGATGCGCGCGATGCCGTCCGATTTTTCATAGATCACGTCTTCCGCCATGTTTCCACTCGGGCCTGATTACGATAGGCCATTCGAGCACGCGGCGGGTTGTCGTTCAAACGCAATTTGCGCTCGATACGCATTCTTATGGATCATGTCAATTAAGGACTTGTCGTCGTCGGAATTCTTTTTTTTGATCTGTATATCGTTGTCTCGCAGTTGAAATTGCATTCTCAAAGCGCACTTCCGAAGGCGCGCCAGACGTCTGCCGGAGGCCGCCGGCCGGGGTCGAATGCAGGCACCACTCGGCGCGTCGCCGCCGCTGTTCCCGCCGGTCGCGCCATGGCGCTCCGCTGTTCGTGATGACCGATACCCGGGTCCGTGCATTGCTGCGCCAACCGCCTGGCTGAGAAGGCTGTGCGACAGGCCAGCGTCGACCTGCCGATGGCCGGGAGACCTTGCTCACTGCGCCGAGGTCGGCAACAATAGTCCGCACGCTCGTCCAGCGACGAAAATGGCCGATCGGACGATGTCCGGGCGGCGGTGGAGTGCCGCTTCCTGACCGCGATAGCGACGCCGGCCAGACCGAAGAGCTTGCGGTTGCGTCAGGCGCTGCCCGCAGGCGCCGACGGACCGAGCTGTTCAACACTCACCGGGCCAAACCAAGCCAAGGAAAACGCTCCATGTCTGAACTGTTCTCGCCCTTCCAGTTGAAATCCGTCACTCTGCGCAACCGCATCGCCGTCCCGCCGATGTGCCAGTATTCCGCCGTCGATGGCGTATTGAACGACTGGCATCTGGCGCATTACAGCGGGCTGGCTCGTGGCGGCGCCGGCCTGGTCATCGTCGAAGCGACGGCCGTTTCTCCGGAGGGCCGTATTACTCCCGGCTGCTCCGGGCTCTGGAACGACGCTCAGGCCCAAGCGCTGGCACCGATCGCCGCCGCCATCCGGGCCGCCGGGGCCGTGCCCGGCATCCAGATCGGGCACGCCGGCCGCAAGGCCAGCGCCAACCGTCCGTGGGAAGGCGACGACCATATCCCGGACGGCGACGCACGCGGCTGGCCGACGCTCTCGCCGTCGGCCATCGCCTTCGGTGCTCACCTTCCCAAAGTGCCGCAGGCGATGCGCGAGGAGGACATTGCGCGGGTGCGCGGCGATTTTCGCACCGCCGCCCGACGCGCCCGCGAGGCCGGGTTCGCATGGCTGGAACTTCACTTCGCGCACGGCTACCTCGGCCAGAGTTTCTTTTCGGTACACGCCAACCGGCGCCAAGACCGGTATGGCGGGAGCGCCGAGAATCGCAGTCGTTTCCTGCTCGAAACTTTGGCCGCGGTACGCGAGGAGTGGCCCGAACACTTGCCGCTGACCGCTCGTTTCGGCGTCATCGAGTACGACGGTCGCGACGCGGAAACACTCGCCGAGTCGATCGCGCTGGCAAAAGCCTTCAAAAGCGGCGGGCTGGATCTGCTCAGCGTCAGCGTCGGCTTCTCGACACTGCAGGCGAACATCCCCTGGGCCCCGGCCTTCCTCGCCCCGATTGCCGGCCAGGTCCGTCGTCAGGCCGGCATTCCGGTCGCTGCGGCCTGGAGCATCGATGCTCCGGAAACTGCCGAGAGTACGGTCGCTACAGGACAACTGGATCTGGTGATGGTCGGTCGGGCTCACCTGGCGAATCCGCACTGGCCGTACCATGCCGCGCTCAAACTCAAGGTGGACCGCGCCGCCTGGGTTCTGCCCGCACCATATGCTCATTGGCTGGCGCGCTACCGGCCCGTGAGCTGAGTCACCGCCTACCCGTCGTACGGCGCCCGGCCGCGCAGCCTCCGGTCCGAGCGGCGGCCGGGGCGAATCGGGCTCGCCGAGCGTGCGGCGTGCGCAGAGCAAACGCGCCGCGCGGCTGAACATTTCCGCGCCCGCGGTCTAACGACGCCTGCCAGGTCTATCCGCGCAACTGCGCAAAGGCGTAGAGCCTCTGAACGGTCCTTGCGATGCGGTGGTGGTCCGGTCTGTCCAAGGTGTCGCTGTACGCGTGACAGTTCTTGTTCCGCATGAAGGGTGCGTCGGTGACCATGATCGCCGGCATGCCCTCGTTCCAGCAGCTTGGGTGATCCGGAAGATCCACACCTCGCAGGAGGTGGCACGTTGATGGAGTAGACGGGAAGCGATATCGCGTCCGTCATGGCGGAGGTTGTGCAACCCTTTGTAAGAGTTCGCAGGCGATTCCCTTGGGATGTCGAGTTCGGTGTTTCAAATGGAGATAGACCTTGCCGGTCATCCATTCCTCGCCGTCTTTCGCGCAAGGCGGAAATAAGGCGCAGACAGGATGCGGTATTCGGGAAGATCGAAGCGACGCGGGTGCGGCGCTTGATCTCACGATAGATCTGATCCCCTGCCGCATGGGAAAAGGTCAGCAGCAGGGCGGGATTGGGCGGCGTGCTGAGTCAGGCGGGCGACACCGGCGAGCAGCAGGGGACGGCTGGTGATCGCCTCCAGGCGGGCCTTTGCATGCGCTAGGCACCTTGCATCGCACCCGGCGAGGACTCCCGGTTGACGATGAGTTGTGGGAGCGACGATACTTACTCGATCGGGAGTGGATTTCCTATCCTTCGTCAGCCCGTCGGGAGCACGTTCGGTTGCTCTCGTCGGGCGCAGGGTGCTGTCAGACCAGGATGATCCGAGCGTGTCAGCGTTGGTCGGAGCGTCGTGGCCGGCGACAGCGAGTGTTCACGGTCTGGTCGTCTAGTTGAAGGGAATCGCATGGTCAAGCACAGGCAAACCGCTATCGCCGCGACGTTCGCAGCCATCTGGGGAGTGGCCGCTGCCACTGCCTTCGCGCAGCAGGTCACGGGCACGCCCGGCGCGCCGAGCGCCACGACGACGATTCCGAATACGCAGCTGCCGCCGCCCGACCCGAAGTTTGGCGGCGTGATCCACGAGAGCGCGCTGCAATCGAAGGCTTGGTGGCCGCCGCGCGTCGTGCCGCCCCAGGGTGCGCCCAACGTGCTGCTCATCATCACCGACGACGCGGGCTTTGGGGTGCCAAGCACCTTCGGCGGCGTCATCCCGACGCCGACCATGGACAGTCTGGCGGCCGAAGGCCTACGCTACAACCGCGTGTTCTCCACGGCGCTCTCGTCGCCGACGCGGGCCGCCCTGATCACGGGACGCAACCACCACTCGGCGGGCTTCGGCGTGATCTCCGAGCAGTCCACCGGCTTCCCCGGCTACAACAGCATCATCGGCCGCGACAAGGCCACGATCGGACGTATCCTGAAGGACAATGGCTACGCGACCTCTTGGTTCGGCAAGAACCACAACACGCCAGCCTTCGCGGCGAGCCAGGCCGGACCGTTCGACCAGTGGCCGACGGGCATGGGCTTCGAGTACTTCTACGGCTTCGTCGGCGGTGACGCCAACCAGTGGCAGCCCAACCTGTTCCGCAATACGACGCAGATCTTTCCGTTTGAGGGCAAGGCGCCGGGCACTTGGAACCTGGTCACGGCCATGGCCGACGACGCCATCGACTACATGACGCGGATGCGCCAGATCGATCCGTCGAAGCCGATCTTCATCAAGTATGCGCCGGGTGCCACGCATGCGCCGCATCACCCGACAAAGGAATGGGTGGACAGGATTCGCGCCCTGAAGCTCTTCGACGACGGCTACGAGAAGCTGCGTGAGCGCATCTTCGAGAACCAGAAACGGTTGGGCGTCATCCCCAAGGACACCGCGCTTGCGCCGTGGCCGAAGGACATTCTCAAGCCCTGGGGCGAGCTCACCGCCGACGAGAAGAAGCTATTCATTCGCCAGGTCGAGATTTTCGCGGCCTATGTCGCCTACAACGACCATGAGATCGGGCGCGTCGTCGACCAGTTCAGGAAGCTCGCCGGGGACGACGCCCTGATCATCTACATCAATGGCGACAACGGCACGTCCGCCGAGGGCGGGCCGCTCGGCACGCCCAACGAGGTCGCGTTCTTCAACGGCTTGAACCAGCTGCCGCCCGAAGTGCAACTCAAGTTCTACGACGCGTGGGGAACAGAAGCCACTTACAATCACATGTCGGCTGGCTGGTCATGGGCGTTTGACACTCCGTTCTCCTGGTTCAAGCAGAACGCCTCGGCGCTGGGCGGCATCAACCAGAACATGGTGGTTTCGTGGCCAGCACGAATCAAGGACAAGGGCGGGCTACGCGAACAGTTCGTGCACGTGATCGACGTGGTGCCCACAATCCTCGAGGCGAGCGGCATCAAGGCGCCGCAGATCGTGGACGGCATCAAGCAGGCGCCCATCGAGGGCACGAGTTTCGTTTACACCTTCGACGCGAAGAACGCCAGCGCGCTGTCGCAGCACAAGACCCAATACTTCGAGATGATGGGGCAGTGGGCGCTCTTCGACGACGGCTGGTTCCTCAGCACCAAGGTCAACCGCGCCCCGTGGCAGGCCTTCGGACCGGCGAACCCGGACCCGCTGAACAAACAGGTGCTTGAGCTCTACAACCTGAACAAGGACTTCAGCCAGACCGAGGACCTCGCGAAGAAGCACCCCGAGAAAGTACGCGAGCTCAAGCAGAAGTTCGTCGCGGAGGCGAAGAAGTATGGGGTGTTTCCGATGGACGCGTCGGTCGCCGGGCGCATCGTCGCTCCACGTCCGAACATCACCGCGGGGCGTACCGAGTTCGTCTACACCCGGCCAATGGTCGGGCTGCCGCAGGGTGACTCGCCGAACATCCTCAACGCCTCGTATGTCTTCACGGCCGACATCGAGGTGCCGCCGGGCGGGGCTGAAGGAATGATTGTGACCTCAGGCGGGCGCTTCGCTGGCTACGGCTTCTACCTGCTCAAGGGCAAGCCCGTATTCCTGTGGAACCTGGTGGACCTCGAGCGCCTGAAGTGGGAGGCATCCGACGCGTTGCCGCCCGGACGCCACACGGTCGAGTTCGAGTTCAAGTACCAGGGTCTCGGCGCTGCCACGCTGGCGTTCAACGATTTCAGCGGGCTCGGCCAGCCCGGCGTCGGGACCCTGAAGGTCAATGGCAAGGCGGTAGACAGCAAGCCGATGAAACGCACCCTGCCGATGATTCTGCAGTGGGACGAGAGCTTCGACGTCGGCTCCGACACTCTCACCGGCGTGAACGACGACGACTACCGGCCGCCCTTCGCCTTGAACGCGAAGCTAAACAAGCTGACCATCAAGGTCGATCGGCCGCAGCTCTCGCCGGCTGACGTGAAGAGGCTCGAGGCCGCGATGAAGGAGATGGCCCAGCGTGAGTAGCACGGGCCGAAACGTGCGGTGGCCGGCGTGCTATTCCTGCCGGTTCCGCCTTGTTCGAGCAGGGGTCAGACATCAGGGAGATCACAGTGAAAGAACTCTCCCCTCAAGCAACAGATGGCTATCGTAGACCAGCCGGGGCCGGGCGTGCTGGTGACCCGTAATATGAACTCGGGCGCGGTCGGCGCAGCCCAGACCTGGGCGAGCGGGTACATGAACGCCTTCCAGCAGTGGTCGTACGCGAGGAACGCGTTCGACAGGTGGGCCGTACAGCTCGCGCAGCGTCTCGCGGCGGTCAGGGGGTTTGCGCCGAAGGCGATGCCATAGTCTGTCCCCGCCGCTGCCCATCACTATCCGCCGACTGCCGTGACCACACCCGACGACCCGTCTCCCGCCGACAAGTACCACGTTCCGCAGTGGCTCGGCGATCGGGCCACGCGGCGCTTCCACGTCATGGCCAAGCCGGCCGGCTCTGCCTGCAACCTCGACTGCCGGTACTGCTTCTACCTCAGCAAGGAGAAGCTCAAGGGCGGCCCCGGGCCAGGGCACATGCGGGACGACGTGCTTGAGACCTTCGTCCGCGACTATGTCGCGAGCGTGACCGGCGACGAGGTCGTGTTCTCGTGGCAGGGCGGTGAGCCGACACTGATGGGCGTCGAGTTCTTCGAGAAAGTCGTCGCGTTCGAGAAGAGGTACGCCAAGCCCGGTCAGAGGATCTCCAACGACCTGCAGACCAACGGTACGCTGCTCGACGACGACTGGGGGCGCTTCCTCAAGCGGCACAACTTCCTCGTAGGCCTGTCGGTCGACGGCCCGAAGGACGTGCACGATGCGATGCGCCCAACCAAGCGCGACCAGCCGTCGTTCGACGACGTGATGCGCGGGTGGGAGGTTCTGAAACGACACGGCGTGCCAATCAATACCCTCACCTGCGTGCACCGCTTCAACGCCTCGCGGCCGCTCGACGTCTATCGCTTTCTGCGGCGGGAACTTGGATCGACCTACCTCCAGTTCATCCCGATCGTCGAACCCCGCGACTTCGAATCCGCAGCGCCGCAGGCGAGGGATCTTTCACTCCTGCCGATCGTGGGTACTCCCGAGGCAAAGCCGAGCCATCCGGATTCGGTCGTCACCCCGTGGTCTGTGGACCCTGAGGAGTACGGCTACTTCCTCTCCAAGATCTGGGACGAGTGGCTCTCCCGCGACCTCGGCAAGGCGTACGTCACACATTGCGAGACGCTGGTGGTGCAGCGCATGGGAATGCCGGCCCAGACCTGCGTGCACGCCGAGACGTGCGGCAAGGGGGTGGCGATCGAGCACGACGGCGGCGTCTACTCCTGCGACCATTACGTTTACCCCGAGTACCGCCTCGGCAGCATCCGCGAGCGGTCGCTGGGTGACATGGTGTTCTCGCCGGAGCAAGTGAAGTTCGGCTACGCCAAATCGGAGACGCTGCCGAAGTTCTGCCGGGAGTGCACCTACCTCACGGACTGCAGGGGTGAGTGCCCGAAGAACCGGCTGCTGCGCACACCCGATGGAGAGCCGGGCCTCAACTACCTCTGCCGGGGCTTCAAGCGTTTCTTCGCACACGCGCGGCGCGATGCGGACCGCATGGCGAGCGAGCTGCTCGCCTCCGGAGTGGTCGGCAAGCCGCGGATGTAGCGGACAGTTTTCGTCGGCTGCCATATTGGGCGTATGCACCCAGCTGCTGATAATATTCGTGAGGCCGTCCGCGCACAGGTGCTACGGGTTCTCACTTCGCCGGCTACTGTGTCGACTTCTTGTACGACCGGATCGTATTTGCGGAGATGCGGCTGTCGCTGGAGCCGGGGCTCCACCTGCTCCGTTTCTGGGGCGGCGAGCCACACGCGATCGCTGAGCCCGGATATTTCATCCTGGAAACCGCAGTTGGAGGTGCCCGTTGGTGCGGTTGGGCGGATTGCGGGCGCGAAGCGACGACGCGGCAGGCTCGTGCCTATATGGATAACCGACAAAGTCGACGGCCCGGCCGGGGCCGCGCCAACGAGGACGTAGCGGACTCTCCCTGGTGATGACCTGTGGTCAGGACAATACAGCGTGGATTCATGAGGCTTCAAGGCAATGGCAAGCGGCCAACTGCGGATTCGAGGTTCAACCACCGGGCGCCCAGGACGTCCGAAGCTAAAATCTGGCATCGGCGGAACCCCTCCAAATCCGTCCAGGCACCTGTAATTGGCGCGCCTTGCAGCCGTTCCGACGATCCCTCCTCGTGAAATGTTCGGGCCAAGTCCTACTTCCAGCCGGCGAAGCCACCCGTAGATTGATTGCGTTCGCAATGACCATGGAGGAAACGACGCGATGAAACGTATGGCCAGGACTTTGCTGAAACGGCTAACGTGCTGCCTACTTCTGTCGCTGTCCTCTTATTGGCCTGACAAGCGCAGCAGACAGTGCCGTCAACCGCAAGCTTGAGGCACTGAGATCACTCAAGGGAGAGGTAGCCAATCGCTCGGCCACACTGAGTAGCGAAAACAAGCTCGACCCGGCAACCGGTGATGCCGCTTTGGAACGCCTCAAACAGGCGCAACAGCTGCTGGACATCGCCATCGCCGACCGGGTCGCGGTGCAGCGTCGCGCCGAGGAGCGGCTTGCTGCGCCCCGTCTGTTGGCCGAGATGGAAGCCGTTACGAACGGACCCATGCCTTTGACAGGCAACGAGCACTGGAGTGGGATACCGATCGTCCAGCTCGAGATCACCGGCTCGGAGATCGAAGGTCTCTCTCGGGACGCACAACAGCGCGTGGCCGAAGCGCGTTAGCAGCTGGCCGAAACGCGCAGCAGCCGCGCACAGCTTGGTGCCGACCTCGCCGCGATCCGTGACAGCCTGAGTGAGGCGCGGAAGGATGCGGAACAAGTCGCCGCGACGACGCAGGGCGTTGCCAGTATGCAGAGCTCCGGTGATCCGAAAAATCCACGCCCTGCAGGACAGGTGGCACGTTGATCGAGTAAAAGGGAAGCGATGTCGCGCCCGTCATGGCGGCGAACGTCGGGACGTGACGCAGACCGGGCAGCAGGCTTGACCAGGCCGCCCCCACCGCGAGCCGATCCGGCTTGGTAGCCGCCGCCTCTCGTCTGCGCACGACCAACACCAACAGGCAACGATCCCGCGCAACCGCGTGCCTCACCGATCGAGGCACGCGGATATCAGGAACGCCATACTCCGCCAGCTCGATCAGGTCGGAAAGGGCATCCAGTTCTTGTCGATCCAGTTCGGATATCCGGGATCGATGCCGTTTTCCACGTTGGTATAGCGGACGTATTGGCGATTCCGGAAGAAGTAGATCTGGTGCATATCCCAGCGCATCAAAGCCGCGTCGATGCCGTCGTTGAACGAACTCGGCAGCCCGGTCCAATTGCCGGCGATCGGCTTCGGGTAGCCGGGGTCCACCGTTGTCTCGGTCAACCGTACATACTGATCGCCTTTGAAGAGATAGATCTTGCCATTGGATTCGCGTAGGAAGGCGGCGTCGATCCCCTGCTGGAAACTCACCGGCAGTCCGTTCCAGTTGCCGGCAATCGGCTTCGGATAGCCCTCGTCCATCGCCGAGCCCGTCATCCGAACATACTTGCTCCCCTTGAACAGGTAGAGCTTGTTGTTGGAGTCACGATAGAGCGCGGCGTCGAGGTTGGAAAGGAATTCGCTCGGCAGCCCGGTCCAGTTGCCGGCGATCTTCTTCGGGTATCCCTCGTCGATACCGTTGCTGATGTTTGAATATCGCACATACCACTCGCCGCTGAACAGGTACGCATGGTCGTTATCCTTGCGCCAGACGGCGGCGTCGATCTTCGAGAGGAAGGCGCCCCAGCCAAAGTGCAGCGGCGTAAAGGAGCACAGCGCCGAGCTGTTGGACGACATCAGGCAGGGAACCCCGTCGCTCATCCTGACAAACTGACTCCCGTCGAACAGGTACATGGCCTTGCGTTCGCGGTGCGTGAACCCGGCGCTGATGCCGTTCGTGAACGACGCGGGCAACCCCTTCCAGTTGCCCGCGATCGGTCGCGGATAGCCGGCGTCCATCGTCGTATCGGTGATGCGCACATACTCGCTCCCCTTGAACATGTAGATCTTGTCGTTGCTCTCACGCCAGACGACCGCGTCTACCCCGCTCTGAAAGCTCGCCGGCAGATCCTTCCAATTACCCGCGATCGGCTTCGGATACCCGGCGTCGACCGTCGTGCCAGACAATCGAACGTACTGGTTTCCCTTGAACAGGTAGATTTTGTTGTTCGTCTTGCGCCAGCAAGCCGCGTCGATGCCGCTCTCGAAACTCGCCGGCAGGCCGTTCCAGTTGCCCGCAATCGGCTTCGGATAGCCGGCGTCGGCCGTCGTGCCGGAGAGGCGGACGTACTCATTCCCCTTGAAGAAGTAGGCCTTCTTGTTGTCCTCACGCCACAACGCCGCATCGAGTCCGCTCTGGAAGCTCGCCGGCAACCCGCTCCAACTGCCGGCGATCCCCTTCGGGTAACCGTCGTCCATAGAAATCGCAGTCGCGCACAGCTTGCAATTGCCGTTCGCGGCGCGGAAGAAGCGGCCGAACTCGTCGGCGCAGTTGCACTTGCTGGACGCATATTCATCCGGCGCCCCGAACGTGTGCCCGGTTTCGTGGGCGACCACGCGATCGAAGTTCGGTGAGTCGCTCCAGGCCATCACGATCCTCGGCGTTCCGGCATAGGCGACCCAGCCGACGGGATACTTGGTGATGAAGATGACGATTCCCCATTCGGTGCCGAACTCCTCGCGCAGTCCCGCCACGTACTCCTTGTACCCTTCCTCGCCCGAGGCCACGCCGAGTTCCGCCTGCACCGGATCACGCCACAGCGCCTCGGCGCCCGCCTTGTCTAGTCCGCCGACGTACCGCGGATATCCGGCATCCACCGTCTGCGTGATATCGCTGAAACGGACATAATCGGTGAGCGTGCGGCGCGGATGCCTGGCGAAGAAATAAACCTTGTCGTTGCTTCCACGCCAGAACGCGGACTGAATGCCTTCTTCCATATGCTCGGGCAGTCCCTTGAAATTCCCCTTGATCGGCTTGGGATAGCCGGCATCCATCGTCGATCCGGTCAGGCGAATGTATTTATCGCCCTTGAACATGTAGATCTTGTTCGTCCCGGAGTGCATGAACACGGCATCGATTCCCTCCTCGAACGTGCCGGGAATTCCCATCCAGTTTCCGGCGATCGACTTTGGATAGCCAGCGTCCACCTGCGTCTCGGTAAGGCGTACGTACTGATCGCCCTTGAACAGGTAGATTTTGCCGTTCGTCTTGCGCCAGAACGCCGCGTCGATGCCGTCGTTGAACACTGCGGGCAATCCCTGCCAGTTCCCAGCGATCGGCTTCGGATAGCCCGCATCCGCCGTGGAGCCCGTCAGGCGCACGTAGTTCGGGCCGTTGAACATGTAGATCTTGCCGTTCGATTCACGCCACAGAACCGCATCGATCGATTTCTGATACATCTCGCGCGGAAGTCCGGCCCACGGCGCGTTCGGCCACGGCACTTGATTGGTGGACACGGTCTTGCAGTCGTACACCCAGGAAACCTTTGCCTGCGGCTCCAGCGTCGCGAGCCACGCAAGCCCTTCCTCCACTTCCGCACACATCTTCAGCCGCTCGGCATTCGTCATCTGCAAATCGGACGTGGGCCCTTGCACGAGCACAACGCCGACCGCAACCTCGTTGATTAACCGTTGATTGAGTGCCATGGTGTCCCTCGATTCTTTGGGCGACGAATTTCGCGAAGGCGAACGTCACATGCGTTCAAAAATCACACCCCAATCCTCTCCTACGTCCGGACGGCGCTCCTTCGCACGCCGATACCCTGCCGATAGACGCAGACGATGCGCCAGCAGGGCGAGATCCTCGTCGCGCAATTCGGCCGGGGCGACGGCCAGCGGTTCGACGGCCACGGCACGCGTCGCGCGCTCGACATCGCCCGTCGGATCGGAGACCGTGTTCCCCTCCACCACCAGCGTGTCACCAAAGCGGTGCAGCACGCGCACCCCTCTCCGCCTCAGCAAGGCAGCCGCCGCTTCGGGCCTGCCCTGAACGACTTTTCGCAGATGTTCCTTCATGGCCTTCTCCTGTTGGCTTGAAACGTGCGCCGCCGACGCGATTTTGTCCGCCTATAATCGGAGTCGACGCAAAAAATGGATAGGAGTTCCGACGCCACTTTCGCAAGTGCCCGGCATTGAGAAAACATAGCGTCATCTGGCGATGACCGCTGACGAGCGCGTCCGCGCGATCCAATAGTGGGGTTTGGGGCGTTCCAGGCAACCGGCGAGAGGAAACGTCAGAACGTGGCTCGGCATTTACGCAAGTCGAGATTTTCGTTATAATTGAAAGGTTTTCCGCTCGCCCCCTAGGGGGCAATTTTTTCGGGGATGGGCGTTTCGCCCATTTTTTGTTTGCAGCCATGGATTTGCACGAAATTCTTGAAGTAACCGTCACGGGTCTCGGCTACCAGTTGGTGGACGTCGAGCAGAGCCCGCGTGGCCGTGTGTTGCGCCTCTTCATCGACCAGCCGGAGAAGCCGGGTGGTGTCGATATCGAAGACTGCGCGCTGGTCAGCAACCATCTGTCGCGCGTGTTGCTGGTTGAGAATATCGACTACGAGCGCCTCGAGGTTTCTTCGCCGGGTATCGACCGGCTGCTGAAGAAGGAGGCTGACTTCGAGCGTTTTGCGGGTTCCGAGGTGACCGTCAGGTTGCGCTTGCCGATCAACGGCCGTCGCAACTTCAGCGGCGTCCTGCGCGGCGTGCAGGATCACCGGGTGCGCGTGCAGATCGACTCGGGCGAGATGGAGTTCGACCTGGACAACATTGACAAGACACGCTTGGTTCCGCACTTCGACGTGAAGAAATCGGGCGACCGGCTGGTATAGGAGGTAATGGGAAAATGAGCCGCGAAATCTTGCTGCTGGTGGATGTCCTGGCGCGCGAAAAGAACGTCACCAAGGACATCGTCTTCGGCGCGCTCGAACTGGCGCTGGCGTCGGCTACCAAGAAGCGCATTCACGATGACGCCAACGTTCGCGTCGTGGTCGACCGCGAAACCGGCGATTTCGAAACTTTTCGCCGCTGGGAAGTCGTCGCCGATGGCGATTTTCTCGATGAGGAACAGCAGATCCCCTTGTCGGATGCGCAAGAGCAGGATCCGGAGGTCGAGATCGGCGATTTTCTGGAAGAGTCGCTCGAACCGATCGACTTCGGCCGCATTGGCGCACAAGCGGCCAAGCAGGTGATTCTACAGAAGATCCGCGACGCCGAACGCGAGCAGATCCTGAGTGACTTTCTGGCGCGCAAAGAGCACCTCGTGACGGGTACGATCAAGCGTATGGAGCGCGGTAACGCGATCATCGAAACCGGCAAGATCGAGGCCGTCCTGCCTCGCGACCAGATGATTCCGCGCGAAAACCTGCGCCTCGGTGATCGTGTCAAGGCCTATCTGCTGCGCATCGATCGTTCGGCGCGTGGACCACAACTGATTCTCTCGCGCACGGCGCCCGAGTTCATCATCAAGTTGTTTGCGCTGGAAGTACCGGAAGTCGATGATGGTCTTCTGGAGATCAAGGCAGCCGCGCGCGACCCGGGAATGCGTGCCAAAATTGCGGTCAAGTCGAACGATCAGCGTATCGATCCGATCGGCACCTGCGTCGGCATGCGCGGCACGCGGGTGACGGCGGTGACCAACGAGCTGGCGGGCGAACGTGTTGACATCGTGCTTTGGTCGGCCGATGCGGCGCAGTTCGTGGTTGGCGCCCTGGCGCCGGCTGAAGTCAGCTCGATCATCGTCGATGAAGACAAGCACAGCATGGACGTCGTCGTCGATGAGCAGAATCTGGCGATCGCCATTGGTCGTGGTGGCCAGAACGTTCGTCTGGCCTCGGAATTGACCGGCTGGACGATCAACCTGATGACCGAGGAGGAGTCCAAGACCCTCGTCGAGGCCGAGGCGGCAGCGATTCGCGTGCTGTTCATGGAAAAACTGGATGTCGATGAGGAACTGGCCAACATCCTCATCGAGGAAGGCTTCTCGACGCTCGAGGAAGTGGCCTATGTGCCGCTCCATGAAATGATCGAGATCGAGGCTTTCGACGAGGCGACCGTTCAGGAGTTGCGTGAGCGGGCGCGCAACGTCCTGCTCACCGACGCTATCGTCACGGAGGAGATCATCGGCGAGGTGGCGGAGGACATGCTGAGCCTCGACGGTATGGATAGGGCGCTGGCGGGAAAGCTGGCGGGGAGCGGAATCAAGACGCGCGACGATCTGGCCGATCTGGCGGTCGACGAACTGACCGAGATGACCGGCATCGATGCCCAGAGGGCCAAACAACTGATCACCACGGCGCGTGCGCACTGGTTCGAGTAAGCAGGAAAGAGGAGTTCATATGGCGCAAACAAGTGTTGCCCAATTTGCCACCCAGCTCAAGATGCCGGCTGGTGCGCTACTCGAGCAATTGCAGAAAGCCGGTGTCGGCAGGCGGCAGCCAGAAGACTTGTTGTCCGAACAGGACAAGTCGAAACTGCTCGAGTATCTGCGTCGCGCCCACGGACGGGCCGACGGCAAGACCAAGATTACCCTGACGCGCAAGGAAACCACCGAGATCCGGTCGCAGGATGCGCATGGCAAATCGCATACGGTGCAGGTCGAAGTACGCAAGAAGAGGGTGCTCGTCAAGCGCGATACACTCGAGGTGCGCCCCGCCGAGGCGCCTCTCCAGCCAGTTTCGTCGATCCGACCGGAGGCGGTGACCAAGGCTGTCCCCGAAACGGTGGTGGCGCCAGTTCCCGAACCGGTCCGCGCAGCGGTGGTGACCGCGGCCGACGTGACCGGCGAACCACCAGTTGAAACCAAGGTGTCGCCGAGCGCTCACGCGCCAGTGGTCGGCGAATCGGTAGTGGTGCCGCCGGTGCCCGAGGCCAAAGCGCCGGCGATCGAGGGAAAAGCCGAAGCACCGGCCGATGGCAAGGCCGGCGCCAAGAAAGTGGTGACGCGCGCGTCTATCATCGGCGAGGAGCAGCAGCGACTGCGTGCCGAAGAAGAGCGTCGCAACGCCGAATTGCGTGCTCGTCAGGAGGCCGAATTCAAGAGCAAGCAGCAGCGTACGGCCGATCTGGCGCGCTTGAAGCAGGACGCCGAGGAGAAGGCGGTGGCCGCCAAGGCGGCCGGAGTCGCCAAGCAAGTGGCGGCGCAGACCGCCAGCGAGCGTCCGGCTGAGGACAAGACCTTGCACAAACCGGCGCCAAAGCCCGGCAGCAGCGACAAGAAGACGACCGACAAGGATAAAAAGGCGCCGGAGAAGAAGGCGGCCGATAAGAAAGGGGCTTGGAAAAGCGAGGGCGCCAACAAACGTCCCGGGCTGAAGACGCGCGGAGCCACCGGCGGCACCGGCTGGCGGGACAACAAGCATGGCAAGCGGCCCGCTCGTGGCAGCGGTGGCGAGGAAGAGGAGCACTCCTTTCAGTTGCCGATCGAGCCGGTTATCCATCAGGTTTATATCCCGGAGACCATCTCCGTGGCCGACCTGGCGCACAAGATGGCGGTCAAGGCGACCGAGGTGATCAAGGCGCTGATGAAGATGGGTTCGATGGTGACCATCAACCAGTCGCTCGATCAGGAAACGGCGATGATCATCGTCGAGGAAATGGGCCACAAAGCTTTTGCCGCCAAGCTCGACGATCCCGACGCCTTCCTCGACGAAGCGAATGCTGACCAGAAGGATGTCGTCCTCGAGTCGCGTGCACCGGTGGTGACCGTCATGGGGCACGTCGATCATGGCAAGACCTCGTTGCTCGACTACATTCGCCGCACGCGGGTGGCCAGCGGCGAAGCGGGCGGCATTACCCAGCACATTGGCGCTTATCACGTCGAAACCGAACGCGGCATGGTGACCTTCCTCGACACGCCGGGTCACGAAGCGTTCACGGCGATGCGCGCCCGTGGGGCGAAGGCCACTGACCTGGTCATTCTCGTGGTGGCGGCTGACGATGGCGTGATGCCGCAGACCAGGGAGGCGATTCACCACGCCAAAGCGGCCGGAGTGCCGATCATCGTCGCCGTCAACAAGATCGACAAGCCCGGTGCGCAGCCCGAGCGGGTCAAGCAGGAACTGGTCGTCGAGGAGGTCGTTCCGGAAGAATACGGTGGCGATGCGCCCTTTGTTTCCGTCTCCGCGAAAACCGGTGCCGGGATCGACGAGTTGCTCGAAAACGTCCTGTTGCAGGCTGACGTCCTCGAACTCAAGGCGGCGCGCGACGCGCCGGCGAAGGGCCTGATCATCGAGGCTCGCCTCGACCGCGGGCGCGGACCGGTGGCGACGATGCTGGTTTTGTCGGGAACGCTTCGCCAAGGAGACGTGTTGTTGGCTGGCCAGGTTTTTGGCCGGGTGCGCGCGATGCTCGACGAGAATGGCAAGCCGATCAAGGAGGCGGGTCCGTCGATTCCGGTCGAAATCCTCGGCTTGTCCGACGTTCCGGCCGCCGGACAGGAAGCCGTCGTGCTCGCCGATGAGCGCAAGGCGCGCGAAATTGCGCTTTTCCGGCAGGGCAAGTACCGTGACGTGAAGCTGGCCACCAAACAGGCCGCCAACCTCGAGAACCTGCTCGACCAGATGACGGAGGCGGAAGCCAAGGTTCTGGCGCTGATCATCAAGGCCGACGTGCAGGGTTCGCAGGAGGCGCTGGTGCAATCGCTGCAGAAGCTGTCGACCGGCGAAGTCAAGGTCAACGTCATTCACGCCGCCGTGGGAGCGATCAGCGAGTCCGACGTGCACCTGGCGCAGGCGTCAAAGGCGGTGATCATTGGCTTCAATACGCGCGCCGACGCTGGCGCGCGCAAGGCCGCCGAAACCGCCGGGGTCGACATTCGCTACTACAACATCATTTACGACGCGGTGGACGAAGTTCGGGCGGCGCTTTCCGGCATGCTTTCGCCCGAAAAGCGGGAAGACGTCACCGGCCTGGTCGAGATCAGACAGGTTTTTCATGCCACGAGGATCGGAACGATTGCTGGCTGCTACGTTCTGGAGGGCGTCGTCAAACGCAGTTCGCGCGCCCGCCTGCTACGCCGGCACATCGTTGTCTGGGATGGCGAGATTGAATCACTCAAACGCTTCAAGGACGATGCCAAGGAAGTTCGGGCCGGTTTCGAATGTGGTCTGTCGCTGCGGAACTTCAATGCCTACGAGGAGGGCGATCAACTCGAGGTGTACGACGTGACGGAAGTCGCCAGGACGCTGTAGATGAGTGGCCAAAAGGGGTTTTCGCGCCGCGACCGGATTGCCGAGCAGATCCGTCGCGAAGTTGCGGAGCTGATCCGCACCGAGGTGAGGGATCCGCGGGTCGGCATGGTCAGCCTGACCGAGGTGCAGCTGAGTGCCGACTATGCGCACGCCAAAGTGTTCTTCAGCACGCTCGCCGGTAGCGACCATCTCGACGTGGTGCAGGCCGGTCTGCAGCACGCGTCCGGATTTTTGCGCGGCGAACTGGGCAAGCGGATCAGCATTCACACGACGCCGCAACTGCATTTCGTTTTCGATCAGTCGCTCGAACGCGGAGCGCAGATCTCGCAACTGATACGCGAAGCCGTGGCAATTTCGGATCACGGCGCTGCGCCGGGCCAGGGCCCCGAACCCGACCCCGACCCCGACCAGCATTGAGTTGAGCGACAAGAAACGCTGGCGGCAGGTCGACGGCGTACTGCTGCTCGACAAACCGACCGGCATGACTTCCAACTCGGCCCTGCAGGCGGCGCGGCGTCTGTTTTCGGCGGCCAAGGCGGGGCACACCGGCACGCTCGATCCGCTGGCCAGCGGCCTGCTGCCGCTCTGCTTTGGCGAGGCGACCAAGTTCTCGCTCGATCTCCTCGTGGCCGACAAGACTTACGAAGCTGAAATGCTGTTCGGCGTGCAGACCGATACCGGTGACGCCGACGGCGTGATTGTCAGACGTTGCCCGGTGGATTTCGGGCTGGCCGAAGTCGAGGCCGTACTGCCGCGCTTTCGCGGCCCGTTGGAGCAGATTCCACCGATGTACTCGGCCTTGAAGCGCAATGGCCAACCGCTTTACGAGATGGCGCGTCGCGGCGTCGAAGTGGAGCGTGCCGCGCGTGCGGTGACGATCCACTCCTTGCGAGTGCTGGGTTTTTCCGGCCATCGCTGCCGCCTGCGGCTGACTTGCAGCAAGGGTACCTATGTGCGTACGCTGGCCGAGGATTTGGCGGCGGCGCTAGGTTGCGCGGCGCATCTGACGGCCTTGCGGCGAGTGGCGGTGGGTGTGTTGGACGTCGTCGAAGCGGTGCCGCTCGATCAACTCGCCGCGCTTTCTGAAGACGAGCGCGGAGAATGGCTGCGCACACCCGACACGCTGTTGCAGAGCCTGCCAGCGATACAACTCGATAGCGACGCTGGGCACCGCTTCGTCCATGGCAATGCGTTCAGTGCCGCGGCGGAAGCGGGAAAGTACCGGGTATACAGCGAAGGTCGCCTGTTGGGTATCGGCGATGTCGATGGCAGTGGCCGACTACAGCCTCGACGCGTCGTTGCCGGCAGTGCCCCAGCGCCGTAGTCAACCGGCTTGAGCGGATGTGTGTTCGCTCGACGAGTCGTCTTCGTCGTCTATCTTCCTGCCCATACGGAGAGTCGTGGCTCGACTGCTGCTCTTGGCTAGCCAGCGTTCAGGCAAAGCGAAAAATAGGCGGAGAAGCACGTCAGCGCCCCTCGCGGCTTGTCGAGCCTTGGCAAGTAATTCGGGTCGTGCATTCATTACGTTGGAGTCTCTCCGGGAGCGGGCCGCGCCTGTGTTACTATGTGTGGTTACCATCATTGTCCCGCCCGGACTTCCGACCGGCTCCTTACCGTGTTGAACTGCGATCTGCACTGCCATTCCACCTGCTCCGACGGTCTTCTTCCGGCGACAGAGGTCGCTCGCCGGGCAGCGGGTAATGGAGTCGACATGTTGGCGCTGACCGACCACGATGACCTCGGTGGTCTGGCTGCGGCGCGCGAGGTAGCGGAGGCAGCCGGCATGGCCTTTGTGAACGGGGTTGAGATCTCGATCGAGTGGGAGCGCTTGCAGATCCACATCCTCGGTCTCTCTTTCGAGGTTACCGATCCGGCGCTAAGCGCCGGTCTGGCGAGCGTACGCTCGGGCCGCATCGAGCGTGCCCGGCGGATGTCGGCCGAACTCGAAAAAGTCGGTATCGACGGGGCGTTCGAGGGGGCTATGCGCCATGCGGCCAACCCCTCCCTGATCAGCCGATCGCATTTCGGACGCTACCTGGTCGAAGTGGGTGTCTGCAAGGACGTGCGCAGCGTCTTCGAATCATATTTGGTTCCCGGCCGACCGGGTTACGTCGAGCATCGCTGGGCGACGCTGGCCGATTCCGTGCAGTGGATTCTCGGTGCCGGTGGCGTCGCCGCGGTCGCCCATCCGGGCCGCTACAAGCTGTCACGCGCCGATATGCGGCGCTTTCTTGGCGAATTCAAGGATCTTGGTGGGCAGGCGATCGAAGTCATGTCGGGTAGTCACACGCCGGAGCACATCGATCTCTACGGTCGCCTGGCGAGGGAATATGGTTTTCTGGCCTCGCGCGGTTCGGACTTTCACGGGCCGGGCGAGAGCTACGTCGATCTTGGCAATCTGGCGCCGCTGCCGGAAGGGCTGCAGCCTATCTGGGAAGCTTTCTGAGGCACCGGGAAACTCATGGCCCAGTATCTTTCCATTCATCCGGACAACCCGCAGGGTCGATTGCTGCAGCGAGCGGTCGACGTCATCGCTCAGGGCGGAGTCATCGCCTTGCCGACCGACTCCAGTTACGCACTCGGTTGCCATCTCGGCGACAAGGCAGCAGTCGAGCGTATCCGTAGCCTGCGCGGCGTCGATGATCGGCATCATCTGACACTGATGTGCCGCGATTTGTCACAGATCGGCCAGTTTGCCCGTGTCGATAACGCTCGCTATCGCCTGCTCAAGGCGACGACACCGGGGAGCTATACCTTCATTCTCGAGGGGACGAAGGAACTACCACGGCGCGTCTTGCACCCGAAGCGCAAGACGATCGGCCTGCGCGTACCGGCGCTGGGAGTCACTCTGGCGTTGCTGCAGCAGTTGGGCGAGCCCTTGCTGACGTCGACGCTGATCGTCGCCGGAGACGACGCGCCGCTGACGGAAGCCTGGGAGATCCAGGACCGGCTCGACAATCAGCTCGAACTGATTCTCGATGGCGGACGTTGTGGCGTCGAGCCGACCAGCGTTATCGATCTGACTGGTCCGCTGCCCGTCCTGATTCGCGCCGGAATCGGTTCTCTGACACCTTTCGGCCTCGATTGACGAGGATCTCGTGGAAGCGCTGATCCAGACCGTCGCCATTGCTGCCTTGCCAGTCGTCCTTGCCATCACGCTGCACGAGGCGGCACATGGCTACGCGGCCCGCCATTTCGGCGATCCGACAGCCTGGCAGCAGGGTCGAATTACGGCCAACCCATTGAAACACATTGACTTGGTCGGTACGGTCATCGTGCCGATCGTCATTCTGCTGCTTTCCACGGGTGGCATTCTTTTCGGTTGGGCGAAGCCCGTGCCGGTCGACTTTTCCCGCCTTCGTCGTCCGAAGAGTGACATGTTGTGGGTTGCCGCGGCCGGTCCGGGAGCCAATCTGGCCATGCTCTTGTTTTGGGCAGGAATGATGAAACTGGCCTGGCTTTTGCCGCTCAATGTGTTCAGCCTGCCGATGGCACGCATGGCGGAGGTCGGCATGTCGGTAAACATCGCGCTGATGGTACTCAACCTTTTTCCGCTACCGCCACTCGACGGCGGCCGAATCGTCGTCAGCCTTCTGCCGCCCGACGCCGCGTGGCGCTTTGCGCAGATCGAGCGTTTCGGCTTTCCGATTCTCTTACTCCTGTTGTTTTCCGGCGTGCTCGGTTTGCTGTTGACGCCGGTAATGCAACTGGTCGGCGGAATGATCGAGTTCCTCTTTCAATTTCCTTTCTGAACCGAAAATGTACGCAGAACGAGTCCTTTCCGGTATGCGGCCAACCGGCAGCCTGCATCTGGGTCACTACCACGGCGTGCTGAAGAACTGGGTCCGCCTGCAGAACGACTACCCCTGTCTATTTTTTGTTGCCGACTGGCACGCGCTGACCACCCAGTACGACGATCCGCATGGGATCGTCGATTCATCGTGGGAGATGGTCATCGACTGGTTGGCGGCAGGCGTCGACCCGGAGCGTGCAACGTTGTTCATCCAGTCGCAGGTACCCGAACACGCTGAGTTGCATTTGTTGCTCTCGATGATGACTCCACTCGGCTGGCTGGAGCGCGTGCCGACCTATAAGGATCAACAGGAAAAGCTTGAAAGCAAGGACTTGTCCACCTACGGCTTTCTCGGCTATCCCTTGCTGCAGGCCGCCGACATCTTGATCTACCGGGCGGACAAGGTGCCGGTGGGTGAGGATCAGGTGCCGCATATCGAGTTTTCGCGGGAGATCGCGCGCCGCTTCAATCACCTCTATGGACGTGAAGCCGGTTTCGAGGACAAGGCCAAAGAGGCGTTGAGCCGGCTTGGCGCGAAGCGCGCGCGGCGCTATCAGGATTTGCGCACGCGCTTTCAGCAGCACGGTGATCAGGCGGCAATAGAGAGCGCGCACGCCTTGCTCGACGAAGTGGCAGGTCTGTCGCAGATCGACCGTGAGCGGCTTGGCGGCTATCTCGAAGGAACCGGCAAGATGATTCTCGTCGAGCCGGGCGCCTTGCTGACCGAGGCCTCGCGAATGCCCGGTCTAGATGGTCAGAAGATGTCGAAGTCCTATGGCAACACGATCACTCTGCGTGAGGATGCCGCCTCGGTAACGCACAAGCTCAGACGAATGCCGACCGACCCGGCACGCGTTCGCCGCGGCGATCCCGGTGATCCGGCCAAGTGTCCGGTCTGGCAGTGGCATCAGGTGTACTCGGACGACGCTTGCCAGTCGTGGGTGCAGCAAGGGTGCCGCAGTGCCGCGATAGGCTGCCTGGACTGCAAGAAGCCGGTGATCGAGGGTATTCTCGCGGAGCAGGCGCCGATGCGCGAGCGCGCGCAACCGTATCTCGACGACCGGCGCCTGGTGCGCGAAATCATTGGCGAGGGCAACCGCAAGGCACGCCATCTGGCGCGTGAAACGATGCGTGAGGTGCGCGACGCCATCGGGTTGAACTACGCTTGACTGCCGCGGTGACAGATCGATCATCGATCATCGATACGGTGACGGTCGATAACGACAACGCGTCGCCGCTTGACCCGCTGGCCAGCCCACTGGCGCGGATTTACGGCGAGCCTCTGGTGCAGTTGCCGCACGATCTCTATATTCCGCCTGACGCGATGGCAGTCATGCTCGATGCGTTCGAGGGTCCGCTCGACCTCCTGCTGTACTTGATCCGCAAGGCCAACGTGAATGTGCTCGACATCCCTATGGCGCCGTTGACGGATCAGTACCTGGTGTACGTCGAAGCGATGCGCTCGCAGAATCTCGAGTTGGCGGCCGATTATCTGGTCATGGCAGCGATGCTGATCGAGATCAAGTCGCGTATGCTTCTGCCTCGACCCAAAATCGTCGAAGGGAGCGAGGCCGAGGATCCCCGCGCCGAACTGGTTCGTCGACTAATCGAGTACGAGCAGATGAAGCGTGCAGCGCTTGCCCTCAACGAGTCGCCGCAGGCCGAGCGTGATTTCGACTGGGTCGAGGTCTGGGTGGAGAAGGACTTGCTGCGGCGGCTGCCCGAGGTCAACGCGCTGGACTTGCGGAGTGCCTGGAGTACCATCCTGCGGCAGGCCAAGCTACACACCCATCACCTCGTCCAGCGGGAGGAATTGTCGGTGCGAGAGCATATGGGCTCGATCCTGCGCCGCTTGCGCGGTGCCGCCGGTTTCGTCGAGTTCAGTGATCTGTTCGATCCGACGCAAGGCGCGTCGGTCCTGGTGGTGCACTTCCTGGCGCTGCTTGAACTGGCGCGTGAGCACCTGCTCGAAATGACGCAGGTCGAAGCCTTTGCGCCGATTTACCTGAGGTTGGCGGATGCGCAGAACGAATTCCGATCCCCAGCCAGAGCCTGAACTGCCGGTCAATCGCGGCGAGTTGAAGCGGGTTCTCGAAGCGCTCCTGCTTAGCGCTCGCGAACCCTTGTCTCTGGCCGATTTACGGAAGGCCTTCGACGAACGGGTTGGCACCGACCTTCTTCGGAGCTTGCTCGAAGAATTGCGTGCCGAGTGGAGCGACCGGTCGCTGGAGTTGCTGCAGGTGGCGAGCGGCTGGCGTTTTAGGACGCGCGTCGAGTTCATGCCTTATATTGAGCGGCTGAACCCGGAAAAGCCACCGCGCTACTCGCGCGCCGTTCTGGAAACGCTGGCCATCATCGCCTATCGGCAACCGGTGACACGTGGCGACATCGAGGACATTCGCGGCGTTACGGTGGCGACGCAGGTAATCCGGGTGCTCGAAGAGCGCGGCTGGGTCGACGTTGTGGGACATCGCGATACGCCAGGACGACCAGCGCTACTGGCGACAACGCGCAAGTTCCTCGACGATCTTGGTCTGCGCAGCCTGTCCGAGTTGCCGGCACTCGAACACATCAATCCCACACTGGACCTTGCTGATGCCCAATAGTACTCGTAAATTCCCAGGCGTCCTAACGCGCCCGCCGCGTTCGACGCGCCCGGCCGGTGCCGGGCGACGGTCACCGGCGGCGGCGCCCGGACCGCTCGGATCTACTGGCGGCGCGGCTGGAAGATCGAGCGACGGACCAGGTGGTGGCCGGGGTGAATCGACCCGGCAAACACGGCACCAGGAGACTGAGGCAAAACCTGAGCGCTTGCACAAGTTGTTAGCGCAGAGCGGCGTCGGTTCGCGGCGTGAAATGGAGGGGCTCATTGCCGCCGGGCGTATATCGGTCAATGGCCAGGCGGCGCAGCTCGGCCAGACCGCCAGTCCGGGCGATCGCGTGAAAGTCAATGGCAAACTGGTCCAGTTACGCTTCTCGGACCGTTTGCCGCGCGTCGTCATCTATCACAAGCCAGAAGGCGAGATTGTTTCGCGCAATGACCCCGATCATCGTCCGAACGTGTTTACCTCGATGCCGCGTATCTCCGCCGGACGATGGGTGGCGGTCGGCCGACTCGACTTCAATACGAGTGGCCTGCTGTTGCTGACAACATCCGGCGACCTCGCCAATCGTCTGATGCATCCGCGTTACCAGTTGATCCGCGAGTATGCGGTGCGAATTCTCGGTGAGTTGTCCGATGAGTTGCGCCAACGCCTACTCGACGGCGTCGAACTCGACGATGGTCCGGCACAGTTTGCGAGCTTTCAGGCGGCGGGTGGCGAGGGCGCCAATCGGTGGTACCGGGTGACGCTCTACGAGGGCAGGAACCGTGAGGTGCGCCGGATGTTCGAAGCGGTCGGCGTCGTCGTCAGTCGCCTGATGCGTGTCCGCTACGGCCCCTTTGTGTTGCCGCCGGGCCTGAAGCGGGGACAGGTCCTGGAACTGAGCGAAGCGGAAGTGAAAGGATTGCTGGCTGATCTTGGCATGTTTAAATCGGGGGCCGATCGCCCGCCGCGTCGCTTGCTTCGGCGCTGAACAATTTTGCCGCTGAGGCTCGCTGAGGCTTTTTCCTTTATTTCGCGCGAGCTGGGATTGAGACGTGGGCGCCAGGTTTTTACCGCGCTGGGGCGCGTTGGTACGACATCTCTTCTGTATCGCGAGGGCAGGGCTCGAGTCGGCAGCCCCTAGCCAAACTGAGCCAAATCAGGAACGGCGCACCGGCTGGTCAGGTGTTGTGGCGGTGGCATGGATGATGCGCAAGGCGTGATTCTCCTGGCCAGTCTTCCGCGGGAGAAGTAACCATTTAATTCACTACAGGTCGCCCGACAGGGCAAAGTCATCGTGCATTGGACAGAGCCTGCGCTTGACTTGCCATAGCGGCGTCGTATAATGCGCACTCTCCTCAAGGACGCTGGTGATCTCGGCGTCAATGAAGGCGCGTAGCTCAGCTGGTTAGAGCACCACCTTGACATGGTGGGGGTCGTTGGTTCGAGTCCAATCGCGCCTACCAACAACACCAAGTAAAAACAGCAGGATGCGAAAGTTATATGCATGCTGATGTACTTGGAACTGTGGCCAACAGACTGCCTGAATCGGTCACATCCCGCATAAATCGGGCATGTCGTGTCACGATTTGGTCACTTCGACAGGCGGCTTTTTGTGTTCCACTCGCCGGTCAACACCAGCCGAAGCCACCGCGACCGGCACCATTTTTCCTCCACGTCCTATATGCCCGCTCACGGCAGCCGCGGCAGCGGATAATCCTGGCGCGCCGACTTCGAGCTGATTCACAGCCTGGAAAGCGCGTGCAGAACCTCTACGGGTCGTTCAACGGCTAGATCGGGCGTTTGTTCACGATCATCGCGCCATTGACACCGGGTCGATACTCCATTTTCCGAATAGCGCTTTCTGTCCGCACAATCGCGGCCACCTTTCTCGGATGGGGATGGCTGAGAGCGTTGTAGCAACGGCGTTTTGTAGTATCCTCTGGCCAAGTGTATGCTGTAGCTGAACCCGCTGCGCGGCGCCGGATGTCGAAAAATGTCATGACGATGCGGCACCTTAGGGCGACGATCGACGGGTCAGGATCTGGCAGCAGGGACGGCTCGGAGGCCGGCGGCGACCTTTATCTGGCGATTGCCGCGACGACGCCCAACGGCATCGCATGTCGACTGATGGAGTTTCTCGGTCGACTCTTTTCCGATTCGCGCCGGATAGCTTGGGTGGCGGCTTCGCCCGGAGAGATGCCGCGCGCTGCGTAGGCTAAGCACTGGCCGATCTTCGGGGCGATCCTTGCCGGGCAGGCGAAATCGGGCACAAGAAGGCGCCGCGCTCGAGCATCTGAGACGCGGGCGGGTATCCCTTCGCCGAGATCTGAGCGGCGAAGGCGCGAGCGACTCCGGCGGCACGACGCCGGATTTTGGGCGACGGCCTTCGCCCAGCGACCAATTGTTCGAGGAGGCGCCATGAGTCTGCAAGAACCCGTCGCCGATCGCCGCTTTGCGGTCGACCGGAAGAGACTGATTGATCGCCTGCGCGAGGTGTTGCCGGCGTCGGCATTGCTCGGCGAGGAGGAGGAGAGGCGGCCGTACGACTGCGACGGCCTGACGGCCTATCGGCAGTTGCCACTGGTCGTCGTTCTACCGGAAAACGAAACGCAAGCGCAGGCGATCCTCAAAATCTGCCATGAGCTGAAGGCTCCAGTGGTAGCGCGCGGTGCCGCAACCGGACTTTCGGGTGGTGCGACGCCGCATCCCGACGGAGTGTTGCTGTCGCTTGCCAAGCTGAAAAACATAGTCCACGTCGATCCCGTGTCGCGCACCGCGGTGGTTCAGCCCGGTGTGCGCAATCTGGCCGTTTCCGAAGCGGCCGCCGCCTACGGTCTGTACTATGCGCCCGATCCGTCGTCGCAAATCGCCTGCACGATCGGCGGCAATGTCGCCGAGAATGCCGGTGGCGTGCACTGCCTGAAGTACGGCTTGACCGTACACAATGTGATGCGCGTGCGCGGACTGACGATCGAGGGCGAGGTCGTCGAATTCGGCAACGCGGCGCTCGACGCCGCGGGCTACGACCTGCTGGCCCTGTTGAACGGCTCGGAGGGCCTGCTGGCGGTGATTACCGAGGTTACTGTCAAACTGACGCCGAAACCTCAGCTTGCGCAGGTGGTGATCGCTTCTTTCGATGACGTGCGCAGGGCGGGCGATGCGGTCGCCAGCATCATTGCCGCGGGCATCATCCCTGCTGGTCTGGAAATGATGGACAAGAAGGCCATCCACGCCGTCGAACCGTACGTCAATGCCGGCTACGACATGGCTGCCGAGGCGATTCTGCTCTGCGAGTCGGACGGCACGCCGGAGGAGGTGGCCGAGGAGATCGGCCGTATGAAGTCGGTGCTCGAAATGAGCGGCGCCGCCGGGATTCGCGTCTCGCGCGACGAAGCCGAGCGACTCAAGTTCTGGGCCGGGCGTAAGGCAGCCTTTCCGGCGGTCGGGCGAATGACTCCCGACTACCTTTGCATGGATGGCACCATTCCGCGCAAGCGGCTGGCCGAAATGCTCGACGCCGTCGCCGGCTTGTCCGAGAAGTACGGGCTGCGCTGTGCCAACGTTTTTCACGCTGGCGACGGCAATTTGCATCCGCTGATTATGTACGATGCCAATCAGCCGGGAGAGCTCGATCGAGCGGTGGCTTTCGGGGCTGAGATTCTCGAGCTGTCCGTGCGCTTCGGAGGCACGATTACCGGTGAGCACGGAGTAGGTATCGAGAAGATCACGCTTATGGCCGAGCAGTTCAGCGAGGCCGAGATCGGTGCTTTCCATCGGCTCAAGGCGGCTTTCGACGAGTACGGGCTGCTCAATCCCGGCAAGGGCGTACCGACGCTGGCGCGTTGCCGTGAGTACACTCAGGCGCGCGCCGGCGTGGCTTCTACCCCGAGATGACGATGGACAGCTTGATCGAAAACTGGATCCAGCGAATTGCCGAGGCGGCGCGTACGGGCCGGGCACTGGCGATTCGCGGTGGGGGCAGCAAGGACTTCTATGGCGGGCCAGCGCGCGGTGAACCGTTTGAGGTCGCTGCCTACTCCGGCATCGTGGCCTACGAACCGACCGAACTGGTGGTCACAGTGCGCGCCGGAACACCACTGGTCGATCTGGCGGCGGTGCTGGCCGCGAAAGGTCAATGCCTGGCTTTCGAGGCACCGCATTTCGGGCCGTCGGCGACGGTCGGAGGGATGTTGGCGGCGGGCTTGTCGGGACCGCGGCGACCGGCGGTCGGCGCCGTGCGCGACTTCGTTCTTGGCGTCAAGATTCTGAACGGCATCGGCGAAGTGCTTTCTTTCGGTGGCCAGGTAATGAAGAACGTCGCCGGCTACGATGTGGCGCGACTGATGGCCGGCAGCTTGGGCACGCTTGGTGTGGTACTTGAAGTTTCCTTGAAGGTGTTGCCCTTGCCGGTGGCAGAAAAGAGCCTGTCTTTTGTGCTCGACGAGACGACGGCGCTCGCCAGGCTCAACCAGTGGGCCGGCCAGCCCTGGCCGATTTCGGCCTCGGCCTGGAATGACGGGGTACTGACTCTGCGTTTGTCAGGGGCCGCGGCCGCGGTCGCTGCCGCGCAACGGACCCTTGGCGGAGAGCTCTTGTCCGACGCCGAAGGCGGCGCCTTCTGGCAATCGCTGCGCGAGCAAGAACATGAGTTCTTTAACGGTGGAGAAGCTTTGTGGCGCCTGTCGCTGCCCTCCACCGCGCCGGCCCAGACCTTGGGACGGACACTGATCGAATGGGGTGGTGCGCAGCGCTGGTTGCGAAGCGGCGATCCCACGTCGATCCGGGCGGCTTCGGCAAGCGTCGGTGGGCACGCGACGCTGTTTCGTGGCGACGACGCGCTGAAGGCTTCGGTCGGCGTATTTCAACCGCTGGGCGAACCGTTGGCGCGAATACACCGCCGTCTGAAACAGGCCTTCGATCCGCACGGGGTTTTCAACCCAGGCCGGATGTATCCGGATTTTTGAGAGCCCGCTCATGCAAACCAATCTAGCCGAATTTATCAGGCATACGCCGGTCGGTCTCGAGGCCGACGCGATTTTGCGTAGCTGCGTCCACTGTGGATTCTGTACCGCCACCTGTCCGACCTTCCAGTTACTCGGCGACGAACTCGACGGGCCGCGCGGGAGGATCTATCTGATCAAACAGATGCTCGAGGGGCAGCCGGTCAGCGAAAAGACTCAGATCCATCTCGACCGCTGTCTGAGTTGCCGGTCATGCGAAACCACCTGTCCGTCGGGGGTCAAGTACCACCGTCTGCTCGAAATCGGACGCGACGTGATCGAGGACCGGATACCACGCTCCTTTGCCTCTCGAGCGATCCGCTTCCTGCTCTGCGAGGCGTTGCCGCGGAGCTGGATCTTCAATCCGGCCGTACGCCTTGGCCAACTTTTGCGACCTCTGCTGCCGGCCGTGCTGGCCGACAAGGTGCCTGTGTCGGCCGGACCCGGCAACCGAAGGTGGCCGCCGGCCAAGGGTCACCAGCGGCGCATGGTCGCGCTCGCCGGTTGCGTGCAGCCGACCCTGACGCCCAATACGAATGCGGCAACGGCGCGTGTCCTCGACCACCTGGGCATCGAACTGGTCGAAGTGCCGGGCGCCGCCTGTTGTGGCGCCCTTCGTTACCACCTGCAGGCGCAGGAGAAAGCGCGTAACGACATGCGCCGGGTGATCGATGCCTGGTGGCCGCTGGTCGAGAGCGGGCGTGTGGAGGGCTTCGTGATGACCGCCTCGGGCTGTGGCGAGCACGTGCGAGTCTACGGCGAGGTGCTGCGGGACGACCCAGCATACGCCGAGAAGGCGGCCCGCATTTCGGCAATGACGCGCGACGTCTCCGAGGTGCTGGTCAGCGAGCAGGACCGCCTGAGCGATTTTCTGCGTCAGATCGGCGGTGCTACCGGCGAGCGTGTCGCTTTTCACTCGCCTTGCACGCTGCAGCATGCGCAGAAGATACGTGGGCTGGTCGAAGCACTGCTGACGACCGCCGGCTATCGATTGACCGCGGTCGCCGATCCGCACCTGTGCTGCGGATCGGCAGGCACCTACTCGATCAGCCAGCCGCTACTGGCCACCCAGTTGCGTGACAACAAGCTGGCGGCACTGACTGCCGGTTCGCCGGACTTCCTGGTTACGGCCAATATCGGCTGCCAGACGCATCTGCAGAGTGGCAGCACAGCGCCAGTGCGGCATTGGATCGAACTTCTCGACGAGCGCCTGAGCGACCAGGCTCGGTCGAGCGGGTGAACGGCAGGACAAATGGATATCGGCGTTCAGTCGGCCAGCTACGAGGATCTCTGCCGCTCTTTCCGCTGGCAGCTTGCGGAGCAGTACAACATCGGGCGGGACGTCTGTGGTCGCTGGGCCGATGATCGTAGCCGCTTTGCGCTGTATTTCGAGGACGAGAACGGCTTCACGTCGGCGCATACTTTCTGGGACATTCAGCGCGAGGCGAACCGCCTGTCCAACGTCCTGGCGGCGCTCGGTACCCTGCCGGGCGATCGCGTGGCAATTGCCCTAGCACCTTGTCCGCAAGCGGCGATCGCCCACGTGGCGACCTACCAGATGGGTGCCCTGACCGTGCCTCTGGCGTCGTTCTTGACGCCGGATGCGCTCGAGCACCGTCTTGGCGATTCAGCTGCCCATCTCGCCATCGTCGATGAAGGGACTTGGCCGAGACTCTTCTCGCTGCGTGAGCGGTTGCCGCAGTTGCGCCACGTGATCGGTGTTGGCGCCGCCGTCGGTCATGGCCTCAGGATGTGGGCAGAGCTTCTCGAACACGCGTCGCCGCACTATACTCCGCGTCCAACCCTGGCCAGGGATCCGGCCATGCTCCTGTACGCCAGCCGTGCCAGTGGTCGGCCGAGAGGCGTACTGATGGCGCAAGGGACGCTCATCGGCAGCCTCAGCGCTTACGTCAGTGCGCACGACTTCTTTCCGCAACCGCGCGATTTGTTCTGGTCGTCGACCGACTGGGCGGGGGCCGCCGGCCTGTGGGCCGGACTGCTACCGACCTGGCACTTCGGGATGCCGCTGCTGGCCTACAATGGATCCTTCGACGCCGACAAGGCGTTTTCCCTGATCGACCGGTACGGCGTGCGCAATCTCCTGCTTTCACGAGCGGCGCTGTGGGCGATGAAAGAGTCGATGCCCGAGCCGCGAGCGACTTACGATGTCGACCTGCGCAGCATGGTGAGCGTCGGCGAATCGATCGGCTCCGAGATTCGCCAGTGGACCAGGGAAAAGCTCGGCGTGACGGTCAACGAGTTGTTCGGCCAGACGGAGACGACTTACGTGGCGGGTACGGGCGCATCCCGCTGGCCGATCGCGCCAGGAAGCGCGCGAGCCTATCCCGGTCACCGCGTGGCGGTCGTCGATCGGCAGGGAAACGTCCTGCCGAACGGCGAGATCGGCGAGTTGGCCGTCAATCGCCGCTGTAACGGCGAGGATGACCCGGCGATGATGCTCGGCTACTGGCAGGATCGAGCGGCGACGGAGGTGAGCTTTGTCGGCGACGGATGGTACCTGACCGGCTGTCTTGCCACTTGTGATGATGTTGGCAATTTTCGTAGCGAGGGCGGTCAGACCGATGTCTTCCACATCGGGCGCGACGAAAGCGATAGAATGGCGCGCTGAACGGTTGAGAACGACTCCGACGGTGGCGCAGGGTGGGCATGTTGTGCGCTGGCCGGAAATGACGTTCGGAGCATGCGCGAAAGGGGATCGAATGAGCGACGAGCTGGGGGGCCGGGGCGCCCCGGAGGAGGAGCGGCGGCGAAACCTGCGTCTGCGGGCGGCTTTTGACGACGCCTTCGTGATGATCGAGCCGTTTTTCGATCCGGAGCAGGGTTGGGGAGGGCAAGCGCTTGCGCACCTGGCGTACCGTATCGTGCGCGAAAATTTCCCAGCGCTGAGTGGTGAGGAGGTCCATGCGCTGGTCGTCGCCGCGCACCGCGTGTATGCCGAGCGTTACCCAGAACGAAGCGCTCACTTGCCGGCGCCGGAAGATCTTCGAACGGCCAGCTTCAAGCCGTGACACCCTTTCGAGCTTGCCGGTGCCAGCCATGCTCGCGGTCGGCCGGCCAGACCCACGGAAGGCTTGCCGCGCGCTGCCAGGAAGCTTGACACCATGCCGATTTCAATCGATGCGTGCGTCGCCCAGCATCGCGGTGATCGCCGTGAGCAGCAGGATCGGGTGGCAATCGTACCGCATCCCAGCGGCGGTGGTGTCGCGCTGGCCGTAGTGGCGGACGGCATGGGCGGTCACACGGGCGGCACGATTGCTGCTCAGCAAGTCATCCACACGGCGCGCAACAACCTTGAGCGATTCTCGGCGCGAACCGAGTCGGCGCGCGTCTTGCTGGAATCGAGCATCAGTGAAGCGCACATGTTGATCAAGGCCTGTCGCTTCATCAACGAAAAAGACCCGCACAGCACGGTCGTGATGTTGCTTCTTCAGCCCGGGAAAGTGAGCTGGGCGCACTGCGGAGACAGTCGCTTCTACCATTTTCGTGGCGACAGCCTGGTTTTTCGCAGTACCGACCACTCTTACGTCGCGCAACTCGTAGTACAAGGTAAGATCACCCCCGAACAGGCCATCGTGCATCCCAACCGGAACATTCTGCTGACTTCACTGGGGGGTGTCGAAGCGCCCAAGGTCGCTTTTGGCGAGGCCGAGGGATTGCAGGCGGGCGATACTTTTCTGCTTTGCTCGGACGGCCTCTGGGGCTATTTCACCGATCAGGAACTGGCTTGGGTGATCGACGGCGCGTCCTCGGCGCGGGAGGCCTCGGAATTGCTGATTGGCCGGGCCCGGGCGATGGGCAAGGGAGACGGTGACAATATCTCGCTGGCCATCCTCAAGCTCGTGGAAACGCCGTCGGCGCGTGACGTGGCTAGCGGCAGCCGATCACTTCCGCCCCAGTCCGCCAAGTAGTGCGGCGACGGGACGGCGTGGCTTGTGCGGATGTTCGACATGGCCCAAGGACTTGCCGGCGTCGTTGTCAACTCCAACGGCTGGTGGCAGCGGAGCGGAGCATTCGTAGGGTTTGCTGAAGTCGAAGCCATCGGCCGTGATGTGCGGCGCGCGACGGGAACTGCCCGGACGTTCCGTCGCCTCGCGCCGCGCGTCAACGCGTGGCGGTGCGCGTTCACCGCGCGCCTTCGATGCCGGTAGCGCGGTGGCGGGCGACCAGCGTCGCCGCTGCTGGTCGCCCGGCGGGTAAATGTAGTCGTACTCCGGCTCGAAACCGGGGACGACGACCTGCTCGACCCGAATCTTGATCAGCTTCTCGATGTCGACCAGATACTGGACTTCGCTTGCCGAAACCAGCGAAATCGCCGTTCCCGGTTTACCGGCCCGACCGGTTCGCCCGATGCGGTGGATGTAATCCTCGGGCGTCCGCGGCAGCTCGAAATTGATGACATGCGGCAATTCGTCGATATCGAGGCCGCGCGCGGCGACATCGGTTGCCACCAGTACCAGTACCGAGCCATCCTTGAAAGCTTCGAGCGCCTTCAAGCGCTCCTGCTGACTCTTGTCACCGTGGATCGAGTCGGCCGCGATCCCCGCCCGCTGTAGTTCACGTGCGAGTTTGTTGGTTTCGATCTTGGTGCGCGTAAACACCAGGACCTGATTGACGTCGGACGATCTCAGGAGCTTGGTCAGCAAAGCACGCTTGGCTTCCGCCGCCACCGGATGTACGCGGTGGGTGATCGTCTCCGAAACCGTGTTGCGCCTGGCGACCTCGATCAAGACCGGAGACTTGAGCATACGATCGGCCAGCTTCTTGATCTCTTCCGAGAAAGTCGCCGAAAAGAGCAGGCTCTGGCGTCGCTGTGGCAGCAGATTGATGATGCGGGTCACGTCGGGGATGAAGCCCATGTCAAGCATGCGATCGGCCTCGTCGAGCACCAGCGCCTGGACGCTGGCGAAGTTGAGGCATTTCTGCTCGATCAGGTCGAGTAGCCGGCCGGGTGTCGCCACGAGGACTTCGACGCCCAGACGAACCTCGGCAATCTGCGGCTTGATGTCGACGCCGCCGAATACGCAGGCACTCCTCAGCGCGACATACTTGCTGTAGCCTCTGACCGCTTCGTGCACCTGGATTGCGAGTTCGCGGGTCGGTGCCAGCATCAATACGCGTACCGGATGGCGCGCCGGCGACGGACTCGGGCTGGCGAAGGGTAGGATGCGCTGCAGCAAGGGCAGCGTGAAGGCCGCCGTCTTGCCGGTGCCGGTCTGCGCGCCGCCCATCAGATCCTGGCCAGCAAGGACAATCGGTATGGCTTGTGCCTGGATCGGCGTCGGCTCGGTGTAGCCCTGTTCGGCGATGGCTTTCAGCAGATCAGGGGTCAGACCGAGTTCATCAAAACGCATGGGCAGAGCCTCAAAATCAGCCAAAACAGTCCAAAATCAATGGGATCAAGCGCTTATTATACATTGAATGGCTGCCCGGGGTTTCGCCGTTTACTGCGCATCAAGGCTCTGCAGAGCTCGCTCGGCCGCCGCGTCGAAGGTGGCGATACGGGAGACGACCTGCGCTCGCTTGGCGGCGATCTGCTCGTCGAGAGTGGAGGGGGCGATGGCCACCGCGTAACCCCAGTCCGGATTGAACAAAAGAACCGTTCCCGACGCCGGATTTCGCCAGCAGCAGAGGCCGCACACGGCTTCCTGTTCCGATGCCCGAAAACGCAGCCAATCACCCACCTGCCAGCTACTCGATGCGCCCTGATGGGTGCGGGTATTCGCCGTGACCAGGTAATGGATTCGCATTCCACTGCCGGTAAGTAGCCGCGGTCCTTGCTTCGGGCTGGCGGTGGCGCTCGACCCGGTGAGTGTCCTGTTGTCCGATGCGCCGGACGGGATCGCTGGCTGGCCACGCAGGGCCGCAGTCTGCAAGTCGAACAAACAGTTGAGGAATGGCGCCCGCTCTGCCGCCGAAACACCGATCGCATCGAGCCCGGCGCCGATCCGCCTGACCAGCGACGATGCTTGTCCAGCGAGTCGCTTGCGTTCTTCCGCCGTTTCCTTGGGCAGTACGCTCCAGATCAGATCCTCGCCGGTGGCGCTGTCCTCTTGCCAGCGTTTGCCTTCGCTACCCCCTTCGAGTGCGGCGGTGATCATCACTCGCAACCAGTAGCGGTCGAGGAAGGAGGCGATCTCGGGCGAGCGATTGCGTGCCAGGCTGGTGCGCAGCCAATCACGAGCGAGTTGTTCGGCGTGTTGGCGGGTCTCGTGCGTCGCCAGCAGTAGCGCATACGCTTCGCCGGCCAGCCGTACCTCACGGTCGCGCGCATCGATCAGGCTTCCGAGTTCGGCAAGATAGGGATCCAGTCCTCCGCTGTTCGCCGAGAGAGTTTCGCGCACAGCGGCGCTCAAAGCCGCCAGGCGCTGGCAGACCGGGTGTTCTCTTCCGGCTTGTCGAGGCAGTCCAACCGCCGCCCTCGCCATGCGATTGATCAGCATGCGTGCCGGATGCTGGCTATTGGCGAAAAGCGATGGGTCGATGATCGCCAGCTTGAGGAGCGGAATTTGCAGCCGTGCGATTGCCGCCTTGACCGCGTCGGGTAGTTCCGTGGAGTCGAAAATTGCTTCGAAGATCAGGGCCAAGGTGTCCAGGGTGATCGCCTCGGGAATACCCAGTGGCAGATCCAGATCTTTCGATTTCAGGGCGCGCAAATCTTGACGCGGCAGCGAGTCAGTTTCTGTCGAATCGGTGGCCCGCGCAGTCGAGCACGCTTCGAGGACGCTCAGGCGCTCAAGCAGGTGCTGGAGCATCAGCATTGCTGCGGCGTCGAGGGTGGGGTTGCCCGATCTGGCCGGGCTCTCCGCCGCGGAGTCGCCGGTCTCGGCCGGTGACTCCGCGGCACTTCGCTGGCGAACGACCTGCCGCAGCGCTGACAGCGGATTGGTCGGTACTTCACCACGCCGGTCCGGCGTCTCGTTGCCCGGGCCTCGACGCGTCGGCATTCCCACTGCGTTTGCGGCCACAGCCGCTTCGACACCGCCACGTGTCAGCAGACCGTCGATCTCTCGATAGAGCCTGGGCAGTTCCTCGCCCAGGCTGCGCTCGAGTCGGTCGAGCAGCGTGAGTCTCTGTTCGAGACTTCCGCCAAACTCCCGACAGAGCGCCCGGAGGCCGAGACAGATCACTTCGAAACCGATCGGGTCAGCGGCTTCTTCTATCGTTGGGCGATGGAGCAGCGTCATATAACGCGACCGGGCGCGCCACAGATCGCGACCCACGGCCTCGCGCAGGTGAGTGCCGATTTCGCGCAGGCGGATATCCAGTTCGAGGTCCTCATCGCCCAGCAAGGTCAGTCGCGAGGCGGTGAGTTCGCCTATCTGGTCGAAGCCGTCGAGTGGGCCAGCCGACGCCAACTGGTCATGGGCCTCGCCAAGCTCCCGGCCGAAGGCCGCGAGTGCCGACGGCAAAGAGATCCCCGACTGTTTGACGATTTCGGTCAGTCGGCCTTGAAAAAGTTCACCGCTGGCGCGCAACAGATCGCAGGAATCTTCGTCGGGAGGGACGGGCGGCTGTGTCTGCCAGGAGGTCATCGGTGGGTAAGCGACAAGGGGAATACTGGACGTCGGTCGGAAGGCGTTCCTACGGCCTGGCCAGCAAGACGTTGCACCTCAGCGGGCCTCGCCGGCCTTGCTGTCACCGGCTGTTTCGTCGCTCGGCGAGGCCTTCCTCTTCTTGGCGCCTGGCGCTTGTGGCGGCGGTAGTTGTGGTTCGACGGTCGACAGTTTGTTGTCGCGCATGTAGCCGTCCATGTCCCGCCAGCCGTCGTAAATGGCGGCCTTCGGCAACCACGAGTAGATCGAATAGCAATCCTCGATGGCGCGGCCGGACTGGCGGCAGGCACCACCAACCGCCTTGCCTTCGGCCTCGAGCCGCGCCGCTTTGGTGGCGGGAGCTTCGATTCCCAGTTTTTGCTGGACGGCGTCGCAACCGGACAGGTTCGGCAACAGCGCGCTGGCGAGCAAGAGGACGCACATCTGACTTGGGCGGTGGTCGAGCAACAGAAACCTCGTAGCATCGGTAGCGAGAGTGAATTCTAAACACAAACGGCTTCCTTGGTACGGCCGGGTACCGTTCCCGCACGCACAAATTGGTGCTCCTTGCCGTCCGGGTTGCTCGCCGCCTCCTTGCCTACAAGGAGTGCAACAGGCGACGTGCTTCCTGCTCTTCGGGAAAGGTCTGACCCGAGCCGAGAATCTGTTCCAGTTCCCGTAGCGCATCGCCCCGGCGTCCGCTCTTGGCTAAAGCGGAGGCGTAATGAAAACCGATGGTCGGCGACTTTGGGGCCAACTGGCGGGCCTTGCTCAGCAGGTCGACGGCGGGGGCGAGTTCCCCCCGCTCGAGCCGGATGACGCCCAGCGTGTCGAGTATTCTCGGGTCGCCGGGTGCCAGTTGGTAGGCCTTTTCCGCATACTCGAGGGCACGCGGATCCTTGGTTTCGAGTGAGATCCAGGCAAGATTGTTCAGTGCCAGCGCGTTACCTGGCTGCAGCGCGATCACCGTCGCCAGTTGTCCTTTGGCACCGTCGAAGTCACGGTTCTCGATCAGGCGCTCGGCCAGATAAGCCCGAAAATCGCCGTCCTTGGGATGTTCGGTGACCCAGGTCTGAGCAAATTGGGCCGCGTCGGCGGGATTGCCACCAGCGGCCATCGACTGATGAAGCCTGACCGCCGCGATGGCCGACGGGGCAACGGTCAGCGCCTTGCGAAACAGCGCAGTGGCCTGGGCATAGCGCTTGTCGGCCAGCAAGATGTCGCCTTCGGCGAGATAGCCGTCGGCCAGCTTCGGGTAGGATTTTTGGAAACTGCGAGCCAGATCGAGCGCCGCCGCGCGACTCCCGGCACGCATCTCGAGCCGGATTTGCGCCATTTTCGCCGCCGCATTCTGCGGTTCCAACTCCAGCGTACGCTTGAGCGATTGCCGCGCGCTGGCAGGATCGCCCGCCGCCAATTGGGCTTGCGCGAGTTGGAAGTGGGCGGCGGCAACCCGGTCCTGCGTAGCGATGACTTCGCGCAGTGTCGTCACGGCCTGTTGCGCATCGCCCGATGCCAGCTGCGCGCGGCCCAGCAGAGAGGTGATTTCGGCGTTACGGGGAAATTTGGCCTTTGCCGCCTGTGCGGCATCCAGGGCTTTGCTGACTTCGCCACCGGCGAGGTACCAGCGTATCAGCGCGATGCGCGGCAGCACGGCTTCGGCATTGGCGGACACCGCTTTTTCGACCAGAGCGATCACTTCCGGGCGGCCGCTGCCGGTGTGCGCCTTGAGTTCGGCCAAAGCCAGCAGACCTTCGGGATTGCTCGGCTGGCGCGCCAGCAGGTCCTCGAGACGCTTGCGGGCACCGTCCGCATTGCCCTCGGCCAGGTCGAGGTTGACCAGATTCATCGCCGCCGGGGTGTATAGAGGATCAGTCGCCAGCGCCGCCTCGAACGCCTGCCGCGCGCCCGGCACATCGCGCTTGCGCAACAGGACGACGCCGCGCAGGTTGAAGGTCAAGGGGTTGCGAGGCTGTTTGGCTTCCAGTGCCGTTACCGCGCGAAGCGCCTTGTCCGGATCTCTCTGTTCCAGGTAGGTCAAGACCAGCATGACTTCGGAAGCATATTGCGAACGGTCGCTGACGCCCAGTTCCTGCAAGGTTCCAATGCCGGCCGAGACGTCGCCGCTGCGTATCTGCGCCTGGGCCAAGGCGGCCCGCATCTGTCCATCCTGTGGGTCCGCCTCGGCGGCACGCTTGAACAGTTGCTTTGCACGCACAAAGTCGCCGCGCTGCATTTCGATCTGCCCGCCGAGCGCCAGCGTCAGGGCGTCGGCGGAAGACGATTGCAGAATCGGCTCCAGGGCGGCACGGGCGGCATCCGGTTTGCCGAGCCGCAAGCGGGCGTCGGCCAGCAGGCGGCGGGCGCGCGAGTCGCGCGGTGAGCGCTCGACCACCTTGTTCAGGTGCGCTTCGGCGACCTCTGGGGATCCGTTGGTCAGTTCTATCGTACCGGCGAGGAGCAGGGCCTGGACATGCTCGGGCACCACTTTGAGAACCAGTGCCACCGCTTCACGAGCCTCCTGGTACTTGTTCTCCTTGAAGGCGAGTTGGGCATCGAGCAGGGTAGCTTCGAGGTCGCCGCCCGGCACCTCGTGCAGCAGGGCGACTTGCTGGCGCACCTCGTCGTATCGCTCGGCGGCGAACAGCATCGTGACCAGCGCGATGCGTGGCCAGACAGCGGCGGGTGCGGCAGCGACGGCTTCGGCCAGGCGCGCCTGAGCGACGCCGTATTGACCCTGGGCACCGGCGATTCGTGCGCGCAGGACCAGGGCGTCGATTTCAGTCGGATACTTCGCCAGAACGCCGTCGATGATCTGCGCCGCCACGTTCAGATCCTTGCCATGCACCAGGACCTGCGCCTGGGATACCGCCGCCGCGGCGAGTTGAGGACTCGCCCGCAACACGGCATCGGCCATTGCCTTGGCTTCTTCGACATTGCCTTTTGCCAGCAGCGCGCGTGCTCGGTAGCTGTCAAGCAGCGCGCGCGCTGTCGGGTCGTTCAAGGTGGCCGGATTGATGTCGCTCAGCACCTTGTCGGGCTGGCCGAGTTCCAGCAAAGCGCGGGCCAGCAGCGGGCCGACCTTGTTGGCGTCGTAGCCGGTTTCCCACGCCCGTCGCAATTCCTTTTCGGCGGTCGCGAAATCCCAGGCTTCCAGGGTCAGTTGCCCGAGCAGGAAGCGCGCCTCGGCGTTGTTGGGCTGTTCCTTGAGGACATTCTTGAACTGCAGTTCGGCGCCTCGACGATCATTCTTTTCGAGCAGGCGCTTGCCGTCGGCCAACAGGCTGTCACTGTTCGAAGCCGAGCACGCCGCGAGCAGCAGTGCGGTGTACGCGAGCAGGCAGGCGACCAAGGAAGCCGGCCGTCGGCTCGTTCTCCCGTCGCTGGCATTCGGCTGCTCATCCGGCAGGGACCTGCGCGCTGGCAGCGTGACTCGCAAAAATTCATGAAAACGACTTCTCATTGCACGCTCCGCCCCCACCTTGTTCTGCGCCAAATCTGCCCGCACGCCACGTCGCGGCAAAAAATGTTACCACGCGGCGGTAGGCAGACGAAAAAAAACCCCGCCGGGTGCGGCGGGGTCGTGGCTGACCTCGGAAGCTCAGCCGGCCTTGCGGCGCCGCGCCGCAAAACCCAGCCCGGCGAAAGCCAGACCGAACAGGGCGAGACTTCCCGGCTCCGGAACCCGGATCGGTTCGGTGGTGATCGCGAAGGCGAACTGGACGGTCGTCGCCGCGTCTTCCGCCGTCTTGAAGCCCTGGCAACCGGCCGCCAGGCCCAGGGCCGCGCATTCGCCGGCCGCCAGCGTGCCGATCGGGCTGGCACCGCCTCCCGGGCCGAGGACGAAGATGCTGGCCAGGTAGGTCTCGCCCGCATAGACGAAGCTCTGATTCAGCGTCGACGTGCCGCTGAAGCCGAACAGGTCGCCGCAGCCGCCGACGGGGGGCGGTGTGCCGTCGGCGCAGAGTCCGCTGGCAGGGTCATTCGGCGTCTCGCGGAACTCGAAGTTGAAGATGATCGGGGTGAGCGTCGTCGTCGGACCGGGTATCGGGGAGAACTCCGGCGCCGGAGCGATTGCCGTCAGGGTCAAGGTATCGGTGACCTGGCCGCGCAAAAGCGTATTGAAGTCGCCGCTGATCGGATTGTTGAAGTGGGTGAAGGTGACGCCAGTTCCAATCTGGCCGAGGATCACGCTCGGCACGCCGCCGAAGGTGGTATTGATCGTTCCCGTCGCCGGTCCGCCGCTGTAACGGCTGGCGCCGGTGCTTCCGGTGCCGATGGTCAGCGCGCTACGGTTTGACTCCGCATCTCCGGTATCGACCGTAAAGTTGCCACCGGTGGCGCCCCACGACAATTGATTACCGTCGACGGTCTGGGTCGTCGTACCGCCACCGCCGGTCTCGAACGTCGATCCGGTAAAGTTGGCGTCGGTCGAGTAGCTCCAGGTCGTTGCCTGGACGGCAGACGCCGTTCCCGACGCCATCACCAAGCCTAATCCCAAACCCGCCGCGATTGCCGTCAGTCTGTTGCGTTGTTTCATGTTTGTCTCCTTCTCTCGGAAAATGCCAGCCCCCGGCTGTCATCTAGTCGAAAGCAGATTGCGTGCCATAAACTTGATGATTATGATATAAAGAGAAAAGAGGTAATCACGATCGAAATCTTTTATCCGCTGTGTAAAGTTTCCCGACATTTTCGAAGTCGATCGGCTATCCGCTCCGACGTGCTTTCGCGTACACTACGGCACCAGTGGCACGCGTAATCGGCGGGTAGACCGTTCGGAGGATTTCACTCGATGGCCAGCGTGGCCGCGCTTGTCGACTACTGGCTCTGTGCGTTTCCAGGGCAAAGCGGACCGCGGCGGCGTCGCGTCGACGGATGCCCTATCGACCTTCGTCGGACGAGAGAACCCATCATTCAAAACCCTTCATGAGCAAGAGAAGCAGGCATGCCTTTCGTGGTGTCGCCGCGGCAGCGGCGCTGATGCTGTCCGCTACCGCGGCGGCAGCGGCGCAAGCCGGCTCGGAAAACGAGTGGCGTATCGACAGCGCGGCGGTTTCGGCCGTTCCCTTCATCAGTCAGTTCGTCGGCGGACAGTGGGTTCAGCGCTTACCAGCGACGAACGGTACGCTGCTCGAGGTACGCGGTATCCTCAAGGTGGAGGGAGACGGGGCCTTCGGGCCGCTGCGCCTGTCGGAAGTCGGGTTGCTGTCCGGCACGAGCGGCGTTCCGGCGGCGGCTGAACTCGTGGCCGTCGGCGTCGGCTCGGTAAGCTGCAAGTATCTTCCGGCCCAACTCGGGACGGGCGGACCAACCGAAGTCAAACTTGGCGCGGGCAAGGAGTTTACGCTGCTGCGCGACGCCGCAACGGGCTCGGTGTTGCTCAGGACGCGTGCGCCGACGCTCGATCTGTGCATGGCTTTCGAAGTGGTGGGAACGCCGCCGCCGGCATTGCTCTGGAGCGTCGCCCGCCGGCCGATCTCGCTCACCGTCGGCTCGCTGGCACGGACAGCGCCGGCGGTGCCAGCAACCCGCGGCGCTGCGCCGGCAAGCGTGGTGCCGGCGCCAGTGTCGGTCACACCGGCTCAGACCGGGGCGGCGGCGGTCTCCTTGCCGATGCTTTGGGGTGCGCTGGCCGGCGCAGCGGCGCTAGCCCTAGTGGCGACGATCGTGCTTCTGGTGCGCCGCCGGCGCCAGCGTGAAACGAGCGACGCGGCGCCGGCTGCCACGCGCGATGGCCGCCTGCCTTTCAGCATCGCGCGCGTCACGCCGGCGCACCTGCCAAGTTCCTTTGCGCGTGTCGAAGCGGATGGCGGGGCGGGTCAAGCGCTTTTCCGCGAAGCCTTGGCCTCGATCAGGTTGGGTGAATGGGTGCGCGCCGATCAACTGTTCGGTGAGGCAATCGACACCGGCTTGACGCCGACCTTCGAGGCCGGCGCGTGGAGCCTGCGCGGTGAAGCGCGGCTCAATGACAACCAACTCATCGCGGCGCTGGACTGCTTTCTGCGGTCGCTGAGTTGCCGCGCCGTAACCTCGGAGTCGGCGCTCGTTTCCGCCAACCACCTGGCGGCGATCTACCGCGAATTGCGTCTGCGGCGGGATGCCTCCAAGATGGAAAAACTGCGGGTGCGGGTGAACCCGTTTGCTAGCGAACTCAGTCCGGAGCGCGTCGAGCTGATCGTCCGTCTGGCGACGGAGTTCAAGCGCCGGCGGCGGGCGGCGGTGCTTTCCCGCTTGCTGCCCTTTCGCTGAAGCGGGCCGCGCTCCGCTTTTCGTCCGCCGCCTTGGCCCGCCCAGCGGTTTCGCTCGGCGGGCTTGCTTCAGCGTCCAGGGAAGTCGCAGGCGACGGCCTTGCGTTCGCCGTGCAGGCGGCATTGCGTGATGGCCCGCCCGTCGGGGTCTCGCAAGCTGGCTGTCCAGCCGCCGCCCGCGCGCTCGAGCAGCAGGAAGCCGTAACGATTGACCAGGATTCCGCTACTGGCGGCCATCCCGTCGTAGACCTGGCTGCCGGGATGACTTCTTTCCTTGCTGCCGGTGCCGCTTCGTCCCTCAAAAAGCGGCGACTGAGGATCGAAGGCCTCGAGCTGGGTGCCGCTGTTCCCGACGATCAGTTGTGCCGGACGAGCGGCCGGATAGCCGGCCGGGTCGTCCTTGGCGGCGAAATTGAGCGTCGCGAAGACGTGCTGGTGGCCGGCGAAGACGAACTGCAGGTCGGCCGGCAGCTTGTGGCGCAAATGTTCCTGCAGCGCATTGGGTTGCGCGCTGGCTGCCAGAAACTCGTACCAAAGCGGCTTGTGGAGCAGCAGCCAGACCGGCTGACCGTCGGTCGCCGCATCGAGCGCCCTCAGACTGCGGCGCAAGAGTTCGACATCCTGCTCTTTCCGGCTCGCCGGCAGATAGTCCTCGAAACCCGCGTTGTCAGCGACGACCAGCGTCAGTTGGCGACCAAAGTCGATGCGATAGGCGTCGGCGGTCAGATTGTTGGTGAGCACCGAGTGGCTGGCCGTTCCGTACGCCTGGTTGCCGCAAGCGCGGTAGGGTAGGGGCGACAGAAAGCGCATCCAACCTTCGCCGCCGCGATCGCAGTTCTCGTGATTGCCGCGCACCACGACCCAGGGCGCGGCCTTGAGCAGCGGCGCGGCTGGCGTGAAAAAATCGGCGTCCCAGCCGGTCCAGCCGTAGCCTACCGGAATCCCCAAGTCGTGCTGCGACGCACAACTCTCCGGATCATTGCAGTATTCGCGATAGTGGTAATCGCCGACGTGGATCACGAGATCCGGCTCGCTGCGCGCCGCCGCCGCGGCGATTCTCGGCCAGGGCCAGTGCTCCTGGCTGGCGCAGTCCTGGATCGGCGGACTCGAGCCCTTGGCCCGGACCTGAATGCGGCAGCCGGTATCGCCGACCACGACGATGCGCCCGGGAGCGGCAAGCGGTAGCGCCACCGGTTGGCCGTCGATGCTCGCCTGGCGCACCGAGCGGGGCAGGACGAGCTCGCAGGCGGTGACTTCGAAGTGTGCCTCGAAGGCCGGGTTGCCCGACGTCGGGAGGGCTGACGGTGCCAGCGGACTTGCCGCGGCACGCGGCTCGAGCGGTCGGCGGTCACCATCGACAGTAGCCATTGGGCAGGCCGCGCCGGCGGCGACGATGGCCCGCAGACTGACGTCTCCGTTCGGGCCCATTTGTGTCCAGCGGTGGACAAAGGAGCTATCCCCGGCCGGTTGGGTGGCGCAGCCGGTGAGTAGCGTGATGGCGGCCAGCAGCGCATGACGAGCCGGGACTGCCGGCGGTTGGTGTGAGTCGTCGAACGGAAGTCGCATGCTAGTATCCCTCAGGCAAGCCAAACGACACGTCACAAATGCAGGTAACCCATGCCACCGGCGATGACACCGAGTACGGCCGCACCATAAACCCCGAACAGCATCCAGCGCTTGCGCGTCAGCAGCGTAATGGCGGCCATCGCGATGGCGATCTGGATCAGCGTCGTGGCCAGCGCCCAGCGTTCGTGGACATGCATTTCGAGGTCGCTCTTATGATCGGCCTCCTTGGCGACGGCTTCGAGCTTTTCGGCCTCGACCTTGATCTCCTGTTTCTCCTGCTTGTAGCGCGCCACTTCCTGTGCGTACCTGTCGCGCGCCTCGCCAGTCGTCAGGGTGATGGACAGTTCGGCCAGGTTCTGCTTGTTGCTTTTCGCCTGGTAGTAGTTCCACTGGTTCGAGGCCGCGGTCTTTTGGATCGCCGCCTCGTTCTTGTAGAGCAGAGCGGCGTTTTGCGAGTGGCCGCCCAAGTAGCCAAAAATGGCGCCAACGGTCGACAAAACAGCCGTCAGGACGGCGACGCGCGACGTGAAATTGTCGCCGCCGTGCTGCGCGACATGCTCGACTTGGTGATCGTGCGGGCCATGTACGTGGAATCCGTGACCGGACATCTTTTCCTCTCCTCGATTCGTGGCGCGTTACGTGGAACGCAGGGGCGCGAATTCTATACCAGACAGGCGGCGATCGAGCGCAGTGCAAGCAAGCTGCCCGCAGCAATCGAAACCCCCTTGCCCAGCGGCAGTTGCGGCTCGCCCGGGTTGATGCGGATCAACTGGCCCTTGCTCCGCTCGCCGAGCAGGCGCACGGTGGGAATTCGGGTACCGGCACCGACTTCGATGACCAGCGGCTGCCCAACTTGCCGTAGCCAGGCATGCAGACGCGCTTGCTGAACGTCGCTGCGTTCGCTGTGCCATCCCCAGTCGCCGAACATCAGGATGTTTGGACGGGCGATCGACCCGCAGCGCGGGCAGAGCGGGAACTCGGAGCGCAGCAGACAAGCCTCCTCGTCAAGTTCCGGCTGAAACTCGTCAGCCGACCAGATACTATCGTCGCAGCCGTCGAGGCACTGCAGATGATGGATCGAGCCGTGGCACTCGCTGATTCGCTCGGCGGCGAAGCCGGCGCGCTGAAATTGTCCGTCGACGTTGCTGGTGAAGACGCAGGCGCCGTGCGGCAAGCGTTCGCCGATTTGGCGCAGGATCGCGAAACCCTCGTGCGGTACTGTCTGCCGGTAAAGCTTCAGGCGATGTCCGTAGAAACCCCAAGCCAGGCGTGGCCGTTCCGTAAAGGCCGCTGGATTGGCAATCTGTTCGAAAGCGATGCGGGCGCGACCGAGCGCCGGGTAGGCTCCCCAGAAGCCCTGTGGCCCGCGAAAATCCGGCAGCCCGGAGTCGACACCGATACCGGCACCGGCCGTGATCAACAGGCCGTCGGCGGCCGAAATCAGCTCGGCACAACGCTCGTAGACGGTGGTCGTCAAAGTCCGCGTGCCCAGGCCGGGCGCAAAGGGGCCACTTGCGGGTTGACGATCGCCTGCCGCAGTTCTTGCAGCAGGCGAGGTTTATCGGCATCGAGGTTTCCTTTGAGCACCAGCCAGTTCGACGCATGGTCGCTGCGGAAAATCGTCCGTTCGAGTTCCAGGCGGGCGAGAAAGTGCTCCATTTCGACGAACAGTTCGCGCTGCGCGAGCGGCCGCCAGCCAGGAAAAGCGCTCCGGAAACGCTCTTCGCCGAGCGGGAAACTCACGACCAGCGTTGCCAGATATTCGGGTTGCGTCGCGTTGGCCAGGCGCGCCGAGTTTTCGGCGTGTCGGAACGACAGATCCGGCCCGCCGAGACCATTGAGAATCATCACCGAGCGGGTAATGCCGGCGGCGCCGAGCTTGTCCAACGCTGCCGCAGTAGTAGTGAAGGTTTCGCCCTTGTTCACCCGTTCGAGCACTTCGTCGTCGCCCGATTCGGCGCCAACGTAAGCCATCGACAGGCCGGCCGCCGCCAGTTCACGCAGTTCGTCGACAGATTTGCGGCGCAGATTGCGCGGCAAGCAGTAGCTCGAAACGCGGCTAACGGCCGGCAGGTGAGTGCGGATGGCGAGCAGTATGGCGAGCAGGCGCCGCGTCGGCAGAACCAGAGCGTCGCCGTCGGCCAGAAAGACGCGCCGGATTCCGCTTCCGAAAAGCTCGCCGGTACGGCGCAGACTCTCCAGTAACTCCGCCTCGTCACGGGCACGAAAACGCTTCTGCGGCGCCGTATACATCTCACAGAAGATGCAGTGATTCCATGAACAGCCGTCGGTGACCGGCAAAATGAGCGATTCGGCTTCGCTGGGCGGACGGTATACGGGTTCGACGTAGCGGATTGGGATGGTGGGCAGCATGCTCGTTTGAATTAAGGTCGGTGTGCGGCGCCTTCGTCAGTCAGCAGGCCTCGCCGGACAGTGGATCAGCGCGACTCCTTGATGATCCGTCCGAAGCTCGGTTGTAGCGGCCGGGCATTCTGTCGGTACAGCCGGCCAAAGATCGCCAGTTGCTCGGCCGAGATCTGCTGCGGCTGCTTGAGGACCAGCCAGAGTACGCCTTCAGTGCAAGGCGGCGTCGTCAGCGAGCCCATGTAAGTGTAGTAGCTTCGATTTTCGGGCAGCAACTGGGCGACGTCGATGCTCAGGTCGGGCGGTGTGACATAGTCGTTCTTTTCGAGCGGCAGATTGTTCCAAACGGTCTGGATGAGCGGGTTTTCAAGTCCCTTCTCGAAGAGAACGGCGAGTACCGCAATTCTGCCGTCCTCCGCCTGGTGTACCAGGTGGGCGACCATGTCGAATGACTTGCCGTTTACCCGCTCTTCGGAAGGGCGATGGAAGTGGAACTGGAGGAGCTCGTAGGCTTTTCCGAGAAGGCTTATTCGGCTGCCGCCGACTTCGACCTGAACGGTGTGGCCGTTGTCGACGACGCGAAACTGCGACGGGCGATAGACGAACTGAATCGCTTCGAGATCGACGCGCAAGCCATCGCGGATGTCGATCGGCGATTGTCGTTTGCCGCTCGAACAGGTGGCGTATTCGGGCTTGAGCTTGCTCCAATTGTCGGGCCCGCTGTCACCCTCGTAGGTCCAGTAGGGGGTGCCACGTGCGCTAGCGACGGAATCTCCGGGCTTGATGGTCGGTGATCGAGCGGCGTGCGATCTTGCCGATGCGGCGGCGGGCGGACGTGCGGTCGATGCGACGGGCGGGTGCCCTATCAGTCTGGCCGGCGGGGCCGGTGGCGCTTCGGTTTCCGCCTTTTCCATCACCGGAGTTTGCAAGTTGGCTCGTTTGACCTCCTTCTGAAGGAGCGCTTCGTTGGCTTTGCGCAACTCACCGGCCGCTTGGTTGACCTTGTCGGCGATCTTGCTCGCCGCTGCTACGGCTTCCGGGCCAGACTTTGGTCGGCAAACTTCACGCAGCAGTTTGTCGTCTAGCATCCCCGTGCGCACCGGCATTTCGATCTGTACCTTCAGATCTTCTTCACGCAGCAGGTCGCCTTCGCTCTTGTAATAAGTTCTTTTCAGGGTGCTGTAGCTGCGCGAGGCACAGTCGTAGCGGTTGAGGGCCTCGACGATGCGGTAGTAGGAAGAGGTCTTCGGGTCGACAATGGGCTTCTCGAGGATGATTCGCCCCAGTGCCACCGACTTCCCGCTTTCGTCCTTTCGGACGCTGGCACGATCGATTTCGACGCGCTTCCCGGGTTCGGCAGAAATGACCTGCCATGTCGCACCGGTTGTCGCTGGTAACAAGCTCGCGAGAAGAGTGACCAAACGCCAGAAGTATCGATGCATGCCGGAAGTTCCGTCGGTGGTGAAACTCATCATCGCTATCACGGTAGAGCGCCGGAGAACTTTAGGCGATTTCGCTGACTTCGATCCGGCAGCTTAGTCGCTCGGCGCGGAACGTTGAGCAGAAAAAAACCACCGGCCACGTCCTTCGCCGGGTGGCGGGGAGATGGCCGGCAGCCACAGACCCTGGCGGGCGTGTTTCGCTCCGCCAGGTTGTGTTGCTTGCGGAACCTGCTCAGTGGCTGGCGCCGGAAGCGCCGAAGCCAGTCTGTGCGCGTACGTACTGATCCTCGAAGGCTTCCTGTTCGATCTTCGACCGGGGACCGCTGTCGCTCTTCGAGAAGATGTAGGCGAAGATGAACGCGATCGGCATGGCGAACAGGGCCGGCTGCGTGTAGGGGAACAAGGCGGCCTTGTTGCCCAGCACATCGACCCATACCGACTTCGAAAAGAGCACGAACAGGACCGCGGATATCACGCCACCGTAGCCACCCCACAAGGCACCGCGAGTCGTCAGGCCCTTCCAGTACATCGACAAAATGAGTACCGGGAAGTTGGCGGCGGCCGCGACGCCGAAGGCGAGGCCGACCATGAAGGCGATGTTCATCTTCTCGAACAGGATGCCGAGGATGATGGCCAGCAGGCCGAGACCGATCGTCGCGACGCGAGAAACACGGATCTCTTCTTTCTCGGTGGCTTCTCCCTTACGGATGACACGAGCGTAGATGTCGTGCGAGATCGCCGAAGCACCCGCCAGAGCCAGACCCGAAACGACGGCAAGGATGGTCGCGAAGGCGACCGCCGCCAGGAAGCCGAGTAGCATGTTGCCGCCGACGGCTTTGGCCAAGTGCATGGCGACCATGTTGCCACCGCCGATCAGCTTGCCGCCAACGGTGCCACCCTCGAAGAACTCGGGGTTCTGGCCAACGATGATGACGGCGCATAGCCCCATCAGGAAGATGACGTTGAAGAAGAAACCGACGAAGCCGGAGGCGTAGAGCACCGACTTGCGGGCTTCCTTGGCGTTGCCGACGGTGAAGAAGCGCATCAGGATGTGCGGCAGACCGGCCGTACCGAACATCAGACCGAGACCAAGCGAGATCGCGGTCACCGGGTCGGCGAGCAGGCTGCCCGGAGCCATCAGTTTGGGGCCGAGCTTATGGACCGCTTCAGCCTTCTGCAGCAAGTCGGTGAGCGAAAAGCCGAACTGGACGTAGGCCAGGAGCAGGGTCAGCGTGCCACCGAAAAGCAGCATGCAGGCCTTGATGATCTGTACCCAAGTGGTCGCGACCATGCCGCCCAGAGTGACGTAGACCATCATCAGGATGCCAACGACGAAAATCGCGATGTTGTAGTCGAGACCAAAAAGCAGCCTGATCAACTGACCGGCACCGACCATCTGAGCGATCAGGTAGAAGACGACGACAACCAGCGACGAGAGCGCCGCCATGGTGCGAACCTTCCCCTGATCGAGCCGATACGAGGTAATGTCGGCAAAGGTGAAGCGCCCCAGATTGCGCAACCGCTCCGCCATAAGGAAGAGGATGATCGGCCAGCCGGCAAAAAACGCCAACATGTAGATGTAGGCGTCGTAGCCCTGAGTGTAGGCCATTGCCGTCAGGCCGAGCAACGTGGCTGCCGACATGTAATCCCCGGCGATGGCCAAGCCGTTCTGAAAACCGGTGATGCCACCACCCGCCGTGTAGAAGTCGGCCGTGGTCTTGGTCCGGTTGGCAGCCCAGTAGGTAATCCCCATGGTCAGCGCGACGAAGATCAGGAACATGATGATCGCGTGCCAGTTGGTGGACTGTTTGGCTCCGCCTGCATCCACGGCTGGCCCGGCGATCGCCAGGCAGGATGCGACGAGCAGGATGAAACCCGATGTCAATCGATGCATCATACTTTCTCCTTCTGGGCGTCCTTGATCAGATCCGCCGTCAGATCGTCGAATTCTCCGTTCGCCCGGCGGACGTAAACCACTGTCAGGAGCCAGAAAAAGACGAAAAGCGACAGTTCCAGGGTGTACCCGATCGGCCACATCGAACCTTCGGCGATCTTCTGCCCGAGCAAACCGGGGTTGAAGGCGACCAGCATGAAGAATCCATAGAATAAAATCAGCACGATGGCCGACAGGATAGTGGCAAAGCGCCCTCGTTCACGAACGAGCTTCTGGAATTTGGGGTTCACCCGCATTCGCTGGTACATAACGCTACTCATGTGTTTCTTCCTCCACTCTTGTTTTGTTGACGCGGTTTTACAGCAAATGGACCAGATTTTGACAAGACTCTCTCCTCGCCGCGCGGAATACTAACCCAGATCAATGCCGTGTTCAATTCCGGGTTAGGCGAGTGCACCGAGTATGGCTTTGCCGCACGAGAAAACTGCGGCAAAATGACAAACTTGGCCTCGTCGCCTCACACAGGGATCTCCATGTCTGAACCAGAAGAAAACGAAAAGACCTGGCTGCAGCGCCCGCTGGCGGCGCGACCGACACCGGGTGCCGACGCCACGACCGGCGGCGAAGCGGATAACAATGCCCTGGAAATGGGTACCAAGATCGACGAATTCGAAGTCATTGGCTTGGTCGGTGTTGGCGGCTTCGGAATCGTCTACCTCGCCCACGACAACTCGCTGGGTCGCCTGGTTGCCCTCAAGGAGTACATGCCCTCGTCACTGGCAGCGAGAATCGAGGGCCTGACAGTGGCCGTCAAGTCGGCGCGGCTGGCCGAGACCTTCGCCATCGGCCTGCGCAGCTTCGTCAATGAAGCGCGGATGTTGGCGCAGTTCGACCATCCGTCGCTGGTCAAGGTGTATCGTTTCTGGGAAGGCAACGGCACAGCCTACATGGTGATGCCTTTCTACGAAGGCGTAACGCTGAAGCAGTGCCTGCAGAAGTTGCCGGGGCCTCCGACCGAAGCTTGGTTGCGCGGTGTCATGGATCCGTTGCTCGAAGCTCTCGAAGTATTACACCACGCCAACTGCTTTCATCGTGACATTGCTCCGGACAACATTCTGTTGCTCAACGACGGCCGCCCGGTTCTGCTCGATTTTGGCGCCGCCCGTCGCGTCATCAGCGACCGGACGCAGGCGCTGACGGTCATCCTCAAGCCCGGCTATGCGCCACTCGAACAGTATGCCGAAGTGCCACATGTCAAGCAGGGTGCGTGGACCGATCTTTATGCCCTGGCCGCGGTGGTCTACAACGCCGTGACCGGCAGGCCCCCGACACCGTCGGTCGGACGTTCGATCAACGATACGATGGTGCCGCTGGCCAAAGTGGCGGCCGGTCGTTACAGCGCCTCTTTTCTGGCAGCGATCGATCGTGCACTGGCTGTCAGACCGGAAGATCGTCCACAAAGCGTTGCCGAATTCCGCGCCTTGCTGCAGGCCGACGAGAGCACAGTGGCCAAGCCGGCGATTCGCGAGACCAAGGAAAAGCCGGCCCCGCATGAACCGGCGAGTCCGGTGACGGCTAGCCGGAAGCCCCTGCTTGCCGGTGGTGTTGGGGTTCTGCTGCTGGTGGTCGCCGGAGCTCTCTATTTGTTGCAACCCAAACCGGCAGTCACGCCGTCCACTGCGCTACCCGTGATCGAGCCAGCAAAACCGTCGGTGACGCCGAGCACGGCAGTACCACCGGTCACCACGTCGTCGGCTGGTGGCACGACGGCCGTGCCAACGGAGCCAGCGGGCCAGGTAGTGACCACCGATCGCCAGGAAATCAACGAAAAGCAATTGGTCGACCTGCTGCTCGGGAAGAATGGCGCAACCGATTCGGCTAAGCGTGCGGCGAAGGCGTTCGACCCCGTCGATATGCTGCGCGAAATCTACGAACAACGTGCCGTTGATTTCCGGGTGACGGTGGTTCCCGAGAAGGCCAAGGTAAGCATTGGTAAAGACAAATTGCGCTTCCGCGTAACGTCGCTGAAACCGGGCTATGTATATGTCCTGATGGTCGGCACAGACAAGCAGTTCAACCTGGTGTTTCCCAATGCGATCGATGCCGACAACGGAATTGCCGGCGACGGAGAACTGAGCCTGCCGCGACCGGGTTGGGCGATGACAGCCAGCGGTCCCGTCGGCACCAACTATTTCGTCGCCCTCGTCTCTGAGAATCGCCGCGATTTTTCGGCCGCAGGCCTAAAGAAAGTCGATCCGTTCGCCGAATTTCCGCGCAAGCTGGCCGAAAAGATTGCCGCAGAATCGCCGCTAGGCGGGGCAAATCCTTTTGCCGGCAAGGTGATTTGTCCATCCGGCCGCCACTGTTCAGCACTCTATGGCGCTGCGTTGTTTGCCATTGAAGAGGTCGAATGACCGCGCTAGCGTGAGATCGTTTGGGCTTTACGGGGGAAAGACGCGTCGTCGACCGGCAAGCCATTTCTCGCTGGCCGGAGAAGGGGTTGCGGGAAACGGCGCCGTCTAAAAAAGCGCCTTGTCCGACAGTAGGGTCAGTACTTGTAGCCTAATTGTCTAGCCTCTTGATCGTTACGCGACGGTTTTCAGGCGCTTCGGGGCGGCTGGGATTGAGCAGTTGCGAAGGGCCCTTGCCGACCGGCTTGAGACGGCTGGGATTAATCTGGTGGCTTTGTTCGAGATACCCCACGACGCTCTCCGCGCGCGCCTGCGATAGCCGCAGGTTGTATTCCTCGCCACCACGTGGATCGGAATGGCCTTCGATAGCGAATCGGTAGGCCGTCAGTTTTTCCGAGTTCAGAGCGCGGCCGACGACATCCAGCGACTGCTTGCCCTTTGGTGTCAGGCTGGCCGAGTTGGTTTCAAAGACGATCAGCAGGGACGCGGCGGCCGGTTTGGCGGCTGCCGGCAATGAGCTTTCGTCGCGCGTCACGCTGATCGATCGGGTTCTTGGCCTGGCGGCGGGCGCGGTGGTTTCCGGGGAGAGCAAATCGACTAACGCCCGTTCGTTGATTTCCTCGGGCTTGAGTACCTTTTCAGCCTGCGCCAGCGAAACCCCCGGTACCATCAGACAGCAGGCGATACCCACAACGTTGATGTATTTCATATGCTTACTCCAAGAACGTGACTTCAGACATCGACCGATACAGCCCCGACCGGCCATCGCAATGGCCGCCGAACGCCTAGCCCACCGTTGAATCAGGCAGTTCGTCCGCCGACCGGATTTCCGGGCGGCGAGCGAACAACCGTGGCAAGATAGTCCGTATAGCATACGCCCTTCGACTTTGGCCGGGTCGACAAAGCTCTTCAACGCACGACCGGCGCGTTGGTTACACGAGCAAGCGGCTGCCGCTCACGGGGGGGCGGGTCCTCGCGCCATCGTCGACCTGCCAGTTCTGACTGCCGAAAACCCGCTAAGGAATCTCTGACCAAGCCATGAGCATAAGCCGGGCTTGATAAAGTTGCCGGCATTGGCGAAGAACGAAATCACTGAACAACATGAAACAGATCTCCTTTGCGACGCTGGCCGAAAGCGGGAAGAAGCGGAAGACGAAGCGCGAACGGTTTCTGGAAGAGATGGAAACCGTTGTGCCCTGGCCGGCGCTGCTGGCGCTGATCGAGCCGCACTACCCGAAAGCGGGCAAAGGACGCCGACCGCGCGACCTGGAAACGATGCTGCGCATCTACTTCATGCAACAGTGGTTCAACCTGTCCGATCCCGGCATGGAAGACACCCTGTACGACGTCCCGTGCATGCGGGCTTTTGCCCGCCTGGATCTGTTTGACGAATCTATGCCGGACGAGACGACCATCCTGAAATTCCGCCGCCTGCTGGAGAAGCACCAACTGACGGCGGCGATCATGAATGCCATCAACGACACCCTGGAACAGAAGGGGCTGTTGCTCAAAGGCGGTACGATGGTGGACGCCACCATTATTCACGCCCCGCCCTCGACCAAGAACGAGGCGAAGCAGCGCGACCCGGAAATGCGCCAGACCAAGAAAGGCAACCAGTGGTACTTCGGCATGAAGATTCATGTCGGCGCCGATGTGAATAGCGGTCTGGCGCATACCGTGGCGGTTACGGCGGCGAACGAAGCCGACGTCAGCCAGCCGCCGAATCTGCTGCGCGAAGACGACCGGGCCGTATTCGGCGACAAGGGCTACGTCGATAACCGCCTGAAGCGAGCGGCTCGGAAGGCGGTCGTCTTCTGGGGCGTAGCGCTGAAATCCTCCGCCAAGCACAAGCTGACCGAGGCGAACCAGCGGTTTAACCGCAAGATGTCGTCGGTCAGGAGTCGGGTGGAGCATGTTTTCCGGGTAATCAAGCGCCAATTCGGTTACACCAAGGTGCGCTACAAGGGCCTGGCCAAGAATGCGGCCCAGGTCTTCACCCTGATTGGGCTGACCAATCTTTACCTGGCGAGGCGAGCCATGCTGACGTAACTGGGAAAGGTGCGCCCCCCGCGCCCCCCTCTGTGTCAGACTAGTTGTCGCCTCGCTAGGATCCGAAACAGAGGGCGATAAGGAGAAGACACAGATGGCGAGATACGGACAAGCGATGAAAGATCGGGTGCTGGGGAGGCTACTGCCAC
>NZ_JAPUVI010000096.1 GCF_029255285.1 Accumulibacter sp.
CGTTGCGGCGTGAAGCCCCAGCGCTTGAGGTACTTCCCTACCAGCCGGTTCTGCATCTCGATGCCGAATCGCTCAGCAATCAGCGCCCTGATCGCCGGACGGCTCCACAAGGCAAGCGGCAGTTTCATCTGCTGCGGCGTACTCCCGACGATCCGGTCGCGCAGCCACATCTCGTCCGTCATCTTCAATTTCCGATGGGTGCCCACCGGACGACCGCGTCGCTTCTCGCCTAATGATCCTTCGCCTTCCCGCCGGGCTCGCGTCAGCCACGTCTTGATCGTCGTCGGATGTACCCCGGATACCGCCGACAATTCAGCAACCCCCATCCCCGACTGCTTGCGAAGCCCGATCACCATCTCCCGTAGCCGCTTGCGACCTTTCGGTGTCAGCTTGCGCGCATCAATTTTTTATCCTTATATCATATCACATGCCGCTTATTTTAGGGCCGGATTTCTACTCGACACGCGTTCAGCTCGGCCGCACGACGATGCCGGTCGACGGCAAGGTCGTCCAGTTGTCGCCGGGCATGGCGGTCACGGTCGAAGTGAAAACCGGCCGGCGGCCGGGCTAACCGGCAAGTCGCTTGCTCGCGAACGCCGACAAGGTGGTCAGCCGTTGCTGGAGGAAGGCTTTCTTGTGTTCGGTGAATCTCGCCAACAGGAAACAGCACACGATGACGCTGCCGCTGGCCAGCAGGCCGTTGGCGAGTGACGCCGTGTCGTAGCCGATTACCGCCTTCAGGAAATACATCAGCGGCAGGTGGTAGAGATAAATCGAGAAAGTGACGCCGGCCAGGAAGCGAATCCCGGCCTTGGCGCGCTGCAGGTGGTCTCCGATGCGTTCGTCGATCACGTACCTGGCGCTCGCGATGTGTACGAAGAACAGCAATCCGATAAGGTAATCGTAGAGAAAGAAGCGCGACCAGGTGAGAAACTCGTTGGCCGCGGGAAAGTTCTTCATGACGTGCAGTAGCCGGCCCAGGTCGTCGCCAAGCGGGTGCGAGGTGAGCAGCACGATGAGCGCGAGCGAGGAAACGAACAGCACCCTGGCCAGCCGCCGGCCGATCACGAAAGTCCCGGCAGAATGCAGGCGATAGGCGACGACACCCAACCACCAGATCGGCAGCAGCACGAAAATGCGCGGGCCGATGAGCAGCGCGATGATCGCCAGTCCAAGCACGCGGCGGCGGCCGGAATAAAAAAAAGCGACTCCGAATATCATGTAGTACCAGAACTCGTAGGCCACGGACCACAGCGGCGTGTCGCTGAAATAACTCAGGGACAGCGACCAGGATTCCTGCATGAACAGCAGGGTGGCCAGGACGCGCAGCACCGGGTACGAATTGGGAATGTGCTGATACATCTGTGGCGCGACGAGGATGCCGATCGCATCGAGCAGCGGGGTGAGAATCATCGCCGGAATGACCACCGACAGCAGGCGTGCGAGCCGGGCGATCAGATAATCGTCCATCGCCTTGTGCTTGTAGTCCACCGTGAACGCGATGACATACCCGGAGAGGACAAAAAAGGCCATCACCGCGACGTGTCCGTACGGATACAGCCAGCGCAGGCCGGCTCCCGAGTAGGGGACATAGGAGGCGTGCGAGAGAAGAACGATCAGCGCGGCCGCAAAGCGGAACAAGTCCAGATAGAGCGACAGGCCGGGTTTCATCGTGCTCCGGCCCTGGCGACGAGTGAAGGAAGCGGGCCACGGTCGGCGGCCGCCGCGGCGACGACGGGCGCGGCGAGCCGCTTTCCGGGCGGCGGATTCAAGCTCATTCCCGGCCGCCTTCGCGTCTGCGATGCCAGATGAGGCCGACGATGACCAGTAACGCGGTGGCGCTGACCAGCAGGCCGACCCATTCCGCAGTCAGCCGCCGCCAGACGACGCTGATCGTGTGCGGGCCGCTGCCGAGATCCACGGCGATCACCCCGGTTGCGGCGTCGGTCCGGTGGGCAACCGGAACCCCATCGACCCACACCTGCCAGGCCGGAAAGTCGAATTGAGGCAGGCGCACGCTTCCCGGCGAGGCGAGCGTGATCTGCCAGTGCCTGCCGGTCCGGGTGCGCGGCAACTCGAGGCAGCTTCGTCGCTCCGCGGTACAGTCGCGTTCGAATCCGAAACGGGAAAAATCGAGCCAGTGCGGCCCCTGCGTGGCAATCGTATACTCCGGAAGTCCCATGAAGGAATTGGCCTGGCGCCTCGTTTCGGCGCACAGCGTATCGCCGTCGGGGCATCTTCCGTGCTCGCCGGTGGTCAGGAAGTTCTTCTGGAACTTCAGGAAGGTGTGCTGGTTGTCCCGTATGGCGACCGGTAGCGCGTGTCCGTCGAGGTAACTGGCGCGGACGAACAGTAGCCCGCTGAGCGCCAGAGCCAGCATGAGAAGAACGCCGAACACGGTGCGCCACACCGGGCGCGGCTGCCTGGCCGCGACCTCTGCCGCCAGGCAGCAGAGAACGATGCCGGCGATCGAGACGATGGAAATGAAACGGAAGGGAAACTGGATTTTCCGCAGCGGCGTGTCCGGCAACCACAGCAGATAGGACAGTTCCGATGCGAAGAACAGGGCCGTCAGGCCGCTGGCGGCCATGATCTGGGCGGCGTAGTTGAAATGAGGATTGGCCGGCGCCGCCTTGACGAGGTAGATCAGCGGCAAAATCAGTGTCGCTGCCGCCCAGACGGAAATCGGCCACTGGAAAGCGGGCCAGAAGTATCCATTCACCTGGGTGAATAGGGGAAACGAGAAGGCCGACCAGGGAACGTAATTCTTCGTCCACGCGGCGGAACCGATCAGATTCATCGAGGCCAGCGCGGGCCAGAGGTAGATGGCACTCAGCGACAAGCCCAGGGCAGCCGTCGCCAGCCAGCCGAGCAGCGTGCGCAGACGGTCGGACAGCCGCCGCCGTCCGGGGAGCGCGACCAGTGCCGCGACGCTGAAACAGATCAAGGCCATCAGCGCACTTACGGTATGCGACAAGGTGGCGATGCCGATCGCTACGGCGGCCCAGACGTTGATCGACGGAGATTCGTCACGCGGCCGGAGCAGCGCCCAGAGCAGGAGACCATAGGCTGCGAAGGCGAAGCTCCACGGAAATCCGTGGAACTTGTACTGCAGCAGGACGAAAAAGGGATTGAACAAGGCCAGACATCCGCCCACCAGGGCGAGCCGGAAACGGACATGATAGGCGATGGCACGAAAGACAAACCAAGCGAAAACCGTGCTCGAAAGGACTTCTGCGACGTGCATCGCCAGCCAGGTCGTCCCGCCGGCGAGCGAGAAAAGGCCGGCCGACCAGTAGTACAGCGGCGAATAGTAAAGCAGCGCCGGTTCGCCCAGGCCGTAACTCCCGTGATGAATCCATCTCGGGTAGAGGTCGCCCAACTGGATGGACTCGACGAACTCCTTCGTCCAGTTGTAGTGCAAGAAGAAGTCGATCGTCGTTTCCGAGTGGTGAAAAACGACATGCGGCGCGTGGAAAAGCATTGCCAAGGCGAGAAAAAGCAGCCAAGCGCCAGTCTTTTGCCGCTCACTGACGGCTAGTGGGGGCGTTGCTCCGTCGATCGCGGTCTGTGCACCGGCGCCCTGGAAAATCCACTCGACGAGCGGTCGAAGCGCTGCCGCCAAGATGTGCCGAGGGCTTGGCATCCGCCGGCGCTCACTCGCCCCGGCCAGGTTCGACATGTTTGAAGGTCCAGTAGGAATTCAGGAAATAGTTGACCAAAGTCGCCGGGATGATGCCGAGAAACTGGTTCAGTTGCGGCGGCAGTTCGGGAAAGGCGATCGAGGCGCCGACGAAGGTGCCGTAGCTCAAACCGAGCGAAAGGATGGACACCGCGTTGAATTTGAGCCCTTTCTGGCGCACGCCGCCTTTCGCGTTGCGCCAGCGGAAAGTCCAGTAGTTGTTGAGCAGAAAATTCGAAATGATCGATATTTCGATCGCGATCGGCGACGCGATGTACTTGTTCATCCCCATCGCCAGGAGCAGGGTGAACATGCCGAGATTGACCACCACTCCGCTGGCGCCGGTGATCAGAAACTTGATGAAAGTCTTCAGGCTGTTGTAGCGAATCCACCAGGCGTTGAGCACGAACTCGAAAATATCGCGCAGGCCCAGTTTCGACTCGCCATGGGTGCGGTCGATGAAATCGACCGGAACTTCGACCACCCGGCCTCCCCGCACCACCGCCGCGTGCAGCAGAGCCACCTGAAAACCGTAGCCTTGCACGCGCAGCTTGTTGAAATCGATCTTCTTCAGCAGGGTGGTGCGAATGGCCCGGAAGCCGGCCGTGCAATCCCGGACGCGCGGTATTCCGGCGACGTGACGGGCGACCAGATTACCACCCCAGGAGTTCAGTTTGCGCAGCAGCCCCCATTCTTTGGGGATCGTTCCTCCGGGAACGTAGCGGCTGCCGATGACGAAGTCCGCTCCGTGATCGATTTCCTTCATCAGTCGCGGGACATCCTCGGGCTTGTGCGAAAAGTCGGCGTCCATCTCGAAGACGACGTCGGCCTGCAGGTCGGTCATGGCGTGCGTCATGCCGCGGATATAGGCGACGCCCAGGCCGGCTTTCTGTCCCATGATCAGATGAACGTTGGCGCAGCGTTGCTGTACTTCGCGAACGACATCCGCGGTGCCGTCGGGCGAGCTGTCGTCGACCACCAGGACATGCATGTCGTGCGCCATCCCGATGAACTGTTTTTGCAGTGCGGCCAGCATGGGCCCGATATTCGCCCGCTCGTTGTAAGTCGGGATGATGATTACCGTCTTCAATCTGTTTCCCTTTGGTAGGCCGACGAGGGCTTCAGGGTATTGGGTCGCCATCGGGATGGGCGCCGGCCAGGTGGGTCCGGCAGGCGCCGCGCCCGCTCAAGGCGGGCGTCTGGCTAAGTCCGGCGGGATTCCTCTTCTGTCGCGCGTTGCCAAGCCCCTGAATTAAGGCCGGAGAATATCACGCTTCCCGAAAGGCAATAGGGCTTGCAGCGATAGGGTTGTGACTTAACGCACAAAGCCGTCGATGTCGGTTTGGCGCGGTCCCTGAAAGCGAGCGCGGCGGTTGGACGGGTCCGGCGCACGCGGTATCGGGGCGCCGGGCGAGCGATGGGCCGCCAGGTGTGCGGCGCCATCGCTCGGCGCACTTCTGGTCTACCAGTCGAGCGGCTTGCCGTCGCGAAAGAAGCCGCCGCTCGGGCCATCGTCGGGCAGCAGCGCGGCCCAGACGATCCCGCGCGCCCCTTCGTCGGCGCTGCGCGGGGCGTCCTGACCACCCATCGCGGTGCGGCACCAGCCTGGGCAGACGGCATTGACCTTGATCCGGTCGCCGTCCAGTTCATTGGCGGTAAGGCGCGTCAGGGCGTTGAGCGCCGCCTTGGACATCCGGTAGCCAGGCCAGCAGCCGCTCATCTCGGCCAGTTGTCCCATGCTCGACGAGACATTGACGATGCGCCCCCAGCCCTGGTCGCGCATCAGCGGCACGATTGCCTGGATGAGGCGCAGCGGGGCCAGCGCGTTGCAGGCGTAGGTCAGCGCGACGATCTCCGGGTCGACGACTAGAACACTGGCGCTCTGCGGCACGGCGAAGTCTTTCGGTTCGAGCAGGACGCCGGCGTTATTGACCAGAATGTCGGCCCGTCCGAACTCGCGCCGCAAGCGGGCGGCGAGCGCCGCGACGGCGCTGGCGTCAGTCACGTCGGCGACGTGCGGCAGCACGGTGTGGCCCGATTCCTGCAGTTCCCGGGCGGCCTGATCGATCGCCTCGGCCGTGCGCCCGACCATCAGCACCAGGCAGCCGGCGGCGGCCAGTTCGCGGGCCACGGAAAAGCCGAGGCCGCGGGCGGCACCGGTCACGACGGCGAGTTTCTGCGCTAGCATCACTTCCTCCTGTTCTTGCTTGATTCCGGAGCCTGCATGATGCAATGGCCTGATGCGCTCGGCAAGCGGCACGAGCGCTACCCGGGCCGTCCGCGGATCGTCTCGCTGGTTCCCAGCCTGACCGAACTGCTGTGCGCAATCGGACTGGCCGACAGCGTGGTCGGCCGCACCGGTTTCTGTGTCCATCCGCGGCCCTTGGTCCGGCACCTGCCGAAGGTCGGCGGTACCAAGGGCTTTTCGCTGGCCCGGTTGCGCGCGCTGCAGCCGACGCACGTCGTGGTCAACGTCGATGAAAATCGTCGCGAAGAAGTCGCGGCGCTCTACGACTTCGTGCCGCACGTCATCGTAACCCATCCCCTGGCGCCGCGCGACAACCTGGATCTGTATCGCTTGCTTGGGGGCGTTTTCGGCCGCGAGCGCGAGGCCGACGAGTTGTGTCGCGCGTTCGAGCGCGAATGGGTGGCTACGGCTGTGTGGGCCGCCAGCGTGCCGCGGCAGAAGGTGTTGTACCTGATCTGGCGCCAACCCTGGATGAGCGTCGCGCGCGATACCTACATCTCGCGCGTGCTGGCCGCCGTCGGCTGGGATACGCTGCCTTTCGTAAGCCTCGTCCGCTACCCGGAGATCGACCTGCCGGCGCTGTCCCGGGAGGTCGACGTCGTCCTTCTGTCGAGCGAGCCCTATCCCTTTCGCGACAAACATCTGCGCGAACTGCGGCAGCGTCAGGCGGCCGGCGAACTGGCAGCCGTCCGCGTCGCGCTGATCGACGGCGAAATGGTTTCCTGGTACGGCACGCGGGCCATCGCCGGTTTGCCGTACCTGCGCCGACTGCGGGCCGAACTCGCCAATTCTGCGGCAACTTGACCGCCGTCAAGTTCCACCGCGCCGTGCCGACTATACTGCAGCGCTGTGCTCGACGAGGACTCCCATGCCAGGCGCGAAAATTCCCCAACTCGTTTGCCCCGCCGGCAGCCTGCCGGCGCTCAGGGCGGCCGTCGACAACGGTGCCGACGCGGTCTATCTCGGTTACCGGAACGATACCAACGCGCGCAACTTTGCCGGTCTCAATTTCGACCGCCGGACGATGGTCGAAGGAATCCGCTACGCTCAGTCGCGTGGTCGTCAGGTGTTGATGGCGATCAACACTTTTGCCCAACCGGGGCGCTTCGCCGAGTGGCGGGACGCCGTCGATGGGGCCGCCGAGCTCGGTGTGGACGCTGTGATTCTGGCCGATGTCGGCCTCCTCGACTACGCCAGCAAGCGTCATTCCGGGTTGCGCCTGCACCTTTCGGTACAGGGTTCGGCGACAAGTTACGAAGCGGTGAATTTCGCTCACCGCGAGTTCGGCGTCCGGCGCGTGGTGCTGCCGCGCGTGTTGACGCTGGCGCAGGTCGAGACCGTGATCCGCCACACACCGGTCGAAATCGAAGTCTTTGCTTTCGGCAGCCTGTGCGTCATGAACGAGGGGCGTTGCTGGCTGTCGTCCTACGCCACCGGCGAATCGCCGAATACCGTCGGCGCCTGCTCGCCAGCGAAATTCGTCAAGTGGGAACGGTCGCCCGGCCGAATGACGACGCGGCTGAACGGCGTTCTCATCGACAGCTTCGGCGACGACGAATCGGCCGGTTACCCGACGCTGTGCAAAGGCCGCTTCGAAGTCGATGGCGAGACCTACTACGCGCTCGAAGAGCCGACCAGCCTGAACGTTCTCGAAATCCTGCCGGCGATTGCCGAGATCGGCGTTGCGGCGGTCAAGGTCGAGGGACGACAGCGCAGTCCGGCCTACGTCGCCCAGGTGACGCGCACGCTGCGCGCGGCGCTCGACGAACTGGCGCGCGACAGCCGGCATTTCCACGTCAGACCGGCTTGGCAGGCCGAACTGGCCAAAGTTTCGGAAGGCAGCCAAGTGACGCTCGGCGCCTACAACCGGCCGTGGCGCTAGGAGCGACGCATCGATGAAACTCGCTCTCGGACCGCTGCTCTACTTCTGGCCCCGGCACGAAGTCTTCGAGTTCTACGCCCAAATCGCCGAAAATCCGGCGGTCGACATCGTCGCCATCGGCGAAGTCGTCTGCTCGCGCCGCCAGCAGCTTCGCGTCGCCGATTGGATCGGTCTGGCGCGCGATCTGGTCGGCGCCGGCAAGGAAGTGGTGGTCGCGGCGCAGGCCCTCCTGGAGTCGGAAAGCGACCTCAAGACCTTGCGGCGACTGGTCGACGAGTTGAGCGGGCTGCCCGGCTGCCTGCTCGAGGCCAACGACCTCGGAGCGGTCAACGTCGCCGCGGGTCGGCCGTTCGTCGCCGGGCCGCACCTGAACATCTACAACGAAGAGACGCTGGCCACCTTCGCCGCCTACGGCATGCGTCGCTGGGTGCCACCGCTGGAAGGCGGCCGGCGCCTGATCGAGGCGCTGCACCGCAGTCGTCCGGCCGGCGTGGCGACGGAAGTCTTCGCGTTCGGCAAGCTGCCGCTCGCTTTTTCGGCCCGCTGTTTCACGGCGCGCCGCTATCACCTCAACAAAGACGACTGTCAGTTCAAGTGCCTCGAACATCCCGAGGGGCTGACGCTGCGCACGCGCGAAGGGCAGCCCTTCCTGACCATCAACGGCATCCAGACGATGTCGGCGCAGACCTACAACTTGTTGTCGCAATTGCCGGAATTGCGGGCGATGGGCGTCGAGGTCGTACGCCTCAGCCCACAAGCGCCGGCGATGTCGGCGATAATTGCCGCTTTCGACGCTGCACGCCACGGACAGGCGGTCGATGTCGAGACTTCGGGCTGGGCGCGCGAGGGTCTGGTCGACGGCTACTGGTTCGGACAGGCCGGCATCGTCCGGCAGCAACCGGCCACTTTCGCCACGCGGGAAGGACGCGCTTCATGAGCCAGGGCTTTTCGATTCCTCGTTTCCGACTGCCGGGCCTGGTTTCGGCAGTCGGCGTGCATTTGCCGCAGTGGCCGCACTCGCTGGCGCTGGCGACGGCGCTCAACGCGGCGCTCAAGCTCGGGCTGCTCGAGGAAGACCGTCTGACGCCGCTCGATGGGCGAACCTTCCTCGTCGAAGTGCTCGACGCCGGAGGCCAGGCTTGCTTTACCTATCGCGGCGGGCGCTTTCGGCCACTCTTCGCGGTTCCGGAAACCCCCGATCTGTCGTTCCGCGCCAACCTGTCGGCCTTTCTGCAGTTGCTGGTTCGCCAGGAGGATCCCGACACGTTGTTTTTCCAGCGCGAGTTGGCCATCGTCGGCGATACCGAGCTCGGCCTGCTGGTCAAGAACCTGCTGGATGCCGTCGAGTGGCCGCGCCTGCCGGGGCTGCCGAGCGCTCGCTTTTAGGCGGACGGCGCGGGCGAAGTCGCCGGCGAGGGCATGCACTCGCCACCAACGGCCAGGCGCCAGCTCGTCGAGGGCATCGCCTGCGCGCTCGGCGCCGGTCTGCTCTGGGGGCTGGTTTTCGTCGTTCCGCTGATGCTGCCGGATTATCCGCCGGCGATGCTTTCCTTTGGCCGCTACCTCGGTTTCGGCGTCATCGCCCTGTGCCTCGCCGCGACCGACCTGCGGCGCCTGGGCGAGCTGCGGCGCGAGGACTGGCTGATGGCGGGCGAACTGGCGCTCGTCGGCAACATCCTTTACTACCTCTTCCTGTCGGCCGCCATCCAGCTTGCCGACGCTCCCCTGCCGACGGCGCTCATCGGAACCTTGCCGATCGTCATCGCCCTCGTCGCCAACTTCGGTGACGACGCACTGCCTTGGCGACGCCTGCTGCCTTCTTTGGGGGTAATCGCCGCCGGCATCGCTCTGCTGAATCATCACGAGTTGTCGCAGCTCGCCGCCGGCCGCAGTGCCCGCGACTACTGGCTTGGCGCCTTGTCTGGGTTGGCCGCGGTGGCGGCCTGGACCTGGTACCCGGTGCGCAACTCGCGCTGGCTGCGCCGGCGGCCGGCGCTGGCTTCGGGCACCTGGTCGATCGCGCAGGGCCTGGCGACTTTGCCGCTGGCCATTGTCGGCATGGCCGCCGCGGGCTACTACCTGTCTGCCGCGGACCGCTTCGATTTCCCCTTCGGACCGCAAGCCACGCGCTACGTCGGACTGATGCTGACTCTCGGTTTGTGTGCCTCGTGGTTGGGCACGCTGCTCTGGAATCGGGCGAGCAAGCTGCTGCCGACGGCTCTCGCCGGTCAGTTGATCGTTTTCGAGACCTTGGCCGCTTTCGCCTACGCCTTCATTTGGCGCGGAGCCCTTCCCGGCAGCGACGCGTTGGCCGGCATCGCGCTGCTCATCGGGGGCGTGATACTCGGCGTGCGAGCGTTTCGCCGCGCCGACGGCCCGTAGCGTGCGCGCTGGTATTAGAATCGCTTTCGTCGAAACCAGGGATCGCGTGGCTGGCGATCCGTCCGACAACACTACTTCGTTTTCCACACCCTACCAGAGGAGAAAGCCGACATGACAGTCCCCGTCAAAGACCTGCGCGGAAGCACACCGGCCATTATCGAGAAGCTCAAGGAACTCGGGATCTCCAACAACGAGCAATTCCTCGCCGCGGCCGCCGAGCCAGCGCAGAGGAAGTCGCTCGCCGGAACCTGCGGCTGCGATGCTCGAGTCATTCTCGAGCTTGCCAACCGGGCTGATCTGGCCCGTATCAAGGGAGTTTCCGGGGTGTATTCGGACCTGCTCGAAAAGGCCGGGGTCGATACCGTCAAGGAGCTGGCGACCCGTCGCGCCGACAACCTGCACGCCAAAATCGTGCAGACCAACGCCGACGATCAGGTGGCCAAACAGACGCCCTCGCTGGCCATGGTCGAGTCCTGGGTGCAGCAGGCGAAGGAGCTTCCCAAGACCTTGAGCTATTGACCGTCGCTCGCCTGTTGCCCAGCCCAGGTGGCCAGCAGGAGGGCGGCCAGCAGAGAGCAGGCGGCAGAAAAGCCGAAGGCCGCCAGCGGGCTGATCGCTTGCCATAGCCAGCCGAAGACGATCGAGGCTGGCAACAGCATCAGCCCGGTGGTCAGGTTGAACCAGCCATAGGCCGTGCCGAGGTGGTCGCCGCCCACCAGGTCGGCGACCAAGGCCTTTTCGGCTCCTTCGGTGGCCGCCATGAATAGTCCGTAGATGGCGAACAGCGGCCAGAGCAGCGCCGTCTGGCTGTTTGCACCGAGCAGCAGGTAGAACACGCCGTACACTCCCCAGCCACCGACGATCAGGCGTGTTCGCCCGAACCGGTCCGAGAGCGCGGACAGCGGCGTCGAGAACAGCGCTGCCGTCAGCGACACCAGCGCCCAGAGCAGTGGCACCTGATACTCGGCCAGGCCCAGATCCCTGGCGCGCAGGAGCAGAAACATGTTCGACGAATTGCCGAGTGTGAACAGCGCCAGCACGGCCAGGTAGCGTTCGAACGACCGGGGCAGGCCGTGCAGCGACCAGCGCAAGGGCTGGCCGGGGACGGCCGGGGCGCGCGCCGGTTCATCGACGGCGAGAGCGAGGGCGACCGTGATGACGCCGCTGACCGAGGCGCAAAGGAAGATCGTCGGTAAGGGCACTTTTTCCGCCAGCAGCCAGGCGGCCAGCAGCGGCCCGACGACGGCGCCGGCGTTGTCCAGGCTACGGTGAAACCCGAACGCCAGGCCGCGCCTGTCCGCGGAGACCGTCAGCGCGAGCAGGGCGTCACGTGGAGACGAACGCAGGCCCTTGCCAACCCGGTCGGCGAGGCGTAGCGCCAGCACCATCGGCCACGAGGTGGCGAAGGCGAGCAAAGGGCGAGCTATGGCGGCCAAGGCGTAACCGCCGACGACCCAGGGTTTGGCCGAGCGTCTGCGGTCGGCGAGCACGCCGGACAGGAGCTTCAACAGGCTGGCCGCCGCTTCGACGACACCCTCAATGATTCCCAGCGTGCGCGGTCCGGCCATCAACACCGAGGCGAGGTAAAGCGGCACCAGCGGGTAGATCAGCTCGCTGGTCGAATCGTTGAAGAAACTCACCAGGCCGAGCAGCCAGACGGTACGCGGCAATTCACGCAGGCTTTGCAGCACGCTTTCCTCCTTTACGCGGCGCGCGTGTGCGCGCCGGGTAGGGCTTTTCCGGCTAGTCGTCGGTGCTTCCGGCGGTACAATCCTTGGCATCCGGATTGACGATTCCGAAGCGTGCCGGGATGCGTGCGTAGAAGACACGAACGCCCGCGCGACGAATCAGATCGAGCAAGCGTTGCTCTTCCGCCTCGCTGACCACGAACTCGACTTCTATCGTGCCGCTGCCGGCGAGCTCGAAAAAGCGCTCTTCGTGCAAGGCATGGCGCCGTCCGAAACCGCCGATCACCCGGAACGCCGATCCACCACGAACGCCGAGAAAATTACCCCGCTCGAGCAGCCATTCCCAGAGCAGAACGCCGCCATGGGTTTGCGTTTCGTGAACGTAGAACCTCAGGAATGAGCCGTCCATGTTTTACCCTCGTCGCTCCTCGACGTGCGCCGTCGTCGCTCGGCGTGCCTCCTTGTCGCCGTGGCAACGCCGATTCATGTCGCTGGCCTGGCCCAGGAAACGGTGGCGATGCCGGCGCAGGTCATCAGGACCGAACCCACGACGTGGGCCGCAACGATACCGAGCGCCCAGGAAATCCTTCCCTGCTGCAGCACGGTCGTCAGTTCGGCGGAGAAGGTCGAGAAGGTCGTCAGGCCGCCGCAGAAGCCGGTGATGATGAACAAGCGCCACTCCGGCGGGAGGGCCGAGAACGAGGCGAAAAAGGCGATCGCCAGGCCGATCACGTAGGCACCGATCAGGTTGGCGACGAGGGTGCCAGGCGGCAGGGTCGGGAACAGACTGTTGAGCTTGATCCCGAGCTGCCAGCGCAGCAACGCGCCCAGCGCGGCACCGACGGAGATGGCGAGGATCGATTTCCACATACACCCGTTCCGAGGACATGTTGGCAACCTGCGCAGAGGCGGAACGAGAGTCCACGTCGAGCACGGCGGAGACCCGTTCGGCCGTCGTCAGCCTTATCCCGGTGGGCGAAACCCGTCGCCTCCCGGGGAATGGAATATAGCACCGCGGTTCACGGTCTGAATAGCCGCGATGGGCGTTTGTCCCGCGGAGGCGTGGCCACGCACCCAGTGGGCATTGTCTCCGACCCTCGCTGCATCCCCCAAGAATCGGCCCTCTCGGCCACGGCGCGGGCCTGGATCGTCGGATGTACCTCGTTCAGCCAGCGCGAGAACTCTTCAGGGCACCGCTTCACGTGATGCGTATAAGATATGACATATGGCTTATTCAAGGGGCGCGTCAAGAGGCTCCAGATAAAAAATGTCGCGGGCCCGAGGTGCTCAAGGCTGTAGAATAGCGCCTCGGGCCTGTAGCTCAGTTGGTTAGAGCAGAGGACTTAAGGAGGGTCGTTCTGAGTATCGTCCGATACTCAGATCACCTCACGGGTTGCCCGCCGCCAGCGTCCCGCTGGTAACGGGTAGAACTGGTCAAATTCGGTGAACGCTAACTCCGTCAGGACACGCCGATACCGAGCCAAGTCCCTGACAAAAAAGGGAAAGGTGTAGAGACTAGACGGCCAGCCTGTAATGGGAAGGTATAGTCCAGACCACGAACCCAGCCGGGGCGACGAAAGTCGTAGTGGTAAGCATAATCCTTTGGTCCAGGGTTCAAATCCCTGCGGGCCCACCAAACCAGAAGACCAACCCCTCATCGGGTTGGTCTTTTTTTGCCTACTCCTGCGTGTTTGCACGGGTTCGCGCGGGTTCCTGTGGACTTCGTCGCTGCGCACGGGCACCCGGATTTGGCCGTTGTCACTCTCTCCGCGCCATTCTTCTCTCCGGCCTTGCGCCTCTCGGAGGCCCGAAGTCCACGAGTCCATTGAAATGTGCCGTTATGAATCAACAGCTTATACGTGGTCCGTTCAAGCGGTTGATTCGTGGCATTGGTAGGCACTGGAAACAGCGGCGCCATGTCAGCGAGCGAGAAATGCTGAATCTCTGGCTGGTGAGCCACTCTGGGCCAGTTGCCCGCCTTGGTCGTCGCCAGCGTGAGCGTCTGCCCGGTGGCCGGTGCTGCCATTGACGGGGTAGTCAAAGCTCCGTGCCGACCAATGACCGCTTCCGAATTCGCTTTAGGACTGCTCGCGACCGATTGCTCCCGCTCGCCTTATCTGCGTGAGCATCTCAGTTCAGCCAAAATCGACGTCGGTGTTTCGATCCATTCGGTCCGTTGTATATGAAAGATCGGACGTTGACCCGTATGGAAACCTTGAACGACTGCTTTAAACCTGCCCGATCACCAGCCGCCCGATGTTACTCTCCGGTGTCGCCCACCTAACTCAGCACGCCGGGCAGTCCCGCCTGTTGCTCACCCTTTCCCATGCGGCAGGAGATCAGATCAAGGCAATGATTGCCAGCATTCGCAAGGATCTTGACCATGTGCCGGCCACTTCGCCGCAGTTGCTGAAAGCCGGCCACTGGTCTGCGCTTGTCCGATAAATCGTCGAAAGAATACTCTTCGCCAGACCGAAAACGCGCCTCCACCTACCGCCGTGGCTCTCTGTCTGGCGCTTGCAATGCGCTAACTGTCATTGATCGCCGTAATGGAGCCACCGATGATCGGCGTAATGGAGCCAGTTTGAAGAGGTAAAAACGGGCTAAATCGGGGCTTAAAGAGGGGGGGATTTTACCTGTTTTTGCGGTGCTGATTTGGGGGCCGTCGGCGCCAACTTTGGCGAGCGATAGGAATCGCCGTCAAGGGTCAGGCAATAGGCGTTATGGCGTAGCCGATCGAGGGTCGC
>NZ_JAPUVI010000097.1 GCF_029255285.1 Accumulibacter sp.
ACAGCTGGAACTTCCCCAAGCCGGTCACGCCGCTCGCCCGTGACACGCTCGAGATTCACAATCACTTCATGATCGTCATCACGATTCTGTTCGTCGTGGTTTTCGGCATCATGATCTATTCGATGGTCAAGCATCGCAAGAGCGTCGGGCATCAGGCGGCGCGGTTTACCGGTCCGACCGGAACCGTGCAATGGCTGTGGACCCTGGTTCCCTTCGCCATCCTGCTTTTCATCGACTACGTGCTGATGGGCATTCCGGCCTACCATGCGGTCATCGACATGGAGGACACGCGGACCAAGGCCGACATGGTGCTCAAGGTGACCGGCATGCAATGGAAATGGCAGTACGAGTATCCGGACAGCGGCATCAAGTATCTCAGTACCATGAGCACGCCGCGTGACCAAGTGGCCAACAAAGAGGCCAAGGGAGAGCACTACCTGCTGGAAGTCGACAATGAAGTCGTCTTGCCGGTCGGCAAGAAGGTGCGGATTCTGCTGACTTCGACCGATGTCATTCACACCTGGTGGGTGCCCCAGTTCGGCGTCAAGCGTGACGCCATTCCGGGTTTCCTGCGTGAAACCTGGGTCAAGATCGAGGAGCCGGGTACATACCGTGGCCAGTGCGCCGAACTTTGCGGGAAGGATCACGGCTTCATGCCGGTCGTCGTGCGCGCTGTACCCGAGGCCGAGTATCTGGCCTGGGTGGACGAGAAGAAGACCAAGCTCGCCGCCGCGGCTGCCGGATCGGACAAGACCTGGAGCCAGGAAGAACTGATGGCCACCGGGAAAGACGTCTATGAAAAGCAGTGCGCGGTCTGCCACCAACCCGAAGGTCAGGGGCTCGCGCCGGCCTTCCCGGCACTGGCCGGCAGCAAGCTCGTCACCGGTCCGCTGCTCTCGCCCGAGGGTAAGCTGCTCAAGGACAGCCACGTTGACCGCGTGCTCAACGGCAAGGACGGCACGGCCATGCAGGCCTTCAAGAACACGTTGTCGGACGCCGAACTCGCCGCTGTCATCACCTACGAGCGCAACAGCTTCGGCAACAAGAAGGGCGATCTGATCCAGCCGGCTCAGGTCAAGTCCCTGCGCTAACGCCCAGGAATCAGGAGATTACCATGAGCACTGCACCCTCTCTCGAGCACGACACCAGCCACGGTCATCATGCGGCGCCCTACCAGGGCGGAGTTATGCGCTGGTTGACGACGACGAACCACAAGGACATCGGAACGATGTACCTGACCTTCGCCCTCATCATGTTCTTCATTGGCGGCGCGATGATTCTTGCCGTGCGCGCTGAACTTTTTCAGCCGGGTCTGCAGTTGATGCAGCCGGAGTTCTTCAATCAGTTGATCGGCGTGCACGCGCTGGTGATGATTTTTGCCGCGCTGATGCCGGCGGCGACCGGATTTGCCAACTGGCAGATCCCGCTGATGATCGGTGCGCCGGACATGGCGCTGCCACGCATCAACAACTGGGGCTTCTGGCTCCTGCCGCCGGCCGCAACGCTGCTCACGCTACCCTTCATTCTCGCCTTGTTCGGCGTCGGTGACGGCGCCGTGGCCACTGGCTGGACGCTGTATGCCCCGCTGTCGGTGCAGGGCGGTATGGGCGTCGATTTCGCGATCTTCTCGATACACATTCTCGGTATCTCGTCGATCCTGGGTTCGATCAACATCATTGTCACCATCTTCAACCTGCGCGCTCCGGGCATGACGATGATGAAGCTGCCGCTGTTTGCCTGGGGCTGGCTCATCACGGCCTTTCTGCTGATTGCCACAATTCCGGTGCTGGCGGGCGCGGTGACCATGCTGCTTACCGATCGTCATTTCGGAACCCATTTCTTCAATGCCGCTGGCGGCGGTGACCCCATTCTGTTCCAGCATCTGTTCTGGTTCTTCGGCCATCCCGAGGTCTATATCCTGTTGCTGCCGATCTGGGGTCTCATCCCGCACGTCCTCGGGACCTTCTCACGCAAGCCGATCTACGGCTACAAGGCGCAGGTGTACTCCTTCATTGCCATCGGCCTCCTGTCGGTCGTCGTCTGGGCGCACCACTTCTTCACCGCCGGCATGCCGGTGCCCGCCTTGCTGTACTTCATGTACAGCACGATGTTCATTTCTCTGCCGCTGGCCGTTCTATTCTTCTGTTGGGTGGCGACCATGTGGCGCGGGGCGATGAGCTTCGAGACGCCGATGCTTTTTGCCCAGGGCTTCATCGTCCTCTTTGGCCTGGCCGGCCTGACCGGCCTCGTGCTGGCTGACGTGGCGGCCGACGCGCAGTATCATCACAGCTACTTCGTCGTCGCGCACTTCCACTACGCGCTGTTCGCCGGCGGCATCATGGGTGTCATGACGGGCGTCTACTACTGGCTGCCCAAGTGGACCGGCCACATGTTCAGCGAGACGCTCGGCAAGTGGCATTTCTGGTTGACCGTCATTTCCTTCAACCTGACCTTCATGCCTCAGTTCTTCCTCGGTCTGGCGGGTATGCCGCGTCGCATCCCGGATTACGCCCTGCAATTCGTCGAGTTCAACGCCATTTCGACCGTAGGTGCCTTCATCCTCGGTTTCTCGCAGTTGATCTTCGCCTACAACGTCTATAAGTGCGTCAAGGGTGGCAAGAAGGCGACGGACAAGGTGTGGGAAGGCGCCGATGGCCTCGAGTGGGATCTCTCGTCGCCGCCGCCGCACCATTCGTGGGAAGTCCAGCCGGTGATCAAGTGATCGCTAGCGAAGGGAAAGACGAGATGGATTCGCCGCCCGGCTTCACCGACGAGGAACTCGCCCGCCGCCGTGCCATGAGCCGGCGGCTGGCCTGGATCCTCGGTGCCGTCGCGCTGGCGATCTACCTCGTCGGATTCATTTACTACCGGCCGTAACGAGATGGAAACGGATCTTGCCGATATCGACTCAACGCTACCGCCACGCCGCAACGGCGGGCTGGTGCTCAAGCTGCTTGCCATCGTCGCCGGAGCATTTGCCTTCGCTTTTGCTCTGGTACCGCTCTACGACGCCCTGTGCGCCGCCACCGGCTTCAACGGAAAAACCAGCCAGCAGGGCAAGCTGGGGGTGGGCGGCATCAGCAGCGCCAGCGACGCTCCGTCCCGCATAGACTTCGCCCGTACCGTGACGGTCGAGTTCACCGGCACCGTGATGCCTGGCCTGCCATGGGAAATGCGCCCGCTCACCACCAGCCTCGACCTGCACCCGGGTGAGCTGCATCAGGCCAGATTCCTGGTCCACAACAGCTCGGACAAGGCGATCGTCGGGCAGGCCGTGCCCAGCGTGTCGCCCGGCCAGGCCGCCCAGCACTTCGAAAAACTGGATTGCTTCTGTTTTTCGCAACAGACCCTCGCACCGGGCGAGACGAAGGAATTGCCATTGACCTTCATCGTCAAGCCGGAGATCGACGAAAAAATCCGTACCGTGACCCTGTCCTATGCATTTTTCAATGTCGATGGCCAGAAGACAGCTCCCAAAGAAAGAGAGTGACGCATGACCACCCATACTTCACCACACGCACAGCACTACTTCGTTCCGCAACCGAGCCCCTATCCGTTCATCCTGTCGGGCGGCATGTTCCTGCTCGCGCTCGGCTTTATCCTGCAGATGAACGCCTTCGCTCTCGGCAGCTGGATCATGATGGCCGGCACCGCGGTGATCTTGTTCGTGGTCTATAACTGGTTCGGCAAGGTCATCGGCGAGAACGAAGGAGGTGCCTACAGCCAGTGGGAGGACAAGTCGTTTCGCTATGGGATGATCTGGTTCATCGCTTCGGAAGTCGCCTTCTTCGCGGCCTTCTTCGGCACCCTGTTCTACGTCCGCAACATTTCGGTACCTGCTCTGGCCGGCATGGACCCCGCCTTTTCGCTGTGGAAGGAGTTCACCGCCACCTGGCCGTCGGCCGGCCCGAAAGGCAGCAGCTTCACGCCGATGGGCGCCTGGGGCATCCCGGCGCTGAACACCGCCCTGCTGCTGTCTTCCGGTGCGACCCTGACCTGGGCACACTGGGGATTGCTCAAGAACAAGCGCAGCCAACTCAATCTTGGCCTGCTGCTGACCATCATCCTGGGCGTCACCTTCCTTGGCTTTCAGGCCTGGGAGTATCACCATGCCTATACCGAACTTGGACTAACCCTCGGCTCGGGGGTGTATGGCGCGACTTTTTTCATGCTCACCGGGTTTCACGGCTTTCATGTGACTCTTGGGGCGATCATGTTGATGGTGGTCTATGGGCGTTGCCTGAAGGGTCACTTCACTGCCCAGAGGCATTTCGCGTTCGAAGGGGTGGCCTGGTACTGGCACTTCGTCGACGTCGTCTGGCTAGGACTGTTCGTTCTCGTCTACTGGCTGTAACCGGGGATCCAGCCGAGGCGAAAGCCGATCATCAGCAGCGCGAAGATCAGGATCGACAAACCAATGCGCAGCGTCAGCGCCTGAGCGGTGCGGACGCCTGCGCCGCGGTCCCGGTAAAGAAAGAAAAGCCCGGAAAAGAGGCTGCCCACCACAGCGAACAGCAAGAGAATGACAATGAGCTTGAACATGGCTGGCTCCAGCGAAGGGAGTGCCGATTATGCTCGCAGCGCCGCTCCTGAAGCAACCGCAGCCGGCTCAGCGCGCAGCCGTCTGAGCTTTCGGCCACGCTGGTGGACGACGCTGCTGGTCGCCGTGCTGGTGCCGTTGTTCATTTCTTTCGGACAGTGGCAATGGAACAAGGCAAGCGTCAAGGAGGCTCGGCAAACTCTGCGCGACGCGCGCGATGCCGAGCCGGCGGTACAGATGCCCACCACGCCGGCCGACCCGGAATCGTTGCGCTATCGTCAAGTGGTGGTTCGCGGCAGCTACGAACCGGCGTTCCAGATCCTGATCGACAACCGGATACATCGCGAGCGGGCCGGCTATCATGTGTTGACGCCCCTGCGGATCGAGGGTAGCGATACGCACGTGCTGGTCAATCGCGGCTGGGTCCCGGCGCTTGCCGACCACAGCCGCTGGCCGGAGGTCGCGACACCGGCCGGTGTTTTGCAAGTGAGCGGCCGAGCGATGGTACCGGGAACCCGCTACCTTACCCTGGGGCCGGATTCGCCCAGGGCCGACGACTCCGCCTGGCAGGTGGTGTGGCAGAACCTCGACCTGTCGCGCTACCAGAAAGCCACCGGACTGCCGCTGCAAGCGGTCGTCATCGAGCTTGCCGCCGATAACCCGTCGGCCGGTGGCCTGGTGCGCGAGTGGCCACGTCCCGACGAACGGATCGAACGTCATCTCGGCTATGCCTTCCAGTGGTGGGGCTTTGCCGCTGCCACGCTGATCATCTGGCTGTTCGTCAACCTGCGGCGCCGATTGTGAGCGGCAAGCGATGAGCACGGCGGCGCTTCTCACGGCCGGGCGGCGCACGATGCTGCTCGTGACGGCACTGCTGGCCCTGCCATTTGCGGTGGCCTTCGCCCTGTACTGGTTTGAATGGCGTCCCAGCAAGCTGGCCAACCACGGCGAACTGATCCAGCCGCCACGGCCGCTGCCGGAGAAGGGCTTGCTGCGTCTCGACGGGCGGCCGCTGCCAACCGAGGAACTGCGCCGCAAATGGACCCTGGTGATGGTCGGCGATGGGGCCTGTCTTGCCACCTGCCAGCAGGACCTGCACCAGATACGCCAAGTGCAGGTGGCGCTAAACAAGGAAATGTTGCGTTTGCGCCGCTTGCTGCTGGGCAGCAGCGTCGCCGTTCTGAGTGCCGATCCGGCGCTTCCCGATGTCCAGCGCAGCTATCCGGACTTGCTCTTCGCGGCGCCGGACTCGGCACCCGCCGGCGACCCCTGGCGCCAGCTTCTCGACGGACGCACCCATCGCTTCTACCTCGTCGATCCGCTGGGCAATGTGATGATGCGCTATCCGGACAGGCCGGACATGCAGGGTATGCTTAGGGACCTCGAGCGCCTGCTGAAGTATTCGTGGGTCGGATAGGACGCTCATGACTGTGATCAGTTCCAGCCACCGTCGCTCGGCGGGCCAACGCCTGGCGGTATTCTTCGAGCTGTGCAAGCCACGGGTCAACAGCCTGATCGTGTTTACGGCCATGATCGGGATGTTCCTCGCGGCGCCATCGTTTCCGCCGTTCGCCCTGTTTGTCGCCGCTTCGTTGGGAATCGCCCTCGTGGCTGGCGCCGCCGCGGCGATCAACTGCCTGATCGAGCAACAGATCGATGCGCGGATGGCACGCACGCGCGCCCGTCCGACCGCGCGTGGCGAGGTGTCGACGATGGAGACGCTGACCCTGGCGACCCTGGTCGGCGGCCTGGGGCTCTGGATCCTGCATGCCTTCGTCAATCCGTTGACGATGTGGCTGACGCTCGCCACTTTCCTCGGCTACGCCGTGGTCTACACGGTCCTGCTGAAACCGGCGACACCGATGAACATCGTCATCGGCGGGGCCTCCGGCGCCATGCCACCGCTCCTCGGTTGGGCAGCGATCACCGGTCAGGTAGGCCCCGAGGCGCTGGTCCTGTTTCTCATCATCTTCATCTGGACGCCACCCCATTTCTGGGCGCTCGCGTGTTACCGCTGCGCCGACTACGCCAAGTCCGGACTGCCGATGCTGCCGGTGACGCACGGCATTCGCTTCACTTGTCTGCATAGCCTGCTTTACGTGGTCATGCTGAGCGGCGCGAGTATCCTGCCCTATACCCTGGCCATGAGCGGGCCGTGGTATCTGGCCACGGCGCTGATCCTCGACGCGATTTTCCTGGTCTACAGCGTCGTTCTGTGGCGCGACTACAGCGACAAACTGGCCAGACTCACCTTCCGCTACTCGATCATCTATCTGACGCTTCTCTTCGCTGCCCTGCTGGCCGACCATTTTCTACGCTGACGTCGGCGGTCGCGAGCGCCGACAGCAGTTTCTCGTGGATGCCGCCGAAGCCACCGTTGCTCATCACCAACACCCGGTCGCCGGCGCGCGCGGCGCCAGCGACCCGCTGCACGAGCCGGTCGAGATCGTCCTCGACAGCCGCTTTCCCACCGAGCGGGGCGAGTGCTTCGGCGGCGTCCCAGCCCAGATTCGCCGCGTAACAAAAAACCAGGTCGGCTTCCGCCAGGCATGACGGCAGAAGCGCTTTCATGGCGCCCAACTTCATCGTGTTCGAGCGAGGTTCGAGGACCGCCAGGATACGTCCGCTGCCGATCCGCCGCCGTAGGCCGCCCAGCGTCGCCGCGATGGCCGTCGGATGGTGCGCGAAGTCGTCATACACCTCGACGCCCGCCGTACTGCCGCGCCGTTCCAGGCGGCGCTTGACGTTCTCGAAGCGTGACAGCGCCGCCATGCCACGCGCTACCGGAACACCCGCGTGCCTGGCGGCGAGCAGCGCGGCGACCGCGTTGCTGCGGTTGTGGTCGCCGGTCAGACCCCAGCGCGTGGCTCCGATTTCCTGGTCACCCTGCAGGAGGCGCAGCGAGCCATCGGCGTCCGTACCCTCGGCTCGCCAGCCAGCCGGATCGTTGAAGCGCTCGACCGGCGTCCAGCAGCCACGGGCGAGAACTCGCTCGAGGCTCGCTTCGGTGGCATTCGACAGAATCAGGCCACGGCGTGGCAGCGTGCGTACGAGATGATGGAACTGCGTCTCGATGGCCGCCAGGTCGGGAAATATATCGGCATGGTCGAATTCCAGATTGTTCATCACGGTGGTCCGTGGCCGGTAGTGCACGAATTTCGATCGCTTGTCGCAGAAGGCCGTGTCGTATTCGTCCGCTTCGATGACGAAGAAAGGCGATGCTGTGTCGTGGCCGGTGAGGCGCGCCGACACACCAAAGTTGATCGGCACGCCGCCAATCAGAAAGCCCGGGCTCAAGCCCGCCTGGTCGAGAATCCACGCCAGCATCGCCGCAGTCGTCGTCTTGCCGTGCGTCCCCGCGACAGCCAGCACCCAGCGCCCGGGCAGGATGTGTTCGGCGAGCCATTGCGGGCCCGAAAGATAGGGCAAACCCCGGTCGAGGATCTCCTCGAGCAGCGGATTGCCGCGCGATATCGCGTTGCCGACGAGGTAGCAATCGGGTTCGAAAGCCGTCTGCGCCGCGTCGTAGCCCTCGATCAGCTCGATCTCCGCGGCCTGCAGCTGCCGGCTCATCGGCGGGTAGACCGCACTATCGCAACCTGTCACCCGGTGGCCGGCGGCGCGCGCCAGTTGCGCCAAGCCGCCCATGAAAGTTCCGCAGATACCAAGGATGTGAATGTGCATGTGACAATCCAAGTTAGAATTGAGGGCCCAGCCGCGCGATCCGCGATTGTACCTGCGCCAGCCCCCGCCACCTATCCTCGATCACGCCGTCACCTCTGGACCCTTCGATGAGCAGCCGCCCGGACCGCCAGCGTAGCGCCCAGCAGCGGAGTCGCATCGCCGGACTGGCGGCGCGGCTGATCGCCGAGGATGGCCTGAGCGACCTGCTGCTTGCCAAACGGAAAGCGGTTCGCACGCTGGGCCTGCCGGAAAGCGTCGCCATGCCCGACGACCGCGCGGTCGAGGCCGAACTGCGAACCTACCAACGTCTGTTTCAGCACGAGGAACAGCAGGCAAGAAACGTTCGCCTGCTACGCGTGGCGGCGCGCATCATGCAGACCCTGCAACGCTTCAATCCCTATCTGAGCGGCCGGGCGCTCGACGGCACGGCCGGTCGCCACGCGGAAATCGACCTCCAGTTGTTTGCCGACAGTGCCAAGGACGTCGAGATCTTTCTCCTCAACGAACGACTCGTCTTTCGGCACAGCCGCCCGCGCAGCGAACGCGCCGAGGCGGTACTGACGCTTGTGGTCGACGACGTCGTCGTCAACCTGGTCATCTACCCGCGCGACGATGAGCGTGTGAGCTTCAAGACACGCGATGGACGGGTGAAGGAAAGGGCGCGCCTCGAGGTCGTCCTTCGGCTGTTGGCCGCAAGCTGATGGCTTCGTCGCTGAACAGAAGCCACCTCGTCCTGGCCGCTTTGGCGGCCGCGGCCCTTGGCCTGCTGGCAGGCATCTACACGCGCTCGCCGCCCGCCGGGACGGGTCAGGCGCCCTTGCCCATCGTCTCCGAGAACGCCGTGGCCCGCCTCCTCGGCAGCCGTTTCGACGATATCGACGGGCAGGCGAGGCAGTTGTCCGAATGGCGTGGCAAGACCCTGGTGGTCAATTTCTGGGCCACTTGGTGCCCCCCTTGCCGCGACGAGATGCCGGGCTTCTCGCGCGTTCAGGAACGCTACGCGGCACGCGGCGTGCAGTTCGTCGGCATCGCCCTCGACGCGGTCGACGATGTGCGGGCTTTCAGCCGACAGTTTCCGGTCAGCTACCCGCTGCTGATCGCCGGCACGCAAGGCGGGGTTCTCGTGCGCGACCTGGGAAACCCGCAGCTCGCCCTGCCGCACACCATCGTCCTCAGTCCGAGCGGCGAGCTGCGACTGCTGCACCTCGGTCTGCTGCCGGAGGACGAACTCGAACGCGTTCTGCAGGGCGTGGCTTCTCGCTGAAGGAGCACTTGCCGATTCCCGCGAACTCCGGCCGTTGAGGTAGGGGATCCACGCGCTGGAATGGTGTGCTCTGGGAATTGGCTGCGGCATGGTGCCGTGGGGCGCCTGCCGGTCGAGCCAGCCTGGCCGGCGGACGTTTCGACGAGCAAGGCGGCCCGGGAGCTAGCGACGACAGCTCATCGATCCGCGAAAGAATGTCCAATCAGGGTCCAGCACGGACAGGCGCGAGCGGATCGTCACCATGAGATTCCGCGGCGGGTGATTGCGACACGAACGGCCATGCCCAAGGCGAGACAAACGTGGAGGTTTCGGCTAGGCGATTCCGTAGCCGGGGCAGCCACCCTGCTCGGGAGATGACCGCCTTCCTCCGCCAGGAATGTCATCAGATACATTTTCTTGATACATTGACGCACCTACAGACAATCAGGCACGCCATGACCGACAATCTGTTCTCCATCTGTGAGCCGCGACCTGATGTCCTGCAAGGGGCGTTGCGGGAGAGCGACTTTGCGGCGGACCTCTCGCAGGTGTTGCGGGGCGACGCTCCCGACGAATACAAGCGCCCGGAGCTGTTCTTTGCCAACACCTACCCCACCAAGGGCATCAGGAACGTCCTCAAGCTGGTTGCCCTTCGGGTCAGTGGCCATCCCGACCAGATCGGCGCCATCTTTCGTCTCGACACCCAGTTTGGCGGTGGCAAGACGCACGCCCTGATTGCTCTCGCGCACGCCATGCGCGGCCTCTCCGGCGTGGCGAACGCCGACGAGTTTCTCGACGCCTCCCTGCGCCCCTCGGCACCTGTGCGCATTGCCGCCTTTGATGGCGAAAATGCCGATCCGGCCAATGGGCACCGGCTTGGCGACATCCTGCGCGCCTACACGCCATGGGGGGAGCTGGCGTATGCGCTGCGTGGTGAGGCCGGGTATCGCCTGATCGAAGCGAGTGACCGCGAAGGAATCGCGCCGGGCGCCGACACCTTGCGCGAGCTGATCGGCAACGAGCCGGCGGTGATCCTGATCGACGAGATCGCCCCCTACCTGCGCAAGGTGGCCGGCCGGAATGCCCAGCGAGCAGGAGAACAGCTCCTGGCGTTCATGACTTCGCTGATGAAGGCGGTGGAAAGCTCCCCCTATGCGGCGCTCGTTTTCACGCTCGCAGTCGGTCGTGACGGCAAGGCCGCCGACGCCTACAGCCGCGAGACACAGGACATCGCCGCTTTCTTCGCCGAGGCCGAGAGCGTCGCCGCCCGCAAGGCGACGGTGATCGACCCCACCGAGGACGACGAGACCGTCAA
>NZ_JAPUVI010000098.1 GCF_029255285.1 Accumulibacter sp.
AGCTCGGCGCCGTGCAGCAAGCGGCCGGCGACCTCGCCGCCGCCCGGCGCAGCTTCGACGAGAGCCTGCGGATCGCCCGCCGGCTGGCGGCCGCGAACCCGGCGTCGGCACAAGCGCAGCGCGACGTCTCGGTCAGCCTGGACAGGCTCGGCGACGTACAGCAAGCGGCCGGCGACCTCGCCGCCGCCCGGCGCAGCTTCGACGAGAGCCTGCAGATGCGCCGCCGGCTGGCGGCCGCGAACCCGGCGTCGGCGCAAGCGCAGCGCGACGTGGCCGTGTCGCTCTGGCGGCTCGCCAGGATCGGTGGCGGCGTCACTTGGCGGGAGGTCGCCGACGCCTGGCTTGCCCTGCAGGCGCGTGGCGTTCTGTCGCCGGTCGATCAAGCGTTTGTCGAAGAGGCGCAGCGGCGCGCGGCCAGCGAGCGATGAGCGACTGCTTCGTCAGCTACAAGCGCGAAGATCGGCCGCGCGTCGAGCCCTTGGTCAGCGCCTTGCGTGCCGCGGGCGTGTCGGTGTGGTGGGACCAGGACATCGGCGGCGGCGAGCCCTGGCGCCAGAGGATCGCCGAGCAGCTCGACGCGGCGCGCTGTGTCGTCGTCTGCTGGACGCACGCGTCGACCGGACCCGACGGGGCTTACGTGCGCGAGGAGGCGGAGCGCGCCAAGACGCGCGGCGTTCTGCTGCCGGTGCGCCTCGACGCTGTGGCGCCGCCCTTCGGTTTCGGCGAAGTGCAGGCGCTCGACCTGACGGCGTGGAACGGCGCGACCGACGCCGCGTGCTGGCGGAATTTCGTCGCTACGCTGCGCGCGATCGCCGACGGGCGGTCACGCCCGCCGCCGGTGCCGCCGGGGAGTCCTTATCGGCCCTGGCGCGCGGCGGCGACGCTGCTCGCCGCCGTATCGCTGATCGGTCTGATCATCCCCCTCGCCGGCTGGACGCCGGCGATCTGCCGCGCCGCTGCGCTGCGCGAGGCGTGTCGCGCGACCGGCGTCGGCGGCGTACCGGCGCGGGCCGACGAAGAGGCGTGGGCAGCGGCCCGGCAGGCGGTGAAGGACAGCGGCCGCGGCGACGGCTATCGTGCGTATCTGCGCGACCACCCGGCCGGGGCTTTCGCCGCGGCGGCACAAGCGGCGCTGGCCGCGTGTCGCAACGTGGCGGACGAACGCTGGCAGCGGAGCGACGACGCGTTGCCCTTGGTCGTCCCGCCAGCGCTGTCGCCGGCGGGAAGCGAAGCGGCGGCGCGCGAGCGCAGCGCGGCCGACGTGCAGCGCCAGGCCGACGCGCTCTGCGCGGTCTACGAGAAGAGTCCGACGCACAAGCTGCTTGGCGCGACGCCGGACGCGCGCGGCTGGCGCTGCCGGCCGGAGACTCGCGGCTGGACCTGCGCCTTCGACGGCCAGGTCGTCTGCCAGCTCGAAGCGCGCCGCACGGTCGATCGCGAGGCGTGTAGCTGACGCGGCGCACGCGGATACCCCCCGACCTGATCTCTGCGCGTGATGGCCAGCAGGTGGGTCGACGAGGGCAGCGCTTGCCTCGTACAGAAAGGAGGATGCCGATGAACGGGAAGTTTTCGGGAGAATCGTCGAGCGCACGGCTTCGCTCGCTCATGACGCGGCATCGTGGCGCGCCGGCGCGCCGGCCAGCCCCCTCGGTTTGCCGCTGGCCTTGGTTCTGCATCGCCGCCTTCTGCCTGCCGCTGTCGGCCGCGGCGAACGAGCAAGCAGCCACCGTCTGCCGCAACGGCCTGTTCGCTGCCGAGCAGCAATCGCTGCAGGTGGCGACGCTGCTGGGTGCGGCCCAGCAGCGCTTCACCTTCTATCGCGACGACGCTCCTTGTCCAGACGACAGCGAAAGCTGCCGGCAACGCGCGTATCTGCTTGCCGGCGACGAGGTGCTGGTCGGCAAGGTGGTCGGGAATTGGGCCTGTGCCTGGTTCGTGGGCAAGAAACACGAGACGGTCGGCTGGCTGAAAGCGAGCGATCTGCAGTTTCGCCCGCCGGGCGGAGCGCTGCGCGCCGCGGACTGGATCGGCGTCTGGCGCTATTCGCCGAACGATGGCCGGATCCGGATTGCCGGCCGCCAGGGACGCCTGACGATCGACGGCAGCGCCAGCTGGCTTGGCGCACCTGTCGGGGCCGGGGTCCGTGTGGTGCATACTGGAGAAATGACCGGCGAACTGGCGTGGCAGGGACGCCGTGCGCGCTTCATGGCAGGCAGCGGCGCCGACGACTGCGCCGCGGAGCTGACGCAGGTCGGCCGCTATCTGGTGGTGGCCGACAACGGCCATTGCGGTGGCGCGAATGTGCGCTTCGACGGCGTTTACCTCATCAGGGAGCGCTAGCCGGCCACGGGCCGGCGAATCGTCTCGCCGGCGGCCAGCGGAAGCGGTATGAACGCCGGACGCGCCGTCCGACCGGCGCACACGCCACGCGCCTGGGCCAGCCGGCGCTCGACCGGACGCCGGCTGGCCGGCGTCCCCGGCGGCGACGCGCGGCTCCTACGCCGTCCCGCCTCCGCGCCGGTCGCTCTCGATGCGGCCGTCGACCAGTTCGATCACCCGGTCGCAGCGAGCGGCGAGGCGGGGGTCGTGGGTGACGATCAGGAAAGAGGTGTTCAGGTCGGCGTGCATTTGCCGCATCAGGGAAAAGACTTCGTCGGAAGACGCGCGGTCGAGGTTGCCGGTCGGCTCGTCAGCCAGCACCAGCGGTGGTTCGAGGACCAGCGCGCGGGCGATCGCCACGCGCTGCTGCATGCCACCGGACAGTTCGCCAGGACGCTTGTGCATGTCCTGACCGAGACCGACGGCGGTCAGCATGGCGCGCGCCCGCTCGTGCTGTGCGGCGCTGACGCGCGCCTCGCGCATGAGCGCCGGCAGGGTCACGTTTTCGAGCGCCGAGAAGGCCGGCAGCAGGTGGTGGAACTGGAAGACGAAACCGAACACGGCGCGCCGCCGCAAGGTCAGCCCGGCATCGTCGAGCCGGCCGGCCTCGGCGCCCTCGATGCGGTAGCTGCCGGCCGTCAGCCGTTCGAGCAGGCCGACGATGTTGAGCAGCGTGCTCTTGCCCGACCCCGAGGGGCCGATCAGCGCGACGAACTCGCCGCGCTCGACGGCGAAGGAGACGCCGTGCAGCACCTCGGTTTCGTTCGGCAGGCCGACGTTGTAGCGCTTGCCGACGCCGGCGAGTTCGATCAGCGGCGGACGGGTGGCGGTCATGGCGCGCCCCCCGCATCGGCGCCGGCCGCCGCCGGGGTGCCGCTTCGCACCACGAGTGGCGACCTCATGTCCGCCGCCTCACAGCCGGATCGCTTGCGCCGGATCGAGCGCCGCGGCGCGCCGCGCCGGTGCGACGGCAGCCAGGACGCCGCACAGGGTGGCGATTCCGGCGATGCTCAGCGCCAGGCCGGGAGCCAGCGTGATGGCAAAGAGCGGCAGGCCGTCGCTGCCGCGCACGAAGGTCGTGAACGCCTTGATCAACCCGACGGCGAGCAGAACGCCGAGCGCCGAGCCGAGCGCGCCGACGATCGCTCCCTGCAGCAGGAAGACGCGCCGCATCTGTCCCTGCGTTGCGCCGATGGCGCGCAGGATGCCGATCTCGCGTTGCTTCTGGACCACCGAAACGACCAGCACGCTGGCGATGCCGAGTGCCACGACGACCATCACGACACCGCGGATCAGCGCCGTGCTGACTGATTGTGCGTTGAGCGCCGAAACCAGTTGCGAATTCGCCTCCTGCCAGATCTCGACCTTGTACGGAAATTGCCGCGCGAGGTCGGCGGCGAGGCGCTGTGCGGCCCAGACATCGAACAGCGCCAGATCCAGCCCGCTCGCGCCGCCGGGCAGGCCGACCAGACTCTGCGCCGCACGTAGCGGCACGATGACGGTACGCCGGTTGAGTTCGCGCACCCCGAGGTCGACCAGCGCGGTGACGCGCAAGGAATCGCCGATCGTACCGGTGACGATAGCGATGCGGTCGCCGACGCGAACGCCGAGGTCGTCGGCGAGTTCGCGGCCGATGATCCCCTCGCCCGGCCCGAGGCGTGCCTCGCCCTGCACGACCTTGGTCCGCAGATGCACGATGCGATCGTAGCGCTCGAGGTCGACACCCATCAGCGCGATCGATTTCGACGCTTCGCCGCGTTGCGCCAGACCGGCGCCGGAAACCATCGGCGAAACGGCGGCCACCGCCGGCATCGCTTCGAGGACGGGAACGAGCGCTTGCCAGTTGGCGATGCTGCGCGGTCGCTGGACGCGCGGCTGCGTGTGCACCAGTGCCGTGCTGTCGGCGTCCGGGACGCGCGCCGGAAGCACCACGTCGTCGCGCGCGCTCAGCGTGACGTGCGCCTGGGCGCCCAGCGTCTTCTCCAGGGTGTTGCGTTGCAGGCCCGTAATCAGCGCCGAGATGTAGGCGACGACCGCCACGCCGGCGGCGACGCCGACGATGATCAGCACCGTCTGCATGCGCCCTTCGCGCAGGAAGCGGATGGCGACGCGGCGTTCGAAAGCGAGCCAGTCGAGCATCGACGGCAAACTCAGCGGCCCATCGCCTGGCTCATCGCGGCGCCGGCGTCTTCGTGCGCGCCTTTGCGCAAACCGGGCGGGACGGCGAGCGGCGGGGCGCTCTCGGCGGCGATCACGGGGCGCACGCGACTGCCCGCCGCGAGCGTGCCGCCTGACCCGGCACGCAGGACCGTGTCGCCGGCGCGCAAACCTTCGAGCACTTCGACGGCATCGAGCGTGCGCAGACCGAGGCGCACCGTCCGCGCTTCGACACGGCCGTCGCGTTCGACCAGGACGACGGCGCTGTCTGCCGCCGGATCACCGTGCAGCGCGTCCACCGGCACCACCAGCGCGGAATCGCGGCGCGCCGTCTCGACTTCCACCGAAAGCGTCATATCTTCCCGCAGAAAGGCCGGCGCGTCGGGCAACAGCGAGAACTTGACCTCGATCGCGCCGCGCTGGGCATCGACCAGCGGCGAGATCGACAGCACGCGCGCCGCGAAACGCCGGTCCGGAAAGGCATCGGCCAGCACGCTGGCCGGCTGGCCGACCTGCAGTTGTTCGAGATAGCGCTCGTCGACCTGCGCCACCAGTTGCCGCGGGCCGGCCAGCGCCAGGCTGAAGAGCGCCCGTCCGGGCTGCACGATCTGGCCGGGCTCGACGAGACGCGCCAGCACCCGGGCGTCGGCCGGCGCGGTCAGCACCGCCTGCGCCAAGCGGGCCCGCGCCGCCGCGGTAGCGGCGGTGGCCAGTGCGAGCTGCGCCTCGGCCTGGACGAGGTCGCTCCCCTGCTCGGCGTTGGCCGCCTGCTGCGCCTGGGCCGCCACCTGCTGCGCCCGCGCCACCTCGGTGGCGCGCCGCGCTTCGTCGAGGCGCGCGACGCTGAGGAATCCCTTGGCGACCAGCGATTGCGTCCGTTGCCAGTCGGCCTGCGCGGCGGCCAGTACCGAATCGGCCTGCGCCACGGCGGCCTGCGCCGCGCGCCGCCCGGTGCTGCGCAGGCCGGCCAGGCGGGCGGCGGCCTGGCGCTCGCCGGCCTGCGCCTGCGCCAGCGCGGCGCGCAGTTCGTCGGTTTCCAGACGGGCCAGGACGTCGCCCCGCCTGAGCTGCGCGCCCTGTTCGACCGCCACTTCGAGGATGCGGCCGGTCAGCGTGCTGCCGACGTCCACACGCGACAGCGTCGCGACGCGCGCCGAAAACTGCAGGCTGCGCACCAGCGGCGCGGCTTGCAGGCGAAACGCCGCCACGCTGGGCGCGCGAACCAGCCAGCCGCCGAGCAGGACGGCCAGCATGGCGGCGAGACAGACGACGAGGACGAGCGAACGGCGGGGCATTGGTCCACTTCTCACGTTTTGCAGCGACCGCGCGCCCGACCGGCGAGCGCAACGGCGCCGCGCGTCGATCGACCGACACGCGGCAGCGCGCATCATCCCACACCCGGACGCCGCCTGCGGCATCCGTTGGCGTTCGAGCGCCGCTGACGGACGACTTCCGGCGGCAAACTACCGGCCGATCGATCATCTGGCTACGCTTGAGGCTCGCCTTGTCGCATAATCGAGGCAGTCGAGACGATCAGGGTCGGTCAGCGACATCGCGGCGACAGGCGGCAGGAATGCCCGACGCGGTGGACAAGGCACGGAAAACGCCGGCCGCACCGCCGGGTCGCCCCATCAGACACCCTTTCGCCAGGAGGATACGCCATGAGTACGCTGCCGCCAGCCTCTTCCCGCGACATCAGACCGCGCGAGGCCTTCGACCAGGAGTCGGGCAACGAGCAACAAGGCGACTGCGAGGCCTTGCAGATGCTCGCCGCCGACCTCGAGAAGCGGGCCGTGGAGGCCGCCGACTGGTATCTGCGCAACAAGATCTGGCCGCGTCGGCTGTCCCGGCTGCTGCGCTTTCTGGCCATCCTGTTCGGCATCCTCGGCGGTCTGGCACCGCTGGTTGGCGGCGCCTACCTGTTCGGCGACGCCGGGAACGGTAAGCCAGCGCTCGCCAATGCCACCCAGTGGGGCTACATTCTGATCGCCCTGGCTGCCGCGTCGATGCTTTTCGACCGCTACTTCGGCTTTTCGTCGTCATGGATGCGCTACATGACGGCGCAGATGGCCTTGCAGCGATCGCTGGAGAAGTTTCAGTTGTCGTGGCGACTGTGGCGTATCAAGGTGAGCGGGACCCAGCCGAGCGACGAGCAGCAGGCGGCCGCCATCGGGCTGCTGACCGCTTTCCAGCAAGAGGTCGGCGATCTCGTCGAGCAGGAGTTCCAGGCCTGGATCGCACAGTTCAAGGAGCAACTGGCCGAGCTGCAGGCGGCGATCGACAAGGACAAGGCCGAGCGTCGTCCGGGCAACCTGGTGGTCGGCATCCATTCGGCGACGGCGATCAGCGGACCGGCCGAAATCTATCTCGACAACCGCCTTGTCCGGCGGACCGATAGCGGCAGCGTCCTGCTCAGCGCGCTCAACCCCGGCAGCCACCTCGTTGTGGTCAAGGCCAACGCGGGCACTTGGCAGGGCAGCGCGACGGTAAGCGTTCAGGCCGGCGAGACCAGCGAGGCCAATATCGAACTGAAAGCCATCGACCCGGCCACCGGCGACGGCCCGCAGGTGCCTGCGTGAGCGCGCTGGAGCGGCGCAGCGGAAGGTCGCCCGGACGCTGCCGGGGAGCGACGGACCGGCGCCAGGACCAACTGGCATCGGGATCGAGGTCGTCGATAGCCTTTGGCAATGGAAAGGGTAATTTTCTGAGCACGCCGACAGTACTTCCCCGCGCAGGATGCTCATGGCAACCATTCTGATCGTCGACGATACACGTGAAAATCTGGCGATTCTGAACAGTCTGCTCAGTCCGGCGCATCGCGTCCGCGCCGTCGATTCGGGGCGGCGAGCCTTGCAGGCGGCGGTCAGCCCACCGCGACCGGATCTCATTCTGCTCGACGTGATCATGCCGGGCATGGACGGCTACGAAGTCATCCGGCACTTGCAGGCCAACCCCGAGACGGCCGACATTCCGGTGATCTTCATCACCGCTCTCGAGCGCGGAGAAGAGGAGGAGCACGGTCTGGCGCTGGGGGCGATGGACTACATCACCAAGCCGATCCGGCCGGCCATCGTCAACGCACGCGTCAACACACATCTCGAGCTGAAAGCGGCACGCGATCGCCTGCTCGCCGACAACCGCAGCCTGAGCGAAGAAATCGACCAGATCCAGGATATCAGCATTCGCGCGCTCGCCCGCCTGGCCGAGATTCGCGATCCGGAGACCGGCAACCACCTGCGACGCACGCAAGGCTACGTACGCACGCTGGCCATCGCGCTGCGCTCGCATCCTCGTTTCGCCGGCTTTCTGACGCCGCACAACATCGAGATCTTCGTCAAGTCGGCCCCCTTGCACGATATCGGCAAGATCGGCATCAAGGACGAAATCCTGCTCAAACCGGGCCGCCTGACAGCGGACGAATGGACGATCATGAAAACCCACAGTCGTCTCGGTTACGAAGCCCTCCGGCAAGCCGAGAGCGAAGCCGAGAAATCGATCGAGTTCCTGAGCATGGCGAAAGACATTGCGCACTATCATCACGAGAAATGGGATGGCTCCGGCTACCCCGAGGGGCTGGCGGGCGACGCGATCCCGATTGCGGCGCGCCTGATGGCGCTGGCCGATGTGTTCGATGCGCTGGTCAATCCGCGCATCTACAAGGGTGCATTCACCCTCGAAAAGGCGCTGCGGATCATCCACGACGGACGCGGCAGTCATTTCGACCCGGATGTCGTCGACGCCTTCTTCGCCTGCCAGGAGGAATTCGTCCGCATCGCGGCCCGGCACGCCGACCGCGAGCTTGGCCGGACGCTCAACCCGACAGGCTGAGCGGACGCGCAACAGAGCCACCAAACCCCCGGCCGATGATCGGGCGGCCGAGGCGCCGGGCCGGGGGGCCGGTGATCGCCGCCGCACGATCAACTCCGTCGACCGCTGTGCCCGCCCGTCCGGGCCGATCGCCCGATACTGCGGCGCACCATCGGCGCCGTCTTTCCATTAGAATCGAGCCCGCCGTCGAACCCGGGCGGCAGCCCCGGAGAAAGTCCCATGACCCTGCAGAGCAAACCGAACACCGACGACGTACGCATTCGCGAGATCAAGGAGCTGGTCCCGCCGGCACATGTCTTCCGGGAATTTCCGGTCGGTGTCCGCGCCGCACTGACGACCTACAACACACGTCAACACATTCACCGCATCCTGCATGGCGCCGACACGCGCCTGCTGGTCGTGATCGGCCCCTGCTCGATCCACGACGTCGATTCGGCTGTCGAGTACGCCGGCAGGCTGCGCAAGGAAGCCTCCCGTTTCGAGGACGATCTGCTGATCGTCATGCGTGTGTATTTCGAAAAGCCACGCACCACGGTCGGTTGGAAGGGGCTGATCAATGACCCACGCCTCGACAACAGCTTCCGGATCAATGAAGGGCTGCGTCTGGCGCGTGGACTGCTGCTCGAAATCAACGACCTGGGCCTGGCCTGCGCGACCGAGTTTCTCGACACGATCACCCCGCAATACACGGCCGATCTGATCGCCTGGGGGGCGATCGGGGCGCGCACCACCGAATCGCAAGTTCACCGCGAGCTGGCTTCCGGGCTGTCCTGCCCGGTCGGCTTCAAGAACGGAACCGATGGCAACATCCGCATCGCGATCGATGCGATCCGCGCCGCGCAATCGCCGCATCACTTCCTGTCGGTCACCAAGGCGGGCCATTCGGCAATCGTGTCGACCGCCGGCAACGAAGACTGTCACGTGATACTGCGCGGCGGAACCCAGCCGAACTACGATGCACTACAGGTCGACGCGGCGTGCCGGGAAATCGCCGCCGCCGGCCTCGCGGCCCGCCTGATGATCGACGCCTCGCACGCCAACAGTAACAAGCGCTTCAAACAACAAATCGAGGTCGCCAGGGACACGGCCAGCCAGCTCGCCGCAGGCGAGGAACGGATCATCGGCGTAATGATCGAATCGCACCTCGTCGAAGGACGTCAGGACCTGATACCGGGACAGCCACTGGAGTATGGGAAGAGCGTCACCGATGCCTGCCTGGGGTGGGAGGATTCGCTGCAGGTGCTCGACCTGCTGGCAAAAGGCGTACGCGCCCGCCGCCTGGTGAACGCCGCACAGTGATCGATCGACTTTGACTCCGGAGCGCGACCCGGAATGCGAGCGCCAAAAAGCCGCGGCGTGTACCGCGGCTTTTTTGTCCTCCAGACCACCGGGAGCGTTTCTAGCGCAGCTTGATCTCCTTGTAGATCACATGCTTGCGGGCTTTCGGGTCGTACTTCTTGATTTCCATCTTGGCCGGCATGGTCTTCTTGTTCTTGGTCGTGGTGTAGAAGTGTCCCGTGCCCGCCGTGGATTCGAGCTTGATCTTGTCACGCATGGCTGTTCTCCTCAGATCTCACCGCGTGCGCGCAACTCGGCGAGCACCGTGTCGATCCCGTTCTTGTCGATCGTGCGTAGACCGGCGTTCGATACCCGCAGGCGCACCCAGCGGTTTTCGCCCTCGATCCAGAAGCGGCGATATTGCAAATTCGGAAGGAAGCGGCGCTTCGTTCTATTGTTGGCGTGGGAGACATTGTTCCCCGCCATCGGGCCTTTGCCCGTCACCTGGCAAACACGCGCCATGATTGTCGCTCCAATTTGTTTTGGGAAGAAAGCCGGTGATTCTAGCCTATGCGACGCGTCCATTTCAAGCCCTTTACCGCCCGCTCTCACCGGCATCGGGCTACAGCAAGCCGCGCTCGGCGAAAGACAGCGGCGACGACTGGGCGGCGACGATGAAATGGTCGACCACCCGGACATCGACCAAAGCCAGTACCTGCTTGAGTTCAGCCGTCAGCAGTTCGTCCGCACGCGATGGTTCGGCGACTCCCGACGGGTGGTTGTGCGCCAGCACCACGGCTGCCGCGTTGTGGTAGAGCGCCTGTTTGACGACCTCACGTGGATAGACGCTGGTTTGCGTCAGTGTGCCGCGAAAAAGCTCTTCGGCGGCGATCAGGCGGTTCTGCGCGTCTAGCCAGAGAGCGACGAACACCTCGTGCGGGAGGCCGGCGAGCCGCAGCCGCAGGTAGTCGCGCACGGCAGCAGGAGAAACCAGGGCGATGCCCCGTTTCAGGTCTTCGGCCAGCGCCCGCCGTGCGAGTTCGACGACGGCTTGCAGTTGAGCATACTTCGCTGGCCCCATTCCAGGCACGGCGGAAAACTCCGCCTGACCGGCCGCAAACAGTCGCGTCAGACCACCAAAGCGAGCGATCAAATCGCGCGCCAAGTCTACTGCGCTACGGCCCCGGCTGCCGACGCGCAGGAAGATGGCCAGCAACTCGGCATCCGACAATGCCGCGGCGCCCTGAGTCAGCAACCGCTCGCGCGGCCGCTCGTCCTCTGGCCAGTCGGAGATCGCCATCTTTTCAGATCGAGTGGCACGCCTTCTTCGTGGGTCCCGCCACACGCCGCCGTTTGGCGGGGTGCGTGCCAACGGGAATCAGCGCTGGCCAAGCCGTTCGGCGTTATCCCTTACCTGGCGGACGAACGGCGAGACGGCCGCCGCGGTGAGCGTCGCCGCGCTGCCGAAAAGCTGATACCAGACCAGCGCGCCGTCGACCAGCGTCTCGCCAAACCGCGCTCCGCGCATGCGCAAATCCTCGACACTGCGACTGCCGGCCAGCGACACGACGCTACTGGCGGACGCCGCGACGACTTCGCCGGTACGCACCCAGAATCTGGTGGTTTCGCCCGGCAAAACCTTGACCATGGCGCCGATTCCTTCGAGCGGCACGGCCACCTTCTCGCGCGTCATCCGAGCCACTTCCTTCCAGTCGCGCCCACTGCCGTCCTTGTTGCCGCGCAGCAGCCCGGAACTGCGCTGCGCCACGACTTCGGCCGAGTCCAGCACCGCTTGGTTGATCTGCCTTCCCAGCTTGGTCCACTGCAGGACCGGCGCCAGCAGTTGGTCACGGACTTCCTCTCGATTCATGCCAGATTCTCCTGAAGATAGCGTCGACGCGTAGGTCGATCATGGTGGGTGTTGACTGTCTGAGCGGCGCGACGAGACCGCCGACCGAAAGCATACGCTTTTCCCGCGCGCCCGGCTGCTCGGGCCGTCACAAATAGCGCGCCGCATCGGCAAAATCGATCCCCTGTGCGGCGGGCAGCTCGGTGCGCGCGACACGCGCCAGCATAAAGGCGCGCTGCACCGGCGGCGGGCCGGTCAATTGAGCAACCGAAAAATCGACTTCCGCCGCGGCGTCGCCACTCTGCGCGTCGAGCACGATATTCATCGCGTTCAGACGCAAGCGCCGGTAGCTGATCCGCAGGTAGCGCTCGGGATTGGCGAGAACCTCGCGCAAGCACTCAAGTTCCATCGCCAGCGCCGATTGCGTGTCGCCAACGGCTTCGAGCTGCCGTTCGTTTTCGAGCAGTTCGGCTTCGAGCCTGGCCTGTTCGCTGCGTGCCGCGGGAGGCGAGCCAAACATCGAACCCAGCCCCGGACCCTGCTGTTGCAGCAAGCGCAGGCGTGCCCGGATGAGCGAGCGTTTGGCTTCGAGTTCCTGTCGTTCGGCACGATCTTCGCCGATCTCGGCCAAGGCCCGACCGAGGAGATAGTCGAACACCTCGACGCCGACGATACGGCGCAGCCTCGCCTCGTCGCGGCCGCAGATGTGCGCCCGGTGATCCGAGAAGCTGACGCTGGTCTGGATGACGTCACGCTGAACCATCTCCCCTTGCAGCGCCATTCCGAAGACCTTCTGCTCGCTGAACGCCATGCCAAGCACCAGACACGCCTCGTCAAGTTCGGGAAACTTGTCGAACAGGGTGCGCAGATTGTCCGAACGGCCAAGCGCGGCGGGAATGTCGGCCGGCGCAACGAAAAACGCCCGCAAGGCGGGATCGGTGGGCCAGGTAGCGGTGGACAACGGTCGCGCACCTGGCAGCGCTTCGATCATGGCGCGCAGGAACTCGATCGTCGTCTCGACAGCGGGCGCCAGGCGCGAGTGACACGAGGGCAGCAGTTGCAGGCGCGGATTGGTGAGCGCGATCGCTTTCTCGGTGGCGCCGCGGACCAACTCAGCCGATACGCGGTTCGGATCGAACTGCGCCGGCCTGTTCTTGAACCAGTCGAGAATACCCATGGCCTTCTCCCGCTATGGAACAACCTGCCCCGATTCCAGCCGCCATTGACACGAGCCGAGCGTTGCCGACGAACGGTCACGCGCCCGCCAGATCACTCCAGCGGATGACGGCGAACGATCGTCTCGCGGCGCTCGGGCCCGGTTGACACGATGTCGATCGGGATCTCGCACAGATCCTCGACGCGTGCCAGGTAAGCCTGTGCCGCCGCCGGTAGCGCCGCCATCGTGCTCACCCCGACGGTCGACTCCGACCAACCGGCAACGGTCTCGAATACGGGTTCGCACGCGGCGACTTCATCGGCGCCCATCGGCAACATGTCGACGACTCGGCCGTCGAACCGATAGCCGGTGCAGATTTTCAGCTCGGGCAAACCATCGAGGACATCCAGTTTCGTGATGCACAGCCCGGTAACGCCGTTGATCTGGATCGAACGTTTGAGAGCGGCGACGTCGAGCCAACCGCAACGACGCTTACGTCCGGTGACCGTACCGAATTCACGCCCCTTTTGCGACATTTGACAGCCCGGCAGACCTTGGCTTTCGATATCCAGCTCGCTCGGGAACGGGCCACCACCGACGCGCGTACAGTAGGCCTTGGTGATTCCGAGAACGTAATGGAGCATCCCCGGACCGACCCCTGAACCGGCCGCGGCCTGACCGGCAACGCAATTCGACGACGTGACGAAGGGATAGGTACCGTGATCGATGTCCAGCAGGGCCCCCTGTGCTCCTTCGAACAGGACGTTGTGACCGGCCTTGTTGAGTGCGTGCAAGGCCGCCGAAACGTCGGTGACGAGCGGTCTGACGTGTTCGGCGTCGGCCATCGCCTGCCCCAGCACGACGTCGAAATCGACCGCTGGCGCGCCCAAGTAGCGGGTCAGAACAAAGTTGTGATAGTCGAGATTCTCCCGCAGCCGGTCGGCGAAGCGATCGGCATGGAAGAGGTCATAGACCCGCAGGGCGCGGCGTGCCACCTTGTCTTCGTAGGCTGGGCCGATGCCCTTGCCCGTGGTACCTATCCTGAGGTCGGCACAACGCGCCGCCTCGCGCGCGTGGTCGAGCGCCGAGTGGTAGGGAAGGATAATCGGGCAGCCCGGGCTGATCTTGAGCCGCGCCCGCACGTCGATGCCGCCCGACTCGAGAACCTGTATCTCGCTGATCAGGTGATGAATGTCGAGAACGACGCCATTGCCGATGAAACAGTCGACGCCGCCGCGGACGATTCCCGAGGGAACCAGGTTGAGCTTGTAAGTCTTCTCACCGACGACCAGTGTATGGCCGGCATTGTGACCGCCCTGAAAGCGAACAACGCCTTTGGCATGATCAGTGAGCCAGTCGACGATCTTGCCTTTCCCTTCGTCGCCCCACTGGGTGCCGACGATTACGACGTTCTTAGCCATGCCTGTATTCCGTCCTGGTTGATTGCCTCAATGACCCATTGCCCGTCGCGTCGTACCAGCCACCGGTCACACAGCGGTCCTTCGCTGCCCGTTTCGCCCGGCAGAAGCTCGACGACCACCTCGCCTTGCGCGCGCAAGGTGGCGATCGATGTCGCGAGCGCCGCGTCGGCCGCCGAAGGCGGTGCCAGAATCGCCGCCAAATATGCTCCGCCGGTCGCCAGGCGTGCCAGCTCTCGCAGGTCGAGCGAAAAACCGGTAGCCGCACGCGCCCGGCCGAAAGTCTTGCCAACTCCGTCGTAACGCCCGCCAAGCGCGATGGCGCTCGGGAAAGCGGAATGATAAGCTGCAAAAACGACGCCGTTGTGATAGTGGTAGCCGCGCAAGTCGGCGAAGTCGAAAGACAGCGGAAGATCAGGTAGCGAGGACTGCAATTGCCGCAACGTGTTCAGAGCGACGCCGATCTCGGGTAAGACCGGCAGCGCAGCGGCGGCGGCGGCGAGTGTCTCTGCCCCGCCATAGAGGTCGGGCAAACCGAGCAGTGCCGAAGCAAAGGGCTCGTCCAGCCGAGCGCAAAGCTCGCGCAGGCCAGACACGTCCTTGGCCTGCAGCAACTGCAGCAGCAACGCCTCGAGGTCGCTATCGAGACCGGCCGCATCGGCCAGCGCGCGAAACACGCCAACATGACCGAGATCGATACGTTCCGGCGCCACTCCCGCAGCGCAAAGCGAATCGGCCATCAACCGGATGATCTCGCGGTCCGCCGCCACCCCGGAATGACCGAACAGTTCGGCACCAAGCTGGATCGGTTCGCGGCTCGCCGTCAGCGACGCCGGCCGTGTGTGCAGGACGCTGCCACAGTAACAAAGCCGCGTCACCCCCTGGCGATTGAGCAGATGGGCGTCGATGCGGGCGACCTGCGGCGTCATGTCGGCGCGCAGGCCTAGCGTGCGTCCGGACAGTTGGTCGACGAGCTTGAAGGTGCGTAGTTTGAGATCGTGTCCGGAGCCGGTAAGCAGTGAATCGAGGTGTTCGAGCAGCGGCGGCAGAACCAGTTCGTAGCCGTGTACCTGGAACAAGTCGAGCAGCCTTCGGCGTAGGCGCTCGATCTGTGCCGCCTCGGGCGGCAAGGCATCGGCCAAGTGTTCGGGTAGCAGCCAGTTCACTTGAAAAGCATGATGAAGACCAGTCCGACGAGCATCGAGGTCAGGCCGACGAAACGAATCTGCCCATCGGAAAGGCGGGTCAGGCGGCGAAAAGTCTCACGCCAAGCGTTCGGAGCAACGAAGGGCAGCAGGCCTTCTAGCACCAGCATCAAGGCAAAAGCCAGCAACAGGTTGTCGGTCATCTGCCGGCTTTGTCGCCACCCCGGCCGACGCTCTTCATATACTTGAAAAAATCCGAACTGGGCTCGACGACGATGACATCGCTCTTTCCCTTGAAGCTACCGCGATAGGCCTCGAGACTGCGATAGAAGGCATAGAACTCGGCGTTGCTTTCGAAGGCCTGGGCATAAGTGGCAGCGGCCTTGGCATCGCCTTCACCCTTCATCTTCTGGGCATCACGATAGGCCTCGGCGACGATCACCTCACGCTGCTTGTCGGCGTCGGCACGAATCTTCTCGGCCTCGGCGGCGCCCTGCGAACGCAACTCGTTGGCGACACGCTTGCGTTCCGCGTCCATCCGCCGATAGACCGACTCGCTGACGTCGCTCGGCAGTTCGACGCGCTTCACCCGTACATCGACAATCTGGACGCCGATATTGCGCGCATCCAGATCGGCTTTCTCACGCATCTGCTCCATGATCTTGTTGCGCTCACCGGAAACCACTTCATGCACGGTTCGCTTGCCGAACTCTTCACGCAGGCCGGCGTTCACCGTCTGCGCTATACGCGTTTTGGCGCGTGATTCGTCACCGGCCACCGAGCGGTAGTAGAGCTTCGGATCGATGATTCGCCACTTGGTGAAGGAGTCCACAAGAACGTTCTTCTTCTCCGAAGTGAGGAAGCGCTCGGGCTCGGCACTGTCGAGAGTCAAGATCCGCTTGTCGAAATAGCGCACGTTCTGGATCAGCGGCCACTTGAAATAGAGACCCGGCTCCTCGATCACGTTACGAATCTCGCCGAGTTGGAAGACCATGGCGTACTGCCGCTGGTCGACCGTGAAAATCGTCGCACCGAGCAGAACCAGCAGCGCGACGAAAACCCCGGCGACGACATTGATGCTCTTCATCAACGCCCCTCCCGATCACGCTGGCGCAGCGTTTCGCGTGAACGCGTTTCGCTCTTCTCGACCACCTGTGGCGGCACCTCGTTCGAAATCGCCGGAGCCGGACGCGCCGCCGCCACGGCCGGCTCGGTGGAAACGCCCGTCGCGGGCGTCGCGGCAATCGCCCCGGCCGCCTGGATCAGCTTGTCGAGCGGCAGATAAAGCAGGTTGCCCTGCCCCTTGGTATCGACCAGCACTTTGGATGTGTTCGAGTAAACCTGTTGCATGGTCTCGAGATACATGCGGCTGCGCGTGACTTCCGGCGCCTTCGCATACTCGGTGTTGATCTGTCGGAAGCGGCTGGCATCACCTTCGGCCGTTGCGATGACGCGCTTCTTGTAACCCTCGGCTTCTTCGAGCAGGCGCGCTGCCGTGCCGCGTGCCTTCGGAATGACGTCGTTGGCGTAGGCCTGGCCCTCGTTCTTCTGGCGCTCACGGTCCTGCGACGCCTTGACCGCATCGTCGAAGGCCGCCTGCACCTGCTCCGGTGGCTGTGCGTTCTGCATGGTCACTTTCGAAATCAGAATTCCGGTCTTGTAACGATCGAGAATCTCCTGCATCAGTTTCGACGCGTTGGCGGCGACGGTATCCCGCCCTTCGTAGAGCACGAAGTCCATCTTGTTCTTGCCGACCACCTCACGGATGGCCGTCTCGGCCACCTGCATGACCGCATCGTCAGCATGCCGGTTGGTGAACACGTAGTCGACCGGATCTTTCAGGATATATTGCACGGCGAACTGAATGTTGATGATGTTTTCATCATCGGTGAGCATCAAGGCTTCCTTGAGAACCTTGTTCTTCTCGCTGCCGCGATAGCCGATCTCCAGCGTACGCACACCCGATACATTGACCAGTTCATGCGACTGGATGGGGTATGGCAGCCGCCAGCGCAAACCGGAATCGGTACTCTCCTTGTAGCGACCGAACTGCAGCACCAAGCCAACCTGCGACGCATCGACGATATAGAAACCGCTCGCCATCCAGGCGAGGACGACGACCGCCAGCAGCAAGCCGATACCGCCGCCGAGAAACCGAGGATTGAACGGCACCGGCGGGCGTTCGCCGCCGCGATCGCCACCACCGCCACGCTTGCGATCGAAAATTCCGGACAACCGGCGATTGAGATCGCGCCACAACTGTTCAAGGTCGGGCGGCCCCTGATTGGGACGCTTGCCACCGCCGTCATCGTTGCCGCGATTGCCCCACTGCGGGTCATTGAGCGACATAAACACTCCAAGGCTGGAAATCATGGGGAACCGTCTGAATCAATGGTCATGCCGGCCGGCGACGCACCGGCCACCGCCGGCTGATGCCGCCGCCCAGCCGTTTTCGCGCGGGCCACTTCGGCGAGAGCGTCGCGCAGGAGCGGCAATCCATCGCCGCATCGGGCACTGACACGAACACGGAAGATTCTACCATATTCGTCGCGCTCGGCCGCCGGCGGCAATCCGCTCAGATCGAGCTTGTTCAGCACCGTCAGTTGTGGCACGCCGGCCGCGCCGATTTCGGCCAGCACCTTGTTCACGTCAGCCACCTGTTCGTCGCGTGCCGGGCTGGCCGAATCGACGACATGCAACAGCAGGTCGGCCTCGGCCGTCGCTTCGAGTGTGGCGTGGAAAGCGGCGACCAGCGAGTGCGGCAGGTCGCGGATGAAGCCGACGGTGTCGGACAGCACGACGTGACCGACTTCCGGCAACCACAGCTTGCGCGTCGTCGTATCCAGTGTGGCAAACAACTGATCGGCAGCAAAAACGCCGGCATGCGTCAAGGCATTGAACAGCGTCGACTTGCCGGCATTGGTGTAACCGACCAGCGACACGTTCAACTGCTCGCCGCGGCCTCGCGCCTGGCGTTGCACACCCCGTTGACGCTCCAGCCTGGCCAGTCGTTCCTTCAGCAACCTGACCCGTATCCCGAGCAGACGTCGGTCGGTTTCCAGTTGCGTCTCGCCTGGACCCCGCAGGCCGATGCCACCCTTCTGCCTCTCCAGGTGAGTCCAGCCACGCACCAGGCGGGTCGCGAGGCGTTCGAGTTGCGCCAGTTCCACCTGCAGTTTTCCCTCCGCGCTCTGCGCCCTTTGCGCAAAAATATCGAGGATCAGGCTGGTCCGGTCGATGACGCGACACGACAGCGCGCGCGCCAGATTACGCTCCTGGCCGGCACTGAGCTCGTGATTGAAAATCACCAGGTCGGCTTCGTGTGCCGCGACTTCGGCAGCGATTTCGAGTACCTTGCCCTTACCCGCGAAGGTCGCCGCGTCGGGGCCATGGCGCCGCCCATGCACCTCGGCACATACCACGGCACCGGCCGAGCGGGTCAGCAGGCGAAGCTCTTCGAGTTGTTCGTCGAGGTTGTCGCCACCGAAGTCGAGCTGCACGATGACCGCACGCTCCTCGCTCAAGGGACGCTCATCCATGCTGACGGTCTGAGAAAATTTGGGGCAAGCGGAGGGGGCAGTCAGAACGTCACCGGCGGCGCGACTTGGTAGCACTCGACGCCGAGGCGGCGATTCGCCGAGGGGCAGGGCAGCTTCAAACGCAACTTCAGAGCCAGTTTCATCACGCCTCGCTGTCGGCGTCCTGCTGAATGGTGATCGGACGTCCGGGTACGACCGTCGAAATCGCGTGCTTGTAGACCATTTGAGTAACCGTGTTCTTGAGCAAAACGACATACTGATCGAAGGATTCGATTTGACCCTGCAGCTTGATGCCATTCACCAGGTAGATCGAAACCGGCACGCGCTCGCGCCGCAACGTGTTCAGAAAGGGGTCTTGTAGAAGTTGCCCTTTGTTAGTCATCCTTCGAACTCCATCTTTGGTTGATGTCTGGAGCGGCCAGCATAATGGATTTTGTCCCCCATGGCCAGATAGCCGCGCCAGAAGCTAGACTCCCCAAGCGCCTTCCAGGTAATCGGTCAGCGGCCGCCGCCCGCTGACGACGGGCGACTGTGTCGCCGAGCCGAGGCGGAACAACATCAGGGGAAACGAGTCGCCGAGGACTTTCTTCCAGCCTTCCACCAGGTGGCGTTGCAGGGCTGCCGGAATGCCCTCCTCGCTGGCCGCCGGGAAGGCGTAGAGGGCCGAGGCCGGCATCGGTTGCAGAACTCGCCCATGCGCCGTGACAACCAGCCACAGCCGCTGGAAAGAGCGGCCGGCATTGATGACTGACTGATCGTCGGTCCGCCGGGTCGCCAGCAACCCCAGGTGTGGCGCCAGCCGACAAGGCAGGAAGCAGGAGCGAACGCCGAGCAAGTGGTGCGCGCCGAAGATATTCGCCAGACGGGCCAACGACCAGTGGCGCAGCGCAGCGAAGAATATGCGCAGCGCCGCTTCCACCCCCAAACTGCCCGGCGGCAAGCCCTCGGTACAGGATTTTTGCCAGCCGACGTCGAAGCGGATGGCAGAAAACAGTTCCTCGTGCAGGAGCGGGTTGCGAAAGCGCTCCGTTTCAGCACAGCGCATCAGGCGCAGCACCTGCCGACGTGATTCGGTTTCGTCCAACCAGATCAGTTCGTTGCCCGGGCGCGTGCCGACGGCAACGGCAAGTTCCGCACGCTGTTCGTTGCTCATCGCCGGGCCGCGAAAAATCAGCGCCCGGTTGGTGTGACGAAGAGGAATCATAGACCACAGCGGGTCGACTTCAGCGGCTTGCGGGCGCAGGCGGATTTTCAGAACCACATCGGGGTGCGCGGGGTCGGGCAACAGGAGCGCTTCCGTGGCGATGGCGAAACGACTGGCCGCAATCGTCAGGTTCTCGACCAGTGCACCCAGCGACAGCAGCAACAGGACACGTTTGTATCCCCCCTCGAGCGGCAAGCGTCGGTCGACCAGGCGGACGCCGATGCTATCGCCACTGACGGTGAATCTGACCCGGTGATGATTGTCGGCCGAGGGTGCGAGGATGGCGCTTTCAAGGACGAAACGGAGCTGCTCCGGGGTCGGTTGTTCCATGTCAGTCGATTCCAAGCTTGTAGCGGGCCAGGGCGATCGCCAGGCGATTGAACGGGTGACGGTTGCCGCCCGGCCGCCAGGTGTGGACCAGCCTATTACGATAGGCGTCGAACTGAATGCCGTGCGGAGCGGCCCACACTTTGCCCCGGGCGAGCAGAATCTTGAGCGCTTCGCTGGCCGCAACGCCAGCGCACAGCATACAGGCCATCGGTGTTGACGGCCCTTTATGAAGCTCCAGGTTGACCCGCGTCTGGTCTGCCAGATAGTGGCGATGGAGCAAGGCAGGCGCCAGACCGACGAGAAAGCGTATCGCCTTGTCGAGTTCGGGTCGACCGGCGACCTGGAAATAGTCTTCGAAACTGATGCCGCCCGGGAGAAAATTCATCAACGCGGCACTCATACCGAGCGGCGCGACCGTGATCGCAGGAATGCCGTGCCGGGCGCAATAGCCGAACACCTGTTCGCGAGCGCCGAAGGCAAAAAAATCGAGGCCGTCGACGTACAGATCAACGCCCTCGAAGAAGGTGCTCAGATTGCTTTCCTTGACGCCTTCCCCATAAAGTTGCAGGCGGCATTGCGGGTTGATATCCCGCGCCATGGCCGCGAGAACCTCGACCTTGGGCCGGCCGACGGTCGACATTCCGGCACCCGCCTGGCGGTTGAAGTTGGCGGCTTCGAAGATGTCGAGATCGGCGATGTTGAACTCTCCGATGCCCAACCGTGCCAGCGTCAGAAGATGGAACCCGCCGACCCCGCCGAGACCGGCGATCGCCACCCGCGCTTTTCGCAAGCGGGCTTGTTCGGCGTCGGTTACCCAACCGATGTTCCGTGAAAACGCCTGATCGTAGTCGAAAGCTTGCACGATTACCCCTCTGCAATTAGTATCAAGACCTTGACCGTCTCCGGCAAATCGCCGAATCCGGCGTTGCGTACCAGCGCAACGATTTGATTTAACTTGGCCGATGGCCGCAAGACTGGCGCCTGTCGCGAGTAATTTCAAAGCCTTAAGCCATGGCTGTGAGCGGCTTCCGGTGAAACATTACAGGCAAAGTAGACGCGGTGCCAATAGCTAACCTGATTCCCGATCTCCGCCTTGCGCTGCGAAACCTTCGACGCAACACACAGCGTACGCTGGTCGCCGTGGGCACTGTCGCGTTCGGCATCGTCGCTTTCCTGCTCGCCGGCGGCTTCATCGAGTTCATTTTCCAGGATCTGCGGGAGACAACGATCCACTCGCAACTGGGTCACGTGCAGATCGTTCGCCCCGGCTATTTTGACAAGGGAATCGCCGATCCTTACGCTTTTCTGCTGCCGGGTCGTTCGCCCGAACAGCAACTGGTCGAAAAAACCCCCGGTTTTGCCAGCTTGGCTCCCCGCCTGGCGTTCAGCGGTTTGATCAGTCATGAAGAAGCAACGATTGCCTTCATCGGCGACGGCGTCGATCCGGAGCGTGAGAAGCTCCTGAGCAGCAGTGTCACCATCGTCAGCGGTCGGGATCTGACGTCAGCCGGCGAATCCGCCGCCCTCCTCGGCGAGGGCTTGGCGCGCAGCCTGGGCGTCCAGGCTGGAGACGTCATCGTCTTGCTGGTGACGGCGGCCAACGGCAGTGCCAACGCCGTCGAGGTCAAAGTCGCGGGAACCTTCGCCACGACCTCCAAAGAGTATGACGACAGGGCCCTGCGTCTGCCGCTGACGATCGCCAGAAAGCTGATGAAAGTCGACGGTGCGACGTCATGGGTCCTCCTTCTGCAGCACACCGAACTCACCCGATCGGCCACCGAGCACCTCGGCCGAGTCCTGCCGCCAAAGGATTTCGAAGTTGTGCCGTGGTCCGATCTGGCGGATTTCTACAACAAGACCGTGGTCCTGTTTTCGAAGCAGGTCAGCGTCGTCAAGTACATCATCGGTCTGCTGATCGTCCTCACCATCTCCAACACGCAGACCATGTGCGTACTCGAGCGCACGACCGAGATTGGCACCGGTCTGGCGATCGGCCTGCGTAGCCGCCAGGTGATGGGCCTGTTCATCATCGAAGGAACGTTGGTCGGCCTGCTCGGCGGACTCCTCGGAGTCGCTCTGGGGTACGCGCTGGCGCAGGCGATTTCGGCCGTCGGCATTCCGATGCCACCGCCACCGGGCATGTCGCGAGGCTACATCGGCCAGGTTCTGGTCAACCGCTCGCTGGCGGTCGATGCTTTCCTGCTGGCGCTGTTTACGACTCTGCTCGCCAGCCTCATGCCGGCGTGGAAAGCGAGCCGGATGAACATCGTCGACGCGTTACGACACAATCAATGAACATTTCGCTCCCCAGCCAGTGGTCTTTTGCTCTGCGCAACATCTTTCGCCAGCGCCTCCGCTCGGCGGCGACGCTGGCGGCAATCACCCTTGGCGTGACCGGGCTGATTCTTGCCGGCGGTTTCGTGCAGGACATCTTCGTCCAGCTCGGTGAGGCGCTGATCCATTCCCAGAGCGGCCACCTGCAGATTGCCCGCCAGGGCTTCCGGGACGGCCGTACTCGTGCCCCGGAGCACTATCTGATCGAAAACCCGGGCGAACTGAAAAAGCAACTGCTGACGCAGAAGGCAATACAGATGGTGCTGGCGCGCCTGGAGTTTGCCGGAATGATCAACAACGGCAAGCGCGATCTGGGCATCATCGGCCAAGGCGTCGAGCCGTCTTCGGAAGCGCGGCTGGGTAGCTACCTGAACTATACGGAAGGACGTCCGCTGGCCGACAGCGACCACGACGGAATTGTCCTCGGGCAGGGCGTCGCGCGGACACTCGGTCTGAAAGCCGGCGACCGTGCGAACCTGGTGATCAGCCTGGCGCAGGGCGCGGTCAATACCCTCGACTTCGAAGTAGTTGGGATCTTTCAGAGCTTTTCCAAGGAGTTCGACGCGCGGGCCGTCCGCATTCCCCTGGCTGCGGCGCGGAATCTGATGGATACCCAGTCCGCGCATGTCCTCGTGGTGGCGCTCGACAAGACCGAAGACACGGCGCGTGTACAGGAATCGCTACGCCGGCAGTTCGCGCCGGCAGGCTACGAGATCGTCTCCTGGCGAGAATTGTCGGATTTCTACGACAAAGCGGTGGAACTGTACGGCCGCCAGTTCGGCGTACTGCGGCTGATCATCCTGCTGATGGTTCTGTTGAGCGTGGCGAATAGCGTCAACATGACGATTTTTGAACGGACGCGAGAGTTCGGTACCTTGCTCGCACTCGGCGACCGGCCGGGACGCGTGTTCCGTTTGATCGTCACGGAGAGCGTCCTGGTCGGCCTGATCGGCGCGATCCTCGGTATGGGACTGGGTTGTCTTGCCGCCTGGCTGATTTCCGCCATCGGGATACCGATGCCTCCGCCACCGAATGCCAACATCGGCTACACGGCGCTGATCCGACTACTGCCAATCGAAGTGCTGAGCGCCGGGGCGATCGGCTTTACCGCCACCTGCCTGGCCGCCGTGCTACCGGCGCGGCGCGCCTCGCGCCTGCCGATCGTCGACGCCCTGCGCCACGGCGCGTGACCGGCACGCGGCAGCGACCTGTCGAAATATTTTACACCTGACGGTGAAACTGCCGCCTGCCGATGCTTGTCGAGTTGGCGCCGGCAAAACAACCTATTGCTCTAACAAGATTTAATTCTCATTCCGAGAATCGAGGCGTGATTATTGCTTCTGTCGCCAGGCAGTTTTTTCGCCCACGGCGTCCACTTCTCCCTTGCACGTCCGCGGGGAGGTGAGGATTTCCACTTCGACGACCGTGTACCACTTGCGCCATTTATTGAGGGGAGACCCACACGATGCGTCATCTGTTTGTTGCTGTACTTACCGCCTTCGTCTCCATACCCGCGATCGCGACTCCGACAGGCGTTTATTTTTTTGGCGACAGCCTGACCGACGTCGGCAATGTGACTGCCGTCTATGCCACAGTGCCCCACCCGCCCGGAGCACCGGCCACGATCCCGGGCGCCCCTTACGATCCAGAAGGCCGCGCCAGCAATGGTCCGATCTACGCCGATGTCGTCGCGGCCGGCCTCGGTACCGGCTTCAGCGCAACCCCCTCGGTGCTCGGCGGTAACGACTTCGCTTTCGGCGGCGCGCGTACCCGCTACCAGATTTTTGGCGCACCGTTCAAAGGCATTCTCGATCAGGTGGCAAGCTTCACGGCCCGTCCCGGGCCAGCGGACAGTAGTGCGCTGTACGTGCTGTGGGGTGGATCGAACAACCTGCAGGACATCATTCTGGGCAAGACGAGCGATGTCAACGGCAACCCGATTCCGACGGTCGGACAAACGATCAGCGACCTCGCGAGTGCCATCGGTGCACTCTACGCCGATGGCGCGCGGAAGATTTTCGTTCCCAACGTACCCGATCTCGCCCTCGTACCGCGCGTCAGGGAATTTGGCCCGGCCGCGCAAGCCGGGGCGCACGCCCTGAGCGTCGCTTTCAACGCGGGCCTCGCCAGCACTCTGGCGGCGCTCGAGGCCGGTCTGAGCGGTCTGGACATCATCGACTTCGACACCTACGCGAACCTCAACGAAGTCATTGCCCACAAGTCGCTGTACGGTTTCACCAACACCACGAGCCGCTGCTACACGGGCGACGACACGGGCTTCACGGGTGGCGGTACGGTCTGCGCCAACCCCGACGAGTATCTGTTCTGGGACGGAATCCACCCGACCAGCGCCTTACATACCCTCCTTGGCGAGCGCATGCTGGCGCGGATTCCGGAACCGACGACGCTTCTCTTGATGACGCTGGCGCTCGGCATTAGCTGCCGCGTACGCGCCCGCCGATAGTAGGCATCGGCCTGCCGCCATCCGCGGCAGGCTGACGACGACGCTTCTCCCCGGCGCCTGGTCAACCAGCCGCCGACCGCAGCGCTAAGCGCAGCGCTCGGGGAATGGGTTTATACTTCGCTTGACTCGACGCTGTGCCGCTCGCCGGCTCGGTAAGCGATTCTTGCCCAGGAAGCCCCCCCATGAGCCAATCGGATTTTTCACAGTACACCTGGGGCGGCCGCTTCGCGGAGCCGATATCCGAACTCGTCAAGCGTTACACCGCCTCGGTGGCCTTCGACCAGCGCCTTTGGCGTCAGGATATCCGCGCCTCGCTGGCGCACGCGACGATGTTGGCTAGACAAGGCATCATCGCCATGACAGACCTTGCCGAGATCGAGCGCGGCATGGCACAGGTCAGCCAGGAGATCGAAGCCGGCTCTTTTGTCTGGTCCCTCGACCTCGAAGATGTCCATCTGAACATCGAAAAACGCCTGACGGCACTCGTCGGTGACGCTGGCAAACGCTTGCATACCGGCCGTTCGCGCAACGATCAGGTGGCGACCGACGTTCGCCTGTACTTGCGCGATTCGATAGACGACATCCTCGGTCTGCTTGGGCAATTTCAGTCGAGGCTGCTCGACCTCGCCGAAGCCGAGGCGGCTACCCCACTTCCCGGCTTCACGCATCTCCAGGTGGCGCAACCGGTAACCTTCGGACATCACCTGCTGGCCTATTTCGAGATGACCAAACGTGATGCCGAGCGCTTTGCCGATTGTCGCCGCCGCACCAACCGCCTGCCGCTCGGTGCGGCCGCGCTGGCCGGCACGAGTTATCCGATAGATCGTCAGCTCGTGGCCGACCTGCTGGGCTTCGACGGCGTTTGCGAAAACTCGCTCGACGCCGTTTCCGACCGTGATTTTGCTATCGAATTCTGTGCCGCCAGTGCCTTGACGATGATGCACCTGTCGCGCCTTTCGGAAGAGCTCGTATTGTGGATGAACCCGCGTGTCGGCTTTGTCAAGCTTGCCGACCGCTTCTGCACGGGCAGTTCGATCATGCCCCAGAAGAAGAATCCGGATGTACCCGAACTGGCGCGCGGCAAGACGGGCCGGGTGTACGGGCATCTGATGGCCTTGCTGACTCTGATGAAGGGTCAGCCACTGGCCTACAACAAGGACAACCAAGAAGACAAGGAACCGTTGTTCGACGCCGTAGACACGGTCAGCGACACGCTACGCATTTTCGCCGAGATGATCCCCGGCATCACCAGCCAGCCGGAGAACATGCGCCACGCTTTAAACCAGGGATTTGCCACCGCCACCGATCTGGCCGACTATCTGACCCGCAAGGGGCTGCCTTTCCGCGACGCGCACGAAGTGGTCGGCCTCGCTGTTCGCCATGCCGAAGAACGCGGCGTAGACCTGGCCGAACTCCCACTTACGGAATTGCGGCAATTCTCGGAGCTGATCGACGACGACGTCTTCGCGGTGCTGACCGTCGAAGGGTCTCTCGCGTCGCGCCGGCACATTGGCGGCACCGCTCCCGATCAGGTCTTGGCAGCAATCGCCCGCGCCCGCCGCGCCTAGCGTCGGCGACGCCAAGCATGCAGAAAATCGGCAAATACGAGCTGGTCCGCGAAATCGGTCGCGGCGCGACGTCCACGGTGTACCTGGGCAGAGACCCCTTCACTCAACGGAACGTGGCGGTCAAAGTCGCTTCTCCGGACATTCTGAAAGATGCCAAGCGGCGACGCCTCTATACGCACCTTTTTCTCAATGAAGCGGCCCTGATCGGCAAGCTGTTGCACCCGCACATTGTCCAGACCTACGATGCGGTGGTCGACGACCAACTGTGCTATATCGTGATGGAGTATGTCGCGGGCGGAACCTTGGAGACTGTGTGCGCCGCCGACCGACTGTTACCGATCGAGCGCATCGTCGAAATCGTTTTCAAGTGCACGCGCGCGCTCGAGTTTGCTTTCCAGGCCGGAATCATCCATCGCGACATCAAACCGGCCAACATCCTGTTGACCAGTGCCGATCCCAATCAGGGGGACATCAAGCTCTCCGATTTCGGGGCAGCCATCATCGGCTCACCCGACCGCACGCTGGTTCTGGGCATCGGCTCACCAGCCTACATGTCACCGCAACAGGTAAAGGAGCAGACGCTCGATCACCAGACGGACATCTACTCGCTGGGCGTCGTCATGTATCAGCTGTTGACCGGTCACCTGCCTTTTCAAGGGCGAAACAGTTATGACATGATCTATCAGATCATCAACGGCGAGTTTCGCCGACCTTCGACATTGCGTAGCGGCATTCCGGAAGTCCTCGACAAAATCGTCGCGCGCGCGATGAGCAAGAAGCTTCATCAGCGTTACCGTAGCTGGCAGGAGTTCGCGCACGACTTGGCACAGGCCTTCCGCGATCGGCAACTGAAGGTCGCGAGCGATCGCATGCCTGACCTCGAAAAGTTCGATACGCTGCGCTCCTTCCCCTTCTTTGCTGACTTTTCGGACGTCGAAATCTGGGAAGTCGTGCGCTTCTCGGAATGGACCTGTGTTGAACCCGACACAGTGGTGATTCGCGACGGAGAACCCGGGGACTGCTTCTATTTTCTTGCCGAGGGCGAGCTGAAGGTGCTCAAGAATGGCATGGTCCTGGAGTTGCTGGCAAACGGCGACTGTTTCGGCGAGATGGCGGTGATCGGTAAAGAAAAGTCGATTCGTGGCGCCGACATCGTCACCCTGACCCGAGCCAAACTTGCCAGGATAACCGGCAACGCCTTGAAAACGTCGTCCGAGTCGTGCCGCTTCCACTTTTACCAGGCCTTCCTGGCCGTCCTGAGCGAGCGCCTGACATCGGCCAACCTGCGCCTAGTGAGCTTCTGACAGGTTGTCCGCTCAGGGCGCCTCGCTTATTGCCCACAAAACGGCGCCACACCATCCGGGCCCATCAGCGCCGGCCGCTGATAAGCGGTGCGGACAACTCCGGTAGCGGCGTCGAACAGCACATCGAAACGCGCGAGCTGATTCCAGCTATCGCAGAATTGCCACTCCCAAACCAACTCGTCGCGTGCCGGGTAGTATTCCGTCCACTGCGGAACCGGCGGCCCGAGCAGACGCAGAACCGACTCTTTGTCACTTCTTCCGGGCTGCAGACGGGCAAAATACGTCATCTTCAACACCTGCTCGATTCGCTGCAGCCGTCCATCGGCAGCCATGAAAACCATGAACGTATGAGGACCTTCTGGCCCGCGCGGATACGCCAGTTGCTCGCTGCCATCGGCATCTCGCCAAGTCATGGCCGGCGTGCCCATCGCTGCCGTCACATCGAGTCGGGTCGCCACGCCCGTCTTGAGTCCGTATCCGCTGTAGCCCGCACAAGCCGTCAACAATAGGGCAAGGCTGCCGACCAATAGACCTAGCGCTGTCCGGCGGCGACAGCCCAGTCGTCCACCCATCGTCGAAGGTCGCTCGCGAAAGATCCGACGGCGTAGCCGGCCCGAAGGCGGGTTGCTCCGAGCGGTCTTCCGATGTATATTAGAATTTTCTAATAAAACAATCGGAGAAATCATGAGCAGCAAGTCCTTTACCACGATTACACAGGATGTTTCCAAGGCATTGCGTACCCTGCACCACGACAGTCCCGATACGATGCAGGGTTTCAACGCCATGGCCAAGGCGGCACTCGCACCCGGTGTCCTGTCGGCCCTCGACAAAGAACTAATCGCCCTGGCAATCGGTGTCGCCAGCCGATGCGACGCCTGCCTCGGTTTTCATGTCAAGGCTCTGATTCGACTGGGTGTCAGCCGCGCCCAGCTGATGGAAACCTTGGCCGTGTGCACCTACATGGGTGGCGGGCCGTCACTCATGTACGCGGCCGAAGCAATCCGCGCCTATGAGGAATTCAGCGCCGCCAAGCCGATTTCGGGGAGTTCCTGAGCGCCGGCTGGCGGAACGAGGCGGCACGCGTCACCACTCACGGCGACGGTGCGACGAACGATCCGTCAGACGGCGTCCACCAAACCTTCGAATAATTTCTGCAGCTCACCGTCGGCGTACATCTCACGCATGATGTCACAACCGCCAATGAACTCGCCACGCACATAGAGCTGCGGAATCGTCGGCCAATTGGCATATTCCTTGATTCCGCTGCGGATCTCCGGATTCTCCAGGACATTGACACTCAGAAAACTGGAAACGCCGCAGGCTTTGAGAATCTGCACAGTGACCGCCGAGAAACCGCATTGCGGGAACTGCGGCGTTCCCTTCATGTAGAGCACCACTGGGTTGCTGCTTACCTGCTGCTTGATCAATTCCTGCGCATCCATCGGAAATCCCATCCTACCCATAGTTGAGAACGAAAATCGGCATCGAGTTTAGCGGCTACGTCGACCAGCCGTCAACGCAGGCAGCCGCCGCTGACGCGTTCTATGCCGGACAGGTCCGTCCACGACGCGACGTCGGAAAACCCTGCCTGGCGCAGCAGACCACGCACCTCCGACGCCTGCTCGTAACCATGTTCCAGAAGCAGCCAGCCGCCCGGCACGAGGTGGTCCGCCGCCCCGCCGACAATGACGCGGACACACGTCAAACCGTCACCTCCGACCACGCCATCGGTCAGCGCCATCTGTGGCTCGTAGGGAAGACCCCCGCGCTGCAAATGGGGATCACCCTCGAACACATATGGCGGGTTGGCAACCAGCAGGTCGAAGCGTTCGTCCGCCAATGGCGAATACCAATCGCCGGCCCGAAAATCCACCTCGACGTTGTGTACTTGCGCGTTGCGGCGGGCCACGGCCAGTGCCGCCGTGGACAGATCCACCGCGGTGATACGCGCCGCCGGACAAAGGCGGGCCATGGTCACCGCCACCACCCCTGAGCCCGTGCCGAGATCCGCCACACTGGGTCGCTGTAACGACTGCAGATGGTTGACCGCCAACTCGACCAGCAGTTCCGTCTCGGGACGGGGAATCAACACCGCAGGAGTAACGGCGAACTCGCGGCCATAAAAACCCGCCGAGCCGAGCAGATAAGCCAGGGGTTCCCCCGCGGCGCGACGTTCGACGAGCGCCTCGAGGGTAGCAGACTGCTCCGTCGACAGCGCCCGCGTCGGCGAGGTAATCAGCTCGGCATGCGTGCAGGTGGCGACGTGTTGCACCAAGAGGCGTGCGTCGATCCGATCGACCAGGTGGCTGGCCATGCGCCAAGCCTCGCCGAGAGTTGTCGCTCGCACCGGCATTCAGAAAAGCGCCAGCTGACCGCACGGGCGCGAAACGGCATGCGGCTTGTCTTGCACTACTAGGCGCTCTCGGCGAGCAAAGCCAGTTGATCCGCCTGGTGCTCGGCAGTCAGAGCGGCAAGCAATTCGTCGAGGTCACCGTCCATGATCGCTTCGATCTTGTACAAGGTCAGATTGATTCGGTGATCGGTAACTCGACCCTGCGGGAAGTTGTAGGTCCGGATTCGTTCGGAACGATCGCCACTGCCAATCAGATTCCGCCGCTCGGAAGCAATGCTGGCCTGCTGTTCGCGCTCCTGCGCATCCCGGATGCGCGCCACCAGCACGGACATCGCCTGTGCCTTGTTCTTGTGCTGCGACCGATCGTCCTGGCATTCGACGACGATCCCGGTCGGCAGATGCGTGATCCGCACCGCCGAATCGGTCTTGTTGATGTGCTGCCCTCCGGCTCCGGACGCCCTGTAGGTGTCGACCCGGATTTCCGCCGGGTTGATCTGGACTTCCTCGAGCGAATCGGCCTCGGGCATCACCGCGACTGTGCAGGCGGACGTATGGATGCGGCCTTGCGCCTCCGTATCCGGAACACGCTGCACGCGATGCGCGCCCGACTCGAACTTGAGCCGCGCGTACACGCCAATGCCCACGATGCGGGCGATGATCTCTCGGTAGCCGCCGAGGTCGGACACGCTGGCCGAAACCACTTCAACCTGCCAGCGCCGGCGCTCCGCGTAGCGACAGTACATGCGAAACAGATTACCGGCAAAGAGCGCCGATTCGTCGCCGCCGGTACCGGCGCGAATTTCGAGGAAGACATTGCGATCGTCCTTGGCGTCTTTGGGCAGCAGTAGTTTTTGCAGCTCTCCCTCGATCAACGGCAAGCGTTCCTTGATCGACGTCGCTTCCGCCTCCGCCAACTCCCGCATTTCCGGGTCGGAGACCATCTCGAGCGCGGAAGCGAGGTCGCCGCTGGTCCGTCGCCAAGTGTCGTAAAGAGCGACAACTGGCGAGATCTCGGCGTGTTCGCGCGACAGCCGACGGTACTCGTCCAGGTCGCGCGTCGCTTCACCACTCGCCAGCATGCGGTCGAGTTCGTCGAGACGACCGGCCAAGTGCTCAAGTTTGTCGCAGATACTTTGGTTCATCGGATCGGCTCAAGCGTCGTGTGAGGGAATAGTTGATTTACGGATTAACGGGTGATCCGTGGTCCGGCTACGACTCGTCAAAACGGCGGGACTCGGGATGCAGATGGAACAAGCGGGTGACCAGCGACTGGAGGTCATCTCGCTCAGAATCTGCCTGGCTCAGCGCCTGCGTCGGAGCGTGCAGGAACTTGTTGGTCAGACGGTGCGAGAAGTGGTCGAGAACCTGCGCCGGATCGTCGCCCCTGGCCAACAGTTTGAGCGCGTGCTCCATCTCGTGCCGACGGGCGCGCTCGGCGGCATCGCGCAGCGAGCGGATGATCGGCACCGTACCACGCGTCGCCATCCAGCGCAGAAAGGCGTCGACCCGCTCGGCAATGATCGCCTCCGCGTCTAGCACGGCGGCCTGACGCGATTCGAGACCAGACTCCACGACCTGTGCGAGATCGTCGATGGTGTACAGAAACACATCATCCATCTCGCCGACCTCGACTTCGATATCCCGCGGCACGGCAAGATCCACCATGAACATCGGCCGATGACGACGCCGTTTGATGGCGCGCTCTACCATGCCGAGACCCAGGATGGGCAACGGGCTGGCGGTGCAGGAGACGACGATATCGAACTGCCACAGACGTTCGCCGAGTTCCTCGAGTCGAATCGCCGTTCCAGCAAAGCGCTCGGCCAACGCGAGCCCGCGTTCGACCGTGCGGTTGGCTATGACCACTTGCCGCGGCCGCTGAGCGGCGAAATGGCGGGCACACAGGTCGATCATTTCGCCGGCACCGATGAACAGGATCTTCTGATCGGCGATACGTTCGAAAATCCGCTCCGCCAAATGAACGGCGGCAGCCGCCATCGAAACGATATTGGCGCCAATCGCCGTCGTCGAGCGCACCTCCTTGGCGACCGCAAAAGAATGCTGAAAGAGCTTGTGCAAGGTCGTGCCTAGCGTTCCCGCCTCTTCCGCAAAACGAAGCGCGTCCTTCATTTGCCCGAGGATCTGGGGCTCCCCGAGTACCATCGAGTCGAGCCCGCTGGCAACGCGAAAGGCGTGACGAACCGCGTCACGCTCGGGATAGGTATAAAGGTATGGCTCGATCTCGTGGCGCGCCAGATGATGATAGTCGGCCAGCCATTGAGCGGCGGCCTCGGGCATGTCGGTCGCGAAGTAGACTTCCGTGCGGTTGCAGGTCGACAAAATGGCCGCCTCATTGACTGGCTTACGGCGCGTCAGGTCACCGAGTGCTTGCCGCACGGTGTTGGCGTCAAACGCAACTTGCTCGCGCACAGCGAGTGGTGCCGTGTGGTGATTAAGGCCCAGGGTAAACAGCGCCATGCTCGGCAGACGGTGGCAAGGGTGACGGGAAATTGATCTGAAAGGCGCGCCAGCGACTCACGCACCTCCCTCGGCCGCGGGGAGTCGAGGGTGGGGTCATGGCGATCATCACGGCGGTGCCGGAAAACGCCATGGACGTTAGCCGAGAATTATAACATTCGCGCCACCGCTCTCCTCGTACTAACGATCGAGTCGGTATAAAGCAGTGACGCGAACCTGACTACGCGATTGTCGCGACCTTGGGCAACCTTGGGAATCCTCGCCACGGGTGCCGCGACACAGTGACCCGGCCTGCCGTAGCCGGCTCGTGACGCTGTTGCACGACGCCACATAAACCGTTCGCCAGCCGCGGCGCGAAGGGGCCGGCGAGCCGGACCCCGCTAGTCGTTCAGCTTCGTAATCTTGTTCCCTTGCAGGCCAATGCCGGCCATCAGGCCCTTCTGGCTGAAGATGAAAGCGTAGATATCGTCTTTCGCGGTCGTCGAGGTCAGTGATTTGCCCATTCCCTGATCGACCACCACGACCGAAGGTCCGACACCGATTTCCAGCCCGTCGTTCTGGTTGAGGGCCTCCAGCGCCTTCTCGTTCATGAAGAACATGGCGTAGGCATACTGCTGCGCGCCAGCCTGGAGGCCGTACGACGCTCCCGCCGTGTTGTAGTAGCCGGCCACCTTGCCGCCCTTGAAGAGGACCCCGTCGCCGTACTGCCCGCCGACGACGAGACCGGCCTTGGTGATCTTCGGAAACACGAGGACGGCGGCGGCGTCCCTGGACAGCGCCTTGGCCGCCGGCTGCTTGGCGACCAGCTTCTGATAGATCTGTTGTGCTTCCTGCTCGAGCGCCGCGCGGCCTTCCGCCGCCAAAGCGCTTGCCGGGACGACCAGCGCAGCAACCAGGGCGGCCAGGAAACAACGCGTGAGTTGAGCAACTCGTGAAACCAATGTCTTGTACATGTATTTCTCCATCGAGAATCGCCACTGGAATGAGTCTGCCGGCTCGCCCGAGCCGGCTAGAAATGATGATACGCCAAGGTCTGCCGAAACGGGGCTCCGTCCTTGCCACCGCTTGCCATGCCGGAGCTTGCGCACCGGGCCCGCGTGCCGACAGGCAAGGCTATAATGATCGCGTGGTCGCTTCGCACTCGTTGCCGCGCTCCGAGGAGATTCCCCGGCGCCAACGGCACAGGCTCCAGGCGGCCTCCCGGCGTTCGGAACCCGACCTCCACCAACCGCTACCTTCATCCCCATTGAGCCAGTCATGAGCAGGGAAACTCTTCGCAACCGTTGTTTCGACGAAATCGGCATCGGCGATACGGCGGCGGTCAGCCACACGCTAAGCTTGCGTGACGTACAGCTTTTCGCTGCCGTTTCGGGCGACATCAGCCCGACCCAGCTCGACAGCGAACTCGACCGTCAACTCGGCCCCTCCGAACTCGCTGCGCACAGCATGTGGCTGGGGGCCCAGGTCTCCGGCCTGCTCGGCAACCAGCTTCCAGGACCGGGAATGGTACACGTCGGCCAGGATCTGCAGTTTCTGGCACCGCTGCTGATCGGCGAACAGGTCACCATCACGATCACCGCGACCGCCAAGGAGGCGGCGAGTCGGTGCGTGACCTTCGATTGCCTTGGCCGTAACGGACGCGGCATGACGATCATGACCGGCACAGCCCGCGTCATCGCGCCGCAGACGAAGATCAGCATGGAACGTCCGGATGCGGCGCAGGTGTCGATCCAGAGCCACGATCGCTTCGCGGTTCTCGTCGAACGCTGTCAAGACCTGCGGCCGGTGCCGGTAGCAGTGGCGCACCCTTGTGACGAATCGTCGCTCGGTGCCGCACTGCAGGCGTGGAGCGACGGCCTGATCGAACCGATTCTCGTCGGGCCGCTGGTCAAGCTGCGCGCCGTGGCGGAACAGCATGGCTTCGATCTCTCGGGACTCCGCTTGGAGGACGTCGCGCACAGTCACGCCGCCGCCTATCGGGCGGTCGAACTGGTCCGCCTCGGCAAGGCGGCGGCGCTGATGAAGGGCAGCCTGCATACCGACGAACTGATGGCGGAAGTGGTCAGCCGGGAAAGCGGCCTGCGCACCGAACGACGCATCTCGCACGCCTTCGTGATGGACGTGCCGACCTATCACAAGCCCTTGATCGTCACCGATGCGGCGATCAACATTGCTCCCGACCTCGACGTCAAGCGCGACATCTGTCAGAACGCGATCGATCTGGCCCGGACTCTCGGCGTGGCGCGTCCCAAAGTGGCGATCATCTGCGCCGTCGAATCGATCAACTCGCGCATGATCTGTACGACCGACGCGGCTTCCTTGTGCAAGATGGCGGACCGTGGCCAGATCAGCGGCGCGCTCGTCGACGGTCCGCTTGCCTTCGACAACGCGATCAGTCAGGAAGCCGCGCGCATCAAGAACATCGACTCGCTGGTTGCCGGTGACCCCGACATCGTCGTCGTCCCCGATCTCACGGCCGGCAACATTCTCGCCAAACAGCTCACTTTCATGAGCAACGCCGATGGCGCCGGCATCGTACTCGGCGCTCGCGTGCCCATCATCCTCACCAGCCGCGCCGATAGCAAGCGGACCAAACTCGCCTCGTGCGCCGTCGCCTGCCTGATGGCCAGCGCGACGCTGGGCAAAGGCTCGACGAAAACCGGAGGCTGACATGGAAAAGGTAATTCTCGTCCTCAACGCCGGCTCGTCCAGCCTCAAGTTTTCGGTCTTCGAACTTCCTGCGTCGGCCGAAATGCGTCCGCTCGCGATCGGCCAGGTCGAAGGACTGGGCACGGCACCGCGCTTCAAGGCGAAGGATGGCGAGGGCAACACGATCGTCGAAAGGCGCTGGACTACCGCGGAAGTGGCGGGCCCAGCGCAGGCCCTGCAGGAGATCATTGCTCTTCTGCGCTCTCATCTCGAGGGAAGGGTGCTGGTCGGCGTCGGCCATCGCGTCGTGCACGGTGGCCCCGACTACTCGGAGCCGCTGCGGATCGACGCGGCGGCCCTCGAGAAGCTCGATGCTCTGGTGCCGCTGGCGCCGCTGCACCAGCCCCACAACCTCGCCGCCATCCGCGCGGTACAGCAGGCGCGGCCCGAGATGCCGCAAGTGGCCTGCTTCGACACGGCCTTCCACCGCACCCAGGAGAGCATCGCCGACCTTTACGGCCTGCCCTATGAGTACTACGAACGCGGCATTCGACGCTACGGTTTCCATGGCCTTTCCTACGAGTACATCGCCGCGACGCTGCCGTCGGTGGCGCCGGAAATCGCCGACGGGCGCGTGGTCGTTGCTCATCTGGGCAGCGGCGCCAGCATGTGCGCCATCCACGACGGACGCAGTGTCGGCAGTTCGATGGGCTTCACGGCGCTCGACGGCCTGATGATGGGTACCCGGCCAGGCAACATGGATCCCGGAATCGTCCTCTACCTGCTGCAGCAGGAAGGTCTGTCGGCCAAACAGATCGAGGATCTGCTCTACAAGCGCTCCGGCCTGCTCGGCCTGTCCGGGATCGGCAACGACATGCGGGTTCTACTGGCCAGCGAGGCGCCTCGGGCCCGGCTGGCGATCGAACTCTTCGTCTATCGGATCAGCCGCGAACTCGGCGCGCTCGCCGCCGTCCTCGGTGGTCTCGACGCGCTGGTATTCACCGCCGGTATCGGCGAGAACAGCGCGCGTATTCGGCAGCTCGTTTGCGAAAAGGCACGCTGGCTCGGCATCGAGCTCGACGCGGCGGCCAACGACCAGGGGGGGCCGCGCATCAGCCGCCCGGAAAGCAGAACCTCGGCCTGGGTGGTGCCGACCAACGAGGAACTGATGATCGCCCGCCACACCCGCCAGTTGTTGAGTCTTTAGGTCCGCGCCGCTGAGCTGGCGCGTGGCGGCTTGCTGCCGCCGAGCAATTCATCGCTCACCGCCCGTTCGAGCGAGCCAGGGCCATCGACAGCCGCGCTCAACCGACGACGTGATAGCCGCCGTCGATGTGGATCGTTTCGCCGGTGATCAGCTTCGCGTAGTCGGAAGCCAGGAAGGCCGTGGCCATGCCGACATCCTCGATGCTGACCAGCATGCGGCTCGGCGCACGCGTCGCGGCGATCTCCATCAACTCGTCGAAGCGATCGATGCCGGTCGCCGCACGAGTCCGGATCGGGCCGGGCGAGATCGGGTGCACGCGAATCCCTTTCGCTCCCAACTCGGCGGCGAGGTAGCGCGCAGCCGCCTCCAGCGCCGCCTTGACCGGGCCCATCAGGTTGTAGCGATCGACCACCTTCTCGGCACCGTAGTAGCTCATCGTGAACAAGGAGCCCCCTTCCTTCATCAGTGGCTCGGCGAGCTTCGCCATGCGGATGAAGGAATGGCAGGAGACGTCCATGGCCATCAGGAAACCGTCGCGCGAGCAGTCGGTGACACGGCCGTGCAGATCGTCGCGCGGCGCGAAAGCGATCGAGTGCAGCGCGATGTCAAGCTGACCCCAGTTTTTCTCGAGCGCCGCGAAGACGGCTTCGAGCTGTCCGGGAATGCGCACGTCACAGGGCAGATAGAGCGCCGGATCGACCGCCAGGTGATTGGCCAGCGCTTGGGTGTAGGGCTTGCTCTTTTCGTTCAGATAGGTCATCGCGACGCTCGCGCCGAGAGCCCGGAAAGCCAGCGCACAGCCATAGGCGATCGACTGGTCGTTGGCGATTCCGATGACCAGCGCCTTTTTCCCTTCGAGCGCGCCAGTCGGGCCTTTGACTTTGGTTTCGAGGTCGCGAAAGAAGGCCTCGGTCGGATTGGTATCGGTCATGTCTTGTTCCTCATCGGCATGTCGGGTGGAAGTGCGTCGGAAAGCCTGGCGAATATTCGGTGGGCAGCCGTGGGCCGGCGCAGGACGTGCCCGGACGACGCGGTCGGGTGGGGTTTTCCCGAAGGGTCCTCGCCTCTCGCTTGCCGGGAGGGGATCAGGCTCGCACCCCATCATTCTAGCGCAGGCACGATCGGCCAGCCGACAAGGTTTTCCGGGTTTGAGCGCCATGACGACCGCCACCTAACCTATACTCCGCGGACGATACCGCGCTGACGACCGAAAGGAATGCCGCGATGCAGGAAGCTCCGACCGAAGACAAGGATTTGCCGCTGCGCGAGGACATCCGCTTGCTCGGCCGTCTGTTGGGCGACACACTGCGGGCGCAGGAAGGCGAGGCAACTTTTGACCTGGTAGAGCGTATCCGCCTCTGCGCCCTGCGCTTTCATCGCGACGAGGACAGCGGCGCCAGACAGGAACTGGCGGCGACTCTCGACTGCCTGTCGCCCGAGCAGACGCAAGTCGTCGTGCGCGCCTTCAGTTGTTTCTCGCATCTGGCCAACATTGCTGAGGATCAGCACCATATCCGGCGCTCGCGCGCCCACCTGATCGCCGGCTCGCCGCCGCACGCCGGCAGCCTGGCCCACGCTCTGACGCGCGCCCGTGCCGCCGGCTGCGATCCGGCGCAGCTGTACGACTTCTTCGATGGCGCCTCGATTGTCCCGGTACTCACCGCGCATCCCACCGAAGTCCAGCGCAAGAGTACCCTCAATGGGCAACGGGCGATCGCCGACTTGTTGCAGCGACGTGACAACGGCCACCTGACGCCCGACGAGCAGGAGTCGCTCGGCGAAGGTTTGCGCCGCATCGTGCTGACTCTCTGGCAGACGCGCATGCTGCGCACCAGCCGCTTGATGGTGCTCGACGAAGTGGTCAATGGCTTGTCGTATTACGACTACACTTTCCTGCGCGAACTGCCGAGGCTCTACGGCTGGCTGGAGGATCATCTCGGCGCGGCCGATGGCGGACGACGAGCGCTCGAACTGCCTGACTTCCTCCACCTGGGAAGCTGGATCGGCGGCGACCGCGACGGCAATCCTTTCGTCACCGCCGGCGTCACTCGCCAGACCCTGCGGCTTCAGTCGGCGCGGGCACTACGTTTTCACCTCGACGAGATTCACGCGCTGGGCGCCGAACTGTCGCTCGCCGAGGGCCTGGTAGGCGTTTCCGAAGCCTTGCAGTCCTTGGCGGCACGTTCGCCGGACAGTGCCGCGGCACGCCGCGACGAACCGTATCGGCGTGCGCTGACCGGCATCTACGCCCGCCTGGCGGCCACCCTGCGCAGCCTCGACGGCGTCGAGCCGGAACGGCATGCCGTCGGCGAGTCGGCCGCCTACGCCGATGCGGAAGAATTTGCCGCCGATCTGGACATCATTCATCGTTCGCTGGTGGCCAACGGTTCACCGCTGTTGGCGCGTGGACGCTTACGCGCCCTGCGCCGTGCGGCCCGGGTTTTCGGTTTTCACCTGGCGACACTCGATCTGCGTCAGAACTCTGAGGTGCACGAGCAGGTCGTCGCCGAACTGCTGGAAGCGGCGAGTCCCGGCACCGGCTACCGCGGGCGCGACGAGGCCGGGCGGATTGAGCTGCTGCTGCGCGAGATCAGCTCGACGCGACCGCTCGCCTCCCCTCATCTGAGCTACAGCGACGCGACGCGCGACGAACTGGAGATCTTCCGTACCGCCGCCGACGCTCACCGCGCCTACGGTCGGCAGGCCTTGCAAAACTACATCATCTCCAAGACGGACGGCGTTTCGGACTTGCTGGAAGTGGCGCTGCTGCTCAAGGAATGCGGCCTGCTGCTGCCGCAGTCGGCCGATCTGGCGGTGAATATCGTGCCGCTTTTCGAAACCATCCCGGACTTGCGCAACTGCCCGCGGGTGATGGACGAACTGCTTTCGCTGCCGGCCTATCGGCGGCTCGTGCACAGCCGCGGCGACCTGCAGGAGGTGATGCTGGGCTATTCGGACAGCAACAAGGACGGCGGCTTCCTGACTTCGGGGTGGGAACTGTACCAGGCAGAGATTGCGCTGGTCGAGGTGTTCGCGCGTCACCGCGTCAAGCTGCGCTTGTTCCACGGACGCGGAGGCTCGGTGGGCCGCGGCGGCGGTCCGAGCTACCAGGCGATCCTCGCCCAGCCTGGTGGCGCGGTCCAGGGCAGGCTGCGACTGACCGAGCAAGGCGAGGTAATTGCCAGCAAGTACTCGAATCCGGAGCTCGGTCGGCGCAACCTCGAGATCCTGGCCGCTGCCGTTCTCGAAGCGACCTTGCTGGCGGCGCCCGACCCGGCGCCGCAGCCGGAGTACCTCGAAGCGATGGCCAGGCTCTCGCAGTCGGCCTATCGTGCCTATCGCGGCCTGGTTTACGAGACGGAGGGCTTCGAACGCTACTTCTGGGAATCGACGGTCATCGCCGAGATCGCGCATCTGAACATCGGCAGCCGACCCGCTTCGCGCAAGAAAACCACTGCCATCGAAGATCTGCGCGCCATACCCTGGGTCTTCAGTTGGGCTCAGTGCCGCCTGATGTTGCCGGGCTGGTACGGTTTCGGCAGCGCGGTACGCGAATTCCTCGCCGAGCAGCCGGCGGGTCTGGAGTTGCTGCAGCGCATGTACCACGAGTGGGGCTTTTTCCGCACCCTGCTGTCGAACATGGACATGGTTCTCGCCAAGAGCGATCTGGCGATCGCCGCCCGCTACGCCGACCTGGTCACGGATTCTGCGCTGCGTGCCGCGATCTTCCCGCGGCTGAAGGCCGAGTGGCAGGCGACGGTCGATGCCCTGCTGGCGATCAGTCGGCAGGGCTGCCTACTGGAAGAAAATCCGCTGCTCGCCAGGTCGATCCGGCACCGCTTTCCCTACCTCGACCCGCTGAATCACCTGCAGATCGAACTCATACGGCGGCTGCGTGCCGGCAACCAGGACGAGCGGGTGAAACGCGCCATCCACCTGACGATCAACGGCATCGCCGCTGGTCTGCGCAACAGCGGCTGAGTCCAAGGCGCGAAGGCTCTGCCCGTCGCCTTTATGCCGCGGCGGGAGGGGCGAATACCCGAATCAGGCCACGCATTGTCGTAGGGCAGCGCACCGGCGAGCACAGCGGCGGGGCCGTCGGAACGGATCGCATTGAGTTGCGGAGTGGCGGCGCGCAGGTAGGCGGTAACGGCGCTGCCGTCGGTCTGGCGGATGTGGTTGCCGGCGCAGACCGTCACCGTAGACGACGGTCTGCGCCGGCGGCGTGAAGAGGCCGACGCGCTCGCTGGCGGTGCGCCGCCGGCTGAGGACGTCGTGAATGAGCTTGTGCGGGGTCAGCGTCCAGGGGCAAGAGGCCAGGCGCGACGAGATCTTGAGCTGGATGGTGGCCGGGGGGAGAAGAAGCTGGCATCCGGTGGGGTCGTGAGCGCCACCCGGGGCAGGCAGACGCCCGCGCCGGGCTCCAGCGTGCCGGCCAGCCGCCGTTGCAGATCCGACGGCAGCTACGCCGCCACCGGCGGCGTCTGGGCCAGGCCCGGCGGTGGCAGGAGCGCGGCGGCGACGAGCAGGACGAACTGGGCTGACCGGCAAAGGGGTTTCATGCGGCAGTTCCTGGAGAAGTGACGGCGGAACGACGCGTACAGCAAGGGCTGGTCGAGGGCCTGTTAACGGACTGTTCGAGACGGGTGGCGAGACGCTCGGGCAAGGCGGGTGCGGAGACCGGCGCAGCGGTCGTTCGGGCCGGAGGCGGAGTGAAAGCGAGGGTGGCGTCGGTCATCGAGGTCGGTTTCAAGCGGGCGGTTTTCTTGGCGGCGACGGTATTAGCGAGGGTGATGTGTTCGGTTTCGGGCGGAACGGGTTAGCAGGTGCAAGGTTCAAGACTCGACCCCCAGCGTTGCAAAAGAACAGTGCTTCGCGCCGGGTGAAATCGTGGTGCGTCCCCTATTTTCTGCAACAATCTCACTCCCAAGCGATGGTTTCATCGATGGCTGACCGGAACCACGCCCAGACGTCGCTGAACGCGGCTTCGTCTTCCCAGCCTGGGGAAGCAAAGTCATGAATGACGAACACCTTTTCCCCTGCACCGCTCGACCAGCATGCCACGTCATCGTTGTCTTGCCGGTAAGCGAACGGAAACAGCTCACGTCCCGGATAGCGTTCGCCCAAGCCACGTGCGTGAACCAATGCCCACTCAACTTCCATGATGTGCCAAGGGGTGAGGTGGATCAGCCCTTGCTCGACTAGCCGACAAAACGAATGCGGATACTCAAGCCAAACCGGGCGTTGATGTGAAGGTGCGATGAACAGTTCTTTACTCATGGAGAGAAGCCTGGGGTTGATGGGTGAACACCCGGCGAGCCATTCGGGTATAGGCGTCGCCACGCTGGGCTCAGATTACCGATGCGATTCATAGCTGCCTCACCCCAGGTTCCACCTTGCAGGTTTCCTCCCGTGCGGGCGGAAATGCTTCACCAAAACCCCGGATGATGCCTTGAACGGGAGTGTTCGACATCGCAGCAGCGGCAAGCCGGGTGTTGTCCACTGCGGTCAAGGTACCTCAGCCATTCTTACACATCAATCGGCGCTCCTTGCCAGACGTTCGCCCTCATACTCGCAGTAATCTCAGGGAGAGAGCTGCGAACATTGCTCCGGCTGAACCGGATTGTGCTCGCATTCAGCGTCACGGCACTATTTGCCGCAACCGCCGCCTCCCCACCAACCAACGCCGCCCTCGCCAGCATTGTATCCCTGCCCAGCACGCGAACCGGCGCCACGAACATCCTTGCCTCTTCCGACGGCGTATCCGGCACACTCATTTGGTTGGCTGCGGTCAGCAACGCACCGGCGGCCATCGCCGGCACCGAGTAGTCAGCCTCTTCAACCCAGGCATCGATCCCCGTCTGAATCGTTGCCCGCACGCCGAACGAGGTGCATCCGCCTTCGGCCAGCCGTACCGACCCCTCCCCGAACTCCACCTCCCAGCGCACTACCTCGGCGTCGCTCAGCCTCCCGTCGCCGTACCCGTTGGCCGACAGGCAGTCGCCGCCGTAGGCAGTCTCGTGGCTCGCGCTGAACGGGCGGACTCCGACCCGTCCGTTGGGGTCGAGGTATTTGACCGGGTCGTTGCCGACGTCGGCGTAGGGGTTGAGGCCGCCGGCCAGCCCGCTGGGGTCTCTTTGCGTGAAGCGCGCGAGCGTCGGATCGTCGTAGCGCGCGCGGTAGTAGATCAGCCCGCTGGCGTCGGGCTCGCGCCCGGTATAACCGTAGCGCTCGATGCGACCCAGTTGCGCGCCGGGGACGGCGTTGCCCCAGGCGTCGAAGAGCGGCGCGCCGACCAGCGCGCCGTTGCCGTCGGTGACGGCGACCGCGCTGTTCTGCGCATCCTGGTGGTCGTAGCGCTTGTCGTCGCCGCCGGTGGCCAGCCGCCTTCGTCCTCGGCGACGATGTCGGGGCCGTTCGCCGGCGGCGTGGACGGGCCGGCGCGCTCGCTGGCGGCGCGCCGCCGGCTGAGGACGTCGTGAATGAGGTTGTGCGGGGTCAGCGTCTAGGGGAAAGAAGCCAGGCGCGACGAGAACTCGAGCTGAATGGTGGCCGGAAGGAAGAAGAAGCTGGCATCCGGTGGGGTCGTGAGCGCCACCCGGGGCAGGCAGACGCCCGCGCCGGGCTCCGGGGTGCAGGACAGCAGCAGTTGCAGGACCGCCGGCAGCCACGCCGCCACCGGCGGCGTCTGGGCAAGAGTCGGCCGTGGCAGGAGCACAGCGGCGAGAAGGGCGAACTGGGCTGACCGGCAAAGGGGTTTCATGCGGCAGTTCCTGGATAGGTGGCGGCGGAACGAGGCGTCCAGCAAGGGCTGGTCGAGGGCCCGTTAGCGGACTGTTCGAGACGGTGGCGAGCCGCTCGGGCAAGGCGAACGCGAACGCCAAAGCGGCAGGGGTCAGCGGAGCCGGAGCAAAGGCAAGAGTGGCATCGGTCATCGTGGTCGATTGCCAGCGGGCAGTTTTCTTGGCGGCGACGGTATTAGCGAGGGTGATGTGTCGGTTTCGGGCGGAATGGGTGAGCGAATGCAAGATTCAAGACCTGACCCCGAGGTTTGACCCCGAGGTTTTCTAACCGTAGCGCTCGATGCGGCCCAGTTGCGCGCCGGGGACGGCGTTGCCCCAGGCGTCGAAGAGCGGCGCGCCGACCAGCGCGCCGTTGCCGTCGGTGACGGCGACCGCGCTGTTCTGCGCATCCTGGTGGTAGTAGCGCTGGTCGTAGCCGCCGGTGGCGTTGCGGGTGTAGCGCACGATCGGGTCGTCGGTGTTCGGGTCGTGCGTCGTGAAGGCTGCCGGCTGCTGCCAGTCGCCCTCGTACTCGGCGACGATGTCCGGGCCGTTGTAGAGGTACCAGGTGGTGACGCCGTGGCTCGTCTTGCGGATCCGCCGGCCCGGGTCGTCGTAGCCGTAGGTCTCGCTGACGCCGTTGCCGGCGGCGGCGACGAGGCGCTGGTTGGCGTCGTAAACAAGATCGAGGATCTGGCTGCCGCTGCAGGTCGCGGCGCCGCCGCTGACGCCGCCGCCCTGGCACTTGCGCACCAGGTTGCCGGCGTTGTCGTAGACGAGCGCGCCGGCGGGGCCGCCGGAACGGATCGCATTGAGTTGCGGCGTGGCGTCGTGCAGGTAGGCGGTGACGGCGCCGCCGTCGGTCTGCCGGAGGCGGTTGCCGAGCGGGTCGTCGCCGTAGGCGACGGTCTGCGCCGGCGGCGTGAACGGGCCGACGCGCTCGCTGGCGGTGCGCCGCCGGCCGAGGGCGTCTTAGGTGAGGTCGTGCGAGGTCCGCGGCATGGGCGAGGGTGATGTGTTCGGTTTCGGGCGGAACAGGTGAGCGAGTGCAAGATTCAAAACCTGACCCCGACGTTGTGCCAGCTTGCTTCCGAAGTGCGAACTTAGATTGGCACGAACGCTCCGCCGATGTGAGTCCCAGTCGCCAAATCCACGCTGAAGCTCTGTTCGGATTCGGTCCGGATGTCCCAAAACACCCCGCAAAGAGTCTCGTCGGTCATGGTGGTGAGCTTCAGGCCATCCCATGAAAGCCGCTCGGTTCGCCATGCAATTCCGTTAGCCCCAATCGCGAAAAGCTCGGTGTGATTGGCAAAGATCAAGAGCCGATGCTTTGCCGAGCTTCGCACAGCGATCACCGGGACGATTGAAAGATTTTCGTGCTCTTTGGGATTAGCGACATCCACGATGTAGGCTTCCCCTTCGGCGACCACACAGAGCTTAGTTGGGTTCGGTGTAGCAAACACTCCGGTAATCGTTTTGGGACCGAATCGCCCGAAAGCGAATGTGCCGATCCACGCTTCGCCCTCGTGCGGAACTACCCGGACGTTCAAGCCATCGTGCCCGCCCGATTCAACGGCTCCGGGATAAAACCGACGCTTGGTGTTGCCTGAGCCTAGTTCACTCAACACCTCAAACTCGAAAGCCGATGGGAATGGTTGCTTGATCATCATGGGTTCCGTCTGAAAAAGCGGTGTGTGATGACCTCTGAATTCCCCGATGCCGAAGGACGGACGCCAATTTCAAACACACCAGTACGGCCATTCACCTGCTCCGGCAACGAATACATAATCGAATCGTTGCTCATGTTGGGTCTCGCGGTTCGGTAGAAGTTCGGCGTCACCGTCCTCGTGCCGCTCTGGAAAATCTCCGCATTGAACGATTCAGGGAAGTTTTGGAATGGTCCCGGTTCGTATGCTCTTCGAATCAATTCACGGACTGAATTGATTCGATTGGGCTGAGTTGCCTGCACTCCCGTCTCTGCGGCAACTGCCGCCTCCCCACCAACCAACGCCTCCCGCACCAGCATTGTACCCCTGCTCACCACCGCCCCGACCGTACCAACGAGGGCCTTGATCGCTGATCCCGCCATCACATTGACCATCGCTTCCTGCATGTACGGCGCCAACTGGTGCTCGATCGACCCGGCACGCGGATCAGGACTGGCGGCTATCCGTCCTGTCCGGCCATCGTCCCATTCCATGCACTGTAGGTACGCCAGCCGCACCGCCCCCTCCCCAAACTCCACCTCCCCACGCGCGACCTCGGCATCCGTCAGCGTTTCACCGTCGTCGCCGTAGCCGTCGTTGACCGACAGGCAGTCGCCGCCGCCGTAGGCGGTCTCGTGGCTCGTGCTGACCGGGCTGGCCCTGACCAGCCCGCTCGGGTCGATGTAATTGACCGGGTCGTTGCCGACGTAGGCGTAGGGGTTGAGGCCGCCGGCCAGCCCGCTGGGGTCTCGTTGCGTGAAGCGCGCGAGCGTCGGGTCGTCGTAGCGCGCGCGGTAGTAGATCAGCCCGCTGGCGTCGGGCTCGCGACCGGTATCGCCGTAGCGCTCGATGCGGCCCAGTTGCGCGCCGGGGACGGCGTTGCCCCAGGCGTCGAAGAGTGGCGCGCCGACCAGCGCGCCGTTGCCGTCGGTGACGGCGACCGCGTTGTTCTGCGCATCCTGGTGGTCGTAGCGCTTGTCGTAGCCGCCGGCGGCATTGCGGGTGTAGCGCAGATCGGGTCGTCGGTGTTCGGACCGTGCGTCGTGAAGGCCGTTGGCTGCTGCCAGTCGCCTTCGTACTCGGCGACGATGTCGGGGCCGTTCGCCGGCGGCGTGAAGGGGCCGGCGCGCTCGCCGGCAGTGCGCCGCCGGCCGAGGGCGTCGTAGCTGAGGTCGTGCTGAGTCAGCGTCCGGGTGTGGCGGTTGCTGAAATGGTAGACCCGGTGGCGGACTTGGGCGACGCCGTTGTCGGCGTGGTCGGCGTATTCGGTGGTGATGCCGTTGGCCAGCCACTTCTGCTTCAGGCGCGCGCCCTGGTCGTCGACGAAGGCGAGGTAGCTGTCCTGGCTCATACCAGGGTGGAAAAGGCTTGTCCGATCCGTAACACCGGATTTGCGGGTAGAATCGACAGCTCTTCGAGAGGAGCAAGACCATGCGCTTTGCCGGTTCCGAGAGCTACGTGAGCACCCGCGACCTGACCCTTGCCGTCAACGCCGCCATCGCCTTGCAGCGGCCGCTGCTGATCAAGGGCGAACCGGGTACCGGCAAGACCATGCTGGCCGAGGAAGTGGCTGCGGCGCTGGGCTTGCCGCTCTTTCAGTGGCACGTCAAGTCGACGACCAAGGCGCAGCAGGGGCTGTACGAATACGACGCGGTCTCCCGCCTGCGCGACTCCCAACTCGGTGAGGCCAAGGTCGCCGACATCGGCAGCTACATCGTCAAGGGCGTCCTGTGGCAGGCCTTCGACTGTGAAACGCCGTCGGTCGTCCTGATCGACGAGATCGACAAGGCAGACATCGAGTTTCCCAACGACCTTCTGCGCGAACTCGACCGCATGGAGTTTTTCGTCTACGAAACTCGTCAGAACGTTCGCGCCCGCCATCGCCCGCTCGTCTTCATCACCTCGAACAACGAGAAGGAACTGCCCGACGCCTTCCTGCGACGCTGTTTCTTCCATTACATCAAGTTCCCCGACAAGGAGACGATGACCCGCATCGTCGACGTCCATTTTCCGGGCCTGAAGCCGGCCCTGCTGCGCGAAGCGCTCGAGGTGTTCTTCGAACTGCGCGAGATTCCTGGCCTCAAGAAGAAGCCATCGACCTCCGAACTGCTCGATTGGCTCAAGCTGTTGCTGGCCGAGGACATTCCGCCCGAAGCGCTGCGCAGCAAGGATCAAAAGGCGGCGATTCCGCCCTTGCACGGTGCGCTGCTCAAAAACGAGCAGGACGTTCATCTCTTCGAACGCCTGATCTTCATGGCACGCCACCACCGCTGAGTGGCCGCAACGGGCCGGCGATGCTGATCGACTTCTTCCTCCATCTCAAGGCGCGCCGACTGCCGGTTTCGATCAAGGAGTTTCTCGCCTTGCTCGAAGCGCTGCGCGAGCACGTCATCGAGCACAGCCTGGACGACTTCTACGTCGTCTCGCGCGCCATCCTGGTCAAGGACGAGACCCATTTCGACAAGTTCGATCGCGCCTTCGGCGAGTATTTCAAGGGCGTCGAGGCGCTGCCCGGGATGGACGTCCTGATTCCCGAGGAGTGGTTGAAGCAAGCGGCAAAGCGACACCTGACCGACGCCGAGCGCGCGCAGCTCGAAAAACTCGGCTGGGACAAGCTGATGGAAACCTTCAAACAGCGCCTCGCCGAGCAGAAGGAACGTCATTCCGGCGGCAGCAAATGGATAGGCACCGGCGGCACGTCGCCCTTCGGCCACGGCGGTACGCATCCCGAGGGAATCCGCGTCGGCGGCCGGAGCGAGAACCGTTCGGCGGTCAAGGTCTGGGAGCAGCGCGAATATCGCAATCTCGACGACAGCGTCGAACTCGGTACGCGCAACATCAAGCTGGCGCTGCGTCGCCTGCGGCGCTTCGCCCGCCAGGGGGCGCCGGAAGAACTCGACCTCGAGGGCACGATCGCCGGTACGGCGCGCAACGCCGGCTGGCTCGACCTGCACCTGCGGCCGGAGCGTCACAACGCCGTCAAGGTGCTGCTGTTTCTCGACATCGGCGGCTCGATGGACGATCACATCCGGGTTTGCGAGGAACTGTTCTCGGCCTGCCGCAGCGAGTTCAAGCACCTCGAGTACTACTATTTCCACAACTGCGTCTATGACTACCTGTGGCAGGACAACCGCCGGCGCCACAGCGAGCGCGTGCCGACGCTCGATGTCATGCACAAGTACGGCAACGACTATAAGCTGATCTTCGTTGGCGACGCGGCGATGAGCCCCTACGAGCTGGTGCAGCCCAACGGCAGCATCGAGTTCAACAACAGCGAACCCGGTGCCGTCTGGCTACGCCGGCTGACCGAAACCTGGCCGCACGCCATCTGGCTCAACCCGGAGTCGGAACACTCCTGGCCGTATCGACAGTCGACGTCGCTGATCTACAACCTGATGGGTAGCCGGATGTTTCCGCTGACGCTCGACGGCCTCGAACGAGGGATGCGCCTGCTGAGCAAGTAGGCGCCGGCCGGGGTTCTTCACCCTTGGGCCCGGCAAGCCAACCTGGCGGCACCTCAAGGCGGCGGCAGACGCTGGGCGAGCGCCTGCCGGTCAGCCTTGCCGTTGGCGTTGCGCGGCAGCTCGGCGAGCACTGCGATGTGCCCCGGAATCATATAGGCGGGCAGTCGGTCGTGCAGAGCGTCGCGCAGGGCACTTTCGTCGATCGCTGCACGGCTGCCGACGAAGGCCACGATGCGCCCGTGCTGCTCGCGAACGCGTTGATAGATCGCCACCGCCTGCGTGACCTGCGGCAGCGACTGCAGAGCGGCTTCGATCTCCTCGAGTTCGATGCGATAGCCGAGGTGCTTGATCTGGTTGTCGATCCGGCCGACGAAATACAGCAAGCCCTGTTCGTCCTGCCGGACGAGATCGCCGGTGCGATACATGCGCTCGGGAAAGTCCATGCAGCGCGGATTGGTCGCGAAGCTGATCGCCGTGCGCTCGGCGTCGTTGTAATAACCGATCGCCAGTTGCGGGCCGAGAAGGCAGAGTTCACCCACTTCGCCGGGCCTGGCCGGCGTATCGGCGTCCTTCAGAAGGAGGCAGGAGACGTTGGCCGCCGGTTTGCCGAGCGGCGCCAGCCCATTCGGGTCGAGGAAATCCCCTTCGCTCAGGGTATAGGCCGAACAGATGCAGGTGCATTCGGTCGGTCCATAGACATTGACCAACCGGGCAGTCGGGTGGAACAGGTCGAACAGTTTTTTCAGTTCCCGTTTCGGATAGCCCTCGCCACCGAAAACGACACAGCGCAGCGCCGGCCAACTGCCGGCGCGGAGCTGGCGCATGGTCATCAGATAAATCAGCAAGGAAGGAACGGAAAACCACAGCGTACAGCCCAACTTCCCCACCCTGCGCACCAGCTCGCGCGGCGCGGCGACCGTGTCACGACCGATCGGCGCCAGTGCGGCGCCGGTGAACAAGGAGGCGTAGAAGTCGAAGACGGAATTGTCGAAGTACGGCGGATTGACGCCGGTCAGGACATCTTGCGGCGTGATGCCGAATTCGTCGGCGGCCCACGGGATGAAGTTGAGAACGCTGGCGTGGGATACGACGACCCCCTTGGGATTGCCGGTCGACCCCGAGGTGAACATGAGATACGCCGGGTCGCCGCCGGTCACGCGCGGCATTTCACCGCTGCGCGTCGTCGGCCAGCCGGTCAAGGATTCGGCGTCGGGAAGCCTGGTCACGGGCGTGCCTGCGGCTGCGCAGGCGTGCTCGATTTCCGGCGCCAGGTCGTGATCGGCGATCACCAGTCGTGGCCGGCAGGTGGCGAGGATTCGTGCCAGACGCTGCGGCGGGTTCTGGTCGTCGAAATTGACGTAGGCGGCGCCGATCTTCAAGGCGGCGAGCATTGAGGCGTAGGCTTCGCCGGTCTTGCCGTTGAACAGCCCCAAGACGTCCCGGCGGCCGACGCCGCGTGACCTGAGCCAATGAGCGAGCCGGTTTGCCAGGCGGTCGAGATCGCCGTAGGAGAGCGTCCGACCGCCGCCCAAGACGAGTGCCGGTCTCTCGGGCTGGCTGAAGGCAAGGCTCTCGAAAGCCAGGCCCAGGTTATAAACGTAGCCCACGTTGCAATCGGCCGGCTAGTCGCGCAATCTGACGAAAAGCGCCTTGCCGCAGACAAAGGCCGTTTCGACCCGGTCGGCCTGCTCGAGCAGAAACTCGTTGCCCACCCGGTAGGGCCCATCGCCGTGCGCCCAGACATAGTCGTCGAGGATGAGCCACGACCCGGGTTGCGTCCTGCCGAGCCAGAGCCGGCAATCGTTCCTGACGAACTCGTAGTCGTGGTTGCCGTCGATATGGATGACCGCGATTCTGCCCGAGTAGCTCACCTTGGCCGTCGCTTCACACCGACCGGCCTGGCCCGCCGCATAGCGCTCGAAAGCCTGTTGCGAGCTGAGCTGCAGGTGGTTATGGTCGTCCGCCCGCAAGGCCACCATATTGACCAGGAAACCTTCGCGCAATACGTCGAAATCCCACTCCTCGACCAAGGTCTGAAACGATTGCGGCGACTGCCGTTGAACGGCGTTGTCGGACATCCAGGGATCGACCGTCAGCAGCGGGCCGATGCGGTAGCGCCAGGCCAGATAGAGCAGGACGAAAGCCGAGCGTCCCATCAGCGAACCGATCTCCAGCACGTCCCCGGTCGGTGCACGGGCAAAGATTCCCATCATGGCGGCTAGTTTGTCGTCGTTCGATTCGCCGTAGATCAGCGACGCCTGGCGGAGAACGCCGGCGACTTCGATCAGTGAAAGGCCGCCAGCGCCGTCCGCGCAGAGCCGCACCAAAGGCAGCAAGCGTTCGGCCCGGGCCATCAGGCGGCGATGCTGCTCGACCTGCTGGCGGATCGGCGACTGGCCGACCATGGCCAGCCCGAGTTGCTGTTGGTCGATCAAGCGGCGCATGAACGCATGCACGCTGGCGACCGGGCAGAACACGCGCCGAATCGAATACTGCGTCACCAGCGACAGGAATCGCGGCTCGAAATCCTGGTCGTAAATCGACGGCAAGCGATGGACTTCGTCCCCTTCCGGGTCTACGGCGTCGCTCGGCAGCGAGGCGGCGCAGACGGTCCGCTCCCCCCTTTGGCGAGCGGCGGCGAGGTAGTCGGCGGCGGCCTGATTGACGGCCGGGAAAACCAGCGTCGCACCCATCGCGTCGGGAGGCCGCATGCTGCCGGGCGGCTTAGTCGCCGTGGCCAAGGTCGCGTCTGGCGGCCTCGCGCACCACGTCGTCCAGCCACTGGTGCATGCTCTTGCCGGTCGCCGCGCGGGCGGCCGCGGCCAGCCGTTTGGCTTCCGGCGTGACGCCTTCGAGTTGCCCGTAGTAGCGCGTGCGGTGAGTGCCACCACGCATCCCGGGAATCGGAAAGTCGAGATCGGCGGGCGGCTCGCCTACGCCGACGACGAAATCGATGACATAGAAAACGCCGCCGATGATCCATTCCAGACGCGTCTTGCGCGCCTCGACGGGGAGTTTTTCGAGGGGCAGCGGATAGACGAACTCGGGATTCGAATTCATGAGAATCCGGCCGAATTCGGTATCGCGCAACCAGGGCGGCATGCTTTCGTCCCCCACCACGACCTTGCCGCCAGGCTTGGTGACGCGCGCCATTTCGGCGAAGGCGCGGCGGATGTCGCCGAAAGCGTTGATGCCCCCGAAGTGGAAGCAGGCATCGAAACTGTTTTCGGCGAACGGGAGATAGTAGCCATTGGCCAGCGCCGGTTCGACGCGGGTGGCGACTCCGCGCAGGCGCTCGATGTTTTTCGCCAGAAACGACGGTGCCAGATCCTGAATGTACAAGCGACCTTCGGCACCCAGGCGGCGCGCGATGATCTCCGAGTCGCGCCCCGTTCCGGCACCCGTCTCCAGCACGATCGCACCCGGACGCAACTCGAGCTTGTCCACCATCGCGTTGCGCACCGTTTGTTCGTCCTCGCCATAGGTGCTGAAGGTCAGGGGAAGATAACGGTCGTAGGCATCGGCCCGTTCCTCATACTGCTGCAAGGCCTGGCGATCGATCGCCGGCAGTTCGAACGGGTACACCAGGTCGGGAACTCCCTGGCGGATTGCGAAACGGTGACCGGAGGGGCTGGCCAGCACCCCCGATACGACTTCATTTCCCTCCCGGATTTCTTCCTCCGCCAGGGTCAGCGGTTCGAGGGTCAGTGGATCGACATAAAAGCTTTCTTCGCCGCGGCGCATGATCTCTTTCCGAGTGTCGAACGGTCGGCCGGACCCCGACCGGCGGCATGGCATAGGAAAGCGGTCGTAAGGTGGCTATACTCGCAGTGTGCCAATATCCGGTCGGCACGTAAAGCGACAGGCGTGCCGTTCCGGGCTGTCCGCTCAGCGGGTGAGACTGGACAGGGCGAACGAGTTCCCAGCGAGAGTAGAACGACGATGCCACCACTCGTTATTTTCGGCCTCGGAAAGATCGCCGATGTCGCATACCAGCACTTTCAACGCGATGGCGATTACCAGGTCGTCGCTTTCACCTGCGACGCCGCCTGGCTGCCTGAAGCGGGCGGAGAGCCTGAAATCCGGCACCACGGCCATCCCGTCGTGCCTTTCGAGAATCTCGAACGTCACTATCCGCCGGGGTCGGTGGCGATGTTCGTCGCGCTCGGCTATCACGAACTCAACGCCCTCAGGGCCAGGAAGTGTGGCGAGGCGAAAGCCAAAGGTTATACCCTGGTCAGTTATGTCAGTCCGCGGGCGGATCACGGCCCCTGGCTCGAGATCGGCGAAAACTGCCTGATCCTCGACGGAGTGGGGATTCAGCCGGGAGTGCGGATTGGCGACGATGTGTCTTTGTGGAACAACACGCTGATCGGCCATCATTCGACGATCGGCGATCATTGCTGGATCGCGGCGGGGGCAACGCTGGGCGGCGGCGTGGTGCTGGGGGAACGGTCGTTTGTCGGCCTCAACGCCACCATCGGCGGCGAGTTGTCGATCGGCGCCGATTGCTTCCTGGGCGCCGCGACACGGGTCCTCAAGGACGCGCCGCCGCGCAGCGTGTTCATCGCGCCGGCCACCGAGCGGTTTCGGCTGGAAAGCGACGCCTTTCTTCGCATGACCCGGATGCCGGCGCTCGGGACGAACCGCGAAGGTCGCTGACGGCATGCTCGCGTGGAAGAAACTGGGCCGCGTTTTCGACCCGACGGCAAGTCCGGCCACTTCCTGGCTACGCGAGTACGCGCAGTGCCCTACACCTCTGGTGCTCGACGAAGAGGTCATTCGCGTCTATTTCGCCGGCCGGCCGCAACGCGCCGCCGATCGGCAGTACGTCTCCTATCCCGCCTACGTCGACCTGGCGCGACATGAGCTTTCGCGAATTGTCGGCGTCGCCGAAGCGCCCCTGATGAGTCTCGGCCGAATGGGTTGTTTCGACGAGTTCGGGGTCATGCCGGGCAGCGTCGTACGCCAGGGTAACGAGATTCTGCTCTACTACACCGGGTGGACCCGCCTGCGCTCGGTTCCCTACAGCCTGGCGATCGGCCTGGCGGTGAGCCGCGACGGGGGAGCGTCTTTCGAACGCGTCGGCGACGGCCCGGTTCTCGGTCTCAGCCTGGGCGAACCGTATTTCGTTACCGGCCCGATCGTGCGCATCATCGACGGCCTCTGGTACATGTGGTACCTGACGGGCCGCAAATGGCTGTTCGACGAAGGGAAGTATGAACCGGTGTACCAGATTGCCGTGGCCACATCGGGCGACGGTGTGAACTGGCAGCACGATGGCCGGCCGATCATCCCGACGCTGGCGGACGACGAGTGTCAGGACATCGCCTCGCCGTTCCAGATCGATGGCAAGTGGCACGCCATCTTCGCCTGGCGCCGGCCGTCGACTTCGGCCGGCGCCTATCGTCTGGGGCAGGCTTCGTCGACCGATCTGAAGCGCTGGGTGCGCGACGACTCGCAGGTCGGGATCGACCTCTCGGCGACCGGCTGGGACTCGCAGATGATGTGCTATGGCCAGGTGCTGGAAGTCGACGGACGTATTCTCCTCTTCTATTGCGGCAACGATTTTGGCCGTGCGGGCTTCGGGATTGCTGAACTGACGGGCTACGGGCCTGAAGAAGGGTGACACCTGCCAGTGCGAATTGCCGATCGACTCACCAGCGGTAGCAAGCCGCAGCGCGACTTGTTGCGCCGGCTCCGCGAAGCGCAGCAGCCGGTCGTGATCTACGGCGCCGGCGTTTACGCCTACGTGCTGAAGCGCTTTCTCGACGCGAACGGCGTCGCCGTCGGCGGAGTGATGGTGGACGCCGCTTATCATTCCGAACAGCCCTTCATGGGCATGACACCGGCCCGCACCGAGGACGCGTTGCCTCGGCTTGCCGGCCAGCCGATCGTGGTCGGCATCGCCAACTACCCGCTGCTGATCGACAAGCTGACCCGCCTGGGCGTGACGGACGTGCACGTGATCGATGTCCCGGACTATCTCAACATGCCGCATGCTTTCATGGACCGTCGGTTCGTGCGGGAGAACGCCGAACGATTCGACGCCGCATGGGCTCTGCTGGCCGACGACCTGTCGCGGGAAACCTACGTCGCGGCGATCAACACCAAGATCAGCGAGGATCTCGAACATGTGCGGCCCTTCGTGCGCCTGGACAGGCTTTATTTTCCGGCGACGGAGTTTCCCCTGCACGACAGCGAGGTGTTGCTCGACGTCGGCGGATTCACCGGTGACACCGTGCGCGAATTCCACGAGATCACCGGCGGCAGATATTCAAGAATCATCTCGCTAGAGCCAAGTGCAGAGAACTTCAACAAGCTCCAGGCGACCATCGAGGAACTGGGGCTGACCAGGGTCTTGCCGCTCAGAATCGGCGCCTGGGACGAAAAGACGACGCTTCCGTTTGCCCCCCAGGAAGTGCCGATCGACAACCGTATCAGCCCGGGCGGTGTCGGCCGGATTGCCGTCGACCGGATCGATGCGCTACTGCACGACATCGCCGAGCCGGTGAGCCTGATGAAGTTCGACATCAACGGCGCCGAGTATCCCGCGATTTCAGGCGCCCGGGAGACGATCCGCCGACTTCGCCCGCGCGTCGTCACCCGATTGCACCGCAAGGAAGACTTCTTCCGCCTGCCGATCCTGTTGAAGGAACTGGCCCCGGACATGCGCCTGTACCTGCGGCAGCGCAACTACATGTCGATGATGCTGGTGCTGTACGGAGTTTTCGACTCGCCGTAAACGTCGTGCCGGCAACCAACCCGGTACGCGGCACCAGGACCAGATTTACCACCCCATCGCAAGCCGGCGGCAAAGCAGAAGCATCCAGCCGGGGATTTCCCGCGTATCGGGAACGGGGCGGGACACATGGTGTGTGCCTGCCGCCACACCTTGTACTGGAGGTCTTTCACATGACAAAAACTGCCTGATCCCGAGCGCTGCCGCTGCTCCTCGCAACCGCACTGACGAGTGCCGCGCACGGGGCGACCATCCTGCAACCCGACGAGGCGGCGAGCGCAGACGTCTTCGTCTATGAATTCGGCGTTCCCGGCGCCTTTCGCATCGCCACCGCAGCGCGCGTCACCAACCTCGACAGCCAGACGCTGAACGCGCTGTCACCGGCGCCAGCGGTGCCCTTCGGCAACTTTCTCGGGAGCAGCAATACCGAGCCGCTGATCGGCGCTCTGGGCGAGACTCGCGCCCACGACACACGGTCGCTGCTGCGCTTCGATCTCGGCACGCTGGCCCTCACCGCCGGCCAAGTCGGCAAGGCGACGCTCAAGCTCTTTGCCCTGCCCGGCCTGCCGCCGTTCGACAACCCGACGACGAGCAATCCGGTCACCACGCAACTGCATCGCGTGACCGAGGCGTGGAACGAGACCACGGTGACCTGGGAGACGCAGCCGGCAGTGGCGGGACCGTTTACGTCAGCGGTGCAGGATGGTGTGAATAGGTGGGTGTCTTTCGACGTGACTGAACTGGTCAAGGACTGGCTATCCGATCCGACGACCAACTTCGGCATCGAGCTCCTGCAACCCGACGTTGTCAGCTCTCCCTCCGGCCGCCCGATCGCCTCGCTGTACGCCTCCTCCGCCTCGGCCGACACGACACGACGCCCCTTGCTCGAGATCTCGGCCGTCCCCGAGCCATCGACGACAGCGCTGCTGGCGGGAAGCCTCGGCCTGCTCGGCTGTTTTTCACGCCGGCGACCGACGGCCTGATGCCGGCCCCCCCGCTACGCGACCCTTGCCGGACGAGGCTCGCCGGCATCGTGTCCGCGACGCACTCCAAGGCCCACTGAAATCCTTGCCGCTTGGTTCGGGCGAAGCAGTCGCCAGACGCCGTTGCATCGCTCCGAGCCGCTTTTTGGCAGCGTGAAACGGCGGTACAATTCGCCGTCTTTTCCCGCATACCACTAAGGACTTTGGCATGGCTCAGAAACCCAACCCGTCGCGAGCGATCCTGATGATCACCATCGTCATCGCCGTCATCCTGATCGCTGTGATCTGGCCGCTGTCGTTCGTCGGCAAAGGCGGTGGTAGCAGGAACGCGGTCAGCGACGAAGCCGATGCGCGTATCCAGCCGGTGGCGAAGATCGAGTTGGCCAAAGCGGCGCCAGCCAAGTCCGATGGCAAACCGCGTGATGGAGCCACGGTCTACAACACGGTATGCATGGCCTGCCACGCCAGTGGCGCGGCCGGGGCGCCGAAAGCGGGCGACAAGGCGGCGTGGGCACCGCGCATTGCCAGCGGAAACGCGGCGCTGATCAAGAGCGTGATCAACGGCAAGAACGCGATGCCACCGAAAGGGGGTGCCGCCGACTTGACCGACGCCGAGATCAAGGCAGCCGTCGAGCACCTGGTCGGTCTGTCCAAGTAACGGCTCCGGCCGGCCGCCGCCGCGGCCCGGCGGCGGCGCCGAAGGACTTGGTTCATCGCGCCTTGGCGAGCATGGCCCGCAGCGCCGCCAGGCGATCGGCGCCAGTCGCCTTGTTCGCGACAGCCTCCTCGCCGCCGCCGGAAAAGCGCAGATCGTCACGACCCAGTTCGTCGATGAAACGCGAGCCCTGACAGGCGACCCGTTCGCGCCCCTGCTGGCGCTTCTCGGCATAACTCAGATGCAGCGAGCGTTGCGCTCGTGTAATGCCGACGTACATCAGGCGGCGCTCTTCCTCGATCCGCTGGTCGGCCTCGGCTTCACGGTGCGGCAGAATGCCTTCCTCGACACCGATCAGAAAGACGTGCCGGAACTCCAGGCCCTTGGCGGCGTGCAGCGTCGACAAACGTACCGCATCGAGGTCGGCATCCTGTTTGTCGAGCCTGTTGAGCAGCGCCATCGTCTGCGTCAACTCAATGAGGGTTTTTCCCTCCTCGTCGCCTTTCTTGCCCAGCCAGTCGCAGAACTCCCTCACGTTCGCCAGTTTCGCACGCGCGGCACGTGCCTCGTCATGTTCGAACAGCCACGCTTCGTAGGCGATTGCCGCGACGAGGTCGGTCAGCAGCACCGCCGGCGGCTCGGCGGCGGCGCGCGCGCGCAAGCGCTCGATGAAGGCACAGAATTCGAGTAGCGGGGCCAGTTGCCGCGCCGACACCCGTGGCACGAAACCCTGTTCGCCGGCCGCTTCGAACAATGAACGGCGGCGTTCACCCGCATAGGCGCCGAGCGCCTGCAGCGTGGTGACTCCGACGCCACGCCTGGGGGTGGCGACGGCGCGAAGGAAGGCCGGATCGTCATCGCCGTTGGCAAGCAGACGCAAGTACGAGGTGATGTCCTTGATCTCGCTTTTCTCGAAGAAGGATTGTCCGCCCGACAGCAGGTAGGGAATGCGTTGCTGGCGCAACTGTTGTTCGAGGGCACGCGCCTGGAAATTACCGCGGTAGAGGATCGCGTAGTCGCGAAAAGCACCGCCATGCTCGAAGCGATGCGCCTGCAGCTTCATCACCACCGACTCGGCCTCCTTTTCGCTGTCCCGGCAAATACTGACGGTGATCGGGTCGCCATGGCCGAGGTTGGACCACAGTTTCTTGTCGAACAGTTTCTCGTTGTGTCCGATCAGCGCGTTGGCCGCCTTGAGGATGCGCACCGTCGAGCGATAGTTCTGCTCGAGCTTGATCAACCTGAGGTTCGGGTAGTCGTCTGCCAATCCGCGCAGGTTCGCAATGTCGGCGCCGCGCCAGCCGTAGATCGCCTGGTCGTCGTCGCCGACGGCGGTGAATGCCGCACGCGGCCCAGCAAGCAGCCGGAGCAAACGGTATTGCGCGGCATTGGTGTCCTGGTATTCGTCTATCAACAGGTAACGCAGGCGATTCTGCCACTTGTCGCGTACTGCCGGAAAGTCCTCGAAGAGCGCCACCGGCAGTGCGATCAGGTCGTCGAAATCGACCGCCTGATAAGCGCGCAGCGTGGCCGCATAACTGGCGAAAACCTGGGCGGCCAGCACCTCGCTTGCGCCGCACGCCTGCCTGCGCGCCTGGTCCGGGGACAACAAAGCACTTTTCCAGCGCGAAATCAGCCCCTGCAGCTTGCGGATGCCGCTTTTGTCGACACTGCCAGCCAGGTCGGCAAGAATGGAGAAGCAGTCTCCAGCGTCTAGAATCGAGAAGTTCGGCTTGTAGCCGAGCATCGCCGCCTCTTCGCGCATGATGCGCACGCCGAGGGCGTGAAAGGTCGAAATCGTCAGGCCGTTGACCTGCCTTCCGGAAAGCAGTCTGGCGACCCGTTCCTGCATTTCCCGCGCCGCCTTGTTGGTGAAGGTGATGGCGGCGATGTGACCCGGGCTGACGCCGCAGGAATCGATCAGATAAGCGATTTTCTCCGTGATGACGCGTGTCTTGCCGGAACCGGCCCCGGCAAGAACCAGCAGCGGGCCGTCGAGATAGCGGACGGCTTCGCGTTGCGGCGAATTGAGTGGAGACATCGAGGCAGACGGCCGAAGGCGGGGGGCGCGATTCTAGCACGCGACGCGGCGACCTGGTGGCGACGACCGCCGATGGGCGATCCGCCGGGTCGCTCACCGCCCTTGTCAGCCCGACGGATTCGTCGGACCATAGCGCGTTTGGCCCTACGGCTTTCCCCACCGAGTACCGCCATGCCCCTGCTCCACCGCCTGTCGATCGCCCTCGCCGTACTTCTGTTGCTCGCCGCCGGCGTGTGGTGGGTTTCGCGACCGCAGCCGGTAGCCGTCGTGCTCAAGGAGATCGAACTCGGCCAAGTCGAATCGACACTGGCCAACACGCGAGCCGGAACGGTAGAAGCGTGCCAGCGGACCAAACTGTCCACCATCAGCGGTGGCCGCATCGAGCGGCTGACGGTGAAGGAGGGAGATCGCGTGCGCCGGGGGCAGCTGCTGATGAAGCTGTGGAACGACGATCAGCAGGCACAGAGCGCCCTGGCCGTGTCGCAGGTGGCGACGGCACGCCATCGGGTCAGCGAAGCCTGCGCCATGGCCGCCAACGCCGAGCGCGAGGCCGAGCGTCAATCGGCCTTGCGCGCCCGCGGCTTCGTCTCGGGGGCGCGTGAGGACAGCGCGCGCAGCGAAGCGCTGGCCAAGCGTGCCGGCTGTCAGGCGGCGCGCGCCGACGTCGCGCAAACCGAGGCCAAGGTCAGCCTGACACGAGTCGAGCAGGGACGAACGGTGCTTTACGCGCCCTTCGACGGGACGATCGCCAAGATCGTCGGCGAGGTCGGCGAGTACTCGACACCTTCTCCGCCCGGCGTGCCGACACCACCGGCAATCGACCTGATCGACGATTCGTGCCTGTACGTCAAGGCACCGATGGACGAAGTCGACGCGCCAAAGATCGTCGCCGGGCAGCCGGTGCGCATCAGTCTCGACGCGCTGCCGAAACAGTCCTTCCCTGGTCGCGTCAAGCGCGTCGCGCCCTACGTCTCGGCGGTCGAGAAACAGGCGCGCACGGTCGACATCGAAGCCGTTTTCGACGACCCGGCCGCACCCGGCAAGTTGCTGGTCGGTTACAGCGCCGACATCGAGGTGATCCTCGCCGTCCGTCAGCAGGTGGTCCGCGTGCCGACCTCGGCGCTGCTCGAGGGCGGCCGCGTTCTGGTGGCGGCGGCCGACGGCCGGCTCGAGGAACGCCAGGTGAAGACCGGCCTCGCCAACTGGGAATATACCGAGGTGCTGACAGGCCTGGTGGCCGGCGAGCGCGTCGTCACCTCGCTCGAACGTGCCGGCGTCAAGGCCGGGGCAAACTACATAGTGGATAGCAAACCGGCAAGTGGTCGATGAACTCCGAACTGATCGAGCTTGCCGGCATCGAGCGCGTCTTCCGCCTTGGCGACAGCGAGGTGCACGCGCTGCGCCGGCTCGACGTCTCGATCGGGGCCGGCGAATACGTCGCCGTGATGGGCCCGTCCGGCTCCGGCAAATCGACGCTGCTCAACCTCCTCGGCCTGCTCGACCGCCCCGACGGCGGCGTCTATCGTCTCGCCGGCCGCGACGTCACGACCTTGTCGGCCGAAGAACAGGCGCGTGTGCGCAGCGAGCAGATCGGCTTTGTTTTCCAGAGCTTTCACCTGGTGCCGCGGCTCAGCGCGGCCGAAAACATCGCGCTGCCGATGATCCTGGCCGGGATTGCACCGGCGCAGCGCGCCGAACGGGTCGCCCGCGCGCTGTGCGACTACGGGCTGGAAAACCGCGCCGATCATCGTCCCGACCAACTTTCCGGCGGCCAGCGCCAACGTGTCGCGATCGCCCGTGCGACGATCATGCGGCCGGCAGTGATCCTGGCCGACGAACCGACTGGCAACCTCGATCGCGCCACCGGCGAAGAGGTGATGCGTCTGCTCGAAGAACTCAACGGACGCGGCGTAACGCTGATCGTCGTCACCCACGACGGCGGTCTAGGCGCGCGCGCGCCACGCCAGTTGCTGATGGAGGACGGCACCTTGCGGCACGACCGCCGACGCCTGGCCGAGGAAGCCGCGGATCCATGCGCACGACCGACCTGATTCGCTTCGCGCGTGGCGCGGCGACCGGCAACCCCTTGCGTACCACCTTGCTGGTCCTGGCGATGGCGATCGGTGTCGCGGCTGTCGTCGTCCTGACGGCGCTCGGCGACGGTGCGCGACGTTACGTCCTGAACGAGTTTTCCTCGATTGGCAGCAATCTGGTGATCGTCCTGCCCGGACGCTCGCAGACCGGCGGCTTCAACCCGGGCAACGCGGTCACCAGCACGCCGCGCGACCTGACCATCGACGACGCGCAGGCGCTGCTGCGCGCCAGCGCCGTGTACCGTGCCGCGCCGCTCGCCGTCGGCACTTCGGAAATCAGCGCCGGCGGCAAGCTGCGTGAGGTGACGGTCGCCGGAACGACGGCCGAGTTCATCGAGGTGCGTCGCCTGGCCCTCGCCCAGGGGCGCTTTCTGCCATCGGGCGACTGGCGGCGCGGCGCCTCGGAAGCCGTCATCGGCGCCAAGATCCGCGACGAGATGTTCGGTCGCGGACCTGCGCTCGGGCAAGTGGTGCGCGTCGGCGACCGGCGTTTCCGTGTCGTCGGCATCCTCGCCGCGAGCGGCCAGGGACTGGGGATGAACACCGACGAACTGGTGATCGTTCCGGTTGCGCTGGCACAAGCGATGTTCAACAGCAACACGCTTTTCCGCATTCTGGTCGAAGCGACGAGTCGCGAGGCCATCGAGCCGGCCAAGGCGCAGGTCACCGAAATCCTCCGGCTGCGCCACGAGGGCGAACTGGACGTGACGATCATCACCCAGGACGCCGTGCTCGCCACCTTCGACCGCCTGCTCGGAACCATGACGCTGGCGGTGGCGGGAATCGCGGCGATCAGCCTGGCGGTAGCCGGCATCCTGGTAATGAACGTGATGCTCGTCTCGGTCGCGCAGCGCACCGCCGAGATCGGCCTGCTCAAGGCGCTCGGCGCCACCGGAGTGACGATAGGCAAGGCTTTTCTCACCGAGGCAGCGATGCTCTCGGTGGCCGGCGCCGTGCTCGGCTTTGCGCTCGGTCACGCCGGAGCCGCGATCATCCGACAACTCTACCCCGCCTACCCGGCATTTCCGCCGGGCTGGGCGGTGCTCGCCGGGCTAGGCACGGCACTGCTGACCGGCATTCTCTTCGGCGTCTTGCCGGCGCGCCAGGCAGCGCGGCTCGATCCCGTGCAGGCGCTGGCCAAGCGCTGATCCACCCGGCAAAACGCCATTGTGCCTACATCCGGGCCTCGCCCGCGTCAATCCGCTTCACTCGCCGCCAAGCGTCGACCAGCAGAGCCGACAAGGCACCGACCAACAGCCCTCCGACCAAGCCCCCGACGATGAGCAGAATTCTGTTTGGCGAAACCGGCTTGTCCGCCACGAAAGGCGCTTCGATCGCCCTCGCCGATTGCGTCGCCGGAGGCAACAAAGCCGTTTCGTAGGCCATTATCGCCTGGCGCGCAGCATACACCTCGGCCTGTTTCTGAACGTACAGCGACGCGATCAGCGCAACCTGTGTGAATTGATCATCCCGCGGAGCTTTCATAGCGGAGATTTTCTCGAGTTTCTCCAACTCGCGCTCCGCACTGGCGAGTTTCTCTTTGGTGATCGCCAAGTCGGCGCTCATCTTATCCACCACCGGCTTCGAGATGTCGGCCTGCCGCCTTGCCAGTTCCGCAACCGCGGCCTCGGCGATTGTCTTCGCTCTCTCCGGACTGCCAGCCCGCGCCTTCAACTCGATCAGGGGCGCCGTCACCGTTGCTCTGAGTATCTGCACCGACAAATATTTCGTCGTGGCGAACGGAGAGCGCGACAAGGCGTCGCTCCACTCTTGGTCGCCGAGACTTTGCGCCAGCGCGAACTGAAAGGAAGCGGCTTTCATTCGCTCGACAGCCTGAGCGGGCGGCTCAACAAGCAGCGGGGTGTTCTGTGCAACCTGCCCAATCTGCCCAATCTGCCCCACCTGAATGACGGCAATGGCTTCGTAGGTCGCCGGGAGAAAGGCAATCGCCAAGCCCGCCCCGGCCACCCCTAGGACGGCACCGCCAAGTACGTAGTACCAACCGACCAACAACCTGGCCCACAGAGTCATCTCTTGCAGATCTTCGCCCGGCAGCACCCCGTTTTCACTCATCGATCCCGATTCCCAAGAACGTTCAATGCACAACCGCGCCAGCCTTGGCGGTTCTGGCCATGGCGCGCCACAGCAGTTCGTCATCGCCATGCCTGGCCGGAGCATACTCCTCGACCAGCGAAGCCAGGATGGTCAGCACCTTGTCATAATCCAAATCCCGGCTGGCCGTCTCCAGTTGCTCCAACCGTTCACTCAGCAGCGTCCACGGCAGTTCCTGCTCGTAAGCCCGCATGATCAGCGGGTGCGAGGTGCCTTCGACGTTCTCGCCGATCAGCAACTCCTCGTACAGCTTTTCACCTGGGCGAAGACCAACCACCTCGATCGCGATGTCGCCGTCCGGATGCGCCTGGTCACGCAACTCCAGCCCACTCAGATGCACCATGCGGCGAGCGAGGTCGAGGATTCTAACCGGTTTGCCCATGTCCAACACGTACACTTCACCCCCCTGACCCATCGAACCCGCCTGTATCACGAGTTGTGCGGCCTCGGGAATGGTCATGAAGTAACGCGTTATCTCGGTATGCGTCAGCGTGATCGGCCCGCCCGCCGCGATCTGTTTGCGGAACAGCGGCACCACCGAACCAGAGGAGCCCAGCACATTGCCGAAGCGCACCATGCAGAAACGGGTGACGCCCCCTTGACGCGCCAGCGCCTGCAGGATCAGTTCGGCCAGCCGTTTGCTGGCGCCCATCACATTGGTCGGGCGGACGGCTTTGTCGGTCGAGATCAGGACGAAAGTCTCCACGCCGGCCGCCAGCGCCGCCTCCGCCAACCGCCGCGTGCCTACGGCATTGTTGCGAATCCCTTCGATGGGATTGTGTTCGACCAGGGGTACATGCTTGTACGCCGCCGCGTGATAGACCGTCTGCACGCCAAGACTCTTCATCATCAGTTCGTTGCGCGGCCGATTGGTCACCGATCCGAGCAGCGGCATCAGCTCGACAGACAGTTTGCGGCGCGCGCACAGCGCGACAAGTTCCTGCTCGATCGAATACAGCGCGAACTCGGAACGCTCGAGCAACACGAGCCGCGAGGGCTGTAGCCGTACGATCTGGCGACACAACTCCGAACCGATCGAGCCACCCGCCCCGGAAACCAGTACCGTTTTCCCGGTAATGCAGCGTCCGAGCAGGGCGGCATCAGGCGATACTGATTCGCGGCCGAGCAAATCCTCGATCTCGACCTCGCGGATGACGTCGACCGACACATTTCCACTGACCACATCGGCCATTCCGGGAACCAGCTTGAGCTTGCAATGCAGGCCGTCCATCGCCTCGATGATCTCGGCCCGTCTGGCCCGGCTCGCCGAGGGAATGGCCAGCAACACCTCGTCGACCCGCTTGCTGGCGATCATCGAAGCCAGCTTGCGTGGTGCGTGAACCCGCAATCCGGCAACCTCGGTCTTCTGCTTGGCCGGACTGTCGTCGAGAAAAGCCACCGGCAGATACTCGCGCCCGGCCCGCAGCGCATACGCCAGTTGCGTTCCCGCCTGACCAGCGCCGTAGATCGCCACCCGCTTGCGCTGATCCTGGCGGCGCTCGGCACGGAGAAACAGGCTGCGTGCCAGAAAGCGCGACGCACCGACGTAAAGGCAGGCCAGCAACCAGTAGATCACCAACACGCCGCGCGACAGGCCCGGCGTGTGCGTAAGTGCCACCATGGCGGCGACCAGCAGGACGGACAGGCTCACCCCGCCGGCCACCACGAACACCACGCGATCCTCCATGAAGCGGGTGACGGCGCGGTACAGGCCGAGCCGGATGAAAACCGGAATCGCGACCAGCGGGGCCGCCAGCATCTGCCACCCGTGACCAGTCAGTTGAGGATTCCAGGTTTCGAAACGCAGGGCGAGGGCCGACCAGAAGGCGAGCAACAGCAGCAGAAAATCCGTCGCCACGGCGATCGCTTGTTTGTGCCTTCTCGGCAACGACAAAAATGCTTTCAACATTCGGCTCGATGCTTCCATTCTTGAAGACCCGATTAGCCAACCCTGCCGCTCTGCGCGAATCAAGACAAACAACCCCTCCGTTGCAGACAGCCAGAAACAACTGAGAGTCTCGGCAACTCGCGGGAATCCTCAGCCAGTTCCGCCGACACGTGTCTCCCCGCCGCGCCCGCGGCAATCGTTGCCGTGCCGCTCAGTGCGACACCCCGTCGCGCCGCAGCACCTTCACCCAGGTCAGCCACAGTATCCTGATGTCGAAGCCGAGCGACTGCCGCTCAAGGTACTGCTGGTCAAGGGCGACTTTCTCGGGGATCGGCAACTCGTCTCGCCCGTTGACCTGCGCCCAGCCGGTCAGCCCGGGCACCAGTTGATGCACCCCGCACTGCGTGCGCAAGGCGATCAGGTCATCCTGATTGAACAGCGCGGGGCGCGGTCCGACAAAGCTCATGTCGCCCTTCAGGATACTCCAGAGTTGCGGCAGTTCGTCCAGACTGCTCCTGCGCAGCAATGAACCGATACGCGTCAGATAGATCTCCGGTTCCCGCAGCAGGTGCGTGGCCACGGCGGGTGTGTCGGCCCTCATGCTACGGAACTTGGGCATGCCGAACAAACGGTTGTTTTTGCCCACCCGATCGGACCAGTACAACACCGGCCCTTTGGAGGTCAGCCGCACGGCCAGGGCGATGAGACAAATCGGCAGAATCAGCACCGGCACGACCAGCAGGCAAAGGAAGATATCGAACAGCCGCTTCATTGCACCCCTCAGCGCAGGTACTTTCTCAGCACGGATACGACGCGGTCGACATGATCCGACGGCATGTTCGACCCCGACGGCAAACACAGACCCTGATCGAACAGCCGGTCCGCCACCGAGTCGCTGCCCGCCGTGAAATAGCGGCAGCCGGCGAATACCGGCTGCAGGTGCATCGGTTTCCAGAGAGGCCGAACTTCGATCAACTCCGCCGCCATACGCTGCATCAGTTCCAAGCGCGTGATGCCGGCCGCCGCCGAGATGGTGCAGGCGGTCAGCCAGTGCGTGGAATAGCTCCAGTCGGGCTCTGGCATCCAGGTGATGACGGGAATGTCGGCCAACGCCGTTCGGTAGGACGCAAACACTTCGCGCCGGGACTCGACCCGTTGGTCGAGAACGCGCAGCTGTCCGCGGCCGACACCGGCCAGAATGTTGCTCATGCGGTAGTTGAAGCCGATCTCCGAATGCTGATAATGCGGCGCAGGATCGCGCGCTTGAGTCGACAGATAGCGCGCTTTGGCCACCACGTCGGCATCGTCCGAGACCAGCATGCCACCGCCCGAAGTCGTTATGATCTTGTTGCCATTGAACGAATAAACCCCGATACGACCAAACGTGCCGCTCGCCCTGCCCTTGTAGGTCGCGCCGAGAGATTCCGCCGCATCCTCCAGGATGGGAACTCCGTAGCGCTCGCAGAGGCTCATCAGCGGGTCCATGTCCGCGCTCTGTCCATAGAGGCTGACGACGATTACCGCCTTGGGCAGCCAGCCCTCTTTCCTGGCCGCCTCGAAGGCACGCTCGAGAGCGAGCGGCGACATGTTCCAACTGCTGTCGTCCGAATCGATGAAAACAGGTTCGGCTCCTTGATAGACGATGGGGTTGGCGCTGGCGGCGAAGGTCAAGGTCGAGCAGAATACCCTGTCGCCCTGGCCGACACCCAGGATGCGCAAGCCCAGATGAATGGCGGCGGTGCCCGACGACAAGGCGGCCGCGTGGCGGGCTCCGACCTTTTCGGCCAACTCGCGTTCGAAGGCATCGACATTGGGCCCCAGCGGAGCAATCCAGTTGGTGCGAAAGGCCTCTTCGACGTAATCGCGTTCCGTATCGCCCATGTGCGGCGTCGATAGGAGAATCTGCGTATCGATTTCCTTCCGATCGAGCACCTCGACCACCTGATTGTTCTCGTCGATCACCGGCAAGTGATTGATGCCGTGATGATTCATGCGGTCCAGCGCTTCCCTGCGGCTGGCGCCCCGGGCAATGACTTGTGACTGCTTCGGCGGCAATTGTTCGAGTGAACTGTCCAGGCCGGCGCCGTTGAGCAACAAACGGCGCAAGTCACCGTCCGTCACCGTGCGCTCGAAACAACCATCGGTGCCCACCAACAACAATAGCCCCGCGCCCGTCAGGTCGAGTCTGGCAAGGGCTTCCCTGAGGCTCGTCTTCCGACTGACGGCCAGGAGCTTGATATCGTGCATCATTGTCCTTTGTGTGAAGGCTGGGCGGGCACACCTTGCCAAGTCTGGCCCGGTGGCACATGGCCGATGACTACCGCGCCAGCGCCGATGACGACGCCGTCGCCGATCCTGATTTCCGGGAGAACCCTGGCCCCCGCGCCAATCAGGACGCCTCGCCCGACCTGTACGCCACCGCCCAGTGAGGCGAGAGGAGCGACGTGGCAGAAGTCGCCGACCGAACAGTCGTGATCGACCACGGCACCATGATTGACGATGGTCGCCGCGCCGATGCGCGCGCAGGGCCCCACGACGGCCTGAGCGGCGACGAAGACGCCTTCGCCGAGCGTCGCGGAAGCCGCCACACTGGCCCGCGGATGGACGATCGCCAGCCAATCGCGGCGCGCGAGAGTGGAGTCGAGAAGCAGGGATTCCCGAATCGCACCCGACCCCACGGCGGCGTGTACTTTGCCAGACAGGGGGCGACCGGGACGGACCGGCGTCTCCACCCGGCATCCGAGTATCGACAAACCCGCCAGCGCGGCACGATCGTCTCGCACGCGGATCGCTGCTGTAGTCCAGCCGCAGCACAACAGCGCGTCGATCACGACGCGGCAATGCCCGCCGGCACCGAGCAGATGTACAGTCTTAATAGGCATTGGTCTTGGCCATCAAATCGGCGTCGATCGGCAGCGAGGAAAGCAAATCCACGATGCGTGGCCCTGCCTTCCCGTCACCATAGACGTTGGCAGGCGCGAAACGGCCATGGCTCAGCGCACGATCGAGGGCCGCGATGATTTCGCCCTTGTCCAGTCGGACGTCGAGAGTGTTGGCGTTGCGTTCGCGCAGATTCTGTCGGCACCCAAGGTTGAGCACCGGTGTGCCGAAGGTGGCGGCTTCGATGATCCCGGCGCTGGAGTTGCCGATCAGCACGTCGCAACAGGCCATCCAGGAGGCGAATTCGGCTCTTGGCAAATGGGTCAGCAACCGGACTTCAGGGTTGCTCTGTTGCGCGAGCAGCACCTCCCGGATGTGACTGCTTCCGGCATCCGAGTTGGGCAGCAAGGCAACGACTTGGCAACGACGCGAAGCCAGGCTTTCCATGATCGTCCGCGCCGATTCTCCGGCCGACTCGGCTTCCTGCAACACCGGATGAAAGACCATCAGGGCCAGCGGACGAGTTTCATCCAGTCCCTCCGAGCGACAAAGCGCGTCGCGCGGCAAGTCGGCCAGCGCCTCCAGTCCGTCGAGCCCTGGCGCACCGGTACCGAATACCCGCTCAGCCGATTCTCCCATCCTGATGAGACGCTCACGAGACGCGTCGGTCGCCACGAAATGATAGTGCGCGAGCTTGGATATGGCATGACGAACAGGTTCGTCGACCGTACCCGAGCGCTCTCCTCCGTGAATATGGACGGCCGGAACATTCAAGTGGATGGCGGCGACGGCGCCCGCCAGCATTTCCCCCCGATCACCCAGCAGCAGCACGAAATCGGGCCGATCGACCTCCAGCTCGTCCACAAACCGCCAGATCATCTGGCCGATGTTGCGCGCCATCGTGGCACCGGTGGCGGGTTCCAGGTCGAGCGGCACCTGCCCCCTGATGGTCAAGCCGGCGGAGCAAATCTCGCTCACCGTGTAGCCATGGGCGGCACTCAGGTGCATGCCCGTGACGAGGACGTCGAGACGCAAATCCGGCGACCGATGGATAGCCTGGAGCGTGGACTGCATCAGGCCGAAGTCGGCGCGCGTGCCGCTGACGTAGCAGATACGGCGTGTCATTTCAGGTCCGACCACCGCAAAGTCGTGCCCGCGGTAAGGTCGCGCCGCAGCGTCCTGCCGACCACCTCGTCAAGTTCGGCCGGCGCGATTCCGCTACCGGGACGCAACAGCACCAGGTCGCTCGCGGCAAGCACATCGCCTGCCTTTCGTTCGACCGCCAGTGTGACGCTGCGGCGTACCAGGGCCCGGATAGGCATTTCGGAGGCCGTCGGCCGTTTCTCGGCATCACCCAGACACTGCTCGACCGCGCGAATGCTCTGCACCAGCGACGTCAGTTCGGTCGGTGTCAGCGACGCGCTGTGGTCCGGTCCGGGAAGGGAGGTATCGATGGTGAAGTGCTTTTCGATGACCACGGCTCCCAGCGCTACTGCGGCGGTGGCCACGGCGATACCTCGGGTATGGTCGGAGTAACCTACGGGAATCCGAAACGCATCGGCAATCGATTTCATCGCCCGCAGATTGACGTCTCGAAACTCCGCCGGATAGTTGGACGTACAGTGCAACACGGTGATCCGGTCGTCCGAAACGTCGCCGTCCGGCGCCGACCAAACCTCGCGCACGGCAGCCATCGCGCTCCCTATCTCGGCCAAATCCGCCATGCCGCTGGAAATGATCATTGGCAGCCTCTTCTGCGCGAGGTAACGCAAGAACGGCAAGTTGGTAATTTCGCCGGACGGCACCTTGATCCGTTTCATGCCGAGCGAGAGAAGCATGTCCGCGGCGCCTTCGTCGAAGGGCGTAGACATGAACTCGATGCCACGTTCGGCGCACGCCTTGGCCAGCCGTTGGTACACCGCGTCGGAAAGCTCGAGTGCGCGCAACATGCTATGCTGGTCACCGGCACCGGTCGTGCGTTGCTGATAGGCCGCTTTGGCGGTCCCTTTGGCAACCAGTTTGTCGGCCGAGAAACTTTGAAACTTGATGGCATCCGCACCGCTGGCGGCGGCGATGTCGACGAGTTGCAGCGCCATCGCCTCGCTGCCATTGTGGTTGACGCCGGCTTCGGCAATGATGAAGACTCTGCTCACGCGGTTTGCTCCTCTTCGTAACCTTCATCGATTCTGGGGGCCAGCGCGCGCTGCATCGCAACACGCAGAGCCACTGGTGGCGTCCAGCCCAGCCGCCGACAGGTCGACGAACTATCCACCGCCAGCGGAACGGCCATCTTGCGTATCTGGTCACCGCGGCCAAACAGGCCGGCCATCATTTCGAGCAGCCGCGCGGGAACGGGCAGCAGCCGGGGCGTCACGCCCATCGCCTGAGCCATCGTTCGCACGAATTCCGTGGTGGGCACCGTTTCGGAATCCGCGACCAGAAAGACGCCCGACGGCGGGTCGGGGTGACGCACCAGATGAACCAGGAGATCCACGACGTTGTCTCTGGCCACGAAACTGCGCGGTGCATGCAGCGCGCCAAACGGCAAGGGCCAGCCCCTGGCCACGAGCTTGGCAAGCAAGGCAAAATTGCCCGGCGCCTGCGGACCGTAGATCATCGGCGGACGAACGATGTGCATCGTCATGCGACTTTCCGCGTGCAGCGCCATCAAGCCTTGCTCGGCCTCCCATTTGGACTGGCCATAAGGAGTATCGGGAGCGGGCGGATCATCGTCCCGAAACGGCTTCGCGCCGGAAGTGCTCCCATTCACGCTGATCGAACTGACGAAAATGAAGCGCTTGACTCCCGCATCGGCCGCTCGGCGTGCCAGGTTCACGCTGGCTTCGGCATTGATCCGACGAAACTCGACCAGAGGATCCGCAGCGTCGTCCCGGAGTTTGTGCGCCCGCCCGGCGCAATGCACCACCGTATCGACTTTCTTCAAGAGTTCGAACTCGTCAGCGGGAATCGCGGCGATATCCTTGACCAGCCAGGTTTGCAGGTCCGGATGCGACCAGCCGGCGGGCTGGCGTGCCATGGCAAGCACCCGATGCCGGCGGTGCAGAAGCGCGCGGCAAACCGCCTGGCCAAGAAACCCGGACGCCCCGGTTACGAGCACACTCTGCATAAATCTTTCCTCAGTGACTCGACAGGTGCCAGCCTTATCGAATAGTTCTGCCGACCGAACATCAGGGGCGGCGCCCCGATCTGCTTCACATAATCGATGACCAAGACTCGCACCGCGTTTTCATCGTGTCGCTTGTGGTGCCCCGCATTATACATCGGGAGAAAGTATTGGTCATACCTGCCGCCTAGATAGTTTGGATACTCGTCGATCCGCATGGCGAATCGACGATCGTCGCCATAGGCCAGCCTGACTATCCCACTCCATTCGTAGAAGCCGAGCGTTCGTCGGAATCGAGTTTCGGTTCGATCGTCGAGCAAAATGACATCCGCCTGTTTGAAGTCGCTATCACGCAAGAATTCGAGCACGGCGGTCTGTTTGCGCCAGTCCAGATAGGCAACATAGTAGGCATTGAAGTTCATGGCAAAGGATATTGCCAATACCAATCCAATGGCATGACGGGCCAACGCCGGCCCCAGGTAACCGACCCCTCCCACCGTCAGGCAGGCGACTCCCAAAGGTAACAAGAGCTGATGGCGACTAGCCGGCCATTCCTCGAACACCGGTGCCAAGCCGAGGATCAGATAGGGAAAGAGTGCCAGCGCAATGGCGATCAGACCCGCCAGGAGCACGCTGCAATCGGGAAAGATACCCTTGACGCGCGACAGCAGCGCACGCGCCAGCAGCAAGCCGATGACCAACAGTGGCAACGACAGGTCTTGCCCGATAAAATCGGAATAAACGATTTTCAGCGTCGGCCACAACTTCTCCAGGCCAAAACCCTCGTTATAGCCGGCATAGAACCCGGTCGGCGGAAAATATAAGGTCTTGATCAGGAAAACGACCACCGGCAAGGCCACCAGGGGAAGGTTCCGGAGTGTCCAAAGCAACGCTTCTCGCGGCAGATCGCCGCGCCACGAAAACCCGGACAAAAATAATTCACGGCGCAGCAGTTCGAGTATCGGCAAGAGGTAGAAAACCAAGTAAGATTGAGTAAAGAAGGCGAACAGGAACAGCCCGCCGGCGAGCACTTTGTGCGTCAAGAGCCAATACCAGGCGAGAAAGAAAAGGAAATTACTCAGCGCGTAGGGCAGTGTTATGCCGATTATCCGCGCAAAGTTAAAAGGCAGCACGGCAAACAGCAAGGCAATCAGGAAACGGCTTTCGCTGGTCAGCCATTGCTGGCGGGCCAAGATCTTGTAGAAAGCGACGGCCGATCCCAGATAGAGCAAAAAAGTAGCGCACTTGTAACCGATCGGCCCGAGAAGCTGCATGTAGTTGTGTAGCTGGGCGTAGAGTCCGAATGGCGTGCCGGCCATCTTGAAGCGCGCCAGAATGTCGCCCGCCGCGTGGCCAAACAATACCCAGTCATCCCAGTAGATCGCTGGCAGCACGAAGAACACGCCGCAATGAGCAAAGACATAGCTCAGCACCAGCAGTTGCTGATCCGGCAAGGCGTGAAAAATCGATCTGTACGCTGAAATTTTCATCACTGAGAATTGAACTGACTAGCCGGCGCCGACGAGTCTCTCCGACCCGAGCGGCGCGAGAGGATTCGCCTTTTGATTATCCGGCGCGCAGCAAGGCATCGCGCAGCGTGTCGGCGACCCGGCTTTGCTGTTCGGCGCTGATGCCGAGCCATAGCGGCAAACGGAGAAGGCTCTGAGCGCATCTATCGGTGACGGTCAATTCACCGCACACTCGGCCGTACCGCTGCCCGCCGGGCGACGAATGGAGAGGGACGTAATGAAACAAGGCGTAAATCTGCTCACGCCGTAGTTCATCCAGTATCTGCTGCCGGTCGATACCAGACGCTAACAGGACGTAATACATGTGCGCATTGTGCTGGCAATCCTCAGGCACGACCGGGCGACGAAGCAGGCCCTTGGCCTCCAGCGCTTCGAGTAGTGTGTGATAGCGCTGCCAACTCGCCAAGCGATCTTCGGTAATCCTTTCCGCCTCTTCCAATTGCGCCCAGAGAAATGCGGCGATGAGTTCGCCCGGGAGAAAAGATGAGCCAAGCTCCTGCCAAGTGTATTTGTCGACCTCACCCCGAAAAAAGCGGCTGCGATCGGTGCCTTTTTCGCGAATGATCTCGGCACGCAAGGCGAGCTCGCGATCGTTGACCAACAGCGCTCCGCCCTCGCCTGAAATGACGTTCTTCGTCTCATGGAAGCTGTAAGCCCCCAGGTCGCCGATGCTGCCCAGCGGGCGCGTCTTGTAGCTCGACATGACGCCTTGCGCCGCATCTTCCACCACCTTGAGACCGTGCCGCTGCGCAATCGCCAGCATGGCATCCATCTCGCAGGCCACCCCGGCATAGTGCACCGGGACGATCGCCTTGGTACGCGAGCTGATGGCGCCTTCGACCAAACTCTCGTCGAGGTTCAAGGTGTCTTCACGAATATCCACAAAAACCGGAACGCCACCGCGTAGAGCAAAAGCATTGGCCGTTGAAACGAAGGTGTAGGACGGCATGATGACTTCGTCGCCCGGCCGAATATCCAGTAACAAGGCCGAGATTTCCAAAGCGGCGGTACAGGAATGAGTCAATAACGCTTTAGCCGCGCCGGTGCGTTGCTCCAGCCACTGATGACAACGCTTGGTGAAAGGGCCGTCGCCGGCCAGCATGTTCCCGAACTTCGCTTCGGCAATATAGTAGAGTTCCTTTCCTGTCATGTAAGGCCGATTGAAGGGAATTTTCACGCTGTTCACCTCAAGCCTCCGTCGGTGCGATCGATCGCCGGGTCATTTCCGGCATTCCATGAAACAATACGTGTACGGAATCCATACTTGATGGTGCACCTCAACGCGTGGTGACGAAAACACCCTTTCCACCAAGGCCCGATACCCTTCCTTATCACGCACATTCTGGCCACGGTCGTTGCGCACCAAAATGCCGGCCAGAAAACTCTGTGACGGGTCCAGACAGGGATCGGTGGTCAACAATCGGCCGCCGGCCTGCAGTGCCTCATGCGCCAGATGCAGGACGCCGACGGCCACCGAATCGTCCAGATGATGCATCAGCCCCATCGCCAGAACGACGTCGAACTTCGGTAGGGCGGCGAGATCTTCCTGTTCGAGTTGTTTGCAGTTGAAGCGGCCACGTGGTCCGAACTTCGCCTTGGCCTGTGCAATATAGGCTTCGCTGATATCGAAGCCCCAATAATCCACTTCCGGCAGATAGGCAAGGATGTGCGCCGGGCCGCAACCCAGGTCGAGCACCTTCATCCCGCTGAACGGTTTGACGTAATTGGCGGCAAAGTTCTGCCGATTCCGATGCGCTCCCATGAGCGACTGAAACGACGAATAGATCAGCGGGTGTGATAGAACGGCCCGCACACCGTGGGTAATCTGTGCCATCAGATCTCCTGACACTCGCCGATTTTCTCGAGGCGGCAATCCATGATTGGTTGCAGAGCAGCCGGAATGCCGCCGAACAAATGATGCATGCGCCAGCGAACCATCATCATCAGCAGACGGCGTAAAGCCGGCGAGCGACGACCAGCGAAATCGGGATCCGAAGCGACGCGGGCCAAAGTCGATACCAGCATGGAGCGGTTGAACGTCAACCTGAGCCCCGTCAGCCGTCGAACATACCTCTTGAGTTGAGGAACAGTTATCCAGTTGAGCGATTGCCATGTGCCGGCGGGATCGCCCATTCTCGAGCTGGCGAATATTTTCTCCCCGAGCAGTCTTTCCGTTAAGCGTTTCGAAAACAGGGTCGGGATGTCGAAGTGCGGTTCATAGGGGAAAAGATAATTCGGACAAGTGAAGCGATAGCTGGCGCCGACCCGCATGCTCCGGCCGACGTTCTTCAGCACCAGCGCCACGTCGTCCACATGTTCCATCACGTTGACCGAAAATGCATAATCGAAGCGCTGGTCAACAGCGAGCACTTCGGCCGCCTGGTCAATGATTTCCGGGCAGCAAGCCAAAGCACGCGCCTTCTCCAAGACCAGCCGCCGCATCTCATCAAAATGCGAAAACCCCACGCTGACTGGCTCGAGAGCGGTGACGGCGAATCCTTCTCTCATCAACTGGCAACTCAGCAGCAGCGATCCCGCGCCGACCTCCAGGATCCTCGCCCCGGGCACCAGTCGTTCGAGGTCGGCCGCGATGTAACGCCGGCCAAATGCCGCCTCCGCAGCATAGCTGTCGAAGAGCGACAATAAAGCGGGCGCCACGTCGACGAAGAGCAGACGAACCTCGGCCAACCAAAGGTCGATCGTCGGTGGATGCCCGTCAGGCATCCGAGGCCACTCCCAAAACGATTCCACCAAAGATCAGAAAAACAGCCAGCACTCTCGTCGTGCTCAATGTTTCGGAAAGAAAGAACCAGCCTCCGAAGATGACCATGGCGAAGGTAAGACCGATATAAACGGGGAAGGCGACGGTCAAAGGCAGCTTCGTAATGACAAAAAGCCAGGCAAAAGAGGCAAAGAGCGCCGCCAGGTAGGCCGACAGAACGACCGGATCGGTAACAAAGTGCACGAGATGCTCGGGAAAACCCGATGGCGCGGGTTGATCTGCGGTGAGCGAACGCCACTTGACGACGATCTGGCTGTAGGTCACGAGAATAGCAATCGGCAAAATCAACAAATAATTTTTCACCGGGTACCGATCATAGGCCAAGTTGGTGGTCGAGGAATGCGGCGGGCAGCCTGGCCAGCCGCTCTTGAATGCGCCAGTCGGCGCAGTAACGAACACGAACTTCAATAGATCGCATGAATCCTGACCGCTACGTCCCGCAGCTTGTCCCTAATCCGCGCATGATATTTCTGGTTTACAGTCAGAAACAAGCAATCCACCTGGTGTTCGGTCAGCCACTCGGAGCCATAAATCGGAATGCCGTGCTTTTCTTCGCCGGGACTCTTGGTGTCATCGATGCAGGCGACAATATTGCAGCGCGCCAAGGAAGTAAAAGTCAGAAATAGAGTGGCAACCTCGCCGGCGCCAAAAATCGCCACTCGGCCAAAGCGATGAGCCGTGACATAGTCGTCGAGCTGGCGAAATCTATCCCGCCAGACGGCCACGTTCTGCCGTATGACGTCGCTGTAGGCGGTGGCTACCGGCGGCGCTTCGCCAGCCGATTTTTCGCACACGAAGAGACCGATCCCGTGATTGATCGCATGCTCGGTGTCGCTGTGCACGATCGTCAGGCCATTCCTTCTCAAAATACACGCGAATTGATCGGCCGTAAAATGCCAGACATGTTCGGCAAAGAATACGTCGTAACCGCCATAATCCTGAATGGGCAGGCAGAATATAAGTCGGCCGCGCTCGCTCAAGGAATTCCGGAGACAGGCGAGCAGCAAGGGTATGTCCTCGATATGCTCAATTACGTTGACCAGCAGAAAAACATCGGCCGTGGGAATCGGCCGCTCGCCGTCTATAATGCACTGTTCGACCTTCAGCCCCTTGGCACGCGCGAGCTGCGCCGCCTTATGGCTGCCGTCGAAGCCGGCGCAGTTGCGCTCGGGATAGCGCGCGGCAATCCTCGCGAGAAGATTGCCCTCGCCACAACCGATTTCCAACAATGAGTCGAAGTTTTCCGGCAGATGAGGGACAACCCACTCGAAAAAGACTTGCGATCTGGCGACGATGCCTTGTGGCGTATAAAAAAAATGCTCCTCTCTGCCCAAAGTATTCAACTCGTACTCGCGGCCATACAGCACTTCCAACTCGTCTGGCGAAAAGGCCAGTTCGTTGGCCACCACGCCACTCGCCGGACAGATGAGCTTGGCAAGCCGTCCGCTGACGATTCGCTGGTCGCCGGTCATGATACGGCCGCCGACCGAAGAGTAAACCGGCTCCCATGCCTCGCTGCCGGACACCGGGCAAGTTCTCATCGACGCCCCAGCGCGCTACTCAGTCTCGCCACCGAGCAGTCGTTGACGATCATTCCCAGAGACTTCGGGCCATGGTTCATCAGCAGATCGAGCACCGACATGTAAGGCAGAAAATCTCCCCAAAGTTGTCTGTAGGGCACATGAACATAGTCCTGGAAAACGACCTCGATGCCGTTTTTTTTGAACAGTTCGACATCGAGAAAACGCTGCGCCGACTTCCCGTCGTAAAGGACCTTGATCCCTGGGCAGTGCTGACAGAGCTCGAGGATCCTGGCGTTCTTGTCCACCGTTCGCTTGGGAATGTCGGAGGCACGCAGGGTCGGGGTATCGATTTCGACGTACTGGCAAATAGCGGCATTCAGTCCATAATTCAAGTCAACCAGCTTCTGATATTTCCGGTGTATGACGGACTCGACCAGTGCCACGACCTGGCTAAAAAACGGTGCCTTCTTGTACCATTCGCGCAACTTGTTCAAGATAACCTCTTCCCATTTTTCATTGTAGGAAATCAGCGCCTCGTTGATCAATATTCCGGTCGAAGCATTGCTCACCGGAACGTGGATCGGCTTGGCACCGTATGGCGACTTCAGTTGGTTATTGTTGCGCCAATCCTTTTTCGTGTACTGGACGTCGTCCAAATAGATGAAAACATCGGCCAGGGCCATCTGTTCAAAATAACCGAGCCAGGGCACGAAACATGGTTGTATTATGGAAACGATCATCAACTGGCTTTTTTTGCGCGGGGAACCGATTTTACAGTTCGATGGTCGGCGAGTCCAGCACGGCCACGAAAGCGCGAACCATGGTTTCGCTGGTCGCCGACGGCCGAACGACGCCGCCGGGGACTGGACTGACGAAGCGCCGCGCCACTCCGCGCCGACCTTCAGACCGGGGGCCAGTCAGCCCCGCCGAACCGGCGTCATCCTGGCGCTGGTTCGGATGGCACCACGTTTATGCCGGCTTTTCCATTGGTGGCATGGCAGGGAAGGCGGTCAAGGACGGGTCGAGATGGTCCCAAGGGAGAAGGCGGTCGACGTAGATCGCCATCTGGGGTTGGATGGCGGAGGGGTCCTCCAGGCTGGCGACGCGTAGCGTGAGGGTTCCCGGCATGCCGGAACTTCGGCCGAACAGCGGGCTGCCACAGATCGGGCAGAAACTGGTGGTCACCTGATGGCCGCTGTCGGCCATCCACCGGTAGTCGCGAACGTCGCCTTCGACCTTCACCGCCGCCGCGGGGAACAAGGCGTGGAAAGCATGCCCGGCGCCGCTCAGTTTTCGGCAACTGGTGCAATAGCAGATGCCGGTCATGACCGGACTGGCGTGGACTTCGTAACGCACCGCGCGACATAAGCAGGCACCTGCCAAGCTTGGGGCTGTCTGGGTGGGATCATCCATGAGTTTCTCCTCAAGTGAATAGGACAACAAACGCGTGACTTGCAAATCAAAAGTCACTTGCGTAGGGTGGCACAGAGACTTGTTATTTGCAAGTGTGAATTTGCAAACATCACGATGCCGCGGTTAGAGTAAGCGCCGTGAACTCCGAAACCGATGAAAACTACCGTTCCCGATGTCCCCTGGCTTCCGCCCTGGACCTGCTGGGAGACAAGTGGACTCTGGTCATCGTTCGCGACATGATCGTGGACAAGCGCCGGTTTGGCGACTTCCAATCGTCACCGGAAGGCATTCCCACCAACATACTTGCCAGTCGCTTGCGCCGCCTCGAAAAGCTGGGCATTGTCGAGCGGCGCGTCTACCAGGAGAAACCGGTTCGTTACGAGTATTTCCTCACCCGAAAGGGGGCGGAGTTGCTGCCAGTGATTCAGCAACTCGTCGTCTGGGCCTGTCGTCACATCCCTGGTCGATGGACGCCGGCGGCGAGGTTTCTCGCGGCGACGCCGGACGATTTGCTGAACGCTGACCGCCCGCCTTCCTGACCATGCCCAGCAGGCCGAGAAAGCCGATCGCGCGGCCGCCACGACTTACTGACTAGCGGATTTCTTTGCCGCCCGCTCGGCGTCCTGTTTGGCCCGTTTCTCGAGCTTGGCCTGGCGACGCGCTTCGTCCGCCGCCGCTTTCCGGCGCCCTTCCTCGGCCTGCCGAGCCTTGTCCGCCAGCTTCTTTTCGCGCTCGGCCGCCTTCGCCGCTTCCTCGCTGCGATAACGCTCGGCGCTTTCTTTTTGCTCGGCTTCGCGCCGCGCCAGGTCGACCGCCCGCTGCGCTTCCTTGGCGGCCAGTTCCTGCCTCTTGGCCTCGCGCTCGAACTCCCGTGCCGGCTGGTCGAGCCGGCGCGCTTCGACGATCGCCTCGGTATAGCGCTTCTTGGCCTCGATGAGACAATCGTTGACTAGGAATTTGCGATAGCACCGGGCCTGCTCGTCCGTGTGCAGGCGCTCCGCCTCGGCGCGCATCGCTTCGGCCCGCGCGCGCTGCGCCGTCGCCTCTTCGAGCGTCTGTGGAACCTCCGGCGGCGGCGCCGCCTCGTCTCCGGCCACCGCCCCGGAGCACAGCAAGCACAGCGAAAACCCTCCCAGCCAACCGCTCACAGACATCAATTTCTCCTTACGCACCCGTCGGGCGTGCGAACCGAACACCCGTGCACTATATATCGCCGAGGCCGGCGTCTGGACATCCTCGCCAGCGCGCAAGTCGGGCCTTCTCGAACCGCTGGCCGCTCGTTCGCCGACCATCCTGTCGCTATCGAGGCCCCGGCGCAGGAGATTTGGTAGAATCGCCGCTTTAAGCCCAACACAGCTTCTGGGAGCCCGCCGTGCAAATCGTCTGCCTCGACCTCGAAGGCGTATTGGTCCCTGAAATCTGGATCGAGTTCGCCACGCGCACCGGCATCCCCGAGTTACGCCTGACCACGCGCGACGAACCGGATTACGACAAGCTGATGAAGTATCGCCTGCGCCTGCTGGCTGACAAGGGTCTCGGGCTGCGCGACATCCAGCAGGTCATCGCCGAGATGGGCCCGCTCGACGGTGCGCGCTCCTTTGTTGACGAACTGCGTGAAGCCTACCAGTTGATCATTCTGTCGGATACCTTCTACGAGTTCGCCCACCCGCTGATGCGGCAGCTTGGCTGGCCGACGCTGTTCTGCCACAGTCTGGTCACCGACGCTGACGGCCGACTGGTCAACTACCGACTGCGCATGCCCGATCAGAAGCGCGAGGCGGTGCGGCGATTGAAGGATCTGCAGTTTTCGGTCGTTGCGGCGGGCGATTCGTACAACGACACGGCCATGCTCTCCGAGGCCCACGCGGGCATACTCTTTCACCCGCCCGAGAACGTCAGTCGTGAGTTCCCGCAGTTTCCAGTGACCCACACCTATCCCGAACTGCGCGCGGCAATCGACCAGGCCTTTACTGCCCAACTGCGCCGGGCATCCGCCGGCTGATGCCAGTGCGACGCTTCTACACCTTGTCCGGATCCTGCCCGGATCAGGTCGGCATCATTGCGCGCGTCTCGGGCTTCATCGCTCAGCATCGCGGCTGGATCCTCGAATCGAGCTATCATGCCGACGACGGCAACGGTGACCGTGATGGCCGCTACTTCATGCGCATGGAAGTGCGAGCCGATTCCCTACCCTTCCACCTGGCTGAGTTCCGCGAGCGCTTTCGGCCACTCGCCGACGAACTGTCGATGACCTGGAAGATCAGTGATTCGGCGGTGAAACGGCGCGTCGTGATCATGGTCAGCAAGCAGGAGCATTGCCTCTACGATCTCCTTTCGCGCTGGCAATCCAAGGAACTCGATATCGAGATTTGCTGCGTCATCTCGAATCACGACTCCTTCAAGGCACTCGTGGAATGGCACGGCATCCCCTTCCACCACGTGCCGGTCAACCCGGACAACAAGCCAGCCGCCTACGCCGAGATCCGCCGCATCTACGACGAAGTCAAGGGTGACACGATGGTGCTCGCGCGCTACATGCAAATCCTGCCGCCCGACCTGTGCGACCGCTACCCCGGCCAGATGATCAACATTCACCATTCCTTTCTGCCGAGCTTCGTGGGTGCCCGCCCCTACCACCAGGCCTACCAGCGCGGCGTCAAGCTGATCGGCGCCACCTGCCACTACGTCACCAGTGAGCTGGATCAGGGACCGATCATCGAGCAGGACGTGATTCGCATCGACCACTCCGATTCGGTCGAAGACATGGTGCGCTACGGCAAGGACATCGAAAAGGCGGTTCTCGCGCGCGGCTTGCGTTACCACCTCGAAGACCGGGTGCTGGTGCACGCCAACAAGACCGTGATCTTCCGATGAAGCTCGACCGCGCCGCGCCCGAACACCGCCGCGCGGCCACCGCCGGTCGATCGGCCATAGTCGCCGCGGCATGATCACCCTGCAGGGCGTCACCCTGCGCCGTGGCGGCAAGGCCCTGCTGGATGGGGCATCAGTGACCGTCAACCCGGGCGAAAAGGCGGGCCTCGTGGGCCGTAACGGAGCCGGCAAGACGACCCTGTTCGCGCTGCTCGACGGCAGCCTGCACGAAGACGCCGGAGAGTTCTCGCGCCCCGCGCACTGGCGCCTGGCGCAGGTCACGCAGGAAATGCCGTCCAGCGCCGACAGCGCGACCGACTTCGTGCTCGGCGGCGATACAGCGCTGCTCGCCGCGCAGGCCGAGCTGCGCCTGGCCGAAGCCGCCGGCGACGGCGAGCGACTGGCGCACGCCTACATGGTTTTGCACGACGCCGGCGCACACGATGCGCAGGCGCGCGCGCAGACGCTGATCCTCGGCCTGGGTTTCAAACCGAGCGCCCTCGACCAACCGGTCGACAGCTTCTCGGGGGGCTGGCGAATGCGTCTGCAATTGGCGCGGGCGCTGATGTGCCCGTCCGATCTTCTGCTGCTCGACGAGCCGACCAATCACCTCGACCTCGACGCTCTGGTTTGGCTCGAGTCCTGGCTCAAACGCTACGCGGGCACCTTGCTGGTGATCAGCCACGATCGGGAGTTTCTCGACGCGGTCAGCACGGTGACGCTGCACCTGGAAAACGGCAAGCTGACGCGTTATGGCGGCAACTACAGCGCCTTCGAGGAACTGCGCGCCCAGCAACTGGAACTGCAGCAGAACGCGTATCAGAAGCAGCAGGAGAAAATCGCCCACCTGCAGAGTTTCATTGTTCGCTTCAAGGCCAAGGCCACCAAGGCCAGACAGGCGCAGAGCCGGATCAAGGCGCTGGAAAGAATCGAGCGCCTGGCGCCGATACTGACCAGCGCCGACTTCAGTTTCGAGTTCCGTGAACCGGCCAGCCTGCCCAACCCGATGCTGGTCATGGAAGACACCTCCTTCGGCTATCCGCCACCAGCGGACGCTCCGGCCGGTACGCCGCCGACCGTGATCGTCCGCCAAGTCAGGCGGTCGGTACTGGCCGGTCAGCGGATCGGTATCCTTGGCGCCAACGGCCAGGGCAAGTCGACGCTGGTCAAGACGATCGCGCGCGTCCTGACTTGCACCGCTGGCGTCATCCACGCGGGACGTGGCCTCAACATCGGCTACTTCGCGCAACAGGAACTGGACGTCCTGCGCCCGGCCGAAACCCCGCTCGAACACCTGCTGCGCCTGGCCAGGGAAGGCGCGGCGAACGGACAAAGCGACCGCGAGCAGGACTTGCGCACCTTCCTTGGCACGTTCAACTTCAGCGGCGAAATGGTCAAGCAGCCGGTCGGCACGATGAGCGGCGGCGAGAAGGCACGTCTCGTACTGTGTATGATCGTCTGGCAGCGTCCCAACCTGTTGCTGCTCGACGAACCCACCAACCATCTCGATCTCGCCACTCGTGAAGCGCTATCGATGGCGCTCAACGAATTCGAAGGAAGCGTCATGCTCGTCAGTCACGATCGGGCGCTCTTGCGCTCGGTATGCGACGAATTCTGGTTGGTGGCGCGTGGCGGCGTGGAGGACTTCGCCGGCGACCTCGACGACTACCAGCGCTACCTGCTCGACGAAGCCAGACGCAACCGCGAAAGCCTCAGAGAAACGACGAAGGGCGCCAGGCAGCCGGCGCGGTCGGACGCCGCCGGCGAAGGAAAAAAGACGCCCGGGAACCTCAAGGCACTGCAACGCGACCAAGGCAGGATCGAGCAGGATCTGCTCGAGTTGCAAAAGGAGCAGCACTCTCTCGAAGCCCGCTTGTCCACCGTGCTGTCGCCTCACGATCTGGCGGCGACCGGCAGGCGGCTGAAGCAGATTGCTGAAGAGCTGGCAACGCTCGAGGATCGCTGGCTGGCCCTCTCGGATCAAATCGACCTGGCGGGCCCGCTTTCGTCCTGACCGGCAAGCCGACGACCATGGATGGAGAAAGGAATGAAATTTGAGTTGGCCGAGTGGTCATCGAAAATCGAAGTCGGCTTGCCGACAATCGATGCGCAGCACCGGCAACTGTTTGAACTGGCCGCCACCTTCGCGGGCAACGGCGAACACATCAGGGTGCTGAAATCACTCGCGATGTTGACCGAATACGTCAAGGTGCATCTGCGCGAAGAAGAAGAGATGATGGCCGCCTGTCACTACCCCGGCCTGGAAGCACATAAGCGCCTGCACGCGGAGTTCCGCCGCATGCTCATCGAACTGCTCGAGAACGCCAAGCAGATGACGCTGGACGAGATCGCCGAGAAAGTCCACTTTCTGATCAACGGCTGGTTCTACAACCACATCCTGATCGCCGATTTCGCCTATGTGCCCAGCGTCAAAGCCGCTCGTGGTACCGCCGCGCAAGCCGAGTGAGAGGCCGGGGACAGTTTCCAAACGCGGCTCCACAATGCTGACTCGACCGCCCACTCGCCAGTCAGCACGCCGGCCGCGGACGTAACCCCGACGACGATTCAGCCTCTCCCCTTGCTTCCCCCGTGGCTGCGCGGTCGGAGCGCACCCGAAGCGCGCCGCAGGCCGGCGCGCGGCATTCCGCCATCGAAGGGCTCAATGCGCCTCGTCCCAATTGGCACCGACACCGACATCGACCACCAAAGGCACGCGCAATCCGGCGAACTCGGTCATCAGCCGGGGCAACGCGCTACGTACCGCCGGCAACTCGTCGTCCGGCACTTCGAGCACCAATTCGTCGTGCACCTGCAGCAAGAGGCGGCTGCGCCGGCACTCGGCGTCCAGCCAGCCTTGCACGGCAATCATCGCCGACTTGATCAGATCGGCCGCCGAACCCTGCATCGGGGCGTTGATCGCCGCCCGTTCGGCGCCCTGGCGGCGGCCAGCCTGACTCGAGCGAATTTCCGGCAGCCACAGCCGGCGGCCGAAAACCGTCTCGACGTAACCCCTGGCCTTGGCCGTCTCGCGCGTCGTCGCCATATAGCGCGCCACGCCGGGGTAACGGGCAAAATAGCGCTCGATGTAGGCTTGTGCGGCGCTGCGTTCGAGAGCCAGTTCGCGCGCCAGGCCGAAGGCGCTCATGCCGTAGATCAGTCCAAAGTTGATGACCTTGGCGACGCGCCGCTGGTCGGGACCGACCTCGTCGGGCCGGACGCCGAAGATCTCCGCCGCCGTCGCCCGATGCACGTCCTCGCCCTGCGCAAAGGCTTCGAGCAGACGTGGGTCCTGCGACAGGTGGGCCATGATCCGCAGTTCGATCTGCGAATAGTCGGCCGAGACGAGCGAACTGCCGGGCGGCGCGATGAAGGCGGCGCGGATGCGCCGGCCTTCGGCCGTGCGTACCGGAATGTTCTGCAGGTTCGGGTCGCTCGACGCCAATCGGCCGGTGACCGCCACCGCCTGCGCGTAGCTAGTGTGTACGCGCCCGGTGGCGCTGTTGACCATCTTGGGCAGTTTGTCGGTATAGGTGCCTTTGAGCTTGGCGAGTTGCCGGGATTCGAGCAGGATTTTCGGCAACGGGTAGTCGAGTGCCAGTTCGGAGAGCACCTCCTCGTCGGTCGACGGCGTTCCCGACGGCGTCTTCTTCTTCACCGGCAGGCCGAGCTTGTCGAACAGGATCTCCGCCAGTTGTTTCGGCGAGTTCACGTTGAACGGCTGGCCGGCGGCAGAGTGCGCAAGTTGCTCGAGTTCGAGCAGCCGCCTGCCGATTTCGTGACTCTGACGGTTCAGGCGTGCGCTGTCGATCAGCACCCCGTGACGCTCCATGCGGAACAAAATATCGCGCACCGGCATTTCGATCGCCTCATAAACACGCGCCAACCCGGTGTCCGAGCGGATCTGCGGATAAAGCACCGTGTGCAAACGCAGGCAGAGGTCGGCGTCTTCGGCCGCGTAGTCGGCGGCCTGGTCGATCGCCACCTGGTCGAAGCCGATCTGATTCGCCCCCTTGCCGCACAGCGTTTCGTAAGCGATGGTCGACAGGCCGAGGTGGCGCGCCGCCAATTGCCCGAGATCATGGCCGCGCGCGCCATCCTTGCCGGATTCGAGCACGTAGGATTGCAGCAGCGTATCGTGCCGGACACCGGCCAGCGCGATGCCGTGGTTGGCCAGGACGTGCTGATCGTATTTCAGGTGCTGACCGATCTTGGCGTGACCGGGCGATTCCAGCCACGGCTTCAGACGCGCCAGCACTGGGTCGCGCGGCAGTTGTACCGGCACTCCGGGGTAATCGTGCGCGAGCGGCAGATAGGCCGCCTCACCTGGCGCGACAGCGAGCGACAGGCCGACGATACGCGCCGCCAGCGGATCGAGACTGGTCGTTTCCGTATCGAGGGCGGTCAGCGCGGCCCCCTCGATCTTGCGCAGCCAGCCGTCGAAGGTTGGCCAATCGACGATCGTCTCGTAGGCCGCCCGGTGCGTGCCACCCGGCGGCACGCCCGAGTGGACGGCCGGCAAGCCGGCGCTCTCGGCCGCCATGGCAGGCCGCGCGCCAGCGGCCGACTCCGCGGCCTGCACGTCGCGCCGCCAGGATTGCATCTCGTAGCGCGTAAAGAGCTCGACCAGGCGCTCGCGGTCGACTGGACGAGGCGTCAGGTCGGTCAGCGCGAACGGCAACTCGAGATCGCAGCGCACGCTCAACAAGCGCTTCGCCAAAGGCAGGAAATCGAGCGACCGGCGAAGATTCTCGCCAACCACGCCAGCCATCGACGGCGCGGCGGCGATCAGCCCGTCGAGCGAGCCGTATTGGCTCAGCCACTTGACGGCGGTCTTCGGCCCCACCTTGTCGACCCCCGGAACGTTGTCGACCGCGTCCCCGACGAGCGCCAGATAGTCGACGATGCGCTCCGGCGGCACGCCGAACTTGGCGCATACGCCGGCCTCGTCTAGCGCCTCGTTGCTCATCGTATTGATCAACCTGACTCGCGGGCCGACGAGTTGCGCCAGATCCTTGTCGCCGGTAGACACCACCACCTCGACGCCGGCCGCCGCGGCCTGCCTGGCCAGCGTGCCGATGACGTCGTCGGCCTCGACGCCGTCGATGATCACCACGGGCCAACCGAGAGCCGCGATGGCGATGTTCAGCGGTTCGATCTGGCGCGCCATGTCGTCAGGCATCGGCGGCCGCTTGGCCTTGTACTCCGGATACCAGTCGTCGCGGAAGGTTCTTCCCTTGGCGTCGAAGACGCACGCCTTGTAAGCCACACTCGCCGCCTGGTAGTCGCTTTCCAGGCGGCGCAGCATGTTCAGGACGCCATGCAGCGCGCCGGTCGGCTCGCCCGTCGTCGTGCGCAGATCGGGTAGCGCATAGAAGGCACGGTAAAGATAGGACGATCCATCAACCAGCAGCAGAGTAGGCATCGGCAGGCAGGACAAGGAGGAAAGGAAACTTGCGCACCAGACCGCCGGGGCCCGGCCCGGCGCGGCCATGCCCTGGGTGCTGGCGAATCCCTGGCATTATGGCAGAGTTCGTCCCCCGACCACGCGTTGGCCGAGTGCCCATGGCGTCGATCATGACGTGGCCGCCTGCCGGGGCCAAGCTCACCAGCAGATCGGGAATGGCGTGACGTGGTCTAGAGCGCAGCAACATCGACAGGATTCTTGAGACTGCCCACGAGACGGCCGGCGGACGGCACCAGGCCGGCGTGAGGGATCAAAACACGATGCGGGAACTCGACCGCCTGCGCCTGCCGCCCGTGGCGCCCCTCGCGCCGGAGCAGATCGAGCCAATCCGCGAAGCCGCGCGGGTCAGCCAGGCGGTGTTCGCCCGCCTTCCGAACACCCGCCTTTCGACGGTGCGGAAGTGGAAAATCGGCCAGCAGCGGCCCACGGGCACGGCCCTCGAGCGCTTGCCCTTGGTGCAGGAGCGCGGCCAGGAAATCGTCGCCTGAAGCGACGTTGCGAAGGAGCGGCGCAAGTACCGTTTCGTCTTCGTTCGTCATGACCAACGAGGAAATCGAGCTTGACTCCTGCGGGATCGCGGACCTGCGCCGGCGCGAACCACGAGCCGCATCGACTTCCAACTCGGCGCGACCGGCCTACTTGTTGACCCCGATCAAAAGGGCCAGCCCGCACAGGGCGTAGAGTGCGCCGCAGTGCGCTGGAGGAGGTGGCGCACGCGACCGACGAGCGACCGAGGGGGGTAGGGTCGCCGGCCGGAGCCGAGCGGGAGAAGACCCGGTACGGCGCCCGGCACGGTCGGAACCTACGCCGCACGAAAGAACGCCATTGCGCCGTCTCGCCGACCGTTCGTCGACCCCGGCGCGGGGCGCGGAACGCGTCGAGGCAGCGGGAAGGAAGGCCGTGCAGTGAGCGGGGAAGTGCGGGGCAAATCGATCCGGGCCGGGGCAGGCGCGATGAGCGGCCCGACTCGCCGACCGGCGATGCCCGGCACCCGCCGTCGGCGCCGCGACGAGCGCCAGTCGCCTCAAAACCCCTCCCCACACCCGGTCATGGCGACGCGGACCACGCTCTCGCACCGCGCCCGCGCAAGCAAACCCATTGCCCGAACCGCGCCCGCCCGCCGCCCCTGGCCACCCCGTGCGCCTCGCCCGGCGACTTCTCCCGCCACCGGCGCCAGCCACCCACCCGCAGGAAGGCGGTCACACTCATGAACAACCCCTGGCAGGAACTCCGGGCATCGGCCCGATCGGCGAGTCGCCAGTCCGGAACCGACGGCCCGCTCAACGAACGTCCCGGCGCAGCGAGTGCGCTGGAAAGCGAACAGCGCGCGTTCTGGCAGCGATTTGCCTCGCTTGCCGCCGCTTCGCTCGCCGCCGCTCCTCGCGAGCCGCTCGCCGTCGACAAGGAAGTCCGCGTGGCGAGCGGCACCGACCCCGCCGACCCGTCCGCCGACCCGGCCGGCCAGGGACTCAAGACCGTCGACGGCTGGCTCGAAAGCGACGACGCCTTCCTCGTTCTCGACCGCGACGGCGACGGCCGGGTCGACCGTGTCGGCGCGCTGTCCGGCCAGATTCTGGCTTCCGACGGCTTGGCGTCGCCGGTTCGGGAAGAAGAGGTCGTCCGGCGCACGAGCGGCGAAGCCCGCGTCGTCGCCGCCATCGGCGGCGACCTCGGTGGCAATTTCCCCCCGGTCGACTGCCGGATCGACGTGCTGCTGCAGGCGATGGCCGCCTTCGCCCCGCCGCCCGCCGCGCAGAGCGGCCCGATGAGCGCCTGGCAGGACGCCTTTGCACCGGTGCTGGTGGCGGCGAATGGGCAGTAGGAAGGGGCCAATGCGTCGAGCCTTGGGGTGGTCGGGCTGGTGGCAGGCGGATCGGCGCCCGGTGCCGGGTTCGCCGGGTTCGCCGGTTGCGGTGGGTGGGATGGGAGACGCGCCGCTACGGATAGTTGCCCATCACAGCTCATCGGGGTGGCTGACGGGTAACGATGGGAAGGACGAATTGCCATGACGGAAACCGACCCCAGGCGTGCGGCCACAGATCGTGAGACCGTTAATTCAGGCAGCGTGAAGAAACCACGCTTTGACGCCAAGAGACGACGCCGGATACTCATCTGCGACCTGGGCCTCACCGCGGTGTACGTTTTTCTTCTACTGATTCCAGAACAAAGATGGGGCGCGAATCGGTATTCGTCGGTTTGATCATTGGGTTGGTCGGCTTTTTGGGGACCGCGATTCTGGAACGAAAAATAACGGAGGTAAGACAATGAGCATTAATTCCACGGCAAACCTTGCCGGGCAAATAATGGCGTACTACAGCACGCCATCTGATACGTCGACGGTTTTTCTTAAATTTGTCGCAACGAGATGCGCTGCACCTTTTGTGCCTTGGCTAATGCGGGTATGAAGGAGTATTTCCTGGGTGAGCTTATCTTGTTTTTCGCCTTCTGCGGCATGGTTTTCTTGTATGAGTGGGGAATAAGGAAGCCGTTTCCAGTGAACAAGGTCGGACGTTTGGCATTGACTATTGGTTTATTTATTGCGCTTTATTTCATAGGGGCAATGGTTTTGTTTGGATAGGAGACAAAACAATGGAAGCCGTAGGGAAGTTGGTCAAATTATTTTTTTCACCAAATACTTTTTATGTAAGACTATTTATTTGGTCGCCGGGACTGGGGGATTGTACTGTTGACTTTTCATGTCCACCAAACAATATCGGTGGGTATTGGTATAACGAGCAAGATGGAAAGTGGTATACAACGCCTCCAGCACCCGCTTATGGTTCTTGGGCATGGGGTGGTGCAGCAAGCGACGATCTACAGCGACAGTATTCAGAGTATCGAAATCAGATCATAGAACGAGGGAAAGCACGTGTTGATCCCGCCACTAACTCCACCTTCACCGCCTCCTCCCGCTTCACCCCGCGCCGCGACCCCTTGACCCTCGACCTCGACGGTGACGGTCTCGAAACCGTCGGTGCCTCCGCCACCAACCCGATCCTCTTCGACCACGACGGCGACGGCGTCAAGACCGGCACCGGCTGGGTCAGTTCCGACGACGGCTTCCTCGTCCTCGACCGCAACGGCAACGGCGTCATCGACTCCGGCCGCGAACTCTTCGGCGACTCGACGATCAAGAGCGACGGCAAAAGCGCCGCCGACGGTTTCGCCGCCCTTGCCGACCTCGACAGCAACGCCGACGGCAAGGTCAGCCGCCTCGACGCCCAGTTCGCCGGCCTGCGCGTCTGGCGCGACCTCAACCAGGACGGCATCAGCCAGAGCGGCGAGTTGTTCACGCTCAACGCGCTCGGCATCGCCTCGATCGACGTCGTCAAGACCGCCAACAGCCAGACGCTCGCCAACGGCAACCAGATCGCCGACCTCGGCACCTACACGCGCAGCGACGGCAGCGTCGGCACCACCGGCGCCGTCGCCGGCAACCTCGCCGACGTCAACCTGGCCGACGACACCTTCCATCGGGAATTCACCGACACCCTCGACACCAGCGCCGTCGCCACCCTGCCCGACATGCAAGGCAGCGGCGCCGTGCGCGACCTGCGCGAAGCCGCCAGCCTGTCGCCCGAACTCGCCGCCACCCTGCAGAGTCTGGTCAGCGCCGGCCGTCTGACGCGCGCCCAACTGCTCGGCAACCTCGACGCCCTGATCGACCAATGGGCCGAGAGCAGCGACTTCACCTCGTCTCTCGCCGCCGCGCAGGAGAAGGGCTATACCCTGCACTACCGGCTGCCCGGCATGGAAGACCACTTCGGGTCGGGCGAACTCCTGTCCCCCACCGAAGCGGCAGCGCTGCAGGCAAAAATCGCCCGGGTTGCCCGACTCGAACACCTGATCGAGGTTCTCGAAACCTTCAACGGCACCCACTTCGTCGACGTCCAGGACTTGGGTGTCATGCGCGGCAACGGACAATTCGTCAACACCCGGACCGAAACCGATCCCACCACGGGTCTGGTCGGAACGCACCTCTATCTTCAGCTCGCCGACCAGCAAGCCTCCTTGCTCGAACAAAGCTACGACGCTCTCAAGCAATCCATCTACGACGGACTCGTCGTGCAGACACGACTCGAATCCTACCTCGACGCCGTCACCCTGAGCATCGACGAAACCGGTATCCACGCCGACTTCACGGCGCTCGAAAGCCAGCTCGACGCCGAATACCTGGCCGACAAGCCGAACGCCTTCATCGACCGGCTCGAACTGATCAAGTACGCCGGCCAGGGTCTGCGCGCCATGGGCTGGAGCGGCGAACAGATTCTCGCCAACTGGATGGCGCAGGCCGAAGCGGATGGCGACTGGGAGGCGATCCGGACGGCGATGGGCTCGCACTTCACCGCGACGCCGGGGGCGGGCGACGACATCTATGTCGGGGTCAGCGGCCTCGACTACATCAACGGTCAAGCCGGCGACGACATTCTGCTCGTGGGTGGCGGCAACGACACGGCGTTCGGGTCGGACGGCAACGACACCCTCGACGGCGGCGCTGGCGACGACAGCCTGCTCGGCAACGACGGCAACGACATCCTGAGCGGCGGCGCCGGCAACGACAGCCTCGACGGCGGCGCCGGCAACGACACCTTGCGCTATCAGCGCGGCAACGGCATCGACCGCTTCGCCGACAGCGGCTGGAACAGCGGCGCCGACAACCGGGTACAGGTCGCCGACTACACGGCCGGCGAAGCGACGCTGTTCCGTTCCGCGAACCACCTCGAAGTGCAGTTCGGCGGCGGCGACACGATCAGCCTGGTTGACTACTTCTACCGCGTCCGCAACCAAAGCGACCAGATGGTCAGCCAGTTCAGCTTCGCCGACGGCCAGACGTACGGAGCGCAGCAACTGGTCGCGACGCTGGGCGTCCACCTGGGCGACGGCGCCACCAGCTTCACCGACTTCGGCCAATGGGACGACAAGGTCTACGCCGACGGCGGCAACGACACGGTTTACGGCAACGGCGGCAACGACACCCTCGACGGCGGCGCCGGCGACGACAGCTTGTACGGCAACGCCGGCAACGACATCCTGAGTGGCGGCGACGGCAACGACGTGCTCAACGGCGACGCCGGCAACGACGAGGCTTCCTACGCCTCCGCCACGGCCGGCGTCAGCGTCAGTCTGGCGGTCTCTACGGCGCAAGTCACCGGCGGTGCCGGCAGCGACACCCTGAGCGGCATCGAGAACCTCTCCGGCAGCGCCTTCGACGACACGCTGAGCGGCAACGGGCTGGCCAACGTCCTCGACGGCGGCGCCGGCAACGACGTCCTGAGCGGCGGTCTGGGCAACGACAGCTACCGCTTCGCGCGTGGCGGCGGCGCCGACATCGTCGTCGACAGCGACGCGACGGCCGGCAACACCGACCTCGCACTGTTCGCCGCCGGCATCGCGACCGACCAGCTCTGGTTCCGCCACGTCGGCAACGACCTGCAGGTCAGCGTCATCGGCACGACCGACTCGCTGACCATCCAGAACTGGTACACGGGCGCGTCGTCGCACGTCGAACAGTTCCGGACGGCCGACAACAAGCTCCTGCTCGACAGCCGGGTCGAAGCGCTGGTGCAGGCGATGGCCGCCTTCTCCCCGCCGGCGGCCGGACAGACGAGCCTGCCGCCGGCCTACCAGGACGCCCTGGCGCCGGTGCTGGCGGCCAACTGGCAGTAGGCGTGCCGCTTCGCCTCGCACTTCCCCGCCGGCCGGCGGGGGAGAGGATCGCTCATGCCTGAAGCGAGCCCGCCGCGCGATGCCGCCCGCCGTCCGGCGACGCCAGGCGCGCCGGACGGCGCACCGCCACCCGGCGCCGCGCCGGGGGCGCCCCGCCCGGCGGCGGCGCCCGAGGCCGGCGCCGGGCCCTCCGCCGCTGGCGCCCACGCCGCGCCGCCGCTCGACAGCGGCCTCGCCGGCCTTGTCATGCTGGCCCGCTTCCATCACGTCGCCGCCGACCCCGACCAGCTCGCGCACGACTTTCAGGAAGCCGGCCAGCCCTTCGCCGCTCCCCAGATCCTCCTCGCCGCCAAAGCCCTCGGCCTGCGCGCGCGGCTCGTGCGCAGCGACCTCTCGCGCCTCGACCGCACGCCGCTGCCGGCGCTGGCGCGCGCCGTCGACGGCCGCTTCTTCATCGTCGCGCGCGCCGACGCCGGGCAGGTTCTGATCCAGGATCCCGGGCTCGCGCGCCCGCAGATCCTCGGCCACGCCGACTTCGCCGCGCGCTGGAGCGGCGAACTGATCCTCTTCGCCTCGCGCGCCTCGCTGGCCGGCGAACTGGCGCGCTTCGACTTCACCTGGTTCATCCCGGCGGTCGTCAAATACCGCAAGCTGCTCGGCGAAGTGCTGCTCGTCTCCTTCGTCCTGCAGCTCTTCGCGCTCGTCACGCCGCTCTTCTTCCAGGTGGTGATGGACAAGGTGCTGGTGCACCGCGGGCTGACGACGCTCGACGTCATCGCCGGCGGCCTGCTGGTCGTCGTCGTCTTCGAGGTCGCCCTCTCCGCACTGCGGACCTATGTCTTCGCGCACACCACGAGCCGCATCGACGTCGAACTCGGCGCGCGCCTGTTCCGTCACCTGCTCAACCTGCCGCTCGCCTACTTCCAGGCGCGCCGGGTCGGCGACACCGTGGCGCGCGTGCGCGAACTCGAGAACATCCGCCAGTTTCTCACCGGCAACGCCATCACGCTGCTCCTCGACCTCGTCTTCTCGGTCGTCTTCATCGCCGTCATGCTGGCCTACAGCGGCTGGCTGACGCTCGTCGTCGTCGCCTCGCTGCCGTGCTACCTCGTCCTGTCGCTGGCCATCACGCCGCTCCTGCGCGCCCGGCTGAACGAGAAGTTCAACCGCGGCGCCGAAAACCAGGCTTTTCTGGTGGAGACGATCAACGGCCTCGACACGCTCAAGGCGATGGCCGTCGAACCGCAGATGACGCGCCGCTGGGAGAATCAGCAGGCGGCCTACGTCAGCGCCGGCTTCCGCTGCGCGACGCTCGGCACGCTGGCGCACGAAGGCGTTTCGCTGATCGGCAAGCTCGTCACCGTGGCGACGATGTGGCTCGGCGCGCGCCTGGTGATCGACGGCGAACTCACCGTCGGCCAGTTGATCGCCTTCAACATGCTGGCCGGCCGCGTCGCGACGCCGGTGATGCGCCTGGCGCAACTGTGGACGGACTTCCAGCAGACCGGCATTTCGGTGCAGCGCCTGGGCGACATCCTCAACGCCCGGCCGGAGATCGCGCGCGCCAACCGCAGCACGCTGCCGCCGCTCGCCGGGCGCATCGAGTTCGACCAGGTCGTCTTCCGCTACCGCCCGGATTCGCCGGAGATTCTGCGCGGCATCGATCTGACCATCGAAGCCGGCCAGGTGATCGGCCTCGTCGGCCGTTCGGGTTCGGGCAAGAGCACGCTCGCCAAGCTGGTGCAGCGGCTGTACGTCCCCGAGCGCGGCCGCGTGCTGATCGACGGCGTCGACCTGGCGCTCGCCGACACCGGCAGCCTGCGCCGGCAGATCGGCGTCGTGCTGCAGGAGAACATGCTGTTCAACCGCACGATCCGCGACAACATCGCACTCGCCGACCCCGGGCTGCCGATGCCGGCGGTGATCGCCGCCGCCAGGCTGGCCGGCGCGTACGATTTCATTCTCGAACTGCCGGAAGGCTACGATACGGTCGTCGGCGAACATGGCGCGACGCTCTCCGGCGGCCAGCGGCAGCGCATCGCGATCGCCCGGGCGCTGATCGGCAACCCGCGCATCCTGATTTTCGACGAAGCGACGAGCGCGCTCGACTACGAGTCGGAGCGCGTCATCCAGAACAACATGCAGGGCATCTGCCAGGGTCGGACGGTGCTCATCATCGCGCACCGGTTGAGCGCCGTGCGCGATGCGCACCGCATCGTGGTCATCGACCGCGGGCAGATCGCCGAACAGGGGACGCACGCCGAACTGCTGGCGCACGAGGCGGGGCACTACGCCCGGCTGCATCGGCTGCAGCAGGGGGCGGCGCGATGAGCCGGCCGCGCACGCCACGGCTGGCCGCGGCGCTCGATCTCGGGCGGCGTTACGCCGCCGTTTTCGGACAGTCCTGGCGCGAGCGGAAGCGTCTCGACGACCCGCCGCGCCTGCCGCACGAGACGCAGTTCCTGCCGGCGGCGCTCGAGCTGCAGGAGACGCCGGTCTCGCCGGCGCCGCGCGCGGCCATGTGGCTGCTCGTCGCTTTTGCCGCGATCGCCGTGCTGTGGGCGGTTTTCGGGCAGATCGACATCGTCGCCACGGCGCGCGGCCGCATCGTCCCGAGCGACCGGAGCAAGACGATCCAGCCTTTCGAGACGGCGACCGTGAAGGCGATCCGGGTGAGCGACGGGCAGCCGGTGAAGACCGGCGAGGTGCTGCTCGAACTCGACGCGACGAGTGCCGAAGCCGACCGCGCGCGTTTCGCCAACGACCGCATCAGCGCGCTCGCGCAGGGCGCCCGGGCGCGTGCGCTGCTGGCGGCGATCGACGCCGGCCTGCCGCCGGTGCTCGAGCGGCTGCCGGACGTTCCGGCCGAGCGCCAGGCGCAGGAGCAGCGTATTCTCGACGGCCAGTACGGCGAGTACCAGGCCAGGCGGCGGCGTATCGACGCCGACCTCGAGCGCCGCCAGGCGGAACTGGGCTCGACGCAGGAGATCGTGGGCAAGCTGGAGCAGACGGTGCCCATCGCCCGCCAGCGGGCGCTGGATTTTCGCGATCTGGTGGACAAGGAGTTCATCTCGAAGCACGGCTACCTGGAGAAGGAGCAGGTACGCATCGAGCAGGAGGGCGATCTGGCGACGCAGCGCAGCCGGCTCAGGGAACTGACGGCGGCGATCGCCGAGGTCCGGGGGCAGCGTGCGGCGCTGATCGCCGAAACGCGGCGGCTGGCGCTCGACACCCTGAACGAGGCGGAACAGAAGGCCAGCACCTTCGGCCAGGAACTGATCAAGGCGGAGTCGCGCGGCCGTCTGCTGACGCTGACGGCACCAGTGGACGGAACGGTGCAGCAACTGGCGGTGCCTACCGTCGGCGGCGTCGTGACGCCGGCGCAGGCGCTGATGGTGATCGTTCCGGTCGACAATCCGCTCGAAGTCGAAGCCTTCATCGAGAACAAGGACGTCGGCTTCGTCGATGCCGGGCAGGAGGCGGTGGTGAAGATCGAGACCTTCCCTTTTACCCGCCACGGGACGGTTCCGGGGCGGGTGACGCATGTCTCGGGCGACGCGATCAACGACGAGAAGAGGGGGCTGATCTACTCGGCACGCGTGCTACTCGGCCGCACGACGATGCCGGTCGAGGGCAAGGTCGTCCAGTTGTCGCCGGGCATGGCGGTCACCGTCGAGGTGAAAACCGGCCGGCGGCGGGTCATCGAGTACTTTCTCAGTCCGCTGCTGCAGCACGCCGACGAGAGCCTGCGCGAACGCTGAGCCAGGGCGATGGCTGCTTCCGGAGCTGCGGGGAGGCCGCGGGACTCGCCGGCAAGGCGCTGGCTCGCGAACGCCGACAGGGCGGTCAAGTGGTGCTGGATGAAAGCTTTCCTGTACTCGCTGCATCTCGCCAACAGGAAGCGGAACGGGGCAAGACCTGGAGCGCGGCAAGCTCTCGACGACCAAGACATTCACGCGATTGCCCTGCGAACAAAGCCTGTCGCGCAATCTGTACTACAATCGGCATTGCTTGATGCCATTCTCCGATCGACCACCTGGAAGCTTTCCCATGCGCCGCACGCCAGCCCTGTTCGCCGTCCTCGCCTTTACCGCTGCCGCGGCTGTCGCACAGAACCAGGATCTGCAGGCCCTGCCGGCTGTCCCGCCGCCGCCACCGGAAATGGCACCCTTCGACGCGGCACTCGAACCCGAGGTGACGATCAGGAAACGCGACAGCGACACGGTCGAGGAACACCGCATCAACGGCCGGCTTTACCGCATCAAGGTGATCCCGGCGGACGGCATCCCCTACTGGCTGATCGACCGTCAAGGAGACGGCAACTTCAGCCAGGAAACCATGGGTGGCCATGACGTGAGCGTGCCGCAGTGGGTCATCGGTACCTTCTGAGCCTGGCCACGGAGCGCGCGAACCCCGGCCGGCGAGCTCTGCCGAAGCGTCGTGTCGGTTTTTACCTCGCTTAGTGCCGAGCAGGCGAGCGCCTGCCTGGCGGGCTATGCGCTGGGGACGCTGCAGTCGCTCGAAGAGATCGCGGAGGGCGTGCAGAACTCGAACTTTTACCTCACCACGACCCAGGGCGACTACGTGCTGACGATCTTCGAAGTCGTCGACCGTCTGGCGATTCCGTTTTATGTCGGGCTGATGGCGCACCTGGCCGAGCGCGCCATCCCGTGTCCGGCCCCGGTCGCGACTGTCCACGACGGGTATCTCACCGAACTCGGTGGCAAACCGGCGGTGATCGTCCAGCGGCTGCCCGGACGCTCGGAAAGTGCGCCGGACCTGGCGCAATGCGCGGCCATCGGCCGCCTCCTGGCCGACCTCCATCTGGCCGCGCAGTCGTACCCGAATCCCTTGCCACACCAACGCGATACGGCCTGGTGCGCGGGCGTCGCGGCGCAGATCGAGTCGCAGCTCGCGGCAGACGATGCGCAATTGCTGCGCGACGAACTCGCTCATCAGCAGGCCAGCCGACCGCCGGACCTGCCACGTGGCGTGATCCACGCCGACCTCTTCCGCGACAACGTGCTGTTCGTCGGCCATCGCGTCAGCGGCCTGCTCGATTTCTACTTCGCGGGGGTAGACGACCTGCTGTTCGACCTCGCCGTCACGGTGAACGACTGGTGCACTTCGGCCGATGGCGAATTGGACGAGGCACGCAGCGCCGCCTTGCTTGCCGCCTACGACGCACGCCGGCCGCTCGACCGCCGCGAGCGCCTGGCGTGGCCGACGATGTTGCGCGCCGCCGCCTTACGTTTCTGGCTGTCGCGACTGTACGACCGTCATCTGCCACGACCCGGCAAACTGGTCGTGGCGCGAGAACCGGCGACCTACCGGGCCATCCTGCTCGCCCGTCGCGCCGCCGACCCCGCTCCTGCCCGGCTTGCCTGACGATGCCAGGGCGGCTAGCATCCACATCCTTACCACCACCTCGGCACGGCCATGGACAACGAACACTTCCCGATTCCCGCTCCCGTCTTCAACGGCGCCAGCCGTCGCGTCGACATCGCCGACTCGTTCGACTGGCTCAAACAGGGCTGGACGATCTTCATCTCCAATCCCGGTGCCTGGATTGCGATGATGGTGATCGTCATCGTACTCTTCATCGGTCTGGCGATCGTCCCCCTGATCGGTCAGCTCGCCGCGCATCTGCTGATGCCGGTACTCGGCGCCGGCATGCTGGTCGCCTGCCGGAAGGTGGCCAACGCCGAGCCGCTGGAAATCGGCGACCTGTTCGCCGGTTTCCAGCGCAACACCGGCCCGCTGATGATGCTCGGCGTACTCTACATGCTGGGCATGCTGGTGGTCGGCCTGCTGGTGGTCGTGTTCGGCGGCGGCAGCGTGGCCGGTGGCCTGCTGATGGGCAATCCGGCCGGCGCCGGCCTGGCGGTCGGCGGCATGCTGGTGGCCGCGACGCTCTGGCTGGCGCTGTCGATACCGATCGCCATGGCGATCTGGTTTGCACCGGCGCTGGTGATGTTCAACAACCTGGCGCCGGTCGACGCGCTGAAGGCGAGCTTCAACGCCTGCCTCAGGAACTTGGTCGTGTTTCTGGTGTTCGGACTGATCGTCATGGTGCTCGCTTTTTTTGCCGCGCTACCTTTCGGCCTCGGTTTTCTGGTCCTCGGGCCCGTGCTGGCCGGCGCCGTCTATGCGTCTTATCGCGACATCTTCGTCGCCGCCTGAACACTCTCACGCCATGCAAGCCCTGACTCTTCCCGCCGCACGCGGCTGGCGCTGGCTGACCGGCGGATTCGGCATCCTCCGTCGCAATCAGTTGATGCTGCCTTTCCTGATCGTCAGCTACTGGATGTTGATGGCCCTGGTGAACGTCATCCCCTGGCTCGGCACGATCGCCAGCACGCTCTGCATTCCAGCCTTTTCGGTCAGCCTGATGAACGCCTGCCGCCTCATCGAGCGGGGTCAGCCGTTGGCGCCGCAGATCCTTTTTTCCGGCTTCCAGAGCAACCTGCGCTCCTTGCTGACGCTTGGCGCGATCTACCTCGTAGCGACCAGCGGGATTCTCGCGTTGTCCGCGTTGGCCGACGGCGGCGAGTTGATGCGCCTGATGCTGATCGGCGAGAAATACGACGAAAAGTCGGTCGCCGACGGCAGCCTGTTGTCGGCCCTCCAGATAGCTCTGGCGCTGCTCTGTCCGCTCATCATGGCCTACTGGTACGCGCCGCTGCTCGCCGCCTGGCACGGCTTTTCGCCGGCCAAGGCGCTGTTCTTCAGTTTCTTCGCTTGCGCCCGGAACTGGCGGGCGTTCCTGGTCTACGCGCTGGCCATCGTCTGCGTGGCGGCGCTGATTCCGGGTCTGCTCCTGGGACTACTGGCGGTGCTGCTGCCCGAGGGTAGCGGTCTGTTCGCCGTCATGGCCATGGTATTGATCATCCTCGTTCTCGCGCCGACGCTGTTCGCCAGCTTCTACGTCAGCTACCGGGACGTCTTCGTCAGTACCGACGTCGATGCCTGAAGCGCAGGACGACAGGCCGCTGGGAATCTACGGCGGCACCTTCGATCCGGTCCATTACGGACACCTGCGCCTCGCCGAGGAAGCCGTCGACGCGCTCGACCTGGCCGGAATCCGCTGGATTCCGGCTGGCCAGCCGGCGCTGCGCGAAACGCCGCGAGTCGCCGCATGGCAGCGGCTGACCATGGTTCGTCTGGCGATTGCCGACAACCCGCGCTTCGTGCTCGATACGGCCGAAGTCGAAGCGGCCCGCACGAGCTACACCGTTCCCACCCTCGAGCGCCTGCGGCAAGTCGATCACTATGGCCCACGACGCCCGCTGGTCCTGCTGCTCGGCGCCGACGCGTTTGCCGCCCTGCCCGCCTGGCATCGCTGGCCATCGCTGTACGATCTGGCACACCTGGCGGTTGCCCATCGGCCCGGCCACCCTATCGATCTCGGCCAATTGCCCGCCGCACTGGCGGCCGACTGGCGACAGCGCTTCTGCGACCGTCCCGCGGCGCTCGCCGAATCGCCGTGCGGACGCATCGCTTCGTTTGCCACCACCCAACTGGCGATCTCGGCAACGCAGATTCGCGCCTTGCTCGCCGGCCGCCGTAGTGCGCGCTATCTGCTGCCTGACGAAGTGCTCGCCCATCTGCAGCAGCACCGCCTTTACCAGGAGAACTGACCGCGCAATGAAACTCGCTCAACTCGAAAGACTCGTCGTCGACGCGCTCGCAGACATCAAGGGGCGCGACATCCAAGTGATCGACACCAGCCGGCTGACGCCGCTCTTCGACCGCCTGGTCATTGCCTGTGGTGACTCCAACCGCCAGGTCAAGTCACTGGCCCGCAACGTCCAGGACAAGGTGCGCGAAGCTGGTGCCGGCGTCCTCTCGTGCGAAGGCGAGGAAATCGGCGAGTGGGTTCTGGTCGACCTGGGCGATATCGTCGTACATGTGATGCAACCGGCCATCCGCAGCTACTACAAACTCGAAGAGTTGTGGGGCGGCAAGACAGCGCAGCGACTGCACCGAGCCGCGGCCGAAGCCAGCCACCTCGGCGAGGGATGAAACTGGGCATTCTGGCGGTCGGCCACAAGGCGCCGGACTGGGTCATCCAGGGCTGCGCCGAGTACATCCGGCGCATGCCGCGCGAACTGCCGTTGGCGATCGTCGAAATCCGGCCGGAAGCGCGCGGTGCGAAAAACCGCGCACAACTGCTGGCGGCCGAGAAAGCCCGCCTGCTCGCCGCGCTGAACGGCTACCAGCGGATCATCGTTCTCGACGAGCGCGGCGTCGACCTGGCGACGCGCCAACTGGCCGAACGCCTGGCGGCCTGGATGCGTACCGGTGGCGCGACGGCCTTCGTGATCGGCGGCGCCGACGGCGTCGACGAAAGCTTGAAACAACAGGCTGACGAGACCATCCGCCTGTCCAGCCTGACCTTGCCGCACGCCATTGCCCGCCTGATTCTCTGCGAACAGCTCTATCGTGCGATCAGCATCGTGCGCCAGCACCCTTACCATCGCGAGGGCTGAATGACGCTCACCCCGCCACCGCCGCCCCGCGTACACCTGGCGTCGCGCAGCCCGCGACGGCGCGAGTTGCTGGCCCAGATCGGCGTCAAGTTCGATACCATCGTCTTCCGCGGCCTGGCGCGCCACGAAGCGGAACTCGACGAGACGCCACGGCCTGGCGAGAACCCGGTCGGCTACGTGCAACGCGTCGCCCATGCCAAGGCCGAGCACGGCTGCCGCATCGTCCAATGGCGAAAGCTGCCCGCGCAGCCGGTGTTGGCCGCCGACACGACGATCGATCTGGCCGGCGAATTGATCGGCAAACCGCTCGACACGGCGGATGCGGCGCGCATCCTGCGCCGCCTCTCCGGCCAGACGCATCGCGTCCTGACGGCGGTGGCGCTCGGCTACGAAGGCCGCATCGAATCGGCGCTGTCGATCAGCGAAGTCCGCTTCCGCCAGCTCGACGAGCGCGAGATCGACCGCTACGTGGCAAGCCGGGAACCGATGGACAAGGCAGGCGCCTATGGCATCCAGGGTCGTGCCGCGATGTTCGTCGAGCACCTCGCCGGCAGTTACTCGGGGGTGATGGGCTTGCCTCTGTGCGAAACCGCGCAATTGCTCGAGCGCTACGGCTATCGCTGGTAGCCGACAGCCACCGGCGATGACTCACGCCGAATACCGACCGAGCGATTTCGCGGCACGCGTGTTTGCCGAGCAGATCGCGCTGGTCTACCAGCTGACGCCGCATACGCTGGCCATGTCGGTCATCGGTGCGACGCTGGTCCTCGTCGTCCTCTGGTCGTCGGCCTCTACCGCCCTGCTTGTCGGCTGGTACGTGACGCATCATCTCGTCACGCTGGCCCGCTACCGGCTGATCCTCGGCTACCGCCGCGCCGCTCCGGAGCCGGCCGCGGCGGCACTATGGGCGCGGCGATTCGTCATCGGCACGACCGCCGCCGGGCTGCTCTGGGCCACCGTCGGAACCATCCTTTTTCCGCCGCCGGAAAGTCAGGCGCAATTCTTCGTCGGTATCTATCTGATCGGCGTCGCCGCCACCGGGATGTTTACCCTGGCGGCGTATTTCCTGTCCTATGTTCCCCTGGCCGGCCTTACTCTGGTCCCGATGTGCCTGTGGCTGCTCGCTTCCGGGATCCCCGGACAGCAACTCACGGGAGCGGCCACCTTTCTATTCGTCTACATCGTTTTTTCGAACGCCCGGCGCTTCGAAAGAATGACCATCGACTCGATCAGCCTTCGCCTCCAGCTCAAGTCCGCCAAGGAAGCCGCCGAGGCGGCGAGCCAGGCCAAGTCCCAGTTCCTCGCCAACATGAGCCATGAAATCCGCACGCCGCTGAATGGCGTGCTGGGCCTCGCCGAACTGCTGCTCGCCACTCCGCTCGCCGAGCAACAGCGCAGTCGGCTGCAAACACTCTACCGTTCCGGCCAGACCCTGCTCGACCTGATCAACGACATTCTCGACTTTTCCAGGATCGAGGCGGGCAAGCTGGAACTGCGAACCAGCGACTTCGACCTGCACACCATGCTGGGCGATGTCCTCGAGGCCTTTGCCGCCACCGCCGCCAGCAAGGGCTTGACGCTCTCCTCGCACATCGGGGCCGACGTTCCCGCCGGCCTGCACGGCGACCTGGCACGTCTGCGCCAGGTGCTCACCAACCTGATCGGCAACGCCATCAAGTTCACCGACTCCGGGCACGTCCGGGTAACGGTAGACAAGCTCGACGACCAGTACCTGCGCTTTGCCGTGCAGGACACCGGAATCGGCGTGGCAGACGGCGAGCAAACGAGAATATTCGATGCCTTTGCCCAGGCCGACGACTCGCCTACCCGCCGGCATGGCGGCAGCGGCCTGGGCCTGGCGATTTCTCGTCAGATTGTCACCTTGATGGGCGGCCAGATCGGCGTCGACAGCCATCCGGGGAAAGGCTCGACCTTCTGGTTTTCCCTACCCTGGCAGGCAAGTCGCCGGGATCTCGCCGCCTCGGCGAGTGCGCCGCTGGCCGACTTCAGCCGCCCACTCTCCGGACACGTCTTGCTAGTCGAGGACAACAGCGTGAACCAACTGGTGGCGCAGGCTTTTCTGCAGCGTTTCGGTTTGCAGGTCAGTCTCGCGGACAACGGCCTCGAAGCCGTCCGGATGAGCGGCGAGCAATGTTTCGATCTGATTCTGATGGACTGTCAGATGCCGCAGCTCGACGGTTTTGCGGCAACGCAGCAGATTCGGGCGCGCGAAAAGGAAACCGCAGCCGGCGGCAAGGCGCCCGTGCCAATCATCGCCCTGACCGCCAACGCTTTTGCCAGCGATCGCGAGCGTTGCACCAGTAGCGGCATGGACGACTTCATCGCCAAGCCGTTCAAGGAGGCCGAGCTGTACGCCGTCCTCGCGCGCTGGCTATGAGTGATCGAGCGGCGAAGCCTGGCACGCGCCGGGCGTCACCAGCGGCCGCTTTTCGTCATGGCGTTCTCGATATCCTGCCGGTGCTGGCCGCTGCCGCACCGATCGGTCTGCTGTGGGGAACACTGGCGGCAGCGCGGGGATTTTCGCCCTTCCAGGCCTGGCTGACCAGTGCCACCGTTTTCGCCGGCGCCTCGCAGTTCGTCGCCGTCGATATGTGGCGCGACCCGGTGCCGTTCGTACTGATCGTGTTCACCACCTTCGTCGTCAACTTGCGGCATCTGCTGATGGGCGCCTCGCTGCAACGACATCTCGACCGCTTCACGGGCCCCGGCCGACTGTTGGCGATGTTTCTGCTCACCGACGAAAGCTGGGCCTTCGCCGAGCGCAAGGCGCTCAGCGAAGCGCTGCGGCCGGCGTACTACTTCGGCGTCGCCAGCGCCATGTGGCTGGTCTGGACCTCCGCCTCGCTGGCCGGCGCCATGGCCGGCCGCTCGCTCGGCAACCCGGCCGCCTATGGCTTCGATTTCGCTTTCTCGGCGATGTTCATCGCCATTCTCGCCGGTTTCTGGAAAGGCCGGCGCACCGCTGCGGTGCTCGCTGCCAGTGCGGTCGGCGCCGCACTCGCCAAACTGGCGCTGTCCGGCGCCTGGTACATCATCGTCGGCGGCCTGGCCGGAGTGGTCGTCGCGGCACTTCTCCACCGTGACGACGAGGCGGCGACATGAGCGACGACCTGCCGACCGTCGCCACCATTCTTGCGATGGCGGCGGCGACCTACCTGACGCGCGTCGGCGGCCTCTATCTGATGCGCGGAGTCAACGTCAAGGGGCGGCTCAAGGCCGCTCTCGACGCCTTGCCGCCGGCCGTGTTGATGGCGCTCATCGCACCGACGGTCCTCACGACCGGCCCAGCGGAAACCGTCGCGGCGGCGATCACGGCCAGCGCCGCCATCCTGCGCCTGCCGATGATCGCCGTGGTGGCGATTGGCGTCGGCACCGTCGTCGCGCTGCGAGCCGTGCTCTGACCGGTTGTCGGCGGCGCGGTAGTCTCCCCAGGAGGAGAACGATCACTGAGGGGAAAACGCGTTGCGCCTGATGGGGCAAGCCTTATCGACAGGCCGCGACAGCAGCGACCACGACAGGATCATCTGACGGCGTAGGAATTTGCATGACCGATCCGACGCGGCGCTTCTGCGGCTTGGGTAATGCGGTGCAGTCGAGCCACGATGGCCAGGTTCCAGGCGATCCAAATGTCATTCAAAGACGTTTGATAAATAAATTACAACAAATCATTTATTGATAAATATTGATTTGCACTTATAGAAAGCAGCTGCAATAGTGGCCCCAGCAGGCAAGAAGCGATGTGGGAGAGCTATTTTGGTCAAGCGTCGCCAGGCAATCGATCATGTCTCACCGCCCCTCGGACGGCTCCGAAGCGTTGCCCAGCGTGTTGCCCGCGAACCGATTTCTACTTTTTCTGTGAGGCCGCATGCCAATTGAACCTGTCATCCTGTTCTTCATTCTTGGTCTGTTGGCCGGATTGGTCCGCTCGGATCTGAAGATTCCGGGTGTGCTCTATGAATCACTGAGCATCTTCCTGCTGCTGGCCATCGGTCTGAAGGGCGGTGTGGAACTGTCTCGCTACGCGCTGACCGACCTGCTGGGCCAGGCGCTGATCGTGGTTCTCGTTGCCACGCTGATTCCGCTCGCCGCCTTTCCCATCCTGCACCGCTTCGGTCGCTTGGCGCGTGCCGATGCGGCGTCGATTGCCGCCCATTATGGCTCGGTGAGTGTCGTGACCTTTGCCGTGGCGGCCAGCTTCCTTGCCCGGCTCGGCGAGCCGGCTGAAGGCTATCTGGTCGTATTTCTCGTTCTGCTGGAATTCCCCGCGCTGCTGATCGGCGTCATACTGGCCCGGCGGACGACAGGCGCAACCCGATGGGGAGCGCTTCTGCACGAAGTTTTGTCCGGCAAGAGCATCGTTCTCCTCGTCGGCGGTCTGCTCATCGGATGGGTGGCAGGTGGCGAGGGAATCAAACCTCTCGACAAGCTGTTTTTCGACCTTTTCAAGGGCATGCTGGCGTTCTTCCTGCTTGAAATGGGGCTGGTCGCGGCAAGCCGCTTGGCCGACCTGCGGCGTAGCGGACCGTTCCTGCTCGCCTTCGCCACAGTCATGCCGCCGTGCGCTGGGCTGTTGGGCATCGTGACGGCGAATGAACTCGGTCTCTCGGTTGGCGGTGCGGTTCTGCTCGCCACGCTTTACGCCAGCGCTTCCTACATCGCCGCGCCTGCCGCGATGCGCATCGCTGTACCCGAAGCCAACCCGGCACTGTCGATCGGTGCGGCGCTGGGCATTACTTTTCCTTTCAATCTGCTGGTCGGCATTCCGCTTTACCACTGGCTGGCGGTCAAACTTCAAGGAGTCGCCTGATGGGTACTCGACTGTCGCTGCGCAAGCTGCTCACCATCGTCTGCGAAGCCGAACTGGAGGCTTCCATCGTCCGCGACCTGAAGGCGCTGGGCGCCAAAGGTTACACGATCACCGATGCGCGCGGCTACGGCACACATGGCACGCGCGATGCCGCCTGGCCCTCCAGCGCCAACATCCGCATCGAGGTGCTGTGCGGCGAAGAAAGCGCATTGGCTATCATCGCGCATCTCGAAGAGCGCTACTACGCGGACTATGGAATCGTGAGCTTCCTGGTGGATGCGCAAGTGCTGCGACAGGACAAGTTCTAGAGCCAGGTTCCACATAGACCTGCTGCGCCCAACAGCAACTCCACCGGGGAAAGCATGAGCCTGACGACGGAAAATGGTCGCCCCCGTCATTCGCATGCTTCCGCGCTAGCCTACGCTGCCGCGACAGAGTTGGCCCCGTTCGTCCGGACTCACGCCACCGATCGCGTTGCAGCCGCGAGTGCCGAGAATCCGGCGACCTCCAACGCCTTGCCTTCCGGGACGCGACGCGGTCGTAGCCAGGCACCCTTCGTACTTGACGCTCCTCCACGAGCGCTTGACAAAGCTGTTGTCGCGCCAGAGTCCCTTGCTGCCGGTGCCGGCTTGGCACTGGTGCGCCTTGAGCCGCCCCGTGAATTCGCCACCAGCGACTTGGCAACCCGGATCGGTATTGAAAACCGCCGGGCGTGCCGGTGGATTTGCGCAAGACCTGGCGCACCAACCAAGGCGGCATTCGCCGAGAGAACAAACTGAGATAGAATATGGCGTTTATGGATTCGCTTCTTCGACCTCGGATTCGTCAATGTTGTCAATGGGAGTTGGACATGATTCGTATCACGGCACTTGCGGTTCTTCTGACTGCCAGTTTTTCCGCCTTCGCGACCGAACCGGCGAAAGCAAAGTTTGACTTGGCCAAAGCCAAGGCGACCGCGGAGGGCGTGTGCGTGGCCTGCCACGGCGCCGATGGAAATAGTCCAACGCCGGCCAATCCGATTCTTGCCGGCCAGATCCCGGAGTACCTGTACAAACAACTGAGCAACTTCAAAGCGGCGGAAGGCAAGCCGGCGGAGCGCAATAACGCGATCATGAGCGGCATGGTCGCTGCCCTTTCGGACGAAGACATGCGCGGGCTGTCGGTGTATTTCTCGCAACAGAAGATGAAGCCGTCGGTCGCCAAGGACGAAAAGCTGCTCGCCGAAGGTAAGACCTTGTGGCGCATGGGCGATTTCGAGAAAGGGATTCCCGCTTGCGCCGGTTGCCACGGTCCGGCTGGCGCGGGCTTGCCGGTGCAGTACCCGCGTTTGGCCGGGCAGTATGCCGAGTACACGGCCAGCCAATTGAAGACTTTCCGCAGCCATGAGCGCGCCAACGATGCGGAAAAGGTGATGCGGACCATTGCGGGCAAACTCTCCGATCAGCAGATCGGGGCGCTCGCCGAGTATGTTTCCGGCTTGCGCTAGAGGGCATTGACGTTCAAGCGAGCCAAACGACGGATGTGACGAGGGTCATGAAGGAAGCGAAGCGCTCGGCGAGTTTGTCGTAGCTTGGAGCGCACGTCGAAATGGCTTGATGCGACAAAAAAAGCGCTCAACGGATAGGACGCTCGTTTGATGGCCCGGCGAGACGGAAATCATCCGCGCCGCTGTTAGCGCACCGGAAGCGCGGCAGCTGTGCCAGGGGCGGGAACGCGGAGCCGGCCCGGCGCCAGGCGGATGGATCGAGCTCAGACAGCCTCGGAAGATGATCCGGTCGAATTCTTCAACGACCCCGCGGATCGACGCCTGGCGCTTCTCGAGGAAGACATCCATGTCGCCTCGGTTGCGGTTCAAGATAGTCCGCGTTTCGCTCCTCCGATGGGTTGAGAAAATCGTCCTGGCGAATTCTATCCGCCGGCGAGGCGAGCCGAGGCCTCTATTGGGTGGCCGGCCGCGAGGGGCCGCGCCAAGCACCGCCAGACAATCGGTTTTCCTTCGACAGGTTCGGCGTTGCCCAGCCTGAGGGATCCTGACGACTGGCCATCGGCGAATAGCCGCGAAGCTCCTCGCAAAAACGGAATGAACTGAACTCTGGGGGCCGATTTCGCCGCATCTGCGGAGAGATCGAGTGACAAACGTCGGACGGCCACGCGTGCCGAGGCAGAAGGCACCGGACTTGATCGCGCGCGAGTTTCCGGGAGGTCCAAGCCAAGCGCCGTGTTAACATGGCGTAAAGCGACACGCGCTGCCGCCAGATCGAGTGCCTCGCATCCATATCGACGGCAACCAGGCGGAAGTGCGCCAGCGCAGTGACCCCGACATCGCCACTCGGGCTCCGGGTCAAGATGGGGAACGAGTGGCGAGTCTCAGAGTCGTGATCGGTAGACTCGTCCGCCAAGGATGCTGTGCCGGCCGCTGGCCAGAGCCGGTACCGGGCGTTGATAGCAAAGGAGGAGAAGCAATGAGCGATCTCTCGGTCACGCTCGATAGCCGCTATACGGCAAGTTCGGGACGCGTCTTCCTGACCGGTACGCAAGCCCTCGTCCGTCTGCCGATGTTGCAGCGGCAGCGCGATGAGGCTGCCGGCCTGAACACGGCCGGCTTCGTGTCCGGCTACCGCGGCAGCCCGCTCGGCGGACTCGATCAGGCGCTGTGGAAGGCCAAGCAACACCTCGACACGCAACACATCGTCTTTCAGCCGGCGGTCAACGAAGACCTCGCGGCGACTGCGGTGTGGGGCACGCAGCAACTCAATCTCTTCCCCGGAGCACGCTACGACGGGGTCTTCGCCATGTGGTACGGCAAGGGGCCTGGCGTCGATCGCTGCGGCGACGTCTTCCGTCACGCCAACGCGGCCGGCACCGCCCGGCACGGCGGTGTCCTGGTGATCGCTGGCGACGACCACGCGGCAAAGTCGTCGACCCTGCCGCATCAGACAGAGCACATCTTCAAAGCGGTGATGATGCCGGTCCTCTACCCGGCCAACATCCAGGAGTATCTCGACTACGGCCTGCATGGCTGGGCGATGAGCCGCTACTCGGGGTGTTGGGTGGTGATGAAGGCGCTCGCCGATACGGTGGAGACATCGGCGTCTGTAGTGATCGATCCGCTGTCGACGGTGATCCGCCTGCCCGACGATTTCGCGATGCCGGAGAGTGATCCGCACGGGCTGAACATTCGCTGGCCGGACCCGCCTCTGCAGCAGGAAGCCCGTCTGCTCAACCGCAAGCTCTACGCCGCGCTCGCCTATTGTCGCGCCAACCAGATAAACCGCATCGTCATCGACAGCAGCGACCCGGCGACGCCGGCGCGGCTGGGAATCATCACGGCCGGCAAGGCCTATCTCGACGTTCGTCAGGCGCTGACCGAACTGGGTATCGACGACGAACTCGCCGCGCGCATCGGCATTCGCCTCTACAAAGTCGGCATGGTCTGGCCGCTGGAAGCCGACGGCGTACGTCGCTTCGCCGAGGGTCTCGAGGAGATCCTGGTCGTCGAGGAGAAACGGCAACTGCTCGAATACCAGCTCAAGGAGGAGCTGTACAACTGGCGCGAAGATGTTCGCCCGCGCGTTGTGGGCAAGTTCGACGAGAAAGGCGAATGGTCGCTGCTGCCGACCAGCAGCGGCCACCTGACGCACGGCGACTGGCTGCTGCCCGCTGCCGGCGAACTGTCTGTCGCGCAAGTCGCGCGTGCGCTGGCCGCGCGCATCGATCGCTTCTTCACTTCAACAGCCATCGTCGAACGTCTGGCGCTTCTCGAAGCGAAGCAGAACAGCCTCACCCTCCCGACGGCAAACTCGACTGGCTCAGCGGCGCCGGCGACCATGCAGCGCACACCCTACTTCTGTTCCGGCTGCCCGCACAACACCTCGACCCGCGTTCCCGAAGGCTCCCGCGCCGTCGCCGGGATCGGCTGCCACTACATGGTCACCTGGATGGATCGGCACACGGCAACCTTCACCCACATGGGTGGTGAAGGTGTCACCTGGGTCGGTCAGGCGCCCTTCACCGACCAGCAGCACATCTTCGCCAACCTTGGCGACGGCACCTATTTTCACTCCGGGCTGCTGGCCATCCGCCAGGCGATCGCCGCCGGCGTTTCGATCACCTACAAGATCCTCTACAACGACGCTGTGGCGATGACCGGTGGACAGCCGGTCGACGGCAGCCTGAGCGTTCCGCAGCTCACCCGCCAGCTCGAGGCCGAAGGAATCGCCAAGATCGTCATCGTCACCGACGAACCCGCCAAATACAACGGCGTGCCTGGCCTCGCTCCGAACACGCCAATCTATCACCGCGACCTGCTCGATGCCGTACAGCGCGAACTGCGTGAACATCGCGGCGTTTCGGTGCTGATCTACGATCAGACCTGCGCCACCGAGAAACGCCGCCGACGCAAGCGTGGCAAACTCGCCGACCCGGCGCGGCGGGTGTTCATCAATCAGGCCGTTTGCGAAGGCTGCGGCGACTGCGGCGTGCAGTCGAACTGCCTGTCGGTTGTTCCGGTCGAGACCGAGCTTGGACGCAAGCGGGCGATCGATCAGTCCTCGTGCAACAAGGACTTTTCCTGCCTTGACGGCTTTTGTCCGAGTTTTGTCACCGTCGAGGGCGGCAAGCGGCGCGCCGGCCGCGCCATCGCCGCTGACGAGAGCGCCTTGGACGCCGCTTTCGCCGACCTTCCGGAACCCGCACTCGCCGACACGCGACACCCCTTCAACATCCTGATCACCGGCGTCGGCGGCACCGGTGTGGTCACCCTCGGCGCGCTACTCGGCATGGCCGCACACCTCGACGGCAAAGGCGTCTCGGTGCTCGACATGACGGGTCTGGCGCAAAAATTCGGTGCCGTCTTCTCGCATCTGCGGATTGCCGACCGTCCCGAAGATTTGCATGCCGCACGCATCGCGACCGGCGAAGCGGACGCCGTGATCGGTGGCGATTTGGTCGTCACCGCCGGTGCTGAAGCCTTGTCAAAGGTTCTCGCCGGCAAGACGCGGGCCGTCGTCAACATCGCCGAGACGCCGACCGCCGAATTCACCCGCAACGCCGACTGGCAGTTCCCACGGCAAGCCATGCGCGCGCGAGTGGACGAGGCCTGTGGTGCTGGCCGGACACTCTTCCTCGACACCGCCGAGATGGCGCGCCGGCTGATGGGTGACGCGCTCTACGCCAACCTCTTCCTGCTCGGCGTCGCCTGGCAGAGCGGACTGGTGCCGCTCTCGCTGGCGGCCATCGATCGATCGATCGAACTCAATGGCGCGGCGGTCGCCCAGAACCGTCTAGCCTTCCTTTGGGGCAGGCGCGCGGCGCACGACCCGGCCGCCGTCGCTCGCCTTCTCCAGCCGGCGGGCGTCTCGTCGCCACCCGCCCGCTCCCTCGACGAAACGATCCAGCGCTACGTGGACATGCTCACCATCTATCAGGACGCCCGCTACGCCGAACGCTACCGAACGCTGGTCGAGCGAGTCCGCGCCGCGGAGGCGCGAGTACCATCGACGAAGCTCACCGAAGCTGTCGTTGCCGCCTATTACAAGCTGCTGGCGGTCAAGGACGAGTACGAAGTCGCGCGACTTCATTCCGACCCGGCCTTCCACCAGCAGTTGTCCGACGAGTTCGAGGGGGATTTCACGCTCCGCTTCCACCTCGCCCCCCCCCTGCTCGCCAGGCCGGATCGCCGGACAGGCAGAATCCGCAAACGTAGCTACGGGCCGTGGATGATGACGGTATTCGTCTGGCTGAGCAGACTGAAGCGCTTGCGCGGCACCTTCCTCGACCCTTTCGGCAGGACCGGCGAAAGGCGCCTGGAACGGCAACTCATCACCGACTACGAAGCCGATATCGAGTTCATCCTGTCGCGACTCGGGCCGGCCACACTTTCCACCGCGCTCGAACTGGCCAGCCTGCCTGAGCGGATACGTGGCTTCGGGCACGTCAAGGCGGCAGCGGCGCAGCAGGCGCGCGCCAAACGTGACTCCTTGCTCGAACGCCTACGCGTGCCGACGGGCGACTACCCGAGGCAACACTCGACGCCTGGTAGTCAGCCTGTTGAAACAGGAGGATAGAGACGAGGGGGCTATCGTCGGACGTCCGGTGCGGCATGAACCTCCACTCGATAGGCAGTGCCTAGGCATGGCGCTCGCGAATGGTGTTCTCGGCATGTGGCATCGCAGGATCGCCGCGGAGATCTGCTCGACCCGGTCGGAGAAGCCCGCTCACACCCAGTCGCGTGGCGCCAATACCTCGTAGATCGAGGCTTCCGGTGTACCCGCGTCCGGTTGCCAGTCGTAACGCCATTTGACGAGCGGTGGCAGCGACATCAGGATCGACTCGGTGCGTCCGCCCGACTGCAGGCCGAAGAGCGTGCCACGGTCCCAGACCAGATTGAACTCGACGTAGCGCCCACGCCGGTAAGCCTGGAAGTCGCGCTCGCGCTCGCCGTAGGGCAGCGCCCGTCTTTGCTCGACGATCGGCAGATAGGCGGCCGCGAAAGCGTCGCCGACCGCGCGCGTCAGCGCGAAGCAGCGGTCGACGCCACCCTCGTTGAGATCGTCGAAAAACACGCCGCCGACGCCGCGCGGCTCGTTGCGGTGCTTGAGAAAGAAGTAGTCGTCGCACCCCTTCTTGTAACGCGCGTAGACATCGTCGCCGAAGGGCAGAAGCGCCTGCCGGCAGGTGGCGTGGAAATGACGGATGTCCTCGACGAACGGGTAGTAGGGGGTGAGATCCATGCCACCGCCGAACCACCACGCGGGTTCCGCTTCGGCCGCCGTGGCCAGCAGCGCGCGGACGTTCATGTGCGCTGTCGGGCAATAGGGGTTGCGCGGATGCAGCACCACTGAAACACCCATCGCGGCAAAGGCGCGACCCGCGAGTTCGGGACGCTTGGCGGTCGCCGACGCCGGCAGCGCCGCACCGTGCACTTGCGAGAAAGCAACGCCGCCGCGCTCGAAGACTTGTCCTTCCTCGACGATGCAGGTGCAGCCGCTGCCGCCAAGCGTCGCGCCGGCAGCCTTTTCCCACGTGTCGCGGCGGAAGCGGGCGCCGCCGGCGCCCTCGGTCGCCTCGGCCGCTGACACCAGGCGCGCCTGCAAACCCGTGAAGTAGTCGCGCAGGACGTCCGTGTCGATCATCATTCCCGAATCACTCGCCGCACCCGTTACCAGCAGGTCGCAACCGCCTGTAGTTCACCGGCTCAAGGCCCGATGGCCGATATCGCGGCGATACTGCATGCCGTCGAAGTGAATGCCGACGATCGCGTCGTAGGCGCGCTTCTGGGCTTGCCGAATGTTGTCGCCCAAGGCGGTGACGCACAGTACGCGCCCGCCGGAAGTCAGGATCCGGCCGTCCTTCCCGGTCGTCCCGGCGTGAAAGACATGACTGTCGTCGGAGCCCGGCGGCAGCCCAAGGATCACGTCCCCGGTACGCGGCTGGCCGGGGTAGTTGGCTGCCGCCAGAACGACGCCCAGGGCGACCCGACGATCCCAACTGGCTTCGACTTCATCCAGCCGGCCGGCGACGGCGTGTTCCAGCAGGTTCAGAAGGTCCGATTTCAGGCGCATCATGATTGGTTGCGTTTCCGGGTCGCCGAGGCGGCAATTGAACTCGACCGTCTTGACTGACGCGTCCTTGCCGATCATCAGCCCGGCATAGAGAAAGCCGGTGTACGGAATGCCGTCGGCGGCCATTCCCCTGACCGTCGGCAGGATGATCTCGCGCATGGTTCGCGCGTGAACCTCGGGAGTGACGACCGGCGCCGGCGAATACGCGCCCATGCCACCGGTGTTGGGGCCGCGGTCGCCGTCACCGATACGCTTGTGATCCTGACTCGAAGCCAGGGCGAGAACGTTCTTGCCATCGACCATGACGATGAAGCTGGCTTCTTCGCCCTCAAGGTACTCTTCGATGACCACGCGCGCCGTTTCCTGCCCGCCGACGCGCTTGTCGCCGAGCATGCTGTCGATCGCCGCATGGGCTTCGGCAACGCTCAGCGCGACGACGACGCCTTTGCCGGCGGCCAGTCCGTCGGCCTTGACGACGATCGGTGCGCCCTGCTGCTCCACATAGGCGTGCGCCGCACGCCCATCGGCGAAGCTGGCGAAGCGTGCCGTCGGAATGCCATGCCGGACCATGAAGCGCTTGGCGAAGTCTTTCGAGCTTTCGAGCTGGGCGGCCTCTCTGGTCGGGCCAAAAATCTTCAGGCCGCGGGCGCGGAAGAGATTGACGATGCCGCCGGCCAGAGGTGCTTCGGGTCCGACGACGGTAAGTGCGACACCTTGTTGCTCGGCAAAGTCGGCCAGCGCTTGCGGATCGGCAAGATCCACGTTCTCGACACCGTGTTCGTGCGCCGTGCCGGCGTTGCCCGGCGCGACGAAGACCTTCTGCAGGCCCGGCGTTTTCGCCAAACGCCAGGCCAGCGCGTGTTCGCGACCACCGGAGCCGATGACCAGTAGCCTCATGATACCCCTTTCATTGCCTGCCCCCTTCTTGCGTGGTACGCGGTGCACACCGCTGACCGGAGCATCGCCGCCGCCGAACTCGCTTACCACTGCCTGTTCTCCCGTCGATCGGCCGAAAGTCAATGCCGAAAGTGTCGGGTGCCGGTGAACACCATCGCCAGACCGTGCTCGTCGGCGGCGCCGATGACTTCTTCGTCACGCAGCGAGCCGCCGGGCTGGATGACCGCCTTGGCACCCGCGGCGGCAATCACGTCGAGCCCATCACGGAAGGGGAAGAAGGCGTCGGAGGCAACGCAGGAGCCCGCGAGATCGAGTCCGGCGCTCTGCGCCTTGCTCGCCGCGATGCGTGTCGAGTCGACACGACTCATCTGGCCGGCTCCGACGCCGAGCGTCATGCCGCCGCCACAGAAGACGATGGCATTGGACTTGACGAACTTGGCCACCCGATAGGCAAACAGCAGGTCGGCCAGCTGCGCCGCATTGGGCGCCACCCGGCTTACCACTCTGAGGTCGGTCGCCTGGACGTCGAAGCTGTCGGGAGTCTGGACCAGCAGTCCACCCCCGACACGCTTCATTTCGAAAGCGTGCTGGACGCGCGCCAAGGGCAACTCGAGGACGCGCAGGTTCTGCTTGCCGGCCAGCAGGTCCCGAGCCGCGTCGGTGAAACCCGGGGCCAGGAGAACTTCGACGAAGTGCTTGCGGGCGTTCATCGCCGCGACGACATCGCCGTCTACGGTTCCGTTGAAGGCGATGATGCCGCCAAAAGCCGAGGTCGAGTCAGTCTGGAAAGCCTTTTCGTAGGCCGCCAGCAGATCGACAGCGATGGCCACACCGCACGGGTTGGCGTGTTTGACGATCACGCAGGCCGGCGTGTCAAAGGTCTTCACACACTCCCAGGCCGCGTCGGCATCGGCGATGTTGTTATACGACAGATCCTTGCCCTGCAACTGCCGATAGTTGGCGATGGCGCCGGGAGTCGAAACGGGATCGCGGTAGAAAGCCGCTCGTTGATGCGGATTCTCACCGTAGCGCAGCGCTTCGACGCGATCGAAAGCCAGTTGCAGTTGTTCGGGAAACGCCTGCGGCCGGTTCTCTTCGTCGAGCGCGCTCAGCCAGTTGGCGATTGCCGAGTCGTAGCGGGCAGTGTGAACAAAAGCTTTCTTGGCCAGCGCGAAGCGCGTGCGCAGACTCAATTCACCGGCCTGGGCCGCCATTTCCGCCAGCAGTGCCGGGTAGTCGGCCGGATCGGTGACGACCGCGACGCCGGTATAGTTCTTGGCTGACGAACGGAGCATCGCCGGACCACCAATGTCGATGTTTTCGATCGCCTCGGCCAGGGTGACGTCGGCCTTGGCGACGGTTTCGCGAAAGGGATACAGATTCACGCAAACGAGATCGATCGTCGGAATGCCGTGATCGGCCAGGGTCGCCATGTGTTCGGGCAGGTCGCGACGCGCCAGGATGCCGGCGTGCACTTTCGGATGCAGCGTTTTGACGCGGCCATCGAGCATCTCCGGAAATCCCGTGTAGTCGCCGACTTCGCCGACCGTCAGACCAGCCTCGCGCAACAGCTTTGCCGTGCCACCGGTGGAGAGAAGTTCGACGCCGTGGGCGACAAGGCCTCGGGCGAATTCGACGGCGCCGTTCTTGTTGGACAGACTGAGCAGGGCTTGACGGATTTTCATGGTAGACAGGCGAAGTAGTAGGGGGAAAAAGAGCGTTGTCAGGCGATCAGCTTGTGGTCGAGCAGTTTCTTGCGCAGCGTATTGCGGTTGATGCCCAGGATCTCGGCCGCGAGCGTCTGGTTGCCGCGCGCCTGCTTGAGCACGACTTCGAGCATTGGGCGCTCGACCATCCGGATCACCATCGGATAGACCGCCGCCGGCTTCTCGCCGTCGAGCGCCCGGAAGTAGTCTTCCAGCGCCTGGACGACGCAAGCCGCGATAGGCGCGTCGTCGCTGTGCTTCATGCCGCCAACGCCGCGCACTCGTCGGCGCCGGGTGCGGCTGCCGCCTTGGCGGTGGCGACGTAGGGCAGGTGTTCGTGGTGTTCGGCGAGCAACCGGAAGAAATCATCGACCGCTTGTCGCTGCTCGCCGACCGTTGGCAACTGGTTCATCGCATGGCGGAAAGCCGCCGAGCCGACCAAGCCCCGGGTGTACCACGAAATGTGCTTGCGGGCGACGCGCACACCGGTTTCGCTGCCATAGAAAACGTAGAGATCCTCGAGGTGGCCGAGCAACACCTGGTGAATTTCGCTCACCCGCGGTGGCGTCAGATACGTTCCGGTAGCGAGGAAATGTTCGATCTCGCGGAACAGCCACGGGCGCCCCTGGGCCGCGCGGCCAATCATCACCGCGTCAGCACCCGTCGTTTCGAGAACGAATTTCGCCTTTTCCGGTGACTCAATGTCGCCGTTGGCGATGACCGGGATGCGGGCGGCCGCCTTTACCGCCCGGATCGTCTCGTACTCGGCATGGCCCGTGTAGCCACAGGCGCGCGTCCGGCCGTGCATCGCCAGCGCACGGATCCCGGATTGCTCGGCGATGCGCAGTATGGACAGCGCGTTGCGGTTGGCCTTGTCCCACCCGGTGCGGATTTTCAGCGTCACCGGTGTGTTCGGTACAGCGCTGACGACGGCTTCGAGTATTCTGGCAACCAGTGGCTCGTCACGCAGCAGAGCCGAGCCGGCCATGACGTTGCATATCTTCTTGGCCGGACAACCCATGTTGATGTCGATGATCTGCGCCCCACGATCGACGTTGTGACGCGCCGCCTCGGCCATCATCAGTGGGCTGGCGCCGGCGATCTGCACCGCGATCGGCGATGCCTCGCCATCGTGCCTGGCCCGGCGCTGGGTCTTCACGCTGCCGTAGAGCAGCGAGTTGGAAGTCACCATTTCCGACACCGCCAAGCCGGCACCCATTTTCTTGCACAGTTGCCGAAACGGGCGATCGGTCACGCCGGCCATGGGTGCGACGAACAGCCTGTTGCGAAGCGAGAAGCCGAGAAATTCCATGGCCTTGAGGTTGGCGGATGGTACGGGGAAGGAGATCGATTCTACCCGTATTGGGGCGCGAAAAACAGATCGTGCCGGCTTGGCTACAGATCCCGGACTGCCGCGTCACGGCACCGCCGACCATGCACCCGTCAGATCTTTCCGCCCTTCTCGGGCATCACGATGTTAACCTCCAGCACCTCAAAATTTCCCTGTTTCTCCAGCGACACCTTGATGTCGTCAGGATTGACCGATACGTACTTCGAGATCACGGTCATCAGCTCCTGCTGCAAGGCGGGCAGAAAGTCCGGCGTACTGGCGCCGCCACTGCGTTCGTGGGCAATGATCAGCTGCAGACGTTCCTTGGCGATAGCCGCCGTCTTGGGCTTGTTGCCGAAGATGAGGGAGAAGAGGGACATCCTCATTTGCTCCCGAACAAGCGCTTGAAGAGGCCGGGTTTGTCGTAGTCTACGAAGCGCAGGGGAATGGTCTCGCCGAGGAAACGGCCAACGACATCAAGGTACGCGCCGGCAACGTCGCTGCCCGCAAGATGGATGGCCGGAGTACCGGCGTTCGACGACTGAAGCACCGATTCCGATTCGGGAATGACGCCGATGATGGGTACGCGCAGGATCTCCTGGACGTCCTTGTAGGACAGCATCTCGCCCTCGTTGACACGCTTGGGCGAGTAGCGGGTGATCAGCAGATGCTCCTTGACGGGCTCGCCCCCGAGCAGGGCGCGGCGAGACTTGGCCTGGATGATGCCGAGAATGCGATCCGAGTCGCGCACCGAGGAGACTTCCGGATTCGAAACGACCAGCGCCTCGTCCGCGAAGGTCAGCGCCATGACCGCGCCACGTTCGATACCGGCCGGCGAATCGCAGACCACGTAGTCGAAGCCCATGTGCTCGAGTTCCTTGAGAACCTTCTCGACGCCTTCCTCGGTCAGCGCATCCTTGTCCCGCGTCTGCGACGCCGGCAACACGAACAGATGTCCGTTTTCGCAATGCTTGTCCTTGATCAGCGCTTGGGTAAGTGTTGCTTCGCCGTTCAGGACATTGACGAGGTCATAGACGACGCGCCGTTCGCAGCCCATGATCAGGTCGAGGTTGCGCAAGCCGACGTCGAAATCGATGACCGCAGTCTTGTAACCGCGTAGGGCGAGGCCGGAAGAAAAACTGGCGCTGGTAGTGGTCTTGCCGACCCCACCCTTGCCGGACGTTACGACGACGATACGTGTCACCGAGGTTTCTCCGCAAGTCAAAGGGCGAATTCTACCTGTAGAATCGCTTTTCGGTTGACGCCACGAGGCTCAGGTCGGCCATTGCGGCGTTCGCACCCCGCTTCAATCCGTTCGCAACGGCAAAACGACCAGTCGGCCTCGGTCGTCGTCGGCTTTGCCAGTCAATCTGACCTGTACCGGTTTGCCCGCCATGTCGGGCGGAACTCCGGCCTCGAAAGTCCGGTAGAGACCGGCGATCGAAACCAGCTCGGCGTCGAAACGGGTACAAAGGATGCGCGCGTCTTCGGCACCGCCGGCTCCGGCCAGTGCGCGACCGCGCAACGGCGCATAGATGTGGATACTGCCGTCAGCAATCACCTCCGCGCCGGCATTGACCGCCGCCAGTACCACCAGGTCGCCGCCGCGCGCATAAACCTGCTGCCCCGAACGCAAGGGACGATCTACGAACAGCGTCGGCTGGCCGGCGGCCGCGGCCGTGACCGGCGCCGTTTCGGTCTTCGCCGCCGGCTCGGGCAACGGCGTCTCGGCGGCTGGCGCGGCGCGTGGCGGACGCTGGATGCTGGCGTAGGCCGGCAGGCCGGCGGCCGCTGCACTCTGGCGCAGGGCCTCGCTACCGCCACGCACGCCGATGACGTTCAAACCGTAAGCTTTCAACACCTGGTGTAGGCGAGGCCAATCGGCCCGCGGCAGTTCGCCGACCTGTGACAATTCGAGCAGAGCGGCATCGCCGTCAAAGAAGGGGTCGTCACCGAAGAGCGCAGCAGCGGCGGCGGCTAGTTCGTCCACTTGCAGGGAATGCACGGTGACCGCGACGACGGGCAGCGTCACCCCCTTGAATTCGATCAACTGTAGAGTGCTGTGGGCTCGCGGCATGGAGGCGTCACCGAGGTGAATCGTGGTTTTGGCAAGCCGCGAAGTCTAGCTGAAACGGCGCCAAAAGCGAAATCCGCCGCGTGCCGGCTGGCGCGACGCGCCCGAAACGATCGACTACAACCAGGCGCGGGCGCCCCAGATCATGCGTCGGGCGATGAAGTGGCGTAGTGGCGGGAAGATGTCCAGCGCCTGCAGGCCGAACCCGCGAGCCAAACGAAGCGCCGCCAGGTCGTTGGAAAAAAGACGCACGATGCCGTCAGTGAAAGCCATCCCGCCCCGCCGGTCGAGGTCTCGACGGCGGGCGTAAGCGGCCAGAGTGGGAGCCGCTCCGGCATCGTCGCCGGCACCGCGGCACAACGCTTCTGCGAGCTCCCAGGCATCCCGCAGACCGAGGTTGAAACCTTGGCCCGAAACCGGGTGCAGGCTTTGCGCGGCATTGCCGACCCACACCTGACGAGGAGCGGTGAGTTGCCGACGAATTCGTAGCGCGAGCGGGAAGCTGGCGCGCGCGCTGCTGGTGACGAAATCGAGGCGACCACCGAATTGCGCGCGCAAGGCCGCGAGAAAGCCGTCCTCGGCCAAGTCCTGCAGTCGCTTCGCTTGGTCGGGCGGCAGGCTGAACACCACCGAGTAGTCGTCGCCCAGGGGCAGCAGGGCGAGTGGACCATCCGGCGTGAAGCGCTCCCAGGCTCGGTTCGCGTGACCTGGAACGGGGCGCACCTCTGCCACTACGGCATGCTGCCGGTAGTCGAAGACGCGGACGCCGGCTTCGCTGGCCGGACTGCCTTCGGCGTGAACGACCAGCCGGGCAGCAACGAGACGCGTCTCCTCGCCCCGGCTCAAGCGGATCTCCACTGCTCGACTGCCAATGGTCAGTTCGATACGGCGGCAATCGTCGATCAGGTCTATCGACTCGACACCGGCGTACAGGCCGGCCGCCAGGTCACGGTAACGCATGACGTAGCCCAGTGCCGGCAGGTCGTAGTCGCTGGCCTCGATCACGGTGCGGCCGAAGCCGCCGCGTTGCGATACATGGATCGAATGAATCGCGGTGCCGGCGTCGGAATTCCAGACGCCGACCTGCTCGAGAATCTGTCGGCTACCATGCGACAGCGCCAGCGCTCGCGGGTCGCTTTCCCAGGCGCGGCGGCGCCGGCTGTCGACCAGCAGCACGCGAAACGGTCCCTCGGCCAGCGCCTTGGCCAGCGCCATGCCAACCGGTCCGGCACCGATGATGGCGACGTCTGCCTGTTCGCTGTTGTCAGTCTTCATGGCGCATGACGGCCTCGATCTCAGCGACGGTTTTTGGCGCGCTGCTGTAGACCATGCCGCCGCCGGCATTGACGAACACGTCGTCCTCGATGCGCACGGCCAGACCGTGCAGTTCGGCGGGCACTTCTGCGGCCGGGCGGAAGTAGAGGCCGGGTTCGACGGTCAGCGCCATGCCCGGCGTCAGACGTACCCAGTCGTCGTCGCGGGTACCGCTCTTGTACTCGCCCACGTCATGGACGTCGAGCCCTAGCCAGTGGCCAGTGCGGTGCATGTACCAAGGCTTGTAGGCTTCGCTTTCAAGCACGCCGTCGACGCTGCCGGCAAGCACGTGGAGGTCGATCAGCCCCTGCGACAGAACGCGCAGCGCCACCTGATGATAGTCGGAAAACGAGGCGCCCGGCCGCACCGCCGCGATGGCCGCCTGCTGTGCGGCGAGAACGATTTCGTAGACGTCGCGCTGCACGGCGCTGAAACGGCCACCCACCGGGAACGTTCGTGTAATGTCTGAGGCGTAACCGTCGAACTCGCAGCCGGCGTCGATCAAGACCAGCGAGTGCGCATCCAGCACCTTGTCGTTGGCGACATAGTGCAGGATACAGGCATTGGCACCACCGGCAACGATAGGGTTGTAGGCGTGACCGCTCGCTCCCCGCCGGCGGAATTCGTAGGCAACCTCGGCTTCGAGTTCGTATTCGGCCATTCCCGGCCGGCAGGCCCGCATGGCGCGGGTGTGGCCCGCCGAAGCGATATCGGCCGCACGGCGCATCATGCCCATCTCGTGGGCATCCTTGATCTGCCGCATCTGATCGAGAACGCCGCGCAGGTCGCGAATCTCCTGCGGTGCGCGCGTGCCGTTGCGGTTCTCGGAGCGCACCTTGTTCAGCGCGGCGGCGATTCGTCCGTCCCATTCCGCGTCGTGGCCGAGCGAGTGCCACAAGAAGCGCCGGTTGGCGAGCAGTTCGGGAAGCCTCTGTTCAAGCTGGCCCAACGGATACGCGGCGGAAAAGCCAAAGGTCTGGCACGCACTCTCCGGTCCGTAGCGGAAGCCATCCCAGGTTTCACGCTCTTCGTTCTTCTCGCGACAGAAAAGCAGCGATTTCGCCTCCTTGCCGCCGACCAGAACGATCACCGCATCGGGCTCGGGAAAGCCGCTCAGATACCAGAAGTAGCTGTCGAAGCGATAAGGGTAGTGCGCGTCGTGGTTGCGTAGCCGTTCGGGCGCCGTGGGGATGACGGCGATCCCGTCGCCAAGTTGGGCCAGCAACTCTTGCCGACGTCTGACGTAAGGTGTGTCGCTCATGGCGCTGACGCAAGCTCCCTGTCGAGTTCGGCAAGACGTTCCGGTGTGCCGACGTCGACCCAGCGACCCGCGTGCCGTTCGCCGCTGATTGCGCGGCGTGCGATGCCCTCGTCGAGCAGCGGGCGCAGCTTGATCGCCGTCGCGGCAGGAAGGCCGGCAAAAAACGCCGGCCGGAAGATGCCGATGCCGGCGTAGGTCAGGCTGCACCCACTGGCGCTACCGGCACGCCGAACGAGACCACGGGCCAAAGCGAAATCGCCGTCCGGGTGATGCGGCGGGTTGTCAACCAGCACCAGATGCGCCTGCCGCACGCCGAGCGTGTCGACCAGCCGTCGGGCGCGGGCAAAATCCCAGTCGCACCAGACGTCACCGTTGACGGCCAGAAACGCCGGTCCGCCGAGCAGCGGCAAGGCGGCGGCGATGCCGCCTGCGGTTTCCAAGGCGCCGGCCGACTCGGGCGAATATTGGATCCGCAGGCCGTACGCCTTGCCGTCGCCAAGTGCGGCGACGATCTGCTCGCCGAGGTGGGCGTAGTTGATCACCACCTCGCGCCATCCCGCCGCTGCCAACCGTTCGAGGTGCCAGACGACGAGGGGTTTGCCGCCGGCTGGCAACAGGGGTTTCGGCGTCGTGTCGGTAAGCGGCCGCAAGCGTTCGCCACGGCCGGCAGCAAGAATCATCGCCTTCATCAGAAGGTGTAGCCGAGATCGGCCTGAGGCTTGTCGATCCGGTCGAGAAGCTTGGCCAGCGGCCGCAGTTCGTTGTAGCGCCGGCAGGTGCGGCGCAGATAGTTCAGCACGCGCGGCATGTCGCCGAGATAGCCGGTCTTGCCGTCGCGGTGGTATAGGCGGGCAAAAATGCCAAGGACTTTGAGTTGGCGCTGCGCGCCCATCCATTCATAGTCGCGATAGAAATCGTGGAAGTCGGCCGCCACGGGCAATCCGGCGCGGCGCGCCGTTTCCCAGTAACGGATCACGAAATCGAGTTCCTGGTCTTCCGGCCAGTCGATGTACGCGTCACGATAGAGCGACACGAGATCGTAGGTCAACGGCCCATAGACGGCGTCCTGAAAATCCAGGATGCCTGGATTGGCGGGGAAAGCGCTTGCCCGGTCGCCGATCGCCATCAGGTTGCGTGAGTGGTAGTCACGATGCACGAAAACCGAGGGTTGTCGCAGGTTGTTGGCGAGGATTGCGGCAAATGTCGTGTGCAGGGTTTGCCGTGTTTCGTCGTCGAGTGACACGCCGAGATGGCGCGCCAGGTACCAATCCGGGAAAAGTGCGAGTTCGCGGCTCAGCAGATCGTGGTCGTAATCCGGTAGCGCTCCGGGCCGGCTGGCGAGCTGAATGGCAACGAGTGCCTGGTTGGCGTCGCCATAGAGCCGTGCAGCCGACCGTCTGTCCTGCAGCGCGTCCAGGTAAGTCATGCCGCCGAGGTCGGAGAGCAACAGGAAACCCTGCTCGAGGTCTTCGGCCAGTACCTCCGGGACATGGACGCCAGCCGCACGAAACAGGGCAGCAACCTTGAGGAATGGCCGGCAATCCTCTTTGTCGGGCGGCGCGTCCATGACGATCCGCGTCCCGGCGCCCGGCACGTGGGCGCGGAAATAGCGCCGAAAGCTGGCGTCGGCGGAAGCGGGCTCGATCGTCACCCGCTGGTCACCAAGTTCGGCCGCCAACAGATCCTGGACCCAGCCATGCAGCAGGGTGGTACGCGGCATGCCGCTTCTCCTTTGATGAAGATGCTAGAATGCTTCGATTTTACCATCCGACCCGCCGCCTCTCTCATTGAACCCTGGAATGAAGTGTCCTTTTCGGCCTCAACCGCTGACCCTGATCCTTTGCTGTGCCGGCACGTTTGCGGCTGGCTTCGCGGGCCAGGGGTCGGCGCAGACCACGGGGCCCTTCAGGGTCGATCCCGCGCTGCTCGGTCTGCCGCCGGCGCCCGTCCGCCGTCCGCCAGCCGTGGCGCCGGCCGAACGTCCGGTCGCCGAGGCAAGGCCAGTCGAAGAAGCCAGCGTCGAAACGCGGCCGATACCCTCACCTCCGGCAGCGGTCGCCGGTCGCGATTCCGGACCTCGCGAGGACTCTGCGGCGCCACGGCAGCCGGCTCCAACGGCGGTTGGCGAGACGACCGGACCAGCCGCGGCACTGCCGGGAGCGAAGACCGAAGCGCCGCGCGAGCCTGCGGCCACGCGGCGCAAGCCGGCGGAAACGGTGGCCGTGCCGGCGCCAGCGGCCGAAACTGGCCGCGCCGAGGCGCCACCAGGCGCCACACGCCGCGACGCGGTAGCCGAGAAGCCAAGCGCGGCCGAGCGGTCGGCCACCAGACCAGCGCCGCAGCGGCCTGCCGACGCCACTGAAACGCCTTCCGCGATGCGTGCCGCGGCCGCCGACTCATCGCCGGGCGTGGGAGCGGTTGGCGACGAGCCCGAAGGGTCGGGTAGCCCGCCTTTGCCCTTGCGCGTCGCGAAGGCCATGGTGCCGCCGCCGAAAGAGAGTGCCGTGCCGCGGCCCGCGTTTCTGAACGCCGATCAGATCTCGGGCGTCGTTGACCGTGAAGTGTTGGCCGAGGGCGACGCCGAGCTGCGCAAGGTCGGCAGCGTGCTGACCGGTGACCGGCTGACCTACTGGCCAGTAGAAGATGAAGTCGAGGCAGTCGGTAACGCGCGGCTGCAGCAGGGTGATGACGTAATCTCGGGTCCGAGGATGCGCCTCAAGATCGAGGACCAGGTCGGTTTCGTCGAGCAGGCCACCTATTTCCTGAAGAAGCAGTCGGGCCAGGCAACCGGCGCTGATGCCGATGCCCGATGGGCCGCGACGCTGCCGGCAGATCAGGCCAACACCGGATTTGCCGCACCACGAACGATGAGCTTGAAACCCGGGCAGACCCGGCTGAAGGAGCGGAAACCGGCGAACCAGATAACCGAGGGGCGCGGCGAAGCCGAACGCGTCGACCTCGAAGGCGAGAACCAGTTCCGTCTGACGAACGCCACGTATACGACCTGCAAACCGGGGAACGACGACTGGTTTCTCTCGACCCGCGACCTGCAACTGGATTATGACAACGACGTGGCCAGCGGCAGTGCGGCGACTATTCACTTTCTCGGTGTCCCGATCCTGCACTCGCCCTGGGTGTCCTTTTCCCTGAACAACGAGCGCAAGTCGGGTTTCCTCACCCCTTCCTATGGATCGACCAGTGATAGTGGTTTCGAGTTCACGCTGCCGTACTACTGGAACATCGCACCGAACATGGACGCCACTTTTGAACCGCGCATCCTGAGCAAACGCGGGTTTCAGCTCGGCACCGAGTTCCGCTATCTGAACTCGGCGTATGGCGGTGTTTACAGCGGCAAGGATCTGGTCGAGTACCTGCCGGACGACAAAGTGGCCAACATGGATCGCTGGGGGGTGGCGCTCACTCACAACCAGACTTTCTCCGACGGTCTGTCCGGCTCCTTGATCTACAACCGTGTTTCGGACAACAACTACTACACGGACTTGTCGAGTCAGATTTCCAGTACGGCGAAGACTCAGTTGCTGCAGCAGGGAATGTTGTCTTATGGCGGCGCCGGATGGTGGACGGCAACCGCCAACGTGCAGACTTTCCAGACCTTGCAGCCCGACCCCAAGAACCCCGTTGCCAAACCGTATCGCCTGCTGCCGCAAATCACGGTGAACGCCCGGCAGCCGGACCTGTACTACACCGACAGCGCCTTTTTCGGCCAATACACCTCGTTCGTGAGCCCCGACGCGAGCAAGGTAGAAGGGCAGCGAACCGTGCTGCAGCCGCAGGTATCCTTGCCCTATGTGACACCGGGGTGGTATGTGATACCGCGCGTGGGCGTCAATGTGACGTATTACACATTGTCGGATCCGACGCCAGCGAGCGTCCTGCCGAACTCGATCAGTCGTACGCTGCCCATCTTCAGCGTCGATTCCGGTATGACTTTCGAGCGGCCCAGCAACTGGTTCGGGCGTGACTATGTCCAGACTCTCGAGCCGCGGCTCTTCTACCTGAATATCCCCTATAAGAACCAGAGCGACATCCCGGTATTCGACACCGGCTTGGCCGACTTCAACTTCGCACAGATATTCGCGGACAACCAATTTTCCGGCTGGGACCGAGTCAACAACGCGAACCAGGTCACCACCGCCTTGGCGTCGCGTCTGATCGACCCCGCCTCGGGTGGAGAGATCATGCGCGCCATGCTGGGTCAGGTCTTCTACTTTACTGACGACAAGGTCACGCTGCCCGGCGTGTCCAACCGCAAGTGGGACAAGTCCGGTTTCCTGGCGGCCTTCAGCGGTCAGGTGTGGCCGAGAGTGTATGCTGATGCGGCGCTACAGTACGACCCGGGCAGTCAGCAATTCCAGCGCTATGGGCTAGGCGCGCGCTACCTCCCGGAGGCAGGGAAGGTACTCAACGCAACATACAGCTACAACAGCACGGCATCGATCCCGATCAACCAGATCGACCTGTCCGGGCAGTGGCCGATCAGCGGTCGCTGGCAGGCGGTGGGCCGCTACAACTACTCGTTCAAGAACGACAACACGGTTGGCAGTGGAACGTCCAGTGGCGGGACGCCGGTCGAGATCGTCGGCGGACTGGAGTACAACGCTGGCTGCTGGGCTTTGCGCGCGGTGGCGCACCGGATTCAAACCACCGAGACCGACTCGGTGACACAGTTCTTCGTTCAACTGGAACTGAGCGACTTTTCGCGCATCGGCTCGAATCCGCTGAGTGTGCTGCAGCGCAGGATTCCGGGTTACAGCATGGCGCGGCCGATGGTCGACCAAGGTTTGGCGGAACAGTAGGTCCAATGATGATGATCATGCTTCGTGGCGTGCTGCTGGTGACTTGTCTGGTCGGCCCATCGCTCGCACAAAATGCTTCGCGGCCGGTGAGTCAGCCGGTTCCGGTCGATCGTATCGTAGCCGTGGTCAATAACGAAGTGATCACGCTGTACGAGCTGCGGACTCGTCTCGACGCTGCTCTGGCGCAATTGCAGCGACAAGGGACACAACTGCCGCCGCGCGACGTGCTCGAAAGGCAGATGCTCGAACGTCTGGTGATCGACAAGGTGCAGTTGCAGCAAGCCCGCGAGATGGGCGTGCGAGTCGACGATGCACAGCTCGAGCAGGCACTGCAGCGGATTGCCGCGGGCAACCGGATGTCCTTGGCCCAGTTCCGCGCGGCGTTGGAAAAGGACGGCATAGCGTTTGCCAATTTCCGCGAGGAGATTCGCTCGGAAATGACAATTGCCCGCGTCCGTGAACGCGAGGTCGAGAGCCGGATTTTCATCTCCGAAGGCGAGGTCGACAATTACCTTGCTGGCGCTACCGATCAGGGAGCCATGACAGAGGAGTATCAGTTGGCGCATATTCTGTTCCGTGCACCCGAATCGGCAAGTCCGGAACAGATTCAGAAACTCCGCGCGAAGGCTGAACAAGTTGTCGAGCGATTGCGTAAGGGTGAGGATTTCGCGCAGCTCGCGGCCGCCTATTCGGACGCTCCGGACGGTCTGAAAGGCGGCAACCTTGGCTGGCGTTCGCGCGACCGCCTGCCAGCGATGTTCGCCGAGACGGCCGCGACGCTCAAGGTCGGCGAGGTGTCACCGATCCTCCGCAGCTCGAACGGCTTCCACTTGGTCAAGGTACTCGCCAAACGCGGTGGCGGAGCGCCGACGGCTGTGCAGCAGACGCACGCCCGGCACATCCTGATCAAGGTGAACGAAGTCGTTTCGGAATCGGAGGCCAGGCACAAACTCGAAAGCCTGCGTGAACGGATCAAACACGGCGAGAGTTTCGCCGAGTTGGCGAAGCTCTTTTCGCAGGATGGTTCGGCAACCAAAGGCGGTGATCTGGGTTGGGTCTATCCGGGCGATACGGTTCCCGAGTTCGAGCGAGCGATGAATCTGCTCGCTCCTGGCGAAGTCAGCGAACCGGTGCAGTCACCGTTCGGCTTTCATCTGATCGAGGTCATCGAGCGACGCGTGCAGGACGTCTCGAGTGACCGTCAACGTGCCGCGGCGCGCCAAGTATTGCGCGAACGCAAGCGCGACGAGGCGTATCAGGACTGGCTGCGGCAAACGCGCGACCGCGCCTATGTCGAACTTCGGCTGGAGGAGCGTTGAACCACCCGCCGCCCTGGCCGGTGATCGCCGTCACCGCCGGCGAACCGGCCGGCGTCGGCCCGGAGCTCTGTCTGCGCCTGCTTGATCTGCCGCGCAATCGCTGGCCAGGCGCCCGGATCGTTGTGCTCGCCGACCGCTCGTTGCTCGCCCAGATCGCTGCCGAACTCCGACTCCCAGTCGTTTTTCGCGACTGGGATCCGGCGCTCCCGCCAGAAGCCGGCACACTCGACATCCTGCATCGGCCACTGGTGACCAAGGCTCGTCCCGGCCTGCTCGACCGGGCCAACGCGCCCTATGTGCTGGATCTGCTTGATCGGGCGTTGGCCGGCTGCCGGCGCGGCGAGTTTGCCGCGCTGGTCACCGCCCCGGTACACAAGGGGACGATCAACGACGCCGGGATTGCCTTCAGCGGACATACCGAATACCTGGCGGAACGAACGGAAACGCGACGCGTAGTGATGATGTTGGCTGGCGGCGGGCTGCGTGTTGCGCTGCTCACGACGCACCTGCCTTTGCGCGAAGTGCCGGGCGCCGTGACCGGCAGCGCGCTTGCCGAGACGCTGCGCATCCTGCATCGCGAAATGGGGCAGAAGTACGGCATCGTCAGTCCGCGCATCCTCGTCGCCGGCCTCAATCCGCACGCCGGCGAGAGTGGTTATCTGGGCCGCGAGGAGATCGACGTCATCGCGCCGGTGCTCGAACGCCTGCGCGCCGAGGAAGGTATGGTGCTGCTTGGGCCGCTGCCCGCCGACACGATGTTTTCACCTTCCGTCCTGGCACGGGGCGATTGCGTTCTTGCCATGTACCACGACCAGGGACTGACGGCGCTCAAGTACGCGAGCTTCGGCCACGGCGTCAATGTCACTCTGGGACTGCCGATCATTCGCACGTCGGTCGATCATGGCACGGCGCTCGATCTGGCGGGGACCGGGAAAGCCGATCCCGGCAGCCTGTTTGCCGCCGTTGGTCAGGCGATCGAGATGGCGGAGCGTGCCGGCGGCGCTGCCTGAAGCGATGGCGCCGCTTGTCGCGCGTAAGCGCTTCGGCCAACATTTCCTGGTCGATCAAAAGGTTATCAGGCGCATCGTCGATCTCGTCGCGCCACAGCGTAGCGACTGCGTGGTCGAGATTGGCCCGGGACGCGCCGCGTTGACCGAACCCCTGCTGCAGCGACTCGACCATCTGCACGTGGTGGAAATCGACCGCGATATCGTCGCCGGCTTGCGCCGGAAGTATCCGCCGGAGACAGTGAGCATTTATGCCGGCGACGCCCTGGGCTTCGATTTCGGCCGCTTGGCCGAGGAAGGTAGCGCCGGTCTGCGTGTCGTCGGCAATCTCCCGTACAACATCTCGACCCCGCTGCTCTTTCATCTGGCCGGCTTCGGCGCTACCGTGCGCGACATGCACTTCATGCTGCAGCGGGAAGTCGTCGAGCGCATGGTCGCTGTCCCCGGCAGCCGCGACTTCGGAAAGCTCTCGGTGATGTTGCAGTACCGTTTCGTGATGGAGCATCTACTCGATGTCTCGCCGGAGGCTTTCGATCCTCCACCAAGGGTGCATTCGGCGGTGGTCCGCCTGACTCCGCGGCCGCTCGGCGAGCTGACCGCAAGCGACGACGCGCAGTTCGCGGCGCTCGTCGCCGCGGCTTTCGCGCAACGCCGAAAGATGTTGCGCAACAGTCTGCAGGGCTTGTGCACCGCGACCCGACTGACCGAACTCGGCGTTTCTCCCACCTGTCGCGCCGAGGAACTGTCGGTCGATGACTACGTCCGCCTGGCCAACGCACTGAACTAGGAGCGCCGCTCAGCCTCCTTCCCCGCTCAACTTGTCTTCTTGAGCGGGCAGGTATTCAAGCCAAGCAAACTGTACGCCGGGCAGATCCCGAACACACCGGTCAGCAGCGGCACGATGCCGATCCAGCCCCAGGCACCGACGACACCGCTGGCGGCGAGGCCGATCAGCACGAGGCCGATGATGATACGCAGGACTTTGTCGATCCCTCCGACATTGGTCTTCATGTTGGGCTCCAGCAAAGGTTGTGATTGAGGACACCAGAATACCCAAGACGGCTGGTCGTGTATGTAACCGCGGTCACACAGCCCGTACGGCTGTCCCGTTTCAGCGCTTGCCCTCGGCCAGATGCTGCAAACCCTCGGCGTCGATCACTCCGATCTGTTCGCGGCCCAGCGTTACCAGACGCTGTTCGGCGAAACTCTTGAGCAAGCGGCTGACGATTTCGCGCACGCTGCCCAGTTCTTCGGCCAACGCCTGATGCGTGGCGCGAACCGTTTCACCTCTGGCGAGCAGAAGTTTGGCCAGACGCTGATCGAGGCGGTGAAAAGCGACCTCCTCAACGAGTTGCATCAGATCCGCGATCCGCTCGGCAAACAAGTGGAAAACAAAATCACGGAACGCGGCGTTTTCAGCCAACAGTCGATCGAACAGGGAACTCGGCAAGAGCAGCAGAGAGAGCGGGGTTTCGGCAACGCCGCGCGCCGAATAGGGACTGTGGCCGAGCAGACAACTTGAGGTGATGATGCACGAACCACCTGGCTCCACCCTGTAGAGCAGCATTTCTCGCCCGTTCGCCGCACTTTTCACCACTTTGATCGTGCCGTTGAGCAGTAGCGGGAAGCCCAGGCAGTTTTGCCGCTCGGTAAACACCGGCGCCCCGCCGGGCAGCGTCTGCCAAGCGGCTGTCTGACAGAGTGCCGCGAACTGGTCGGCCGGTAGCGAACGCAAGGCCGGATAGAGAACAAGCAGCGACGGCGACAAGCCGTCGGGAAGGGCGTTCATGGTTCGGCCAGTTCGGCGGTTACCGGAGCGTGGTCCGACGGACGTTCCCGCTTGCGCATTTCCCGGCTGATTCCAGCGGCCACGCAGCGTCGGGCGAGAGGCTCGGAAAGTAGAATATGGTCGATGCGCAGGCCCTGGTTCTTCTGGAAGCCGAGCATTCGGTAGTCCCACCACGAGAAGCTCTTCTCGGCTTGCTCGAAGAGCCGGAAACTGTCGTTCAGACCCAGGTTCAACAGTTGCCGGAAAGCGGACCGTTCGGCTTCCGAGCACAGGATCTGGCCAGCCCAGGCGATCGGGTCGTGCACGTCACGGTCTTCCGGGGCAATGTTGAAGTCGCCGGCCACCGCCAGCCGGGGATTGGCGGCGAGTTCTTCGGCCAGCCAGCACGCCAGCGCAGCCAGCCATTCGAGCTTGTAGGCGTACTTGTCGCTGCCGACCGCCTGACCATTCGGGACGTAGACGCAGACGACGCGGAGGCCGCCCACTGTCGCGGCAAGCAAGCGCTTCTGCGGGTCGGTAAAGTGGGGATTCCCGAAAGCGAGTTCGCTTGGCGCTTCGCGGGTCAGCAAGGCAACGCCGTTGTACGTTTTCTGGCCGCAGAAGGCGGCGTGGTAACCCGCCGTCTCGATTTCCCGCCGCGGGAAAGCCGCGTCATCAAGTTTCGTCTCCTGCAGGCAGACGATATCGGGTTGCTGCGCCGCCAGCCAGTCGAGCAGTTGTGGCAAGCGAACCTTAAGTGAGTTCACGTTCCAGCTAGCGAGCTTCATGGGGCCGACTTCGCCGCCGGTCTGACACGGGCTGTCGCCCTGGTGGGATAGCCGGCGGCATCGAGCAGGTCGTTCCAGGCGCCAGGCGCAAAGCCATTGACGCTTTGCCGTCCAACGCTGACGCTGGGAAGAAGCAGATCGCCGCCGACCCGCCGGCCGATTTCGGCGACTTCCTCTTCCGTCGTCACCTCCTTCTCCGAGAAGGGCACGCCACGACTCTCCAGCAGAGCGCGTGCCTCCCTGCACGTCGTGCAGCCGCGGCTGGTGTAGAGAGTCACGGGAAACTTTTCGCTGGCCTGGCGAATCGCGTAGGGAAGTCGAGCCTCCAGCGGCTCCTCGCCGTCTGCCGTCGTCGTCGCCTTGCCGACGCTCTTGCTGCCAGGCGGTGGCGGCCTATCGGAAACCACCGTGTGACCGGTTGCCGGGTCTACCCAGCGGTAGGTAGTTTGCGCGTCGACCGACGTGCCCGCCAGCAAGAGCAAGCAAGCGGTGGGGCCGATGAGGCGCCAGGCGGACTGGGTGAGCATGCTCGAAGTCCTCGCAGTTCAGGCGGCGATCATTCCGCTGTGCCGAAGTAAAGCGTCGACCTGGGGGTCGCGACCGCGAAAGGCGCGGAAGCTGTCAATCGCCGGGCGGCTGCCGCCGACCGACAGAACTTCGTCCAGGAAACGCTTGCCGGTACTCGGATCGAAGGCGTTGCCAGCCTCTTCGAAGGCGGCGTAGCAGTCGGCGGACAGGACTTCGGCCCACTTGTAACTATAGTAGCCGGCACCGTAGCCACCGGCAAAGATGTGCGAAAAACCGTTCGCAAAGCGATGCCATTCAGGCGGGACGATCACCGCGACCTCGCGCCGCACGTCGGCCAGCAGGTCGCGGACGCTTCTGTCGCCGGCCGGATCGAAGTCGCTGTGCAGCCGCATGTCGAACAACGCGAACTCAATCTGGCGAAGCGTTTGCATGCCGCTCAGGAAGTTCTTGGCCGCCAGCATCTTGTCGAACAGTGCGCGTGGCAAGGGTTGGCCGGTGTCGATGTGGGCGGTCATCTGGGGCAGCACGCTCCACTCCCAGCAGTAGTTCTCCATGAACTGCGACGGCAACTCCACCGCGTCCCATTCGACGCCGTGAATGCCGGCGACGCCCAATTCGTCCACCCGTGTCAGAAGGTGGTGCAAGCCATGCCCGGTTTCATGGAAGAGCGTGATCACCTCGTCGTGCGTGAAAGTCGCCGGCAGCGGTTGGCCATCCCTTTCGCCGACCGGCCGCGAGAAGTTACAGTTGAGGTAGGCGACCGGCGTTTGCACGCCGTCCGGCGGCGTGGCCAGTGATCGCATCGGCAGTCTTCGGCGCCCGATCGCTTCGTCCATCCAAGCTCCGGCGCGCTTGGTTTCACGTGCGTAGAGATCGAGATAGAACTGACCGATCAGTTCGCCGCTCAGCGTCTCGATACGGAAGAAGCGCACGTCTTCGTGCCAGACGGGCGCGCGATCCGGCTTCAGGCGAACGCCGAACAAGGTTTCGATGACCCGGAAAAGCCCGCCGAGAACCTTGTCTTCGGTGAAGTACTGCTTCACTTCCTGCTCCGAAAAGGCATAGCGCGCTTGCAGGAGTTTCTCGGAAACGTAGGCGACATCCCAGGATTCCATCGTCTCGAGGCCGAGTTCGCTCTGCGCAAAGGCGCGCAGGTCGGCGACATCCTTCTCGGCGAAAGGCTTGGCCCTGGCCGCCAGGTCACGCAGGAAGTCGAGCACCTGCGGTACAGATTGTGCCATCTTCGGTACTAGCGAGACTTCGGCGAAGTTGACGTAGCCCAGTAGCTTCGCTTCCTCACGGCGTAGTTCGAGAATCCGCTGGATCAAGGGCGTGTTGTCGAGTTCAGCGGCGCCGAACTCGGCGGCACGTGTGGCGTAGGCGCGGTACAGCGTGGCACGCAGTCGGCGACTATCGGCGTATTGCAGTACCGGCAAATAGGATGGCATGTGCAGCGTGAACTTCCAGCCATGCGCGCCGTCTCGCGCGGCCGCTTCGCGCGCCGCTTCCTGGATGTCTTGCGGCAAGCCAGCCAGTTCATCGACGTCGGTCACCACTTCGGAGAAAGCATTCGTCGCGTCGAGCAAATTTTCCGAGAACTTGGCCGAGAGTTGAGCCAGTTCTTCGGCAATTGCCTGAAAGCGAGGTTTCAGGTTGTCTGGCAGCTCGGCGCCGGCGAGGCGGAAGTCGCGCACCTCATGGTCGATGATCTGGCGTCGAGCGGCGGACAAGGTCTTGTATTCCTCGCTCTCGGCGATCGCCTTGTACTTGGCGAACAGCTTCAGGTTCTGGCCGACTTCGGCGTAGAAACGCGAAACGTCGGGTAGCATCTGGTGGTAGGCCTCGCGCCAGGCCGGGACGTCATTCACCGAGTGGACGTGCCCGACGACCCCCCAGGCGCGCGACAGTTGCTCGAAGCCGTCGGCCAACGGTGCGGCGAAATCGTCCCAGGTCGCTGCCACCTCGTCAGACGTCAGGCGCTGGACGAGATCGCGGCAATCGGCGAGCAGCTTGCTGATTGCCGGCGGCACGTGGTCTGGCCTCAGTGCATCGAAGCGCGGCAGCGTGGAGAAGTCGAGAAGCGGGTTGTCGTGTAAGGCGTCGGAGGGCATGGAAATTCCGTGGATCGAGAGGAGCGCTGCGGCGGAGCGCAGCCGGGGAGTGCTGCCTATTCTACAAGGTCGCGATAGGCGTGCCACGAAGCATGGCCGAGCAACGGCATGAAAACGATCAAGCCGAAGAACAATGTGAGAAAACCGAGTGCGGTCAAGACGACGACGATCGCGCCCCAGAACAGCATGACCCACAGGTTGGCGTCGACGGCACGCAGGCTGGTCAGCATGGCCGTCCGGAAGTTGATGGGCCGGTCGAGCAGCAAGGGCACGGAAACCACGGTCAGCGAAAAAACGCTCAGTGCCAGCGTGCCACCGCAGAGGATCCAGATCAACAGCAGATCGCGGTGGTCGGTCGACAAGTGAATTTCAGCCAGCAAGCTGGGCAGGTCGGGCGTGATCGCCGGGGCCAGCAAGGCGAACAGCAGCGTCGACACGCGTTCCCAGGCCAGCCCGACGAGCGCCAGGAGCAGCCCCAATTTGGCGAGTTCGACCGCGTTGCGCCGGCCACCGGCGAGTGACGAGAAAAAGGTCGACGACTGACCCGCCGCGCAGCGCCGACTGATTTCGTACAGTCCACCGGCAAGCAAGGGCGCGATCAGAAAGAAGCCGGAAGTGGCGATGATGAACATTCGTCCGTTGCGCCAGGCGAAAATCGTGATCAGGTCGCCGGCAATCGCAAACAGGAGTCCGTAGGCCAGGCTGGCGATCGGGTTGACGCGCAGATCCCGCCAGCCTGCCGCCAGCCAGGACAAGGGGCGGTCGAGCGAAACGCGGCGGACCTTGGGCGGCGTGCCGTGGGTAGCGGGAGTCAGATCTAGGCCCATGCGAACTCCTTGCCAAGATGATGGCTCCGCCACGGGACGCTGCCAGATCGAATGGTGGCCTGCCTTCTCATGCCACAAAAATCTCTCCGGTCAGTCGCTCGCACGCTTCGACGTACTTTGCCCGAGTGTGCTCGAGCACCGCGGCCGGCAAACGCGGCCCGGGCGCCTGCTTGTTCCAGGCCAGCGTTTCGAGGTAGTCGCGCAAATATTGTTTGTCGTAGGACGGTGGATTGCTTCCCGGCCGCCAGGCATCGACCGGCCAAAAGCGCGACGAGTCCGGGGTCAGAGCCTCGTCGATCAGATGCAGGGTGCCCGCCGCATCGAGCCCGAATTCGAACTTGGTGTCGGCAATGATGATGCCGCGTTGCGCGGCATGTTCGGCTGCTGTGGCATACAGCTTGAGCGCAGCGTCGCGCGCCTGCACGGCAATCGCTTCACCGCTCGCCGTGCCCGCCGACAAGTCGGCAAACGCCGCGGCGCAGTCCGCCTGTGCTCGTTCAAAGGAAACGTTCTCGTCGTGATCGCCGAGCGCGGCCTTGGTGGCCGGGGTGAAGATCGCTTGCGGCAGCCGGCTCGCAAGTCGTAGTCCGACTGGCAGCCCGATCCCGCAAACGCGGCCGCTCGCCTGATAGTCCTTCCATCCCGAGCCGATCAGATAGCCGCGCACCACGGCCTCGATCGGCAAGGGTCGCAAGCGCTTGACGACCAGTGCTCGGTCGCGCACCTGGTCCCGCTCTTCGACCCTGACCACGGATTCCGGATCGATGCCGGTGAGCTGGTTCGGGACGATGTCGGCCAGTTTGGCGAACCAGAAAGCGGCGAGCCGGGTCAGCACCTTGCCCTTGCCGGGAATCGGGTCGGGCAGGACGACGTCGAACGCCGAAATGCGGTCACTGGTGACGATCAGCAGCTTGTCGGCGTCGATGGCGTAGATGTCGCGCACCTTGCCACGGCCGAGCAGTGGCAGGCTCTTGATCGTCGATTCGAAGAGGGCGTCGGTCACTTGGCTGATCCGGTAGTCAAAGGTTGATCGCCCGCCAGCAGGCAGGCGATCGGATTATAGGGCTTTCGCTTCCGTTGAGTGTTCTCCACCCTCTTCGCGGCGGAGCCGCTGGCGCATGCGCCGGATGCCGAAAACGGCAGCGGCGGCGACCAGCGGAATGGACACTGCGGCGGCGATCTCGGGCGACAGCGCCGGCAACACCGCCTTGCCACCTTTGGCGAGGTAGAGCACGAGTTGCGATGCGTAGTAGGTGATGGCGACGACCGACAGTCCTTCGACGGTTTCCTGCAGCCGCAGTTGCAGCCGGGCGCGCCGATTCATCTGCGTCAGTTGCTCCTGGTTCTGACGCTCGAGTTCGACGTCCACCCGGGTGCGCAGCAGTTCGCCGGTGCGCGCCAGCCGGTCGGAAAGGTCGTTCTGGCGACCGGCCATCGCGATGCAGGTCTGCATCGCCGGTAGCAGGCGGCGCTGCATCATCTCCTGAAAGGTCGGACAACCGTTGACGCGCTGCTCGCGGAGTTCACCGATCCGCTGCATGACCAGATCGTGGTAGGCGCGCGCGGCCGCAAAGCGAAAGGTCGTCCGTGCCAACGAGTGCTCGACTTCGGCCGCCAGCTTGCTCAGTTCGGCGAGCACCTGGCGCTCGTCGGCCGGCGATCGGGCCTGCCCGATATGGTCGACCATGTCGGCCAACTGGCTCTCGGCACACGTCAGCCAACCGCCGATTTCCTTGGCGACGGGAAGCGCCAGCAAGGCCAGCAACCGATAGGTTTCGATATCGAGCAGCCGCTGCACCGTCCGGCCGGCCTGCCTTTGCGTAAGCGCGACATCGAGCACGAGGAAGCGCGAGCAGCCGTGGTCGAAAATGAAGTCGGTGAATACCCAGGCAGCTCGATCGGCGACTTGCGCCGCAACCATCTGGCGACCGGTTGGCGTCAGCCCGGCAGTGATGTCCTCCGGCGAAAGCTCGTGACTCGACCGCAACTCGACATGGGTGGCCACCAGCAGTTGGCCAGGAATCGCCGACAGCACGCCGGCCGGAAGGACTTCCAGCGCGCTGACGTCCGGATGACTCGTTTCGCCAGCAGCCAGCGGACGAAAGATCGTATAGCTCGAGAACTCGGTGTGCCTTTCCCAGCGCAGGATGAAACGGTCGGCCGCCAGCACCAGGTACGTGTCGGAAGAGGCGATGACGTCGCCTGCCACCGAATCGCCAATGCGCTGTCGCGTCGCACCGTCGTCGGGAATCCCCGCCGCAGGATGCGTAAACACCAGATGCGAAACCAGCACCGGACTGCGCAGCGGGATTGGCGGGCAAGCGTGAAACTCATCGTTCAGCCGTTCGCGCAGAGGGTGTGCGGCGAGTTCAGACAACGCGAATCCAGCGCTCATGGTCGGTCCCGAAAACGAAAAACCGCAGCACCCCTGAGGTGTGCCGCGGTCGCGACAGCGTCGATCAGCGGACCGTCTGCTTCAGTTCGCCGCTCTGGTAGCGCTCGGCCATCCGGTCGAGCGGGATGATCCGAATCTTGCTCGCCTGGCCCGCCGTACCAAAGGCTTCGAAGCGCGCGCGGCAGATCTTCTTGGCCGCCTCGCGGGCTGGCTTCAGGTAGTCGCGCGGGTCGAACTTCGACGGGTTTTCGGCAAAATAGCGGCGAATCGCGCCCGTCATCGCCAAGCGGATGTCGGTATCGATATTGACCTTGCGCACGCCGTGCTTGATGCCGGTGACGATTTCCTCGACCGGCACGCCGTAGGTTTCTTTCATGTCGCCGCCGAACTCGCGGATTTCCGCCAGCAGTTCCTGTGGCACCGACGAAGATCCGTGCATTACCAGATGGCAATTCGGGATACGTTCGTGAATCTCCTTGATGCGCTGAATGGCAAGGATGTCGCCGGTCGGTTTCTTGGTGAACTTGTAGGCGCCGTGCGAAGTCCCGATGGCGATCGCCAGGGCGTCGCACTGCGTCTGCTTCACGAAGTCGGCCGCCTGCTCGACATCGGTCAACAGTTGCTCACGGGTCATCGTGCCCTCCGCGCCATGACCGTCCTCTTTGTCGCCGCGCATGGTTTCGAGCGAGCCGAGAACGCCGAGCTCGCCTTCGACCGAAACGCCGATCGCGTGCGCGAACTCGACGACCTTGCGCGTGACGTCGACGTTGTACTCGTAGGTCGCCACCGACTTGCCGTCAGCCATCAGCGAACCATCCATCATTACCGACGAAAAACCCGAGCGGATAGCGGCCATGCACACGGCCGGCGACTGACCGTGGTCCTGGTGCATGACGATGGGGATGTGCGGATAGGCTTCGAGCGCCGCCAGAATCTGGTGGCGCAGGAAGGGTTCGCCGGCATACTTGCGGGCACCGGCGGAAGCCTGCATGATCACCGGCGCGTCGACTTCGCTCGCGGCTTCCATGATCGCCCACACCTGTTCCATGTTATTGACGTTGAAGGCGGGCAGCCCATAACCATTTTCCGCCGCGTGGTCCAGCAATTGACGCATCGATACGATTGGCATGTCTTGTTTCTCCAGTAGATTGGTGCGTGAACGCGGGAATCGGCGTTTACCGAACTCCCGCCAAGGTTGTCACCGCGGACACCTGCGTATCGCCGACCGGGCAATCAGCCGCTCAGTTCGTCCACGGCTTCTGATCGCCGACACGGACGATCTTCAAAGTATTTGTACCGCCGCTGGTGCCCATCGGTTCGCCGGCGGAAAGGACGATCAAGTCGCCTTTCACGACGATTCCCTCATTCATCAGCAATTCCTCGGCGTCGTGCAGCAGTTCGTCGCGCGTCGCCGGACGCTGCGTCATGAACAGCGGGAAAACTGCCCGATAGAGCGCCATCTTGGTCACCGCTTCGGGTTGCGGAGTGAGGGCATAAACCGGCACGCCACAGTTGAGGCGACTCATCCAGAGCGCAGTGGCTCCCGATTCCGTGAGCGCGGCGATCGCCTTGACCTTCAGGTGGTGCGCCGTCCAGATCGCGGCCAGCGAGATGGTCTGATCGATGCGCGTGAACACCTGATTGAGAAACTCGCTGTCAAGTGTCACTTCGGCCGACTTCTCGGCTTCCAGGCAGATGCGCGCCATCGCTTCGACGGTCTCGACCGGATAGCGCCCGGCGGCCGTCTCGGCCGACAGCATCACGGCGTCGGTGCCGTCGAGCACCGCGTTGGCGACGTCGGAAACTTCGGCCCGCGTCGGCGTCGGCGAGTTGATCATCGACTCCATCATCTGCGTCGCGGTGATCGCCAGTTTGTTTTTCTCGCGCGCCAGCCGAATCATGCGTTTCTGAAGGGCTGGCACGGCAGCGTCGCCGACTTCGACAGCCAGGTCGCCACGAGCAACCATGATCCCGTCCGAGGCGGCGATGATTTCCTCAAGCGCGTCCACCGCCTCAACCCGCTCGATCTTGGCGATCGTGTGCGCGTGCCCGCCGGCGGCGTGAATCAGTTGCTTGGCCATATACATGTCGGCCGCGCTTTTGGGAAAGGAAACGGCCAGGAAGTCGACCTCCATGCGGGCCGCCGTCCGGATGTCTTCCATGTCCTTGGCGGTCAGTGCCGGCGCCGAAAGGCCGCCCCCCTGACGGTTGATTCCCTTGTTGTCGGACAACTCGCCGCCATGGCGAACGATAGTGAAAATCTCCGACCCGATGACTCGTTCGACATCGAGCACGATGCGGCCGTCGTCGAGCAGCAGGACGCTACCGGTCGATACGTCGCGCGTCAGATCCTTGTAATCGAGCCCGGCACGCTCGGCGTTGCCGAGCTCGCACTTGGCGTCGAGCACGAAACGCTGTCCGTCTTCAAGCCAGACCTTGCCGTCGGCAAATTTTCCGACACGGATCTTCGGCCCCTGGAGATCGGCGAGAATTCCCACCGCGCGCCCGACACGGGCGGCCACCTCGCGCACCATCTGGACGCGGGTTACGTGATCTTCGGGTTTGCCATGCGAAAAGTTGAGGCGTACGACGTCGACGCCGGCGCGGATTAGTTTTTCCAGGACAGCAGCGTCTGATGACGCCGGACCAAGGGTAGCGACGATCTTGGTGTCTCGGGACATAAGTTTCCTATGGGTATTCGTTTACGTGCTGAGCTGCTTACACGGCACGCCGCCTGCGGCTGGTGAACAGTCGGTGTCCAGCGAACGGGGCAATCGGGGTGGTCACCGCTCGGCAGACGATCGGCCGGGGGTTTCGGGCGGTGGCCGGAGCCTCCCTCCCTTTTCGCACGCCACCGGGTACAACAGGCCTCAGTGATGGGTCGGCGAGTTGTTGTCAAGGGGCGACGTTCGCGGACTCGTCTAGCGGGAAACGAGCGCATCGGGGGCGCCCGGGGGCGCCCCTTGCCGGCTGTCTAGCGGGCCATGACCTTGATCATCTCCAGCACCTTGCAGGAGTAACCCCACTCGTTGTCATACCACGCGACCACTTTGACGAAAGTGCCGTCGAGAGCCATGCCGGCCTCGGCGTCGAACACCGAAGTACAACTCTCGCCACGGAAATCGGTGGCCACCACCTTCTCGGTCGTGTAACCGAGAATACCCTTCATCGGACCCTCGGAGGCGGCCTTCATCGCCGCGCAGATCGCATCGTAGGTGGCTTCCTTGTTCAGCTCGACGGTCAGGTCGACAACCGAAACGTCCGACGTCGGGACGCGGAAAGCCATGCCGGTGAGCTTCTTGTTGAGGTCCGGAATGACCTTGCCGACCGCTTTGGCCGCACCGGTCGAGGAGGGAATGATGTTCTCGAGGATGCCTCGGCCACCACGCCAGTCCTTGTTCGACGGACCATCGACCGTTTTCTGGGTGGCGGTGGCGGCATGCACGGTGGTCATCAGACCGCGCTTGATGCCCCAGTTGTCGTGCAGCACCTTGGCCACAGGCGCCAGGCAGTTGGTGGTGCACGAAGCGTTCGAAATAATCGTCTGACCGGCATAGGTGTCGGAGTTGACGCCGAACACGAACATCGGCGTATCGTCCTTGCTCGGGGCGCTCTGAATGACCTTCTTGGCACCCGCCGCGATATGCTTCTGGCACGATTCGGTGGTCAGGAAGAGGCCGGTCGAGTCGACGACGATGTCGGCGCCAACTTCGTTCCACTTCAGTTCTGCCGGATCCTTGACGGCGGTCAGACGGATGCTCTTGCCATTGACCACCAGCGTGTTGCCCTCGACCGCGATGCTGCCCTTGAAGCGGCCATGCACCGAATCATACTTCAGCATATAGGCCAGGTAATCGGGTTCGAGCAGGTCGTTGATGCCGACGATCTCGATTTCCGGGAAGTTCTGGAACGCCGCGCGAAAAACCATCCGGCCGATACGGCCAAAGCCATTGATCCCTACCTTGATTGTCATGAAACAGTCTCCTTGAGAAATTACAACAATGATTTCACGGTCGTGACCACATTGGCTACCGTGAAACCGAAAAAGTCGAACAACTGGCCGGCGGGTGCCGACTCGCCAAAATGATCGATGCCGACGACGGCGCCGTCGAGTCCAACGTACTTGCGCCAGAAGTTGCTCGTCCCGGCTTCGATGGCGACACGCGGCACGGCAGGAGGCAGGATGCTGTTCTGCCAAGCGGTCTCCTGGCGGTCGAAGACCTCGGCACAGGGCATCGAAACGACACGCACGGCGATGCCATCATCGGCAAGTGCCTGACAGGCGTCAAGCGCCAGTTTGACCTCGGAGCCGGTCGCCAACAGGACGATCCGTGGTCGTGCGCAGTCGGCCAGAACATAAGCCCCGCGACGGATGTCAGTCACGCAAGCGCCGCTCGTGATCGCCGGCAGATTCTGTCGCGAGAGGGCGAGAATCGTCGGACCATCACACCGCTCGATGGCGGCCACCCAGGCAACCGCCGTCTCTCCGGCGTCCGCCGGACGCCAGACATCCACATTGGGAATCAGGCGCAAGCAGGCCAGATGTTCCACCGGTTGATGCGTCGGACCGTCTTCGCCGAGGCCGATCGAATCATGGGTGTACACCATGATCTGACGCAGCTTCATGAGCGCCGCCATGCGGATGGCACTGCGCGCGTAGTCGGAAAAGACCAGGAAGGTCGCGGTGTAAGGCAGCAGCCCTCCGTGCAGCGCGAGGCCATTGGCGATGGCCGTCATCGCGAACTCGCGTACCCCATAATAGACGTAGTTGCCACCGTCGGTCCGGCTGACGCCCTTGGCGTCCTTCCATAACGTGAGGTTCGATCCGGCCAGGTCGGCCGAGCCACCGATCAGTTCGGGCAAGCGCGGCGCAAACGCACTGATCAGGTTCTGTGAAGCCTTGCGCGTGGCGATGTTTTCTCCGGCGGCGGCCAACCCCGCCCACGGCGGTGGCCCGGTGGGCCGCCCGGCGGGGGGGGGATGGGCGCGCAAGGGGCGGGGGGGATCCGG
>NZ_JAPUVI010000099.1 GCF_029255285.1 Accumulibacter sp.
ACCAGTCGTGCTCGCGGCTGACGCTGACGCCGAGCTGCCGCGTATCGACGCTGACGACGCGAACGGCCTTGCCCTTGGGCCATTCAACCGCGGCAATCGCGGCCAATGTCGGCAGCGTTTCGACCGCCCCGAGTGCCTGCTCGGGGTCTTCGATCAGCCACTCGCTGATGCCGTCGCTGCCGTCGAGGAAGGGCAGGGCGTCGAGTACCGCTTCGAGATGCTGGCGCTCGCTCTGGAGGTCGCGTTCGGTGCCGACGCTTTCGCCTCCGAGCACGCTCATCAGGCGAAGCCGGCCGCTGCCCGCCGGCAGTCGCGGGCCGTCGGGGCCCAGCGGTGTCACCACCAGGCGCAGCGCCAGGTACTCGCCGACCGGCGAGAGTTCGGCACGCAGGCGTGAATCACTGGCGACCTGCCGGGAGGCCTGTGCCGAGTCGGCGTGTACCTGGAAACGTCCGGACAGCGCACGCAAGGTCTTTTCGACTTCTGCCTGCGCTCCCGGCGCATTGGCGGGAATGGCAACACGCCTCGAGACGAGCTGCGCGGCCTGCTGCTGCGCCGCCGAAAAACGCACCAGCCGGAGACGCTGCGGGCCGTCCTGGACGAGCGTGAGCAGGCGCAGCGCTTCGTTCTCGCGACGCATGTCAGCGTCCTCGACATAGAGGTACGTGCTTTCGACGACGGGTCGCAACGGTGGCTCGATGCGCATCACGAAGTGTTCGCCCTGACGGACCAGTTCCAGCTCCGGCTGCGATTCGCTGAGTTCGACGAACTGCTCCGGCGCGTTCTCCAGGACGATGCACGGATGACCCACCAGGGCGACGATCGCCGTTGGCAGATCGATGCGATAGCGGTTGCTGTAACCGCGCTCGGGGCGCAGCGCGCGCGCCACCTTGGCATCCCACGCCGGCAGATGTTCGTTGCCGAAGATTTTCACGAGGCTCAGCGCGCGTGGTCGGCCCCAGCCGCGCTGACCGCGCTTCTGTTCGAGCGGTTTGATGCCGAGCAACTGACCCTCCTTGCCGATCTCGATGGCCCAGAGCAGGCGTGTCGTTTCACTGCCGGCGTCGGCAGCAGTCTGCTCGCCGCCGAGCGATTGCAGGGCGTCGAGAATCGCGCGCCATTGCTCGCCAGCAGCGGCAACAAAATAGCCGGTTGGTGGATCGCGTCCGGAAAGTAGCTCTTCGGCGCCACGCAGCATGCGGCTCGGCAATTTCAGATGACAGTTCAGCAGCTTTCGCCGCAGGGCCATGATCGTCTCATGCCAGCCGCTGGCCGTATGCTGTGCATTCTGCGTACCTGGCGCAGCGATCGTCTCGCTACCCAGCCAGGCCGAGAGCAGAATGGCCCACAACGAATCCAGTCCCCAGCGATGTTCCTGGTCGCGGACTGGCTGGAAAGCGGCATGGATGATCGGCGTCTTGCCGAGACGAACGTCGATGGCATGGACCCAGCGCCCCCATACGGTGAATGGACTCGGGTCGCGCTGGCCGGCTTCGCCAATGCAGAACTTGCGCGCCAGTTCCAGATGCTTCGGGGTCGACTGGGCGAGCAATGCGAGTGGATAGAGCCAGCTGATACTCTCGGGCAGCAGGTGTTTGTTGCCACCGATTTCGCCCTTGCGCTGCTTCAGCGCTGCCTCGAAGGCGGCCTGTCCGGCTGCCCACTGGCTATCGACGACCAGGGCTGCGGCCCGGATAGCGGCAGCGAAGCCGTTGTCAAGCCCCTGCAGCGCTTGCTGCAACAGGTCGGCGTCACTGCGTTGCAACGCCAGCTCAGCAAGCGCCGGACGCAGATCACTGGACACTTGGTCGGGGTGCCGTCTGATCTGGTCAAGGGCCCACTCCGCGATCGGGTTGAAATCCGGCGCCCAGTTCAAGCATATCGATGCCACGCCCCGGCAGGCGAGCCGCGAGCGTTCGACCGGATCGATGTACTCGAAACTGGGGCCATCGAAGCCGAGCAGGAGGGCCTGAGTGAGGATGACGTTCCAGTCCATCGAACGTGCGACCAGTTGCCTGATCGCCGATAGCTCTTCGCTCGCTGTGCCGGAAAAGAACTTGGCTCGCACATAGGCAATGGTCGTCGGAAGACTGCTGCTGGGCCAGTAGTAGCTGGATCGTGTGGGGTCGAAACGATCGAGTTCGGCGACCAGCCCCGGTAGGCACTTCCCTGGACGGGTCTCGAGCAACTGCCGGTAGAGCGGCGCACGCAAAGCGTCCACGAGTTGGAAGGCGGTGGGGCGTGCCGCTGCGACGAGCAGTTTCTTGTCCTTGAGTTCCTCGACCGCGCTCTTCACATCGTTGAAGGTGAACGCTCTTCCGGTACTGGTGGTCAGACCACTCAAGCCGAGCAGGCGGTGTACGTCGGTCTGTGTACGGGCGGTCCACAACAGTGCACAGGCCAGTGCCACCTTGTGCGTGTCGGGAGTCAGTCCGTGCTTGTCGAGTTGCTCGATGGCGGAGTTGTTCAAGGAGTTCTTGAGCATGGCAGCGGTTTCAGAAGAGTAGGGCGAGCCTGTGGATTGAATCAGTCGCGGTGCAGCAGCATGGCGTCACCATAACTGAAGAAGCGGTAGCGCCGATTGATCGCGTGCCGATACGCGCCGCGGATGGCGTCCAGGCCGGCGAAAGCCGAAACGAGCATCAGCAGTGTCGATTTCGGGAGGTGAAAGTTGGTGATCAGCCGGTCGACGACGCGAAAGCGGTAGCCTGGAGTGATGAAGATGTCGGTTTCTGCCGCGCCGGCGTGCAGTTCGCCGTGCTGCGCAGCCGCTTCGAGCGCACGCAGGCTGGTCGTCCCGACGGCGATGACCTGGCCGCCGCGGGCACGCGTGCGGGCAATCGCGGCGACCGTCGCCGGCGGAATCTCGAAACATTCGGCGTGCATGCGGTGATCGGTGATGCGCTGTACTCGCACCGGCTGAAAGGTGCCGGCACCGACGTGCAGCGTCAGCCAGGCCATCTCGGCACCGCGCTGTGCGAGTTCGGTCAATAGCGCCTCGTCGAAGTGCAGGCCGGCAGTGGGCGCAGCGACGGCGCCGGGGTGGCGGGCGAAAACCGTCTGATAGCGCGCTTCGTCGGCAGCGCTGGCCGCGTGCGTGATGTAGGGCGGCAAGGGCAAGCGGCCGTGGCGATCGAGCAGGCTCCAGAGATCACTTTCGCCGGCCGGTTCCAGCAATTCCAGGTCGAAGAACTCCTGCTGTTCACCGCTACGCCCGCGTACGCTCAGCAGGATGGCGTTTTCGAGGAGGATGCGGCTGCCGGCCTTCGGCGCTTTGCTGGCGCGGATTTTTGCCACGGCATGGCGAGCATCGACGATGCGCTCGATCAGAACCTCGACCTGGCCGCCGCTTTCCTTCTGCCCAAAGAGGCGCGCGCGGAGCACGCGCGTATCGTTGAACACCAGCAGATCGCCGGCATCGACGATTTCCGGAAGCTCGCTGAAGCGGCGGTCGTGGATGGTGCCGTCGGCCAGTTGCAACAGACGACTGGCGGTACGTTCTGCGGTCGGGTGCTGGGCGATCAGTTCGCCGGGAAGATCGAAGTCGAAATCGTCGAGCGTCAGCATGCGTGGGGTCTGCAGAGGGTTGTCGAGCGAGCGCCAGCGCGGAACGAATGTTGTCGAGTCTGCTTGTTCCTTGCCGGAGAATCAGCGATAATCAGGGCCTCTTCCGGCTCGCGAGTTGCGAGCCAAAGCCGAGATGGCGGAATCGGTAGACGCAGCGGACTCAAAATCCGCCGGTGGAAACATCGTGGGGGTTCGATTCCCCCTCTCGGCACCATCAGGTAGTCCGCAGCAGTCCGAAGAACCCGCCCAAGTGCGGGTTTTTTATTGTCTTTTCGTCCATTGATGATTAGCATTGTCCAATACCATCCGCCACAAAACTAGGGTAACTTTCGGGGTAAGTGCCGGTTCGCCTGGGGTAACTCTTGGGGCCGGTATCGAACTCGGACGCAGGAGCCTAGCATGACCCTTACCGACCTGGCTATACGCCAAGCCAAGCCCATCGAGAAGCCCGTCAAGCTGTACGACGAGCGCGGGCTGTTTCTCATCGTAACACCCTCTGGCGGAAGGTGGTGGCGCTTCCGGTACGCCTTTGCCGGCAAGGAAAATCTGCTGTCGTTCGGCGTCTTTCCGGACGTGAGCCTCAAGGAAGCGCGGGCGAGGCGCGAGGCGGCGCGCAAACTGCTTGCCCAAGGGATCGATCCCGGCGCAGAACGGCGAGCCAGCAAGGCAGCCGTTCTGGCCTTGGCACAGAACTGCTTCGAGCGAATCTGCCGGGAGTGGCTCGAACAGCGCAAGGGAACGGTCGAACCGGCGCAGCATGTCAAGACCATGGCCAGGCTGGAAAACGATGTTTTTCCCTGGCTGGGTGCAAAGCCGATTACGGAAATCACTGCCCCGGACGTGCTCAATGTGCTGCGGCGCATCGATCAACGTGGAGCACGCTACACGGCGCACCGGGTGCGCAGTGAGATCAGCCAGGCCTTCCGGTACGCGATCGCTACAGGCCGCGCCGACCGCGACCCCTGCCCGGATCTGAAGGGGGCGATTCCCGCGGCGAAGGAAACCCACTTCGCGGCCGCCACGACGCCGAAGGCCGCGGCTGAACTGCTGCGCGCCATCGATGGCTTCGAGGGTACGTTCGTCGTGCAATGCGCCTTGCGGCTCGCGCCACTGCTGTTCGTTCGCCCTGGCGAGTTGCGGCAAGCGGAATGGTCCGGCGTCGACTTGGACCAAGCCCAATGGCGCTATCTGATCACCAAGACGCGGACCGAGCACCTGGTACCACTGGCCCCGCAAGCGGTGGCGATCCTGCGCGAGCTGCACCCGCTGACCGGCGGCCGGCGCTACGTCTTTCCCGGCCGAGATCCCAACAAGGCCATGAGCGCGGCAGCGATCAACGCCGCGTTGCGGCGAATGGGGTACGACACCAAGACCGAAATCACCGGGCACGGCTTCCGGGCGATGGCACGAACGATCCTGCATGAAGAGCTGCGAATCGACCCCGCGGTGATTGAACATCAGCTTGGTCACGCCGTGCCGGATGCCTTGGGCGGCGCGTACAACCGGACCAAGTTCCTTGACGCGCGGCGCGCCATGATGAACCAGTGGGCGGATTACCTCGAAGGGATCAAGGCCGGCGCCGAAGTGGTCGCCATCCCGACGGCGGCCTGACCGGATACACTGCGCACTGCCGCGCCTAGATCGGCCAATCGAAAACCGGGACCCTTCACCCGGCTGGCGCGGCACCCCAAACGAAGGAGCGCACAGAAGGAGCGCGCCTATGCTATTGACGATCGAACTCGCCGCCCAACGGGCCGCGAAGATGCTTCAAAAGCCCGGGAATACCGGATCAATTGCCGATGGGTTAAACATCATTCGCGCCAGAAATGAAGCGATACTGCGTCCTGATCCAGACGCGCCAGTCGTGCCCGGCTCATTTGGCGCGCTGTTGAGAAAAATCTCCGAAAAGAAGGAAATAGAGCCGGTCGAGAATGCGCTGTTGGCATGCGTGAGAAACGGGAGGCTTCGCCTGCGAGAGAGTCTGATGGGGATGTATGTCCACATCGACGCTGAGGAGTATGTTGCTGACTACCGCTCCGGTAGCTTGTCGTTTGACAACCATTGTCTGGTTGTTCTGCTCTCCGACGCAATAGACGCTCTCCGAAGCACGGGGATGCTGTTGCAAGATGAACTGCCGGAATCGCAAAAACCGAAGCCAGGCGCAACCCAGAACCCGACAACCTATACTCCGGCGCAACGACTCCAAGAGCAAGAGATACTGCGGGTTATCGCTGAACTCGGCTACTCGGCATGCGAGCTTCCACCACAATCTGCGGGGATGCCGGGCGTAAAAGCCAAGGTACGGCAGAATCTTAAGTTTTCACGTGCCGTTTTTGACAAGGCATGGAATCGACTCCGGAGGGACAAGGCCATTCGAGAACAGGATTGACCACCCTATACCGACACCCTGTGCTAAGTTGGTAGATGGGGGATACTTGCGGTGGAGTAGGGTAGAGCGTTTCAAATGCAGGGCATGTTCATCGTCCAGTAACGGACAGAGAAAGGCAAACATGTCTAGCACGCTCCCCGAAACCGGCTTCGTTCGCCTGAAGCAGATCCTCGGCGACCCCAATTCAAAACCGCCCGTTCCCCCGCTGATCCCCGTCAAGAAAAGCTGCTGGTGGGCTGGCGTCAAGGCCGGGCGCTTCCCCCAGCCGGTCAAACTTGGTCCTCGCGTCACCGCCTGGCGAGTCGAAGACATTCGCGCGCTGATTGCGTCGGTATGAGGGACAAACGACACTTGACAGGTTTCGGCCGGGCGGCGCATGATTCGCCTGTCGCTGCGCATCAGCGATGCGAGATTGGCGTCTCGGAATTAGTAGGCGGACAGCCGCCGAAGTGCGGTATTTTTTTGTCCGTTGCATGGCTCCCAGTTTTGGGCAGCCGTGCGGGGCATCTTCGGATGCGCCGGTGCCTACTATCGGTACGCCAACCCGCACGGCCTGCCCTCCTCGATTGGCGTCGGGGAAGGCGGAAAACGTCACCGCTTAGTAGGAGTCTCACCATGCCCAAGATCCCCGGCGCCCGCCTGCGCCAATCCCCCTACGCCGCAAAACTCGCCCGCCTTGAGCCAGAAGGCGCTACTGCCCTGGCCCAGATCGCCCTCGTGCTGCTCGACGCGATCAACGCCAGCAAGCTGGTCGCCACAGACGCCGGCACGCGCGCGCTGCTGGAATCGCTCTATCCCGTGCAGAATGCCCTGTACGGCGCTTCCGACGGTCTGCCGGAGGCCATGTCCGGGTTTTTCTCGACGGCGAAGAAAGGGGCGAATCATGGCTGAGAACCCTTCACCGATGACGTTCTTCTCTGCTGCGGGCAGACCTTCCGCTGTATTTACGGTCGCTGAGGGCTTGTCGACCGAATCCATGCTTGAGCACGCTGCCGCATTCCTGGCTGCGGCTGTCGACCTGGGTGTGGACGGCGCCGGCATGAGCGATAGCGGCCGCTGGGCGATCGTCTATCTGTCTGAAATGGCAAAAGCGCTTGTCGTCTCTGCGCTGGAAACGCGCAGAGAAACGATGGAAGGCGGTGCACAATGAACCCGCTCCGCAGGCTGGACCAACCCGGACCGGATACCCGGCAAGCGGTTCGGGATGTGCTCTTTTTTCTGGTGGATGCCTTCGAGGCGATTGCTACGGCCGACACCATCCCCAGCGAAAGCGCTGCCCGAGGAGTGGCCCACATCCTGAGTGTGTGCGCCGATGCGCTGCACGAGAGCGCCGATGAGGGAGGTAACTCATGAGCCGCCTTCATCGGATAGCCAGCGTGCCAGCGGGCAAGACCATTGCCGACCTCCTGCCCGCGTTGCGCGGCGTGACGACGGAAGTTCCCATGGGCACGCCGGCGACCGAATGCGCGTCGTGCCGAAAACCCTTCAATGCCGTTCGCAAGCGGAGAAAGAGCATTCGCCTGTATCCCATGGCCCTCTGCCAGGTTATTCCACTGGCATTTCAGTATGGCCTTTGCGGGGCTTGCTTCGCGAGATACCAGCGGGGTGGCGACGACCGCGAGGCCGTCCTGGCCGCAGTCGATTCCTACTCTGACAGCGAGGAGGCCACGCAATGAGTTCATCCGAATTCCTGGCTGCACTACAGGCGGCTGGCCTGGGGACGCTCCGACTGGAGGTGGTCGCGGACAGTCGGCTGCATCGGTTCCGCGTGGAGGCCGACAAAGCCGGCAACCTGAATGGGTGGTACGTGGCCGATTTCACAGAGCCGGCGCATGCGGTCTTCGGTTCCTGGCGCACTGGCCAGACCTACGTCTGGCGTCCTGCGCGGCAGGACAGACTCACCGACGCAGAACGCGAAGTGCTGGCGAAGCGCCGAGCTGCCGCGCGGGTGGCACGGGACGCCGAGCAGGCGCGGGTGCATGCCGATGCTCGGGAACGAGCCGCGCGGCTCTGGCTGCGTGCGAAACCGGCCTTTGGATCACATCCCTACCTGGTGCAAAAAGGCGTCGGCGCGTTCGGCATTCGGGACTTGCGTGGACAGTTGGTCATCCCAGCGAGAGATACCGAGGGCACGCTGCATACGCTGCAATTCGTCGCAGCGGACGGGCGGAAGACCTTCCTGACCGGCGGGCGCAAACGCGCGTGCTATCACGCGATTGGCATTCCTCGCGGGGTGCTTTGCCTTTGTGAGGGTTATGCGACCGGCGCCACAGTTTTCGCGGCCACCGGACACGCGACCGCGGTTGCATTCGATTGCCACAACCTGGAACCCGTCGCGAGGGCGCTACGGGCCAAGTTTCCCGGCCTGGCGATGTGCGTCGCGGCAGACGACGACGCGCAGACGCCGGGCAATCCGGGCGTGACGGCCGCACGGCGCGCGGCGCTGGCCGTTGGCGCGGCGCTGGCTGTTCCTTCTTTCGATCGGATGGCCCATGACTGATCGAAGCGATTTCAACGACCTGGCACGGGTGGCCGGCGCGGGCGCTGTGGCTTCACAAATTGCCGAGGCCATAGCAACCCACCATGCGGACGGGCCGAAGCCAACCAAGCGCAAGGGCGCGAGCCGTGGGCCAGCTTCCAGCCTGTATGTGCCGGGGGATACCGAGGAGTACCTGGGAAGCCGCCTCATCTTGCAACGTGCATCCGACATTGCGCCGCAACCGATTCAATGGCTATGGCCACAGAAGATTGCGCTGGGGAAACTGACGCTCATTGCTGGTGATCCTGGTTTGGGCAAGAGCATGTTGACGGCCAGTCTCGCCGCGCATGTATCCACCGGGCGCGGATGGCCTGCAGGAGGAGGTGCTTGTCCGACGGGCGATACCTTATTCGTCTCGGCAGAGGACGACCCCGCCGACACCATCCGGCCGCGCCTGGATGCGGCGGGCGCAGACCCGCTCCGGGTGTACATCGTTGCCGGGGTAAAATCGATCGACACCAAAGGCAATCCCGAGCGTCGCCTGTTGAGCTTGAAAAGCGATCTGGCCGCGATCGTTGAGGCGGTGCGGTCGCTTTCCAGTTGCCGTTTGATCGTGATTGATCCCGTGAGCGCCTACATGGACGGGGCGGACAGTCACAACAACGCCGAAGTTCGCGGGCTGCTGGCGCCCCTTTCAGAGCTGGCGCGAGACATCGGCGCAGCGATCGTGGCCGTAACCCACTTGAACAAAGGCGCCGGCGGTTCGGCGCTTTACCGGGCGACCGGCAGCCTAGCCTTCGTTGCGGCGGCGCGCGCTGCGTTTCTGGTCACGCGAGACAAGGGCGACCCGGACCGGCGGCTGTTTCTTCCCCTCAAGAACAATCTGGCCAGCGATGCAAATGGAATGGCTTATGCCATCCGCGAAACCGAGGGCGTGCCATTCGTCGCCTGGGAGGATGCGGCCGTTTCGATTTCTGCCGACGAGGCGCTGGGGCGTCCCGAGGAAGCCGACCACGAAACTACCCTGGCTGACGCGGCAGAAGAATGGCTAGGCGAAGTCCTGGCCTGTGGGCCCGTGAAATCGGATGACGTCAAGCGCCACGCCAAGGATGCCGGTTACTCGTGGGCCACCATCCGCCGTGCTCAAGCCGCGATCGGCATCAAGCCAAAGCGCACCGGCGGTACGGCGTCAGGCGGGGAATGGGTATGGTCTTTGCCGGCAGGGAAGGAACCCGACCAAATGCCGCTGATGCCAAATGAATAAGCTGTCTAAGATGCTCACTGATTGCCTAAGGTGCTCACCTAAGATGCTCATTGAGCAACTTAGCTACACACTACTACTAGCAAGGGTTGTAGCTAAGTTGCTCAAGCTGCTCATGGGTGTGAGCACCTTAGATTTTCGGCGGCTAAGGTGCTCAAGTTGCTCACACCCTTACCCACGTTGAGCAACTTAGCGGAAACCCGCATGAATACTGGCTTCCGCCTAAGTTGCTCAATGAGCATCTTAGGTGAGCACCTTAGCCGGCGATTGACAGTTGGGCGGGTCCTTCCGCCAACCATCCAACCACGAGTCCGAAACGTCGCGGTTTGTCGCTAGATGAGAATCATTTGCAAAGGAGTTTTACATCATGCCATTGACTCAAACTGAGATCGGTGAGCACTTGGCCATGTCTCAGGCGGCAGCGGGAGACATGCTTCGACGCCTGGGAATCGATTGGAATGAATCGACCCTCGATGACATTCGAGTGGCGTACATCCGGCATCTTCGAGAAATCGCTGCCGGGCGTGCCGGCAGTGGCGATCTGGACCTGGCCAGCGAACGGGCGATGCTGGCGCGTTCTCAGCGTGAGCGGATCGACCTGGCCAACGCCGTCACTCGCCGGGAACTGGCGCCGGTCATTCTCATCGAGCAAGTGCTGGCCCGAGCCGGCAGCAAGGTGGCCGGCATCCTCGACGGCATCCCCGGCATGATCAAGCGCCGGGTGGCCAGACTCACCGCCGCCGAAATTTCCCTGATCGCCGCCGAAATCGCCCGAGCCCGCAACATCGCGGCTGCCCTCCGCTTGGAAGACATCATCGAGGCCGCCCCGGCCGGCTGCGACCGAGCGGCCGACGACGAGGCGACCGATGGCCAGTCGGAACTTGTTGGCTAGACCGAGAATGGCTGCCGTGACCGACTACCGCGCAGTGGATCTGCTGACCGCCGTCCTGCGAAACGTGAAAGCGGTGCTCTTGCAAAATGGCGGGCGAGCAACCGACTCCGACTTGATCGAAATCGAGCGGCGATTTCGCCAAGAGTATGCCGGTTGCCGTGCCTATGTCGGTGCCAAGCGGGCAACCCGCGATCTATACGAAGCCATCTGGCGCGATGTCCAGACCGGCATGGCTCGTGCGGAAGTTGCACGAAGGAACAACTGCTCAACGAGGACAGTGCGCCGGGCGTTGGCCACTCCCGGCCTTAAAATGGCCGGCGAGGCATGGCAAAGTACGGATTCTCACCCCTTCAGAGATCCAAAATGAGTCAAGACCACAGCATTTTTTCCCGAGTGAAAGACGCGATTTCCGGATTGAAACTAGACCTTGCCACCGTCGAAAAATCCATTGCCGACGAACAGGCCGCGCTGGATCGCCTGCGCAAGGCGCCCGTGCCTCTGGATGACATTCGGAAGTTGCTTTCCAGCGTGGTGGCCAGCCGCGCCACCAAAGGCCGCGCCCTGCTGGCAGAAAGCCTGCGCTACCTGCAGAATCACCCGCAAGAAGTGGCTGGGGATCTGCGTCACGTCGAGCCTCGCGTATCGATTTTGACGGCTTGCCGTCCAGATCAGGCCGCGACGCCGCAAAGCGTGGAGGTCGCGGTTTGCGCACTGTTGGAACACGAGATCCTGGCGGGTGTGCAGCACTTCCTCGATCAAGTCGAATGGCCGGAGTCCGGGCCGCCGATTGCGGACCGCCCGAAGCTGATCGCCGAAGCGGAGCGCCGCCTATCCAAAGCCACCGAGGCGCGCGAAGAGTTGCGCCGGTCTGCCGCTGCCGCTGGAGTCTTGCTATGAAATTGTCCCAAGCAATCCGCCTGGCTTTAACTGCCACCGAGCTGCGCCTGGACGGCAAACCAATTCCCGAAGCGCATGCTGACGAGATCCAGGCGGCTGACGAACTCATCGCGCTGACGAGAGGCGCCGACGTGCTTGCCGCGATCGCCAGCCTGCGGCGATCTGGCCTGAACTTGACGGTCGACCTGCGGCCGACCTGGCGCGACACCGGCGAAAAAGCCCCGGCGATTCAACCCTTCCGGAGTATTCGCTGATGACGCTTCCTCCCGAAATCGAGGCCGCCTTTTGCCGAGCTGAAGCGCGAGGGCTGATCCGGTACGCCGCCACTCCAGTGCAAAGCCCTGGGCCCGCCGCACCGCCCAAAACGCCATCTGCGCCCCCGGCCAGCGGCAGAGAGGCAACCCAATCAGAAATCGAAAGCGCCTTTTGCCGGGCAGAAGCGCGCGGGTTGATCCGTGGCCGCGTTTCGTCGCCGCGCACGGAAATGGCGTGCCGGCCTTCGCGCGTGCCCGCCGGAGATCGCCAGCCTTCCGCGCCGCTGGATCGGACCGCAATTTCAGCGCCGGCCGGGCCAGGGCTTCGGCCGTTCATGGCCGCTGTCCGCGCACTGGTGCAGCAGCGCGGCTTGCCCGCGCAAGACGCCGCGCTGACGATTGCTTCGATGCATCGCTGTGGCGCCGAGGCCGACGCGCTGCTGCAGACCGCAAAATCCTGGTGCCGCACGCACGGCGGATCGCTCGCCGAAGCGTATCGGGAAGTTCTCAGCGGGCCGCATCCAGGCTGACCACAATTTTCGTAGAGGCCTGACGCGCGAGAGAGCCGCACCCATAGCGCGCCGGGAATGTTTTGGGATCATGGGATGGCACCGGGCCGCAGTCGCGGCGATAGGAATCCGGCCGCGCTTATTTCCTTGGAGCGTTTCACTTCCTTTTCTCCCCCCTTGCCAGGGGGCGATACGACGCCGACCTGGCACCACGCCCGGATACGGTGAGCCGACGCCCCCGAAATCGCTTCGCTGCTGCCGTTGGATAGCTGCACCGCACAATGCCAGTAGCAACCATAAGCATGAAACGATCCACGCCAAGCATAGACTGACGTTCAGCCAGTATGTACTGAGTCTGGCGTGAAAAATGCTTGCACTGCTCTGCGCTGCACTGCGCAATGCCTTTGGCAATCTTCCCGATGATGCGTTGGCGGGTTTCGGTGGCGCGAGTAGGCGAGGGTACGGCCGGACGATGGATCGTTCGCTGTGGCGCGATTCTGCACGCCAGCGGGCGACGAACTAAGCTAGACTGAATTCTGGGAACGTCCCAAGCCAAGACTAGGAGAACAACATGCCCGCACTGTACCTGTATAGTCTCGAAGACCGCGCCCACGTAGCCACCGTCACCGGCGCCGACCATGCAACCGTCGAGGCGAAGGCGGACGAAATCTACGGCAGCAACGACTACGGATGGACCTACAGTCCGGCATTCGGCGCGGATGGCGGACTGACGGAAAACGGCGATGCGGAAGAGATCTGCTTGTAAGCATATGCGCGGATCGGTCGCTGTGGCGCGACTCTGCAAGCCTGTGGGTGCTGAACCGCCCGGCTACCGTGAACCGGGCAACGACCCCAAAAAGTGGGGTAACTTTCGGGGTAACTATGAAATGCAAATCGGGTAAATGGCCTGTTTGCAATGGGTTAAGCGTATTATTCGATTCCCCCTCTCGGCACCATCCAGAACAGCACATGCGCGCAAAGTATTGAAGTATAACACGCTGCGGGTAGGCGGGCGCTTCCCGCCCGATCCGTCGATTCATCGTGCTGGTTTGAACCAGTCGAGTTTCTGCTGCAGGCGCACCACGGTTCCGACGATGATCAGCGCCGG
>NZ_JAPUVI010000100.1 GCF_029255285.1 Accumulibacter sp.
CATGCGATAGAGACCGGTCTGGGCTATGGAGCGTGGCTGCATGGCGAGGCCGTCGCAGCGGGTGCGGTCATGGCCGCCGACCTGTCCCGCCGTCTGGGCTGGCTGTCGGATGCGGATGTGGCGCGTGTTCGGGAAATTCACCTCCGAGCCGGGCTGCCGGTCAAAGGCGCGCCATTGGGCGCCGACCGATATCTCGAATTGATGGCTCACGACAAAAAAGTGAGCGACGGAACCCTGCGCCTCGTGCTCCTGAAGCAGATCGGTCGTGCCGTGATTACCTCCGAAGCCACTAACTCCGATATTCGCGCCAGCATTGACGCATGTTGCTGATCTATCGCTTGCTCGCAATGCCATGACCGAACTTGCGCCATACGCGGCAAGTGAAGCCAATTCCCGTGGTCGGCAGATCGTCGAGCCGGCACCGTTGGCGCGGGGTGAATTTCAGCGCGATCGGGATCGCATCGTGCATTGCACGGCGTTCCGGCGGCTCGAATATAAGACCCAGGTTTTCGTCAATCACGAAGGCGATCTGTTCCGCACACGGCTCACCCATAGCATCGAGGTGGCGCAGATCACCCGTTCGATTGCCCGGGCCTTACGTCTCAACGAGGATCTCGCCGAAGCGGTTGCGCTCTCGCACGATCTCGGCCACACGCCCTTCGGTCACGCCGGCCAAGAGGCCCTGAACGGCTGCATGAAGGATTTTGGCGGTTTTGAGCACAACCTGCAGTCGCTGCGAATCGTCGACGTGCTTGAGGAAAGTTACGCCGAGTTCAATGGACTCAATCTTTTGCATGAAACGCGAGAAGGCATTCTCAAGCACTGTTCCCAGAAAAATGCCGAGCGGCTCGGCGAGATCGGGCGCCGTTTCATCGATGGTCGCCAGCCTTCACTCGAAGCGCAACTGGCCAACCTCGCCGACGAGATTGCCTACAATAATCACGATGTGGACGACGGTCTGCGTTCGGGCCTGATTACCCTCGAGCAACTGGAAGACGTATCGATTTTCGCCCGCAACCGGCGGATCGTGGAGCAGCGTTATCCGGGGCTTGCCGGCCGTCGCCTGATCCATGAAACCATCCGGCGCATGATCAACCTGATGGCTGTCGACCTCATCGAGCAGACAAGAAAGAACATCGACGAAGCAGGAGTTGGGTCCTTGGACGACGTGCGTGCGGCGCCGCGCCTCGTCGCTTATAGCGCCGAACTGATTCCAGAGTTGCGCGTTCTCAAGACGTTCCTTCGCGACAACCTTTATCACCACTATCAGGTGCTGCGTATGACAGACAAGGCGCGACGCATCATCCAGGACCTCTTCGCGGCTTTCATGAACGACCCGCGCCTGTTGCCGCCTCAGTATCTGCAGATGACGAAAGTCGATAAGCCGCGTGCCATAGCTGACTACATTGCCGGAATGACCGATCGATACGCGATGAAAGAGCACAGGCGGCTGTACGCGGTGGGCGAAATCTACTGATCGCCCTCCAGCCATGCGGCAGCGCAAAAAAATCTTGAAGCGCGGGCGCCTGCGGCGGTATATTCGATGCTCGCCCAGTGTGTTTGAACGGTCTCCTCGTCGGGATCACGCTTAGCCGGCCGGCCAATACTGCCGGCTTTTTCACGGTTCGGACGGGGCGCTTTCCGCAGTTTGAAGGTCCGGCGCTACAGGGATGTTGCTGCCGGTGTGTGTTGTGTCGAGGAAAAACAAGATGGATCTTCCCCTGGAGCAGGGTCTTTACGACCCAGCCAACGAACATGACGCCTGTGGTGTCGGTTTCATCGCACATATAAAGGGCAACCGAACGCACGAGATCGTCCTCCAAGGTCTCGAAATTCTGAAGAATCTGGATCACCGGGGTGCTGTCGGTGCCGATCCGCTGCAGGGCGACGGCGCAGGTATCCTGATCCAGATTCCGGATACCCTGTTCCGCGAAGAAATGGCCAAGCAGGGCGTTAAGCTGCCGCCTGTCGGCGACTACGGCGTCGGTATGGTCTTTCTGCCGAAGGAGCACGCGTCCCGTCTCGCTTGCGAAGAAGAGATCGAGCGGGCTGCCCGCGCAGAAGGTCAGGTCGTACTCGGTTGGCGCGATGTGCCTACCGATCCGACCATGCCGATGTCGCCTACCGTCAAGGCCAAGGAGCCGGTGATCCGCCAGATCTTCATCGGGCGCGGTCCCGATGTGATGGTCACGGACGCTCTTGAGCGCAAGCTCTACGTGATCCGCCGCCGTGCTGCCAACGCCATCGGCAGTCTCAAGCTGAAGCACTCCAAAGAGTTCTACACCCCGTCGATGTCGGCGCGGACGATCAACTACAAGGGGCTGCTGCTCGCCGATCAGGTGGGTCAGTACTACCTCGACCTACAGGACCCGCGTTGCGTGTCGGCCTTGTCGCTGGTGCACCAGCGATTCTCGACCAACACCTTCCCGACCTGGCATCTGGCGCACCCGTTCCGCTACATCGCCCACAACGGCGAGATCAACACCGTCCGCGGCAACTACAACTGGATGCGCGCCCGTGAAAAGGGCACTCACTCCCCGTTGCTCGGCGACGACCTGCAGAAGCTGTGGCCGTTGATCTACCCGGGTCAGTCCGATTCCGCGTCTTTCGACAACGCCCTCGAACTTCTCGTCATGGGCGGCTATTCGTTGGCCCACGCGATGATGATGATGATTCCCGAAGCCTGGGAATCCCACACCTTGATGGACCCGAAGCGTCGCGCGTTCTACGAATACCATGCAGCGATGATGGAGCCGTGGGACGGCCCGGCTGCGGTGGCGTTCACCGACGGGCGTCAGATCGGTGCCACGCTCGACCGTAACGGTCTGCGTCCGGCGCGTTACCTCGTCACCGACGACGATTGCGTCGTGATGGCCTCCGAGTCCGGTGTGTTGCCGATTCCCGATGAAAAGATCGTCAAAAAATGGCGTCTGCAGCCGGGCAAGATGTTCCTGATCGACATGGAACAAGGCCGCATCATCGACGACAAGGAACTCAAGGAGTCCCTTGCTGCAGCCAAGCCCTATCAGGACTGGTTGTCGCGCATCAACATCAAGCTCGACAACTGTGCCGAGCCCGCGTCGGCGACCGCTCCCGAGTGCGCCGCGTCGGTGCTGGATCGCCAGCAGGCCTTTGGCTACACCCAGGAAGACATCAAGTTCATCCTCGAGCCGATGGCCAAGAGCGGCGAGGAAGCCAACGGGTCGATGGGTAACGACAGCCCGCTGGCGGTGCTGTCGGCCAAGAACAAGCCGATCTACAACTACTTCCGCCAACTCTTCGCCCAAGTGACCAACCCGCCGATCGACCCGATCCGCGAACAACTGGTCATGTCGCTGGTGTCCTTCGTCGGCCCGCGTCCGAATCTGCTCGGCATCAACGAGATCAATCCGCCTTACCGTCTGGAAGTCACGCAGCCGGTGCTGACCTTTGCCGACATGGCCAAGCTGCGCGAGATCGCCCGTTACACCGAGAACAAGTTCCGCTCGGCCGAACTGGACATCTGCTACCCGCTTGCATGGGGCAAGGAAGGCGTCGAAGCCTGTCTCGCTTCACTGTGTGCGGAAGCCGAGAATGCCGTGCTCAATGGCTCCAACATCCTGATCGTTTCCGACCGTAAGGTCGATGCGCTCAACGTGGCCATTCCGGCGCTGCTCGCCACCTCGGCAGTCCATCAGCATCTGGTCACCAAGGGGCTGCGTACCCGCACCGGCCTGGTTGTCGAAACCGGTTCCGCGCGCGAGACCCATCACTTCGCCGTGCTCGCCGGCTTTGGCGCGGAAGCCGTGCACCCCTATCTGGCTCTCGAAACGCTGACCGAGCTCGCCAAGGGCGATGTCGAAACCGCCGACAAGTACGTCAAGCACTTCATCAAGGGCGTCGGCAAGGGCCTGATGAAGGTCATGTCCAAGATGGGCATTTCGACCTTCATGTCTTACACCGGCGCGCAGATCTTCGAAGCCATCGGTCTGCAGAAATCGCTGATCGACAAGTACTTCACCGGAACCTCGTCACAGGTTGAAGGCATCGGCGTGTTCGAAGTGATGGAAGAAGCCATCCGTCTGCACCAGCAGGCATTCAGCGCCGATCCGGTGCTCGCCAACATG
>NZ_JAPUVI010000101.1 GCF_029255285.1 Accumulibacter sp.
CGCCCGAAGGCTGTGCAAAGGCGATCGAAGTGGATTGCGGGCGAAGAGTTTCTTCCAGAGTCGCGGCGTGAGTTCGTGGACACGGCTGGCCGGAGGCTGGCCGACTCGCGGCAGCACATCGACCAGATAGTCGTAGGGGTCGATCTTGTGCCGCCGGCAAGTCACGATCAGGCTCTGCATGATGCCCAACTGCCTGGCGCCGAGTTCGGTCGAGCAGAACAGCCAGTTGCGGCGCCCCATGGGAATCGCGCGTAGCGCTCGTTCCAGATGGTTGGTGTCGATCGGTACATCCGGATCGGTCAGATAAACCTCCAGCCCGAACCGCCGTTCGCGGGCCGAAGCCAGAGCCTTCGTCATCGGACTGCTCGGCAGCAGGCCCGGCGCCTCGAATGGCTGATTCACCCAGGCGAAGAAGCGTTCGGCGATCGGCTTGGCGTGCATCAGTCGATAGTCGAGTTTCTTCGCGGCACGGAGCTTTTGCTCGCGGAGGCGCTCTTCCACCGCATAAAGACCGCCGATCAAGTCCAGCCCCTGCGCCGCGATTTCCGGTTCGCGGCCCTTCGCCTCGAACCGGGGGCGTCGCGTATGTGCCCAGCCTTGCGCGTGGGTCACCCCGGTCTTCTTCGCGTAGTGCTCGTAAGCGGTGTACCCGTCGCTCAGGAGGACGACGCGCTCGACCGGCGTCAGGCCGGGCGCCTGCTCGACGTGCCCGATCCTCCGGCTCTCGAAGAACGGACAGCAGACCTCATCGAGTTCGCCATAGACCGGCCAGAAGTACGCGGCCTTGAGCTTGCCCGGTCCGGCGCGTCCGGTCTTGATCGGGGTTTCGTCCATCGACTTGACGCGGGCAGCGCGGATCGACGCGAACTGGGCGTCGTAGATCGGTTCGAGCAGCGCAATCGCTTGCTGGCTGACCGGGGTCAGCCACGGCCGGCTGACGGTGATGCCGTTGTCGGCAAGCCGCTGGTGCTGACGATAGAACGGCAGATGATAGGCAAACTTGTCGATCAGCATGCCGGCAATGAAGCTGACGTCGGCGCGGCTTCGGTCCAGTCCATTTCCCGTGTCGTGACGCGACGCTAGTCGGAGAGAAATCGGCCCTGTTCGAGGCGCTTGGCCCAGACGCAGAAACCCTTGCGATCCCCGTAGAGGACCTTCATTTGCGTCGCCCGGCGATTGAGGAAGACGAACAGTCGGCCGTTCTGCGGATGATCGCCGTTTCGCCACCATCGCCGACGGCGCTGAGCAAACCGCGCCAGCGGTACAGGCTCGCGGCACCGATCGATTCGCGTCGGTAGAAGGCTTCAACGCCCAGGCCGCTGCCGTCAAATTTCGCCAACAAGGATCGCCACTCCTGCCGGCTCCGCCTCGATCCCTTGCCCTTCTTTGCTCCCACCATCGCCGTTCCTCCTGTGTGTCATTTGCGTGGGCAGCCGTTTTGGTCATCGCGCGCGCGAACGGAAGAACGTCGTAGGGTTACCGGTTACGACGGGTGGAGGACTTCGACGGTCCGGGAGAGCGTGCCGTCGGTGCCGGTCTTCGGTTGCAGAGGCCTGCAGGTGATTGTGTTGCTTGCGGGCGGAGACAAGAGCACTCAGGATGCGGACATTGAGCGCGCCATCAAGATGGCAAGAGACTGGAAGGATTGACCCATGACTGAGAAATTCTCCCGTTGGGATGTTGTGGACTACCTCAAGGGCGACGAACACATGGCGCTCTACCTTGATGCCTGCATGGTGGAAGACCCCGGAGATGGTAGCCTCGTGCGCGCCGGACTCGGGGACATCGCCCGCGCCAAGGGCATAAACCAACTGGCCCGCGATACCGGGCTGGCGACAGAAGGTCTGTGCCAGGCATTGTCCGCCGAAGGCAATCCGGAGTTTTCGACTGTGATGAAGGTTATCAAGGCACTTGGTTTTCGCCTGCATGCCGAGGCGAACAATGCCTGAGCCCAGGCTCCCGCCAGCTACGTACCAGGCTTGCGCTCCGGTGCAGGCGCCCCAACGCCTTTGTCGGCTCTTCCGTCGTTCCCTGATTTCGTCCTCGCTTTCGCCGTGGGCCGCCTGACGGCTCGGTATCTCGCTACACACAGCGCTTGCCAATTCTCGATCCACCCCGTTTTCGGGGGACGTTCCCGCGGCCATTGAGGAGCGGATCATGAATGAACTGCGTGAACGCCTGCCGACGGCACGATCGAGTGCGCCGACTCACCGTGGTCGCGGCGCCAACGGACACTGGCGGCCATGCGCGAAGCCGCTTCGCGGACCAGGACGCCCGGTGAGGCTCAGCGTGTGAGCAGCATCAGCAACAACAGGTTGAGCACCAGTGACAGCGCCGCAATGACCCGCCAGGTCAACAGCGGGTTGCGCATCGCCAGCGGCGTTGCGGGGGGTCGGCCCAGCGGCCGGTTGGCGCCGCGTTCGAGCGCCAGCAGGAATTCGTCGGCGGTTTCGAAGCGCCGCGCGGGGAGCCGGGCGACCGCCTTGAGCAGGACGTTTTCAAGCCAGCCGGGGATGTCCGGACGATAGCGCGTCGGGGCAAGCGGCTCACCGAAATTCGGGCGCTGAAAGGGCTCGATCTCGCCGTAGGGGTACTTGCGTGTCAGCAGGTGGTAGAGCGTCACGCCGGCGGCGTAGAGGTCCTGTCCGGCGCTGGCCGGCTCGCCCGCAAAAAGCTCGGGCGCCATGTAGCTCGGCGTTCCCGGACTGCCGACGTGGGCCTCGTCCTCGGACTGGCTGATCGCAACGCCAAGGTCGAGGATGCGCAGGCGGCCGTCGCGCCCAAGGTGGATGTTGGCCGGCTTGATGTCCCGGTGTACGACGTCGAGCCGATGCAGTGCGGAGAGGCCTTTCATCAGGCCAATACCGTGCTGTACGGCGTCGGCAACCGTGAAATGCAAGCCGGTATCGAGCATGCGCTGCAGCGTCGCGCCTTCGTGCCAGGTCTGCAGGTAGTAGAGACAGCTTCGTCGTTCGGCCGGCACCAGTTGGGCAAAAAAGGGCGAGACAATCCGTCGCGCGAGCCACTCCTCCATGATCAGGGCGCGGATCTCGTCCGGGTCGTCGGCGAGTTGCGGGCGCAGCGTCTTCAGGACCAGGGCTTGTCCGGAGACACGATCAGTCACCCGGTAGAGCAGCGTCGCGCGCGAATCGTGCATGATCTCGTCGATGCGCAGCCCGTCGATTTCCTGCCCCGGCTTGAATCGCGGCGGCAGCGGCAGGCGCGCCGTTCCGGCCAGCGCATCGCGCAGGTTCTGCGCCGGCAGCGCTGTCACCCGCAGCACGACCGCGCTGGCATTGTCCTGGCCGCCGCAGGCGAGTGCCAGGCTGGCGATCGAGGCGGCAGCCTGTTGCGCGTCCGAATGGGCGAGCAGCACGGCCCGCAGGCGTGCCTCTTCGAGGGCCCCCCAAACGCCGTCCGAACAGAGCAGGAAGCAGTCGCCTTCCTGCAACTCGCCGTCAAGGAAGTCGAGCTGGAAGTGGCGATCAAGACCTACCGCGCGCGACAGCACGTTCCGAAGTTCCGGATGTTCCCAGACATGATCGCGTGTCAGGCGGGTGCATACGCCAAGGCGCAGAAGGTAAAGCCGCGAATCGCCAACGTGGGCACACACGTAACGGCGACCGCGCAGCACGAGCGCCGTCAGCGTCGTCGCCATGCCGGCGAGTTCGGGCTGCCGTCCCGCTTCGGCCATTACCCAGCGGTTGAGCGCCACGACGACCCGTTCCAGCGCGTGCGGCACGCTCCAGGTGTCGGGCGTCGCGTAGTAGTCCGCGAGCAGTCCTCGCACGGTGTACTCGGCGGCTTCGCGACCGCCACGGTGACCACCGACGCCATCGGCGACGGCGGCGATCAGCCCCTTGTTTTCCAGTTCGCCGCCCTGTGGCGTGACCATGCCGCAGAAATCCTCGTTGCTGGCGCGCGGGCCGGTCAGCGAGGAGTGGCCGACGTCTACGGTCAGGGGCATGCGGGCGGAGTTCCGGAGGGAGGAGGGGCGGCAGGTCGCACTGTACCTGGCCGCCTCCGCCGCGCAAAGGCGCGCTGGCTCAGATCTTGGCGGCGCTCAGGTGCGCCGCTCCCCAGGTCGTCCGCCAGCGGGTCTTGACGGCGCTCAGGCCGACCAGCGCCAGCAGAGCGAGCGCGGCGAAGATCAGGAAACCGATCTGATAGCTGCCGGTGAGTTGCTTCGCATAACCGAGCGACGAAGCCAGGTAGAAGCCGCCGACCCCGCCGGCCATACCGACCAGCCCGGTCATCACGCCGATCTCCTTGCGGAAGCGCTGCGGCACCAGCTGGAAGACAGCGCCGTTGCCCATGCCCAGAGCCAGCATCGCGCCGACGAAGGCGAGCAGCGCCATCCACGCCGCCGGCAGGCCGATGCTGACGATGCCAAGGAAGATCGCCGCCAGCACGTACATCACCGACAGACTCTTGATGCCGCCGACACGGTCGGCGACGTTGCCGCCGATCGGCCGCACCAGCGAGCCGGCGAACACGCAGGCGGCGGTGAAGAAGCCCGCCGTTTTGGCATCGAGCCCGTACTGCATGTTGAAATAGATGGTCAACGACGAGGCGAGGCCGACGAAACCGCCGAAGGTTACCGAGTAGAAGAACATGAACCACCACGCGTCGCTGTCCTTGAGGACTTTCAGGTATTCCGCCAACGATTTCGGCGGCGGGCACTCCGGTGCGTCCTTGGCGGCCAACAGGTAGAACACGAAGACGAGAATCAGCGGGATCAGTGCCAGGCCGAAGACGTTGTTCCAGCCGAAAGCGATCGCCAGGCTCGGAGCAATCAACGCGGCGAGCGCCGTGCCGGAGTTTCCCGCACCGGCGATGCCGAGCGCTGTTCCCTGATGTTCCGGCGGATACCAGCGCGAGGCGAGCGGTAGCGCGACGGCAAAGGAGGCGCCGGCGACGCCGAGGAAAACACCGAGAATCAGCGTCTGCTCGTAACTGGCGACGCCGAAGTACCAGGCAAAGAACAGCGAAGCGATGACGATCACCTGGCCGATGGCGCCCGCCATTTTCGGTCTCAGGTGGTCCACCAGAATGCCCATGAAAAGGCGCAGAACGGCCCCGGCGAGTACCGGCGTGGCCACCATCATCCCCTTCTGGGCGTGCGTCAGATCGAGATCCTTGGCGATCTGCACGCCCAGGGGCCCGAGCATCACCCAGACCATGAAGGCCAGGTCAAAGTAGAGAAACGCTGCCAGCAGCGTCGGCCGGTGACCGGCTTTCCAGAATGTCTTCTCCATCTTCCAATCCCTTTCGTTGGCGTCAGATTTGCAGAAACACCGTGCCGCTTTCGAGGCGTACGGGAAAGCGGCGAGAGCAGCCTTCGTCGGGGGCTACGGCCTCACCGGAATCGAGCCGCAGCTTCCAGCCGTGCAGGGGACAGGTCACCTGATTGCCGTGCACCAGCCCCTGCGACAACGGTCCACCCTTGTGCGGACATCGGTCGCGCAAGGCAAACACGGCGTTGCTTGAGGTTCGGAAGACGGCGATATCGCCGCTCGTCGAGCGTACGACGCGACTCCCCAGTGGCGGGATGTCTTCCAGTTTGCAGATCGATGTCCATTCGTCCATGATTCTTCTCCAGTCGCTTCAAACCACAATCGCTTCGTATTCCTGGCGCTCGACGCCGGCGATGCGCTCGGCCCACGGATCGGGGGCGCCCTGCAGTTCGGCCAGCAAACGCGCGAACAGCGCCTTGCGGTTGTCCTCGTCCTCGACGACCCGGCTCTTGGCGTGATCGAGGCCGACGCGTTCGAGCCAATGGCAGGTGCGCTCGAGGTAGAAACCCTCCTCGCGGTAGAGCTGCAGGAAGGCGCCGGTGTATTCCATGACCTCCTCGTCGCTTTTCACCTTGACGAAGAACTGCGCGACCTCGGTCTTGATGCCACCGTTGCCGCCGACGTAAAGCTCGTAGCCCGAATCGACGCCGATCACGCCAACATCCTTGATGCCGGCCTCGGCACAGTTGCGTGGACAACCGGAAACCGCCAGCTTGACCTTGTGCGGTGAGTACATGTCGAACAGCATCTTCTCGAGCTTGACGCCCATGGCCATCGCCAACTGCGTTCCGAAGCGACAGTGCTCGGCGCCAACGCAAGTCTTGACGGTGCGGATCGATTTCCCATAGGCATGACCGGAGGGCATCCCGAGATCCTTCCAGACGCCGATCAGGTCTTCTTTCCTGATGCCGAGCAGGTCGATGCGCTGACCGCCGGTGACCTTGATCGTCGGTACCTGGTACTTGTCGGCGACATCGGCGATGCGGCGCAGCTCGGCGGCGCTCGTCAGTCCACCCCACATCCTCGGCACGACCGAGTAGGTGCCGTCCTTCTGGATGTTGGCATGAGCGCGTTCGTTGATCAGGCGCGAGCGCGGATCGTCGAGGGCCTCTTTCGGCCAGGTCGAGATCAGGTAGTAGTTGAGCGCCGGGCGGCACTTGTCGCAGCCGTCCTCGGTGCTCCACTCGAGGAAGCGCATGACGCTGTCGATGGTCAGCAGGTGCTGCCCCCGGATGGCATCGCGCACTTCCTGGTGCGAGTAATCGGTACAGGCGCACACCGGCTTGCGGTTCGACGCGGCGGGGGTGTAGGCGCCGCCGATGGTGGCCGAGAGAATCTGCTCGCAGAGGCCGGCACACGAGCCGCAGGAGGAGGCGGCCTTGGTGTGCTTCTTGATGTCGTCGAGGCTAAACAGACCCTTTTCCTTGATCGCCTTGACGATGCTTCCCTTGCTGACGCCGTTGCAGCCGCAGACCTCGGCGCCGTCGGCCATCGATGCCGCCTTGCTGTGGCCCTGATGGCCGACGTCGCCGACATGCGACTGGCCGAACAACAGATGGTCGCGTATCTCGTGGATATCCTGCGCGTCGCGCAGCAACTGGAAGTACCACGGCCCGTCGGCGGTGTCCCCGTACAGTACGCCGCCCACCAGACGGTTGTCCTTGATCACCAGCTTCTTGTATACGCCGGCCGCGGCATCGTTGAGGACGATCTCTTCGGTGTCCTTGCCGCCGAGGAAGTCGCCGGCCGAGAACAGGTCGATGCCGGTCACCTTGAGCTTGGTCGAGGTCACCGAGCCGGTGTAGCGACCAATGCCGTAATGGGCCAGATGGTTGGCCGCCACCTTGCCCTGTTCGAAGAGCGGTGCCACGAGGCCATAGGCGATGCCACGATGGGCAACGCATTCGCCAACCGCGTAGACCTTCGGGTCGAAAGTCTGCAAGGTATCGTTGACCACGATGCCACGCTGGCAGTGGATTCCCGCCGCTTCGGCGAGCGCCGTGTTCGGACGGATGCCGACGGCCATCACCACCAGTTCGGCAGGCAGTTCCAGTCCGTCCTTCAGGCGTACCGCGGCGACCCGACCGCTCTCGCCAGCGACCAGCATCTCGGTCTGCTTTCCGAGGAGAAACTTGAGGCCGCGGTCTTCGAGTGACCTCTGCAACATCCGGCCGGCGGTCTCGTCGAGCTGGCGTTCGAGCAGCCAGTCGGAGAGGTGGATTACGGTCACGTCCATGCCGCGCAACTTCAGGCCGTTCGCCGCTTCGAGGCCGAGCAGTCCGCCGCCGATGACGACTGCGTGGCGGTAGCGGCGCGCCGCGTCGATCATCGCGTCGGTATCAGCGATATCGCGGTAGGAAATCACGCCCGGCAGGGCGTTGCCGGGGATGGGCAGGATGAACGGTGTCGAGCCGGTCGCCAGCAGCAGGCGGTCGTAGTCCGCTGCGGTGCCATCCTCGGCGATGACCTGGCGCCGCACGCGGTCGATGCGGCTGACCTTCTTGCCCAGGTGCAGCGTGATGCCGTGCCGCGCATACCAGGCGTGATCGTTGAGGACGATGTCCTGAATGGTCATCTCGCCAGCGAGCACCGGCGAAAGCAGGATGCGGTTGTAGTTGGGGTGCGGCTCGGCGCCAAAGACGGTGATCTGGTAGCGATCAGGAGCGATCTTCAGCAGTTCCTCGAGCGTGCGCACGCCGGCCATGCCATTCCCCACCATGACGAGTCTTTGCTTGGTCATTCCTCTTTGCTCCGGCGGATTGGATCTTGATGTGGGCCAACAAGCAAACTTCGTGCCGACATCCGCGGGCGACCGGACCTCGGGGCGTGCAGGTTCATTTCCGCGAGCCGGAAGGTCATGACGCACCGCCGAAGGGCAATAGCGACGGTACAAGCGTCCGGGCTGGTGCGCGCCACGGGCGGTGGCCAGCGCCTGCGGCCGGGAAACCCGTCGACGGCTGGGAAACGGCATCTGGCACGTCTGTTGCTGATAGCGTTCAGGAGCGAAAACCATGACCGAGACAGTCAAATCCACCTGTTGCTATTGCGGCGTCGGCTGCGGCCTGCTGATCGACACCGACCAGGGGAAGATCGTCCGTGTGCGCGGAGATCCGGAGCATCCGGCCAACGAGGGCCGCCTGTGCACCAAAGGCGCCTCACTGCACCTGACGACGCGGCCCGACTATCGCGTGTTGTATCCCGAACTGCGGCGACAGCGCGCACGGTCACGCCAGCGGGTGGGCTGGGACGAGGCGCTGGACTTCGCCGCCGAACGCTTTGCCGCGATCATCGCCGCGCACGGTCCGCACAGCGTCGCTTTTTACCTGTCGGGTCAGTTGCTGACCGAGGACTATTACGTCTTCAACAAGCTGGTCAAGGGGTTGATCGGCACCAACAACGTCGATACCAACTCGAGACTGTGCATGTCGTCGGCGGTGGCCGGCTACAAGCAGACACTCGGTGCCGACGCGCCGCCCTGCTGTTACGAGGACATCGCGTTCGCCGACTGTTTGTTGATTGCTGGCGCCAACCCGGCGATCGCTCATCCGATCGTCTTCCGGCGTATCGAGGATGCCCGGGCGGCCAATCCCGGGCTGCGCATCATCGTCGTCGATCCACGACGCAGCGAGACGGCCGAGATCGCCGATCTCCATCTGCCGCTTGCGCCGGGCAGCGACATCGCGCTGTACAACGGCCTGCTGCACGTCCTGCTCAGCGAGGGTCGTGTCGATCGGGACTACATCGCGGCCCATACCGAGGGCTTCGAGGCGCTCGAGCAGAGCGTCGCTGCCTATGCGCCAGATGTCGTCGCCCGTCTCTGCGCCTTGCCCGAGGCCGACATCGTCCGCGCCGCGCAGTGGTTCGGCAGCGCCGGCGCCGCCTTGTCGCTCTATTGTCAGGGACTCAATCAGTCGTCGCACGGCACGCACAACAACGCCGCGCTGATCCATCTGCATCTGGCGACCGGTCAGATAGGCCGCCCCGGCGCCGGACCATTCTCGCTGACCGGGCAGCCGAACGCGATGGGCGGCCGCGAAGTCGGCGGCCTGGCCAACCTGCTCTCGGCGCACCGCGACATGGCCAACCCGCAGCACCGGGCCGAGGTCGCTCGGCTGTGGGGCGTGCCGTCGGTCCCCGAGCGACCCGGCAAGACCGCGATCGAACTGTTCGCCGCGCTGACGAGCGGCGAGATCGGGGCGGTCTGGATTGCCTGCACGAATCCCGCGCATTCTTTGCCCGACCAGTCGCAGGTCCGCGCCGCGCTGGTGGCAGCCGAATTCGTCGTGCTCCAGGAAGCCTATGGCAACACTGACACAGCGGCCTACGCCGACCTGCTGCTGCCGGCAACGACCTGGGGCGAGAAGGAAGGCACGGTGACCAATTCCGAGCGCCGGATCACTCACCTGACGGCGGCGGTCCCCGCACCCGGTGAGGCACGCCACGATTGGCAGATCGCCGTCGACTTCGCCCGCCGGCTTGGCCGGCGGCTGCGCCAGCCAGCCGAAACGATGTTTCCCTATGACCATCCGGAACAGATCTTCAACGAGCACCGCGAGACCACGCGCGGCCGCGATCTCGACATCAGCGGCCTGAGCTACGCCCTGCTCGACTCGCTTGGCCCGCAGCAGTGGCCATTTCCGGCTGGCGCCGACAGGGGCCGGCGACGCCTGTACGAAGATGGCGTCTTTCCGACGGCTAACGGGCGCGCCCGATTCGTCCTGGTCGAACACCGGCCACCCGCCGAAGTGACCACGGCGGAGCACGCGATCAGCCTGATTTCGGGTCGCTTGCGCGATCAGTGGCACGGCATGAGCCGCACCGGAACGGTCGCCCGCCTGTTCAATCTCGACGACGAAGCACGGCTGACGATGAACCCGGCCGACCTGCGCCGGCGCGGTCTGGCGGACGGCGACCTGGCCAGGGTGCACAATCGGCGCGGCAGCATCGTCGTTCGCGTCGCTCGCGACGAGAGCTTGGCACGCGGCTGCGCCTGGTTGCCCATGCATTGGGGAAGCCAGTTCATGAACAGCCCCGGGGCCAACGCCCTGACCGTCTCGGCGCGCGACCCGTTTTCCCAGCAACCCGAACTGAAGCACGCCGCGGTGGCCATCGACAAGGCCGATCTGCCTTGGCAACTGGTGATTCTCCGCCAGGCCGGAGTGGGCGAACTCGCCGCGCTGCCCATGCTCGAACGTGCCCGCGGTCTGCTCGGCGACTTCGCTTTCGCCACCGTCGGGCTTTACGGTCGCGGCGCCGCCTTGGTCGTCTTTCGCGCGGCACACGCCGAGGCGCCGCCGGAAAGCCGCCTGCGCGAAATCGACCGCCTGTTCGGCCTCGATGGCGACGATTCGGCAATCGTCTACGTCGACCACCGGCGCCAGATCAGCAAGCGCGCAATCGCCCCCGACGGCCGCTTGATCGGCGTTCGTCTCGCCGGCGAGACACAGGCGCAGTCCTGGCTCAAGGAAGTGATGGCGGACGACTCGCTCGACGCGGCGCTGATTCGCTGGGCCGTGGCACCGATTGGCCGCCGCCCCGGCAAGCTGGCGCAACGCAGCCGGGTGGTGTGCCAGTGCGCCGACGTCAGCCAGGCGGAGATCGCGGCCGATCTGGCAGCGGGCGCAACGTTGACCTCACTGCAGGAAAAGCGCGGCTGCGGGACTTTCTGCGGCGCCTGCCTGCCCGAATTGCGCGAGATGTTCGCCGGCCACGCGGCCAGGGCCGGGATCGGCGGCGCCACTTCCGCCTGACAAGGCGGCGGCGTCCGCAAATCCGTGAACGCCTGCCGGTATACCGTTGTCTATACTTAGATGGCGTGGCGGCTGTTGTCTCGCAGATGTTCACGAAAGGTCTGCCGCATGGTTCCGGCCGACAGCGGGCGGTGCGCCGGCGGAAGGAATGGCGCTCGGATCCGGACGCTGTCCATGTCCGGCGCGATCCCGCCTCGACGGTGGCGTGTCTTGAGGGAGTGCGTTTCGATGCGCGAGTTGATGTCGATTGGCGCGTGCTTGGCGAGCCTGCCGGGGGTTCCCGGCACGACTGCCCTGCCTGCCCGGCTGGCCGCGACCTGTGATGACTTTCCGGCGGCTGGCCAAGGCCAGATGGTGGCCAGCGGGCAGGCCTACTCGCTCTGGACGGCGGTAGTCGACTGACCAGGGCTCCGGTGGCAAGGTCGTGAAATTTCGTCCGGGTGCTTTCGCCGCGCGTCCCGTGCCCATCATGCAGGCGATTTCCTGGAGACTGTCCGGCATCGTCGCCTTGATGGCGATTTTGCTGGTGGGTTGCGCTTCTCCACAACGCGCCCCGGATCTGGCTCCTCCGGTTCAGATTGCGGAGAGCGTCTGGTGGCAGGTCGATAGCGACATCGTCGCCGCGTCGCGAGCGGCCACCGGGCCGGCCAGAAACTACGCGCGCGGCTTCATGGAGAGTTGGCGAAACCTCGTCTCCCGTCGCATCGAGACGGACTTCATTCCGTGGTTCACGGGCTACTGGACCCAGCAATGGCTGGCCATCCGGGTCGCCTGGTACAAGCTGAGCCTGGGGGCAGGGGAGGATCCGGCGACGATTCGACTGGCGGCCTATTTGCAGGAACAGTTCCGCGATCGTGTGCTCGATCCTGTGGCCAAGGAAATCGATCCGGACGTCGTCAGAGCGAAAGCCACCAGGCTCTACGTCCAGCTCCTCGGCGAGCAGCTTCAGGCAATCCCGCGGCGCTACGGTGTACCCCAGGATCAGTTCGACCGGCGTCTCAAGAGCATTCCGGCGATTTCTCTGGCCCCTCCGCCGGACCACGACGCTTCGCTCCACGCCTTGGTAAACGCCGCCCCGATCGACACGCTACCGGCCTATGTGGCGCTGACGGCGGTGGTTCGCCAAGGCAGCGCTGGCGTCGGAGGAGGGCCGTCGAGCACGAGGATATCGCCGGTCGCGAAACGTGCCAGCGAGAAACTGATGGCCAGGCTGGCGACGAGCGGTGGAGCGGGCGCCGCGGCGGCGGCCGTCGGCGGCGTTGCCGGCATGGTGATTTCCCTGGGCGCCGTCGGTTTCGGCGCCATCGCGCACGCCAACGAGCGACCGGAAATGGAAGCGCAGCTTCGCCAGCACCTCGGCGCTGCACTGGACGATATGTGGCAGGCGCAGATGGCGGATCCGGCCAGCGGGGTGATGGCCGAAGTGGGCTACCTGTCCGGACGGATCGAAGCTAGCCTTGCCGGCGCCTTGGTGCGACCCGTTGCGCGCCTACCGGAGCCGCGGGAAATCCCTCTGCCGATCGAGCAGGTCTTGTCGGATGACGAAGGCGAGGACGAACTCCTGCGCGACGAGCAGGCGGAGGAGTGATTCGACAGGCGCGTCTTCGCCGTGCCATTGGCCGATTCCGTTGGCGCGATGTCCCAACAGAGGACGAAGTCAGGGAAGGAGGGAGAAATTGACAAAGGCGTTGCGAAGCCGGCACCAGCGCGCAGCGCTTTCGTTCAACTCTCTCTGTTAAGCTGCGACGTACCCTGCTTGAACATAGCGTGCATGCCCGGCGGTAACTAGGGCGTCAAGCTCCTGGAACAAGACGGAATCAACGCGCTTGAAATTGAAGCACGACTTGCCCTGCATGCGCTTGCGCAAAGCTAGACTTACTGAGGCGAGTAGCTCAGGGAACACATACACAGGCATCAGGTGGAACGAAACGTAGGTTTTGTTGATCTGGACTGCTCCGAAGAACAGAGGTTTCTTGTTGGGCATGAGATGCTTAGTGCACAACGAAAAGGTGCCCGGAGCATCGCGCACCACCGTGAAGCTCGCGACATGGGGCGTGAGCAGAGGGCGCAGTGCTGCGAAAACGCTCTGCAAGTCGGGCGTCGCCGCCATGAGCGGTCTAAGGTCTCAATTAACCGGTTGGCGCGGCTTTATCGCGCCAACCGGGTTGAATGAAAAGGTTTGGCACTTGGTCCACCCTGAGAATCGTCTACGGCGGTGCTTATGGCGATTGTAAGGCGGGTCGGCGCGAAGTCAATCGTTTGGCATGCGGTCGCGCGTCAGGATAACGCTTGCCGATGTCTGGTGGCAACAAGCCTGTTGGCTGCGGCGGCACAAGTGAGCACGGGGTTTGCGGGAGCGGTCTCCCACGGCATGAACTCGGCGATCGACTCGACCAGCGCGGGCTTGCCCTGCGCTTGGCGCAGGGCTTGGCGGTGGAGCCTCGCCTTTCGTGGCCGTTCGATGCCCCTTATAATCCTCCGACCCGCTACCCGACGCAGACGCCCGTGAATCCCCACCTCAGCAAGCTGCAGCCTTACCCTTTCGAAAAGTTGCGCCAGCTCTTCGCCGGCATCACGCCGAACCCGCGCTGGCACGAAATCCGGCTGTCGATCGGCGAGCCGCAGCATGCGACGCCAACGTTCATCAAGGACGCGCTGACCGCCAACCTCGGCGGGCTGGCCAGCTACCCCAGCACGCTGGGCAGTGCCGAGCTACGCCACGCCATTGCCGCCTGGCTCGAGCGTCGCTACGGACTGAGCGGTATCGACCCACTGACGCAGGTCATCCCGGTCAACGGCTCGCGCGAAGCCTTGTTCGCTTTTGCCCAGGCGGTGATTGATCCATCCCGAGGGTACACGCCGCTGGTCGTCAGCCCCAACCCGTTCTACCAGATTTACGAGGGCGCCGCCTATCTGGCGGGTGCCGAGCTGCGTTTTCTCAACACGCTGCCCGACAATGATTACGCCTTCGATTTTTCGGCACTCGACGAAGCCGAATGGCCGCGTGTTCAGCTTTTCTACGTCTGCTCGCCGGGCAATCCGACCGGTAAGGTCCTGAGCCTCGAGGACTGGCGCCGGCTGTTCGCTCTTGCCGACCGCTACGGCTTCGTCATCGCTTCGGACGAGTGCTACTCGGAGCTCTTCTTCGACGAAGCCAGACCGCCGCTTGGCGCCCTCCAGGCTGCCCGGCTGCTCGGGCGCGGTACCGAGCGGCTGGTCATGTTCTCCAGCTTGTCCAAGCGATCCAACGTTCCCGGCATGCGCTCGGGTTTCGTCGCCGGTGACCCGGTGACGCTCGCGTCTTTTCTGCTCTATCGCACCTACCACGGCAGCGCGATGAGTCCCGCGGTGCAGAGCGCGAGCATCGCGGCCTGGAATGACGAGTCGCACGTCGTCGATAATCGCCGCCAGTATGCCGAGAAGTTTGCCGCCGTAACGCCCCGGCTGGCCGACGTTCTCCACACCGCCCCGCCCGAGGCCGGCTTCTACCTGTGGGCCAGGACGCCGATCAGCGACAGCGACTTCGCCCGCCGGCTGCTCGCCGACTATAATGTCGTCCTGCTTCCGGGAAGCTTCCTGGGGCGTAGCGCGCAGGGGGTCAATCCCGGCGCCGGCTTCGTCCGCATCGCCCTCGTCGCACCGCTTGCCGACTGCGTCGAAGCCGCCGAGCGCATCCGTTCATTCACTTCAACACTCTAGGGACAGCAGTCATGCAGGCAATCCAGCAGATCATCGACCAAGCGTGGGAAAACCGGGCCGCACTGCAAGCGGACGGCGCTCCGGAGGCCATACGCGAAGCGGTGGCCGATGTCCTCGGCCAGCTCGACGAAGGCCGCCTGCGGGTGGCCGAAAAGCTGGACGGCGAATGGGTCACGCACCAGTGGGTCAAGAAGGCCGTGTTGCTTTCCTTCCGGCTGCAGGAGAACACCCTGATCGATGGGGGTCCGCTGCGCTATTTTGACAAGGTGCCGAGCAAGTTCGCCAACTACGACGACGCGGCGTTTGCGCTTGGGGGCTTCCGCGTCGTCCCGCCGGCGACCGCGCGCCGCGGCGCCTTCATCGGTCGGAACGTGGTTTTGATGCCTTCCTACGTCAACATCGGCGCCTACGTCGACGAGGGGACGATGGTGGATACCTGGGCGACGGTCGGTTCCTGTGCGCAGATCGGGAAGAACGTGCATTTGTCGGGTGGCGTCGGGATCGGCGGCGTGCTCGAGCCGTTGCAGGCCAACCCGACGATCATCGAGGACAATTGCTTCATCGGCGCCCGTTCGGAAGTCGTCGAGGGCGTCATTGTCGGCGAAGGTTCGGTGATTTCGATGGGCGTCTATATCGGCCAGTCCACCCGCATATTCGACCGCGAAAGCGGCACGGTCAGTTACGGACGCATACCGCCGGGGTCAGTCGTCGTATCCGGCAATCTGCCGGCGAAGGACGGCAGCTACAGCCTCTATTGCGCCGTGATCGTCAAGAAGGTCGACGCCGGCACGCGGGCCAAGACGAGCATCAACGACCTCCTGCGTGGCGACTGAGCGCCCCGTGCCGATCCCCGTAGCGGCGGACAACGAATGATCCTCGAAAAGCTCTTTCAGGTGATGGCCGACCGTCAGGCGTCGGACATCTTCATCACTGCCGGCACGGCGATCCACATCAAGATCCGAGGTGCCATCGTTCCGGTCAATCAGCAGTTGATGGAGCCGGCAATGATCGAGAAGATCGCCGCCGAGCTGATGACCGCCGAGCAGATGGAGATCTTCGAAACCAAGAAGGAGATGAACCTCTCGCTGGGCGTACCCAAGCTCGGCAACTTTCGTATCAACCTGTTCCGTCAGCGCGGGTCGATTTCCATCGTCGTACGCTACATCCTCGGCAACATTCCGGCGCTCGAATCGCTTTCATTGCCACCGATCCTGGCCGACCTGGTGATGGAGAAACGCGGTCTGATCCTCATCGTCGGCTCGACGGGGTCGGGCAAATCGACCACCATCGCCTCGATGCTCGATCATCGCAACGCCTCCTGCGCCGGTCACATCCTGACCATCGAGGACCCGATCGAGTACCTGTTCAGGCACAAGAAGTCGATCGTCAACCAGCGTGAAATCGGCATGGATACCCTGGGTTGGGGCAGCGCCTTGAAGAACGCCATGCGGCAGGCGCCAGACTGCATTCTGATCGGCGAAATCCGCGACACGGAAACGATGCAGGCGGCGATCGCCTACGCGCAAACCGGCCACCTCTGCCTCGGCACGCTGCACGCCAACAACAGCTACCACGCACTCAACCGGATGATCAACTTCTTTCCGGTCGATACCCGCACCTCGCTCTACATGGACCTTTCGGTGAGCCTCAAGGCGATCGTTTCGCAGCGTCTCGTCAAGCGCAAGGATGGCCAGCTGTTACCGGCGGTCGAGGTTCTGCTCAACAGCTATCACGTGCAAGAGTTGATCGAGCATGGCGACATCCCGGCGCTCAAGGAAGCCATGGAGCAGAGTCTCGCGCCCGGTTCGCAAACCTTCGAACAGGATCTCTTCCGGCTCTATCGCACGGAGGTGATCACGCTCGACGAAGCGCTGAACAACGCCGACTCGCCGACCAACCTGTCGTGGCTGATCAACAACAACGAGGCGGTGCCGACGCGTCCGCGACGCGAGGAAAGATCGAGCGAGATGCCGTACGACCTGTCCGCCACGGACCCGGTCGGACCGTCTTACAAGGAGTTCACGCTGAGTCTCAACGACAGTGACGAGTCTTAGCCGAGAACCCATCCAGTCCAATGGCGGTTGCGGCGCAGCGCCGGACGCCACGCTGGCACTTGCCCAACAGCTCATCGCTTGTCGCTCGGTGACGCCGGACGATGGAGGCTGTTTGCCGATCATCACCCGGCGCCTGACGGCAATCGGTTTTCGCTGCGAGTTTCTGTCGCGCGGCCGGGTCAGCAACCTTTGGGCGCGCCGGGGTGACGAGCCGCCGCTGCTGTGCCTGGCCGGTCACACCGACGTGGTACCGAGCGGCCCGCTCGACGAATGGCACAGCGACCCGTTCGAGCCGCGGCAGCGGGACGGTAGGCTGTACGGGCGAGGGGCGGCCGACATGAAGGGCTCGCTGGCCGCTTTCGTCACCGCGGCGGAATGTTTTGTCGCCGCGCGGCCAGCGCATCGCGGCTCGCTTGCCTTTCTTCTCACCTCCGACGAAGAAGGCGACGCCGTAGATGGAACGGTCGTCGTGACCGACGCCTTGCGCCAGCGCGGCGAACGGATCGACTACTGCATCGTCGGCGAACCGACCGCGGTCACTGCGCTTGGCGACACGATCAAGAACGGACGGCGCGGGTCGCTTTCGGGAAAGTTGACCGTCAAGGGCGTCCAGGGACACGTCGCCTACCCGCAACTGGCGAAAAACCCGATCCATCTCGTCGCACCCGCTCTCGCCGAGTTGGCGCAGACCGTCTGGGACGAGGGCAACGCCTTTTTCCCGCCGACCACCTGGCAGGTGTCGAACATTCACGCTGGCACGGGCGCCGGCAACGTCATCCCAGGTCGCGTCGACATCGACTTCAATTTCCGTTTCGGAACGGCCAGCCCGCCCGAAGATCTGCGGGCCAGAGTGAGCGCGCTGCTCGACCGGCACGGGCTGGACTACGACCTCGTTTGGATGCTGGGCGCCAGGCCCTTCATCACTGACCGCGGCGCGCTGATCGACGCGTCGCTCGCCGCCATCCGCGCCGAGACCGGCCTCGACGCCGAACTGTCGACTACCGGCGGCACCTCGGACGGCCGCTTCATCGCCGAGATCTGCCCACAGGTGATCGAAATCGGCCCCGTCAATGCGACCATCCACAAGGTCAACGAATGCGTCGACGTGGCCGCCCTGACGCGACTCGCGGCGATTTATCGCCGCATTCTCGAACAGTTGCTGCCGACCGATGTTTGACCAGGCGCGAGACGAGTTGACGACGCTGCGTGATCTGCTGCGCTTTGCCGTCAGCCGCTTCAACGAGGCGCAACTGTTTTTCGGGCACGGTTGCGACAACGCCTGGGACGAAGCCGCCTATCTCTTGCTGCACACCCTGCACCTGCCGCTCGACCGACTCGAGCCGTTTCTCGACGCCCGACTGACCCGCGACGAGCGCACCGAGGTTCTGCGCCTCGTCGGCCGCCGGATCGACGAGCGACTGCCGGTCGCTTACCTGACTCACGAAGCCTGGCTCGGCGAGTATCGCTTCTATGTCGACCCGCGGGTGATCGTCCCGCGCTCGTTCATCGCCGAACTGCTGCGCGAGCACCTGACGCCCTGGGTCGACGATCCCGGGCGCGTCTCCTCCGTACTCGACCTGTGCACCGGTTCGGCGTGCCTGGCGATTCTCGCGGCACACGCTTTTCCCGCCGCTGTGGTGGACGCCGTCGATGTCTCGCCCGATGCGCTTGCCGTGGCACACCGCAACGTCGCCGACTACGGCCTGGGAGACCGTGTCCGGCTCATCGAGGGCGATCTGTTCGCCCGTCTGAAGAACCGGCGTTACGACCTGATCATCGCCAACCCACCCTATGTCAAGGCGAGTTCGATGGCCACCCTGCCCGACGAGTACCGGCGCGAACCCGCGCTGGCACTGGCCAGCGGCGAAGACGGACTCGACCTGACGCGCGCGATCCTGGCCGGCGCGCGGCGGCATCTCAAGGCCGGCGGTCTGCTGATCGTCGAGATCGGACACAATCGCGAACAACTCGAAGCGTCCTTCCCGACCACCCCCTTCACCTGGCTCGACACCAGCGCTGGCGACCAGTATGTCTTCCTGTTGCCGCGAGACGAACTGCCGTGAACCGGGGCGCGGTATCGGTCCTCCTCATCGACCACCCATGAATCGTCTTCGCTGCCTGCTGTTCGCCTTTCTGTTGCTGGCTGGCTGCCACGATTCGACGCGACTGGCCGCGCTGCCGCCAGGCAGCCAGGTCATCGCCTTCGGTGACAGCATCACCTTCGGGACCGGCGCCGCGCCGGGAGAGGATTATCCGGCCCGGCTGGCGGAGATCAGCGGCTGGCAAATCCATAACGCCGGCCTCCCGGGCGATACGGCGGCGGCCGCTCGCGCAAGAATTGGCGGGACGCTGGCCGAAAACCGGGCGGCGCTGGTGATCCTCGAAATCGGCGGCAACGACTTTCTGCGCCGGCGTCCGGAAGCGGCCGTCAAGGAGGATTTGCGCGCCATCGTCGCCGCCGTCAGGCAGTCCGGCAGTCGGCTCGTACTGGTCGCCGTTCCCAAGCTGTCGCTGATCGGTGTGGCGACCGGCCGGCTGCCCGACTCGCCGATCTACGCCGAACTGGCGAAGGAAGAAAAGCTGCCGCTGGTCGAGGGCGTCCTCGCCGCCGTCCTCTCGGATCCCGACCTGAAAGCCGACCCCATCCACCCGAACGCCGAAGGCTACCGTCGACTCGCCACCGGAATGGCCGAACAACTGCGCCGCACCGGCTTGTTGCCCCAGCCCTGAGCGCCGGAACCCGCCGGCCGCGCCGGCCATACGACATGGGACCCGCCGATGAAGACCGAAACGCCGCAGATCATTCAGCGACATGACTACACGCCCCCTGCCTTCCTGGTCGATAGCGTACGGCTGGACGTGCAGTTTCTTACCGACGAAGTCCTGGTTCTGAGCCAACTGGAACTGCGTCGCAACCCGGCGGCGCTGCCCGGACAGCCGCTGCAACTCGACGGCCACGGCCTGGAGACGATTTCGATCGCCGTAGACGGGGTAGCGCTGGCCGAAGACCGTTACACCTGTACCGACACGCTTCTGAGCCTCGCCGAGCCGCCGGATGCGCTGACTCTAAGCACGCTGACCCGGGTCGACGCCGACCACAATACCAGCCTCTCCGGGCTGTATCGCTCGACGGACGGCTACTTCACGCAGTGCGAGGCGCAGGGTTTTCGGCGCATCACCTGGTTTCCCGATCGGCCCGACGTCATGGCGCGTTATACGGTCACCCTGCACGCCGACAAGGTCCGCCTGCCGGTTCTGCTGGCGAACGGCAATCCGGTCGGTAGCGGTGACGAAGGGCCAGACCGCCATTGGGCGCGCTGGGAGGATCCCTTCCCGAAACCCTGTTATCTGTTCGCCATGGTCGCCGCACGACTCGACGTGTTGCGCGACCGCTTCGTCACTGCCAGCGGGCGAAACGTCGAGCTTGCCGTTTTCGTCGAACCCGGCAAGCTCGACCAGTGCGCGCACGCGATGGACGCGTTGCAGCGCGCGATGCGCTGGGACGAGGAGGTCTTCGGACTCGAATGCGATCTCGACCACTACATGATCGTCGCCGTCGGCGACTTCAATATGGGGGCGATGGAGAACAAGGGACTGAACATCTTCAACACCAAATACGTTCTCGCACGAGCCGATAGCGCTACTGACGCCGACTACCAGAACATCGACCGCGTGGTCGCTCACGAATATTTCCATAACTGGACCGGCAACCGCGTCACCTGCCGCGACTGGTTCCAGTTGTCGCTGAAAGAAGGGCTGACCGTTTTTCGCGACCAGGAATTCGGTGCCGACATGCATGGCCGGGCGGTGACGCGGATTCGCGACGTGCGGGCACTGCGCGCCGTGCAGTTTCCCGAGGACGCGGGGCCGATGGCACATCCCGTACGACCCGACTCGTATATCGAGATCAACAACTTCTACACCAGCACGGTCTACGAAAAAGGCGCCGAAGTGGTGCGCATGATCCAGACACTGCTCGGCAGGACAGGCTTCCAACGCGGCATGAAGCTGTATTTCGCGCGCCACGATGGCCAGGCAGTGACCTGCGACGATTTCGTCGCCGCCATGGCCGATGCCTCCGGAATCGATCTCGGTCAGTTCAAGCGCTGGTACGATCAAGCCGGCACACCGCACATCCAGGCCAGCGGCAGCTACGATGCCGCGACCCGGCGCTACACGCTGACCTTGCGGCAGTCAAGACCGAGCGCCTCTGCGCCATCGAGTGGCGAGCCTTTCCACATACCGGTCGCGCTGGGGCTGGTCGGGCCGGACGGCAAGGACCTGCCATTGACCCTGGCGGCCGAGGGGGCCAGCGCCGACGACGGTGCGACGACTCGTGTCCTCTCCCTGACCGAAGAGGAACAGTGTTTCATCTTCACCGACCTGGCCGTCGAACCCGTTCCCTCTCTGCTGCGGGACTTCTCGGCGCCGGTGATTCTCGATTACGCCTGGAGTGACGACGATCTGGCCCACCTGCTGGCTCACGACAGCGACCCCTTCAACCGCTGGGAAGCCGGACAACGCTTGACCAGCCGCCTGATCCTCGCGGCTGCCGAAGAGATTTCCGCCGGCCGGCCGGCACATTGGCCAGCGAGTCTGGTCGGGGCGGCCGCCGAGGTCCTCCGGCGAGGTGCCGACGATCCCGCGTTCGCCGCCGAAGCGCTGACGCTACCGAGCGAGGTGACGCTCGCCGAGGCCATGGATCGTCTCGATCCCGATGCGTTGCACCTGGCACGCAACGGTTTGCGCCGTTTTCTCGCCGAACGGCTCTTTACCGCATTGCGGCAGCGCTACGACTCGCTTGCGACGAGCGGGCCGTACCGGCCGACACCGGCGGCCGTCGGCCGGCGCGCGCTGCGCAACGTGTGTCTGGGCTATCTCGGCGAGTTGCAGAACGACGAAGTGCGCGTGCTCGCGATGCATCAGTTCACATCGGCCGACAACATGAGCGACCAGTTCGCCGCCCTGGCGATCCTTGCCCAGGACGATTGTGCGCCGCGCACTCAAGCGCTCGCCGCCTTTTACGAGCGCTGGCGCGACGAGGCGCTGGTGGTGGACAAATGGCTGTCGGTACAGGCCGCGAGCCGTCTGCCGGCGACGCTGACGGTCGTGCAGGAACTGCTCGCCCATCCCGGTTTCGATCTGCGCAATCCGAACAAGGTCTACGCCCTGCTCAACACTTTTGGCAACAACCACGTTCGTTTCCACGCCGCCGATGGCAGCGCTTACCGCTTTCTGGCCGAGCAGATCGGCCACCTCGATCGTCTCAATCCGCAGGTCGCGGCGCGTCTGGCCAGGCGTTTCGACCGCTGGCGCCGCTTCGATGCCGGCCGCCAGCGACATGCGCGCCAGGCGCTGGAGTCTCTGCGTCGAACCGAGGGACTGTCGGCGGATGTCCTGGAGATCGTCGGCCGCTCGCTCGACCAGTCGTAGCGGCCGTTCGCGACCGCGATCGATCGGCGCCGCCGTCTGGCCGGAAATCCTTCTCGAAGCGTTTTTCTCGCCGACAGGCGAAGCAGTCACTGGGTTGACTACAGACCGGAGCGGATTCGCTGTTCCCTACTGGAAACACCAGCTATTCCTTGTTGCCGGTTTGCCTTCGTCCTATAATTTCGCGCGCATTGCTGCGGCGCAACACCCGGCTGAGTCGGTGACGACGCCGGTCTCCCCGGCCAATCGACTGCCGGGGACGGCACCGAGTGATCTGAAGGTTCGCACGACGATGGCAAGGAGAAACAATGAGCGCAGCAAATGAACTGCACGGCGAGCATTCCGGACTGGCGGGGACGGCGCTGGCGGCGATGGGAGTGGTTTTTGGGGATATCGGGACCAGTCCGCTGTACACGATGAAGGAAGTGTTTGGTGGTCACCATCCGTTGTCGGTGA
>NZ_JAPUVI010000102.1 GCF_029255285.1 Accumulibacter sp.
AAGGCCAGGGACTGGCGCTTCTGGCAAGAGTATTCCCACCGCTCGGACGAGCAGGTGCTGGCTTTGCGCTCGACCTTCACCTTCGGCGAAAACAATCAGCTTCCCGCCAGAGCCTTCCCCCTTCCCGGCCTGACGCTCGATCGCCACTACTTCATCTGGCTGGGGCAGGCCCAGTATGCTCACCGGCTCCTCGACAACGGCAGCCAGTTGATCCTGCGCCTGAATGTCCAGGACACGCCCGATCGACTGATTCCCATGGAGAAGATGGCGGTCGGCGGCATCAATACCGTGCGCGGCTATCTCGAAAACCAGTTGGTGCGTGACAACGGCGTGGTCGCCAATATCGAACTGGATTTCCCCGTGCTGGCCGATGGCGCGCGCCAGTTGAGCCTCAACCTGAAGCCCTTCATCGATTATGGCCGCGCTTGGGACAAGGACGCGGCGGCGTCGGTCATTGCCTCCGCCGGTCTCGCCACCCGGCTGCGCTGGCAGGGGCTGACCTTCGATCTGTCGCTGGCGAAACGGATCCATCACTCGCGGACGGTGATCAGTAACGGCTCCAACCTCCAGGAAAAAGGCATCGAGCTGCAATTGTCCTATGCGTTTTTCTAAGGAACGGCAAATGAGCATCCTCAGGTGGGCGGTCGTCAGATTCTTGCTGGCCATGCTGTTGGCGCTCGGCGCGCAGGCGGCGCCGGATTCGCAGGCGCTGGCGCGCGGCGTCGCGCTGCGCAATGGCGGCAACCTGCAGCAGGCGATCGATTACTTCCGTGCGCTCGGTACCGCCGACGAGAGTGTGGCCGTCAGCGGCGAACTGGGGGCCTCGCTGTTGCAGGCGCGGCGCTACGACGAAGCCGAGCCTTTGTTGCGCCAAGCCTACGACAAGACGAACGGCAGCGAACGGGCGCGCTACGCCATCGAACTTGGCAACCTGGCCGCCGCGCGCCATCGACCCGCAGAGGCCCTGCGCTTCTACGCCGAAGCGCGGACGCTGGCCGGCGGCGAGGTGGCCCTTGCCCTCGTGGCGCGCATCAATGAAGCCCGCCTGGCCGACCGCCGCGAGCGGCCGGCGTTGCTGGCGGCGATCTCGCGTGACATCGCCGGCGTGAACGCCGCGCAAGCGCGCGCCCGCCTGCGGCTCACCGCCGGCACCCTGGCGAGCGAGGTCAGTAGCGTGCAGATCGCTTACGAGAACCTCGACGAGGCACGCATCCTGGCCGCCGAGATTGGTGACGTCCGCCTCGAGGTCGAGGCACTCGACGCACTGGCCCAGCTTTATGAGGCGCAGGGGCGCAACGACGAAGCGCTGCGCCTGAGCCGCCGCGCGATCACCCGTGCCCAGGCAGCCGACGGCGTGTTCACCGACCTCCTGCTGCGGCTCGAATGGCGCCAGGGCCGCCTGCTCGCCGCCAAAGGCGCCCAGGACGAGGCGCGGGCCGCTTACCTGCGCGCCATCGAGCAGGTCGAGAGCATTCGCCAGGACATCCCGATTGAATACGAGAGCGGCCGCTCGTCGTTTCGCGACACCCTGGAACCGATTTATCTCGGCCTCATCGACCTGCTGCTCAAGAAAGCCGACACGGCCGGCGGCAGCGAGCGCGTCGCGCTGCTGCGGCGCGCTCGCGACACGGCCGAACTGATCAAGCAGTCCGAACTGCAGGATTATCTCGGCGAGCGGTGCAGCGTCGATGCGGCACAAAACCGTACGCAAGCGGGAGTGGCGCCGGGAACGGCGATTTTCTATCCGATCATTCTCAAGGACCGCATCGAGGTGATCTTCGAGTCAGGCGCGGGTATTCGTCGCCACACCACGGCCCTCGATGCCCCGTTGCTGCGCCATCTGGTGTCGTCCTATGCGGAAAAACTGCGCGACGGCGAAGCGGATTACCACGACAACGCGGTCAAGCTCTACGACATTCTGGTCAGGCCTTTCGAGCGCGAAATCGTCGCTCAGCAGGTGCATACGCTTTTGGTGGTGCCTGACGGCGTGCTGCGCCTGCTGCCCTGGAGCACGCTCCATGACGGCCAGCAGTTCCTGGTCCAGAAGTACTCGGTGGTCATCAACAGCGGGCTGTCGATGACCAGCCAGACGGCTGGCCATAGCGAAGCGTTTTCCGCGCTCGTCGCCGGAATGGCGGAACCTGGGCCGGTCGTCGAGCAACTGTCAGGCAGTTCGCTGGCCCAGGTCATGGCCCCGTCTACGGCACGTTCTGCGCTCAATCTGGCTCGCCAACCGGTCCTCCGCAAGCTGACGCTGTCGACGCGGGCGCTGCCGACGAGCGGTGCCGAGCGCACGGCCCTGCTCAAAGAGCAATTGGCCTTGCCGGGCGTCAGGCTTGAAGTCGAGAGCCTGGCGAAGATCCTGCCTGGCACCAGCCTGCTCGACGCGACCTTCACGACGACACGCCTGAGCGACGAGTTTGAAAAGGGCGAATACCACATCGCCCATCTGGCCACGCACGGCTTCTTCGGCAGCACCGCCGACGAAAGCTTCATCATGGCCTACGACAACCTGGTGACCATGGATGGCTTGCAGAAACTGCTGCAAGCCGAAGG
>NZ_JAPUVI010000103.1 GCF_029255285.1 Accumulibacter sp.
CCATGGAGGAAGGCTTGCGCTTTGCCATCCGCGAAGGCGGTCGCACCGTCGGCGCCGGCGTCGTCGCTAAAATCATCGAGTAGACTCCAGTCCCAGACTTGGCGGCCGCTTCTTCGCGAAGCGGCCGCAGTCTCTGCTGCAGGGGCATAGCTCAACTGGCAGAGCGTCGGTCTCCAAAACCGAAGGTTGGGGGTTCGATACCCTCTGCCCCTGCCATCACGTAACCATAGCGGACCTCATGGCCGATAAGTTCAAGTTTGCACTGGCGGTATTGCTGCTTGTGGCCGGCGTCGCTGGCTTTTACCTGCTCGCCGAGCAGCCGATGATCCTGCGCGTGCTTGCCGTACTGGCCGGCGTCGGGCTGGCTACCGCCGCCGCCTGGCAGACCGAGCCCGGGCGACTGTTCTTCGGCTTTGCCAAAGAGGCGACGACGGAAGCCAAGAAAGTGGTCTGGCCGTCGCGTAAGGAAACCATGCAGACGACCGGGCTGGTGTTCGCCTTTGTGGTGGTGATGGCGCTTTTTCTGTGGCTGACCGACAAAAGCCTCGAGTGGGTGCTGTACGACCTGGTGCTCGGGTGGAGGAAAACATGAGCATGCGCTGGTATGTCGTACACGCCTATTCCGGCTTCGAGAAGAGCGTGCAGCGCGCACTCGTCGAGCGTATTCAGCGACAAGGGATGCAGGAGTCTTTCGGTCGCATCCTCGTTCCGGTCGAGGAAGTGGTCGAACTCAAGATGGGCCAGAAGAGCATTTCCGAACGCAAGTTCTTCCCCGGCTACGTGCTGGTGGAAATGGAGATGAACGACGATTCCTGGCACCTCGTCAAGAGCACCCCGAAAGTTACCGGTTTTGTCGGTGGCACCGCCAACAAACCGTCGCCGATTTCCGAAAAGGAAGTCGCCAAAATCATGCAGCAGATGCAGGATGGCGTCGACAAGCCGCGCCCGAAGGTGCTGTTCGAACCGGGTGAGGTCGTCCGCGTCAAGGATGGCCCGTTCACCGATTTTCATGGCGCGGTCGAGCAGGTGAACTACGAGAAGAATCGCCTGCGCGTGTCGGTGACGATTTTCGGTCGTCCGACACCGGTCGAACTGGAGTTTGCGCAAGTCGAGAAAGCCTGAAGCGGCCAGTCCGTCGCGGTGCGTGGAAGATTTTTACAACGCGCCGCAATAGTGCGGCTTGCGGGCCGCGTTTGTCGTTTGGGGAGCGCCATTGCGAGCGCGTTGGAACCCGTCTAGAGGAGTCGTATCGTGGCAAAAAAGATTATCGGTTACATCAAGCTGCAGGTGCCGGCGGGGAAAGCCAATCCGTCGCCGCCGATCGGGCCGGCACTCGGCCAGCGCGGCCTGAACATCATGGAGTTCTGCAAGACCTTCAACGCACAGACGCAGGGCCTGGAGCCCGGCTTGCCGATCCCCGTCGTGATTACCGCGTTCGCCGACAAGAGTTTTACCTTCATCATGAAGACGCCGCCGGCGACCGTCCTCATCAAGAAGGCGATTGGTATCCAGAAGGGCAGTGCCAAGCCGCATACCGTGAAGGTGGGCAAGCTGACGCGGGCGCAGTGTGAAGCGATCGCTACGCAAAAGATGCCCGACCTGACCGCGGCTGATCTCGATGCCGCCGTGCGCACGATCGCCGGCAGTGCTTACACGATGGGTGTTACGGTGGAGGGCCTCTGACATGGCAAGCCTGAGCAAACGTCAAAAAGCCTTCAAGGGCAAGACCGACCGCAGCAAAAGCTTGGCGCTGGCCGACGCGCTGAAGCTGACCAAGGAACTGGCGACCGCCAAGTTCGACGAATCGATCGATATCGCCGTCTGTCTGGGAGTCGATCCTCGCAAGTCGGACCAGATCGTTCGCGGTTCGGTGGTACTGCCGGCCGGTACCGGCAAGACCATTCGCGTCGCCGTTTTCGCCCAGGGCGAGAAGGCCGTCGCAGCGCGTGAAGCCGGGGCGGACATCGTCGGCTTTGAAGATCTGGCGGCCGAGATCAAGTCCGGGGTGATCAACTTTGACCGGGTGATTGCGACGCCCGATGCCATGCGTGTCGTTGGCCAACTGGGCCAGATTCTCGGCCCACGCGGGTTGATGCCGAATCCCAAGGTCGGCACGGTGACCATGGACGTGGCGACGGCGGTCAAGAACGCGAAGGCGGGTCAGGTGCAGTATCGCACCGACAAAGGCGGCATCATTCACAGCACCGTCGGTCGCGCGTCGTTCGAGGTCGAGCAGTTGGCGATCAACGTCAAGGCTCTGGTCGATGCGCTGATCAAGGCCAAACCAGCGACTTCCAAAGGGCAATACGTGCGCCGGATCGCGCTGTCGAGCACGATGGGGCCTGGTGTTCGCGTGGATGCCGCCACGCTTTGAGGAGATTTCTGGTCGGGTCGCGCTCTCGGTGACCCGACAGCGAACTTTGTAGGGCTGTCGACAGGGCCTCTTGGCCGTGCCGGCAGATCCGTCAAAGACCGCAGGTGTCGAAGGTTTCGGCCTTGGGCTTAAGCGTGCCAACGGCCTGCGTAGACGGTGTGCCCCGAGTAGGGTTATGGAGCGTTGAGCGTCATGCTGCCAGGCCTGATCCAGGTCGCCGTGGGTGCGGCGCGTCCGACTCGACGCGCCGTGTGTTGACTTTTTGGAGGAAGGGCCTGTGGGTCTCAATCTTGAAGAAAAGAAAGCCGTCGTGGCCGAGGTGTCGGCGAGAATCGCCGCCGCCCAGACGGTCGTCGTGGCTGAGTACGCCGGCTTGCCGGTGGCTCACCTGACGCGTCTGCGGGCGCAGGCGCGCGCCTCGGGCGTCTACCTGCGTGTGCTGAAGAACACCCTGGTGCGGCGGGCGGTCGAAGGAAGTGCCTTCGCCAGCCTGGCCGAGCACATGACCGGGCCACTGATTTACAGCATCTCGGAGGACCCGGTTGCCGCCGCGAAAGTGCTCAACGACTTTGCAAAAACAAACGACAAGCTGATTCTCCGGGCTGGCAGCTATTCTGGCGAGCTACTGGACAAGGCAGGTGTGCAAGCACTGGCGTCGATTCCGAGTCGTGACGAACTGTTGGGCCAATTGCTCGGCATCATGCAGGCGCCGGTGACTGGCTTTGCCTGCGCGCTGGCCGCCTTGGCCAAGCAACGTGAAGAAGCGGTCGCCTGACCGCGCTGTCAGCTTCAACGAGTATTCAGAATTAGGAGTGTATTGATTATGGCTATTACCAAAGAAGACATTCTCGACGCCGTCGGCGCGATGACGGTCATGGAATTGAACGACCTGGTAAAGGCGTTCGAAGAAAAGTTCGGCGTTTCGGCTGCTTCGATGGCGGTCGCCGCACCGGGTGCAGCGGCTCCGGTGGTCGAGGAGCAGACCGAGTTTACCGTGATGCTGATGGCTGCCGGGGAGAAGAAGGTCGAGACGATCAAGGTCGTTCGCGCGGCTACGGGTCTCGGTCTGAAGGAAGCGAAGGATCTGGTCGACGGTGCGCCGAAGGCGGTAAAGGAGTCGATCTCCAAGGCCGACGCCGATGCGCTGCGGAAGCTGCTCGAGGATGTTGGAGCGAAGGTCGAGGTCAAGTAATTCCGGTTGCGCACGCTGGGCTGGCAGCCTTCCGGTTGTCAGCCCTTTTGTGCTTTTCCGGAAACCAGTTTTGCGTCCTGCTGTTTCCTGGACGCGATGCGTTGCCGCGTGCAAACGCAATGGCGAGTAGCGAGAGCGTACGGCTTTTCGTCCGGTTCTTCGGCAGTCTAATCACATTACGTTTGTCCGTTGCACGCCGACGAGTCCCTGGACTATCGCCGGTGCATGCTACAGGATTTGCCTTCTGAGTTCGGAGCGACCATGACCTACTCATACACCGAGAAAAAGCGTATCCGCAAGAGCTTCGCCAAGCGAGCCAGCGTTCTTGACGTTCCGTTCCTACTGGCGACTCAGCTC
>NZ_JAPUVI010000104.1 GCF_029255285.1 Accumulibacter sp.
CTGGCTCACCGAGACCCTCGAAAAGCTCCCAAATTGGCCGAACAGCCGCATCGACGAACTGCTGCCACTGAAGACGACAGCCTGAGCGCGTCGCCCCCGAGGGGTGGCTGTGTCGGACGCTTACGTTCCTACGGCATGGGACATACGGTTTCGCTACCTGTTCGAGAGAATGCCATTCGGCCACGAAGCCATTGCACTGGCTCGATGGACGGCAAGCCAGGGAACCATCCGCTATTTGGGCGAATGGCACACTCATCCGGAAGACTATCCCCAACCTTCTGACCTCGATAGATCGGAGTGGAACCGCTTATCAGAGAAGCGTCGGGACAGGAGGGCTATGCTTGCAGTCATCGTCGGTCGAAAAGCTCTGTATATCGAATTGGTGCCGAGTTCAGGCTGCGGTTCGGTGTTTATCCCCGTGGAATAGGGGTCAATCGAACCAATAGCGTCCCGGTACTTGGCCGTCGAGTTTGCAGGATGTGCCATGCACCTCTTCACCAAGTGCAGCCATTCGGCTTTGATCCTTGGGGCCTTCTGCATCGCTGGCCTTGGCACACTGCTTGGCAATGGCAAAACTTCGAGTGAGTGGACTTCTATCTGGTGCTGTGCTCAAGAACTGAACGACAGGTACGAAACGTATTGCTGACCAAATCAGCGCATTGGGCGTATGGCCCGGTCGAAGTTCAGACTTTTCCACTTCTATACGTCCATGAAAAAAACTCCCGAGGGAGCTTTTTTCATTATCTCTGTCACCAATATTTCACTATCTTGGCAAGAATTTCACTTTCTCTGGCAACCAACACCAACGCCATCAAACGTCGATGTTGCGCGCTGCCAGCGCATTCGTTTCGATGAAGTTACGTCGCGGCTCGACGAGTTCACCCATCAGCGTCGTGAAAATCGCGTCGGCGCCGATTGCATCTTCGATCTGGACTTTCAACAGGCGTCGCACTTTGGGATCCATCGTCGTTTCCCAGAGCTGTTCCGGGTTCATTTCGCCCAGACCCTTGTAGCGCTGTTTGCTTACGCTGCGCTCGACTTCGCTGAGCAACCACTGCATCGTCGCAGCAAAGCTACCGACCAATTGCTTGCGATCGCCGCGCGTCACCACGCCACCCGGGCCAAACAGACCAGCCAACATCTCCGCCGTTTTGCGCAACTGAGCGTAGTCGCCGCTTACCAGCAGGTCTTCATCGATGATACCGACCTTCAGGTTGCCATGAAGAATCTTCTCCAGCCGCAGTTGCCAGCGTTCATGAGCCGTATCGTAGCGTGCCACGATACGGATACCGAGCTTGTCGCCCAGCGCTATCATCAAGGCATCCGCACTGGCGACGGAAGATGTTTCGTCGGTCAAATCGATCTTGAGATTGGCATCGATCAATGCGTGCAGCACTTCCGGGTTGATCAGGTGCGACAGGCGATTGATCACGCTTTCGGCGAGCAGATACTCTCTTGCCAGTTGTTCGAGCGTGCTGCCCGAGATCTCCGGCGCCCCGGCGCGTGGCGTCAGCACCGCACCCTCCAGGGCCAGCGACAACAGAAACTGCTTGAGTGCCTGATCATCCTTGATGTAGCGCTCGGTCTTGCCATGCTTGACCTTGTACAGCGGTGGCTGCGCGATGTAGATGTGGCCACTCTCGACGAGTTCAGGCATCTGGCGATAGAAAAAGGTCAGAAGCAGGGTACGGATGTGCGCGCCGTCTACGTCTGCGTCGGTCATGATGATCAATCGGTGGTAACGCAATTTCTCCGGTTTGTATTCATCTTTGCCGATACCGGTGCCAAGTGCGGTGATCAGGGTTGCGATTTCCTGCGACGAGATCAGTTTATCGAAGCGTGCCTTCTCGACATTGAGGATTTTTCCCTTGAGTGGCAGGATGGCCTGAAACTTCCGATCACGGCCTTGCTTGGCCGAACCGCCGGCCGAGTCGCCCTCGACCAGATAGAGTTCGCACAGCGCGGGATCTTTCTCCTGGCAATCGGCGAGCTTGCCAGGTAAGCCCACACCGTCGAGCAGTCCCTTGCGACGCGTCATCTCCCGCGCCTTGCGCGCGGCATCGCGTGCGCGCGCCGCTTCGATGATCTTGCCGGTGATCACCTTGGCATCAACCGGACGCTCCTGCAAGTACTCGCTGAGTTTCGTCGCTACGACCTCTTCAACTGCCGGCCGTGCTTCGGACGAAACCAGTTTCATCTTGGTCTGCGACGCAAATTTTGGATCGGGCATTTTGACCGAGAGCACACAGGCAAGGCCCTCGCGCATATCGTCACCGGTAATATCGACCTTTGCCTTCTTGGCGATTTCATTCTCTTCGATATAGCGGTTGATCACCCGCGTCATCGCGGCACGCAGGCCCGTCATATGGGTTCCGCCATCGGCCTGCGGGATGTTGTTCGTAAAACAAAGTACCTGCTCGGCGTAACTGTCGTTCCACTGCATCGCCACCTCGACGCTGATCAGCCCGTTGGTGCTGAGCGAATCGCCGCTGGCGTGAAAGATGTTCGTATGCAGGACCGACTTCGTACGGTTGATGTACTCGACGAAACCCTTGACACCCCCTAGGAAGGCGAAGTCCTCTTCCTTGCCGATACGCTGATCGTTGAGGCGAATCTTCACGCCATTGTTGAGAAAGGACAGCTCGCGCAGGCGTTTGGCGATAATTTCGTAGTGAAACTCGACCTGACCGAAAATTTCCTCGTCGGCCATGAAGTGAAGCTCGGTGCCGCGTTTTTCGGTTGCCGCCACGACGCGCAGCGGCGATACCTCGACGCCCTTCTGAACTTCGATCAAACGGTCGACGACGGCTCCGCGGTTGAACTCGAGCAGGAATTTCTTGCCGTCTCGCCGTATGATCAAACGTAGCCACCTGGATAGCGCGTTGACACAGGAAACCCCGACGCCGTGCAAGCCTCCGGACACTTTGTAGGAATTCTGGTTGAACTTGCCGCCCGCGTGCAGCACGCACATCACTATTTCAGCTGCCGAACGTCGGGGCTCATGTTTGTCGTCGAACTTGATGCCCGTCGGAATGCCGCGACCGTTGTCGGCCACGGATATGGAATTGTCGGCATGGATCGTCACGACAATATCGTCGCAGTGGCCGGCGAGGGCTTCGTCGATGGCATTGTCGACCACTTCGAAAACCATGTGGTGCAAACCGGTACCGTCGGACGTATCGCCAATATACATTCCAGGCCGCTTGCGCACGGCCTCCAGACCCTCGAGCTGCTGGATGCTGAATTCGTCGTAGGCTGGTTGCTCGTTGTCTTCAATCATTGTCGAATTACTGTCTCTTTCCCGTTGAATCCGTGACGCTATCTTGGCGGTGCCGCCGCCGAGGGCGAGGGCTCGGTCGTGCCGTACGTCCTGCGTCCCACTCTTCACTGACGGCGCAAGCAGCGATCTCCTCAAATGCGCATCGGCATTACCACATACTTGAAGCGCTCGTTGCCGGGAACGGTCAGCAAGGCGCTGGAATTGGCGTCGTTGAATCCCCAGTCGATCGTTTCGGCCGAAGTGTTGTTCAGCACGTCAAGCAGATAGGCAACGTTGAAACCGACATCGAGCGCTTCGCCGTGGTAGTCGACCTCGATCTCCTCTTGCGCTTCTTCCTGCTCGGCGTTGGCCGCCATGATTTTCAAGCTGCCTTCCGAAAGCATCAGCCGAACACCGCGAAACTTCTCGTTGGTCAAGATCGCAGCACGGATCATCGACTGCAGCAGGAGACTGCGATTGACCGTAACGATATTCCTCAAGCTCACCGGTACGACCCGCTCGTAATCCGGAAACCGGCCGTCGATCAGTTTGGATACCAGGCTGATCTGGCCAAACCGAAAGCGAATCTGGTTGGAAAGCATTTCGATAGACAAAGGTTCTTCGTTATCGACCAGCAAGCGACTCAGCTCCATGACGGCCTTGCGTGGCAGGATCAGTTCCTGGCGTGCCGCACCGTCCGCCGGCAAACCGGACAACGCCTCGTCTGCCAAAGGCATGCTGGAGTAGGCGAGTCGATGGCCGTCGGTCGCCACCGCACGCAGGTCGTTGCCATCGACCAGCAATAGCAGGCCGTTGAGGTAGAAGCGAACGTCCTGGACCGCCATCGAGTACTGTGTTTGCGCGAGCAGGTGCCGGAATGCTTTCTGAGTGACAGAAAACTTCCTGACCTCACCTTCGGACAGTGCCATGCTGGGAAAATCCTCGGCCGGCAACGTCTGTAGGCTGAAGCGACTCTTCCCTGCTTTCACCAACAACCGCCGGTCATCGAGAAACAGGCTGACTTCTGCACTGTCCGGCAGCGAGCGCAAGATCTCCAGGAGTTTGCGTGCCCCGACCGTTACCGCGCCATCGCCATCGCCATCGCCATCGGCAGAACTGCTCGAAGTGGTGATCTGGATCTCGATGTCGGTGGCGAGAAACGTCAGCAGGTCGCCTCGTTTCTCGAGTAGGACATTGGACAGAATCGGCAACGTGTGGCGCTTTTCGACTATTCCCGAAACTGCCTGTAGAGGTCCCAGCAAAGTGTCGCGCCGTGTTTTGATAAGAAGCATAGATATAGATCCTATAAAGACAATTGTCGGAACAAGTCTGTTGAAATTTATTTATCTTGTTTATTTTCAGCGCGTTATGATCGTCAGGAGAGTGCAAAAGAGGGGTATGGATCTGTGGATAAAAACTGACAACTTATCCACATGGCTGAGCGAGCGGTCTTTTTCCACTGACTGTCCGGTGTTTTCCCACGTACTTTTACAAGGTCTTCAGCCCTTAAGCACTTGCAGGAGAACGTGTACATCGTGGTTCAGTTCGTTGTCCTTGCCGCGCAGCTCGTCGATGGTCCGTACAGCATGCAGTACGGTAGTGTGGTCCCGGCCACCGAAAGCCTCGCCGATCGACGGGTAGCTCTGCGAGGTCAGATTCTTTGCCAGCCACATGGCGATCTGGCGTGGCCGTACGATGACGCGTGTCCGCTTTTTGGAAAAGAGATCGGCGACCTTGATCTTGAAGTAGTCCGCCACCGTCTTCTGGATGCTGTCGACGGTAATCTGCCGGTTTACCGAACCGATGACGTCCTTGAGCGCCTCCTTGGCCAGATCGAGAGCGATCTCCCGGCCGTGAAACGCCGAGTAGGCAAGTACCTTCTTCAGAGCACCCTCCAGTTCGCGGACGTTGGAGCGCAGATGCTTGGCAATGTAGAAGGCCACTTCATCGTCGAGCAGAACGCCTTCGAGTTCCGCCTTCTTTTTCAGGATCGCCACGCGCATTTCGGTTTCCGGCGGTTCGATCTGGACCGTCAGGCCCCAGTCGAAACGGGTGACCAATCGATCCTCGAGTCCCGAAATGTTCTTCGGATAGGTGTCTGAACTGATTACGAGTTGCTTTCTTGTTTCAGTCAGTGCGTTGAAAACGTAGAAGAATTCTTCTTGTGTTCGGTTCTTTCCGTTGAAGAAATGGACGTCGTCGAGGAGCAGCACATCGAGCGAACGATAGTAACGCTTGAACACGTCGAAAGACTTCTGTTGATAGGCGCGGACGACATCGGAATAGTAGTCCTCGGCATGGACATAACGAACGACCTTGTCAGGGCAGGTCTCGAGAATGTGGTTGCCGATCGCATGGATCAGATGTGTTTTTCCCAGGCCGGCACCGCCGTAGATGAACAAAGGGTTATAGGTTGCCTCGCCAGGGCTGCCCGCGACCTGCCGGGAAGCGGCGCGGGCAAGATCGTTGGCCTTGCCCACGATAAGATTTTCGAAGGTGAAGGAAGGGATCAACCGAGTCTTCTCGTAACTCGACCGGTCACGCTCAGGCACAGACGGTTTTGCCGCGCCGGAGGCTTTTGCCGTCGGTATTCCGGCGGCCGGTGGTTTGTCGTTAGGTGACAGACGCGTCTGGCCCGAAGCCACCGAGCCCTTTGCCGACGTGTGGCGCTCACCGAGGATCAGGCTGATGTCGATCGGCGCCGAGAAGTACTCGCAGCCAAGTTCTTCGATGCGCGCTAGATAGCGCTCCTTGACCCATTTCAGGATGAATCCATTGGGTGCGAGCAGGCGCAAGCCGCGCGCCAGATCCTCCTCGCCCTCGAGGCGAAGGGGACGTATCCAGGTATTGAACTGCTGAGGTGGAAGTTCCTGTTCGAACCGGCTCAGACACGAGGACCAGAAACTACTCATCGAGGGTCATGGGGTGGGATCCTGAGGTCAGCGCCCGCAGCGGGCCGTAAAAAAATTATTATTATTTACAATAAGATAGTATGCCTTATCGAAAGCAGAAAAAACACTGACGCACGACCGAATATGTCGCCTCGCCGCCCCTGAGAACCTGTCGGGGCGCTCGTCAGCACTGCTCTAGGTTGAATTCTAACCCGTCGATCAAAAGTTATCCACAGCAGCATCAAAAATATGGCCTTGACAGGAAGCCAACTAAAGCTGTCTAATCCCATGTTCACTTCGCGTTGAATTCAAGGGCTTAACCATGAAACGTACCTATCAGCCGTCGGTCGTCCGTCGCAAACGTACCCACGGCTTCCTTGTTCGCATGTCCACCCGTGGCGGTCGCGCGGTCATTCGCGCTCGTCGTGCCAAAGGTCGTCACCGTCTGGCAGTTTGAACTTTAGTTCCGATACCGTTGGGGATCGGGAACCGGCCGCTGCTGCCTTTCCAAAGCACTACCGCCTTCTGAAAACGGATGAATATTCATCCGTTTTTAGTTTCCGGCGGACGCTGAAGAGCCGTCATTTCCTGCTACATTACCGGCCGCGCGGCGCCGCGGAAGGAACAGGGGCTCGTCTGGGCTTGGTGGTTGCCAAACGTTTCCTGCGTCGTTCCGTTGATCGAAACCTGGTTCGCCGATTGGTCAGAGAACATTTCCGGCTGCTGCGGGCGAGTCTTCGGGCCTGCGATCTGGTAGTGCGTCTGGCGGTCAGGCCAATGCCCCTGGACCGGCGAACTCTGGCGCAGGAGATCGTTGGTTTGCTGAGCCGGATGAAGACTACGGGACGATGATGTAATGAAAAACTTCTTGCTGGCGCTGATAGGGTTCTATCGCTATGCGATCAGCCCCTTGCTCGGGCGCCATTGCCGCTTTTTTCCCAGCTGTTCCGAGTATGCGTCTGAAGCGCTTGGGAAATACGGTGCCGGCAAGGGAACTCGCCTTGCCCTGTATCGCTTGCTTCGTTGCCACCCGTGGCATCCCGGTGGTTTCGATCCACTGCCCTGACCATTACTGGAATTGTATAGGCCTGAATGGATAATCGTCGCCTACTGCTGTTACTGGTTTTTTCCTTCTCATTGGTCATGCTTTGGGATGCCTGGCAGAAATTCAATCAGCCAAAGGCCTTAGCGTCCGCCGCGCCGGCAAGCACCGTTCAGGCACCGGCACCGCAACCATCGGCGAGCCTGCACGCGCCGATTCCGGTTGTTCCAGAGACTGCGGTTGGCGACGCTATGGATAAAGCCGCAACCGTTACCGTCAAGACCGATCTCTTCATCGCCCACATTTCCCGGCAAGGTGGTGACATCGTTCGCCTTGATCTGCACCAGTACAAGGACAGTACGGACAAGAACAGGGATTTCTCCCTTTTCGAGGCCAAGCACCAGTATGTTGCGCAAAGCGGTCTGATTGGCGACGGTCTGCCGAATCACAAGACCGTCTTCTCTGCCGTTGCGGGCAACCGAGAGCTGGCCCCCGATGCGCGAACTGTCGAGCTGCGCCTCGAGGCTCCGGCTAGTGGCGGTGTCAAAGTCGCCAAGGTCTTCACGTTTACCCGTGGCAGTTACTTGGTCAAAGTGTCGCACGAAATCGAAAACGGTAGCGACAAGGAAGTTGCCGCGCACGCGTATTTTCAGTTGCAGCGTGACACCAAAGCTCCCGATGGCGAAAGCTCGATGGTGTCGACTTATACCGGCCCTGCCGTTTATACGGATCAGGAGAAGTATCAGAAGGTCGACTTCGCCGATATCGAGAAGGGCAAGGCCAAGTTCGCGGTCAAGGCTGACAATGGGTGGGTGGCGATGGTGCAGCACTATTTCGTTGCCGCTTGGCTCCCGGCGCCCGGTTTGCCGCGCGAGTTCTATATGCGCAGGCTCGAAGGTGGATCAGGTCCAGCCGTCGCTGCCGGCGTCATCATTCCGGCGCCGGTCGCCGCACCCGGTTCGAAGATCGCCTTTTCGGTCCCCATTTTTGCCGGGCCGCAGATCCAGGTAGCGCTCGAGCAACTGGCCAAACCCGAATCCGAGGGTGGGGTCGGCGCGCAGGGACTACCGCTCGTCGTCGATTATGGTTGGCTGACGATCGTTGCCGCACCGATCTTCTGGTGCCTGGAAGCGATTCACCGGGTCGTCGGCAATTGGGGCTGGGCAATCGTCCTCCTGACCATCGGCATCAAGCTGCTGTTTTTCCCGCTATCGGCGGCCAGCTATAAGTCGATGGCCAAGATGCGAACCGTCACACCACGCTTGATGGCTCTCAAGGAGCGCTACGGCGACGACCGCCAGAAACTGAACCAGGAGATGATGGCGCTCTACAAGCGCGAGAAGATCAATCCGCTGGGTGGTTGCCTGCCGATTGCCGTCCAGATCCCGGTCTTCATCGCACTCTACTGGGCGCTGCTCGGTGCCGTCGAGATCCGTGATGCGCCGTGGATTCTTTGGATCACCGACCTCTCGGCGCAGGATCCCTACTATGTCCTGCCGGTGATCATGGTGGTCACCATGCTGATTCAGACCAAGCTCAATCCGACGCCTCCCGATCCGATTCAGGCCAAGGTGATGATGATGATGCCGTTCATATTCGGTGCCATGTTCTTCTTCTTCCCGGCCGGTCTGGTGCTTTACTGGGTGGTGAACAACATCCTGTCGATTGCTCAGCAATGGCAGATCACGCGGATGATCGAGGGTGGCGCCAAAGCCGCCAACGACAGCAAGGCCTGAGACGAGCCACGGCGCGGCCGATACGATAGCGGCCATAGCGACCGCGCCCGGTCGGGGTGGCGTGGGCGTCATTCGTATTGCCGGCACGGACTTGCTTGACCTGGCGGAATCGTTGAGCGGCAAACGGCCCGCGCCGCGCCGCGCGACGCTCTGCGACTTCCGGTCGGCCGAAGGGAGCGCCATCGATCGCGGCCTGCTTCTCCATTTTCCGGCGCCGCACTCCTTTACCGGCGACGACGTGCTCGAACTGCAGGCTCATGGCGGTCCGATCGTTCTTCAGATGCTTCTCCAGCGCTGCCTCGAGCTGGGTGCGCGGCTCGCCGAGCCCGGCGAGTTCACTCGTCGCGCCTACCTCAACGGCAAGCTGGACCTGACGCAGGCTGAAGCGGTGATCGATTTGATCGACGCCGCGACAAGCGCCGCGGCGCGCAGTGCCGTGCGTTCGCTGCAAGGCGAGTTTTCGGGAGAGGTACGAGACCTGCTCGCCGAGTTGATCGAACTGCGCGCGCTGGTCGAAGCTACCCTCGACTTCCCGGATGAGGAGGTGGACTTCCTGCAGGAGGCTGACGCCTTCGGCCGCCTCGATCGCCTTCAAAAGCATCTGCGCCAGGTTTTCGAGCGCGCCCGGCAAGGCCGTCTGTTGCAGGGAGGTCTGCACGTGGTTCTGGCGGGGCAGCCGAATGTCGGTAAGTCGAGCCTCCTCAACCGCCTGGCCGGTGACGAACTGGCGATCGTCACGGCGTCGCCGGGAACGACACGTGATCTGGTCCGCAGCACGCTGCAGGTGCAGGGCGTTCCGCTGCACGTGATCGACACTGCGGGCTTGCGTGACACCGAAGATCAGATCGAAAAACTGGGTATCGAACGCACCTGGCGCGAGATCGACCGCGCCGATGTCGTCGTACTGCTGGTCGACGCACGGACCGGTGTCGGCGACGCCGAACGTGCCATTCTGGCGCGCCTTCCCGACCGCCTGGTCCGCCTGACGGTGTACAACAAGATCGATCTGACGCCGTACCCGTCCGAAAGGCGCGACGAAGTTGACGGCGTAGCGATTGCCTTGTCGGCCAAGTCCGGTGACGGCATGGATCTATTGCGCCAGGAGTTGCTGCAGGTCGCCGGTTGGCAGCCGGCCGAAGATGTCTTTATCGCCCGCCAACGTCATCTGCTCGCCCTGGCTGAAACCCGCCAGCATGTCGAGGCGGCCTCTGGGCAATTGCCGTGCCTCGAACTGTTCGCCGAGGAACTGAGGCTCGCCCAGTCGGCGCTCGGTGCGATCACCGGCGACTACAGCGCCGACGATCTTCTGGGAGAGATTTTCGGGCGTTTTTGTATCGGAAAATAGCGATACTTCCGGCGTGGTCCGGAGTGATCGCGTTTGGTCAACTAAGTGACGTTGAGGGGCGTCGCGCGGTCACTGACCGCGGTAGCCGCTCAAAAAGCCGCGCAGACGATGTACTGCTGGTTGTCGACGATGGCCGCCGTAGCCGTCGGCAGGGTACCACGGCCAGAGCCGGCCAACACCGCCTGGACGGAGCCGGCGGCAGTGTTGCCATCGTCCATGCTGGTGTCGATCTGCCTGACGAGGCGGCCCACGATGTTGTCGGAGCACACGTAGAACGAGCCGCGCATGCCGGCAATCCACGGATTCGCCGCTCCGCCAGCGTTCAGGACAACCCCTTCGATGCCGATTCGGCCGCCGTCGGCGTTGCGTGGCTCGTACTCGGCGGTACCAAGATTGACCGTCCCGGTCGCCAGGTTGGCGAGACGGACGTGTTGCCAGAAAACATAGGTTTCGCTGTCTGCCAAGTCGTTCCAGTTGCCGTCCATGCGCCCGTTACCCGGAACGCAGCCGGCCGTAGCCGCCTTACAGGCTGTCGCGAGCGGTGCGCCGAGAGCGGTGGTGCCAAACGCCGCCGTCAGTTGCGCCTGTGTCTGATCACCGGGGAAGACCCGGAAACGGTCCTGATAGCCATAGATCAGGGTCGGAACCGTACGGAAATCACTTACCATGTTCTTCACCTTGGCGCTGTTGATCAGTTCCTGGCCTTTCAGGACGCCGCCAAGCAGCAGGCCGATGATGACGAGTACAATGGCAATCTCCACCAGAGTAAAGCCCGACTGTTGCTTGTTCATTTCTTTCTTGACTCCGTGTCGAACATCATGCCAAACGTAAAGCACTTTTCGTGCCAGCGGAATTGCGCCAATTTCGTCACAGTCAGCGAGCGGGCTGTCGAGTTGCGGACACAGGTGTCGAGACTCGGACACCTGCCGGGCATGGCGGACCGCTGGTTTTCCCGCCACGGAAACATCGGATGAGCGTTCTCCGGCGCCTGGGAATGTCCTTGCGCCAACGCCAGCGCTGGCTGTTGATCGCCCTGCTCGGGCTGTTGCATCTGGCCTTGGTGGCCGACCCGTCGACACGCTTCGGTCTGCTATGCTGGCTGGTCGATGTCGGTTTGTTCATCCTCTGGCAACCTTTCGTCTACGCCGAGCGGCAGATCGACTTCAGCGGGCTTGCGGTGATCACCGTGGTGATTGGCTGTGGTGCCGCATGGTACGGCTGGTGGCTGCTGATCACCTGGGTCATTTTGCTGGCGGCGTTGGTTGGCGGCCGGGTGATGTTCACCGACCACCGGCCGACTCGAATTTTTTATTTGATCGCTTTTGCGTATCTGTTGGCGGCGCTCCTTTTCTGGCTGGTTCCCAAAGTGGTCGGCGGTCCGGCGCTGGTCGGCCCCGCGTTGGATCGTGAGTTCGCCTGGGGAATGCCGCTCTTTTTGGTGATCATGATGCTGCTGCCGCTGTCCCGGGAAAGCGACCGGCCAGGCAGCGCGATGGTCGATCTGTTCTACAGCCTGCTGATCTTTCTACTAGTCGCGGTTCTCGTACTCGGCAGCCTGGCGTTCATGCTCCTCCGCCAGTCCAGCTATCTCGAGGCGGTGATCGATACGCTGATCGCGATGGCCGCCCTGCTGTTGCTGATCGGTTGGACATGGAATACGCGTCCCGGTTTTACCGGCATTGACGTCTTCTTCTCGCGTTATCTCCTGACGATCGGCCTGCCCTTCGAAAAATGGCTGCATCGGCTGACGACCCTGGCGGCGGACGAGAGCGATCCGGAGCGCTTCTTGTCGCAGGCGCTCGCCGAAATGCTCGACTTGCCTTGGGTGGATGGAGGCTCTTGGTCGTCAGGTGGCGCCCGCACCGGATCCTTCGGTCAGGAGTCGCGCTTTTGCCACACTTTCCCCGGACAACCTTTGCGGCTCACGCTGCACACCCGTCACAAGCTCAGTCCGGCGCTGATCTGGCATTTCCATCTACTGGCGCAATTGGCCAACGAACACTACATTGCCAAATTGCGCGCCCGCGAACTGCAACAAGTCAGCTACCTGCGTGCGATCCATGAAACCGGCGCCCGTCTGACGCATGACGTCAAGAACCTGCTGCAATCGCTGAACAATCTGTGTTATCTCGCGCAAACGATGAGCGGCAAAGACGACGGCCGGCTGGAACCGCTGCTGCGCCGCCAGTTGCCGCAGATCACGCAGCGCCTGCAGCACACCCTGGACAAGCTGCAGAAGCCGCAAAGCGAAGCTGGCGGCGTGTTGCCGGCAGCGATGTGGTGGCGCATACAGCAGCAGCGCTACGTGGATTCGGCGGTCAGCTTTGCGGATGTCGACCCCGATCCGGACGCGCTATTGCCAACCGCGTTGTTCGACGGTGTGACCGACAATCTGATACAAAACGCGCTGCTCAAAGGGCAGTCGGAAAACGGCGTGAAGGTGCACGTGGTGCTGGCGACCGATGCTTCGTTGCTGAGCGTCTGTGACAACGGCAGCGCGATCCGCGACGACATCCTCGGCGAACTGTTGCAAACGCCCGTGGCGTCTGAAAGCGGTCTCGGCATCGGACTCTACCACGCCGCGCAACAGGCGGCGAGTGCGGGTTATGAGTTGCGTCTGGCGAGCAACGTGCCGGGTCGGGTGTGCTTCGAGTTAGTCCGACGCGAACCGGCAACAGCCGCCTGATCAGTCCGGCCGTAGGGAGCGGCTCCGCATAAGGAGGTCGAATGCCGTGCCTGGCCTTCACTCTGTAGACTCGCTACCCGACCGGCGAACTCGCTGGATAAGTGACGAGAATAGGAGAGATGACGACGATGAGCGATCAGGAGTTGCAGAAGCCCTTGCGAAAGGGCAACCAAGACGGTCAGGTAAAGCTCGTTCAGGAGTGGCTTTGCCTGCATGGCGAACAGGTTGCCGTCGACGGTGACTTCGGGCCAGCTACCGAGGCCGCGCTCAAGGAGTTCCAAGCGCGGGCTGGCGTTCCGTTGACCGGAGTGGTCGATGAAGCCACTTTCGGTCGGCTCGTGGCGCCAATGAGGGCCGCCCTGGCGATCATCCCGGTGAATGGGCGGTCCTTGGGTGAAATGGTGGTTGCCTATGCCCGTCAGCATCTCGCGCAGCATCCGCTCGAGGTCGGCGGTCAGAACCGGGGGCCGTGGGTGCGCTTGTACATGAAGGGAAACGAAGGGCAACAGTGGGCCTGGTGCGCTGGCTTTGCCTGCTTCTGTCTGCAACAGGCGTGCGCGGCGCTTGGCCAGAGCCTGCCGATCACGGCGTCCTTTTCCTGCGATGCGCTAGCTAACTCGGCCAAAGCCAAAGGCCGATTTGTCGGTCGCGATAAAGCCGCTCCGGGCAGTTTTTTCCTGATGCGCAACACGCCATCCGACTGGGTCCATGTCGGCATCGTCGTCAGTACCGGTGAGCAGATTTTCAAGACGATCGAAGGCAACACCAACGACGATGGCAGCCGTGAAGGCTTCGAAGTCTGTGCTCGCACGCGCGGCTACAACAAGATGGACTTCGTCCGAATTTGAGTGTCAGCCAGACGATTCAGGCGTCGACACGGTTCGTGCCCATGGCAGCGGTACCCTTTTATCGCTCACTGCGGGTCGAACTGAGCGGGGTTTCTGCCGGTGAACGGTGCATAGAAGGATCTGATGGTGCTCATGTCGGCCACGATGTCGCCGGTTGGCTGGAAGACCGGCCCCAGGCCGCTGCGCTTCGTCGCGTAGTCCATGTAGGCGAGCACGATGGGCACTTCGGCACCCAGCGCTATGTAGTAGAAACCGGTCTTCCAGTAGCGCGCCCTGGCACGCGTTCCCTCTGGCGGGACGACCAACTGCAGCGGACCGTCGGCGGCTTTGATGGCTTTCACCGACGCCGCAACGAAATCGTTGCTCTTCTCGCGCTGTACGGGAATGCCGCCAAGCCACATCATCAAGCCACGAAACGGTGGCCGGAAAATCTGTGCCTTGCCGATCCAGTAGATGTTGAGGCGCAGTGAAAATGCCACCATCAGCGTGTAGGGCAGGTCCCAGTTGCTGGTGTGCGGAGCGGCGATCAACACGCTCTTGCCACCCCCTGCCGGCAGATTACCTTCGACACGCCAGCCGCCGAGTTTCAGGATACCGATGGAGAGAAGACGTAGCAGCGTATTGACGATGGGCGTATCGAAGATAGTGCGATGCATTGGCTGGCCAGTGGGTGGGTGGGACGGCGAGGCAGGCGTTGCCAAGCGGCTCGGCTTGTCGGCTGGGTGGAAGGTAGGCCGGTCGAGCGCGCTTACGGACGCTCCACCCGGCAGCAACGGCGGTCATTCTCAGTTTGTACGCCGGGCCTGCAGCCGAAAGACACCTTGTTGGACCAGGCCTGGACTCTCGGCCTGATACTGGCCGGAAAAACTGCTGGCCGAACAAGCGCCGACCATTTTCAACAAGAAGCCTTCGTTCATCCAGCCCTGCATCAGACACTGACCACCTTGGTACTGCCCCTGTAACACGCCTGTCGCGAACAGCGGTGGCAGGACGCGAATGGCGGCCGTCACGCTGTCGCCGGAGCGGCGCAATTGAAACTGAACCTGGGCGGTGGTGCCGACGGTAAGGTTGGTGGCCGTGCCCAGCATCATGACGTCGAAGGCCGCCACGGTTTCCGGACTGGGTTTGACGATCGGCGGCTGCGGCGCGGGCGACGGTTTGGTCGGCTGCCGTTCAACCGCTGGTGTCGGGCTGGCCGGTGCCACCTCGGTTTCCGGTCGGGCGGGCTGGCGTTCCTTCAAGGAGGCCGCTTTCAGCGCCGCCAGACGACGCCGGGCGATGGCGGCAAACTTGCCGTCCGGGTATTGCTTAAGGTAGTCCTCGAAGTCAGCGGGATCCTGGCTCGTGCGGACCGATTCCCAGAGCGACAGTTGCACCGCCATGGGATCGACACCGACCGTTTTTGGCTCGGCGCTCGACGCTGGCGGCGGCTGAACGATCACCGTAGTCGGCCCGATGAAGTAGTAGTCCTGGGTCAGCGACGAGTGATCCCAGGGAACCTGTTTGCCGTTCGTCTGCTCTTTTACTTGCTGGCGCACCCGGGTCAGCATCTGCCGCACCTCCAGCCCCGGCGCGGCCAGATTCTTGAGCAACGCTTCGGTGAATGGACTGTGGTCGGCCTTCCCGTCTTCGGCCACATTGCCGGGTTGCGTCGCGAAGACGATAAGCGACCCTTCGCCGGCGGCAATCTGCGCCAGGCCACGTCCGACGGCGGCCGAGCGCGTTCCCATACTGCGCGCCAGCGAGCGTGAAAAAGGGTTGTCGCGACAAGCGTCGAGAAATATCAGGCTGACCGGTGTCGAGGTCTCCATCTGGGTCAGCACCAGGTCGGCGTCGACGGCGGAGAAGGGTAACGAACGTTCGTTGTCGATCTTGGCGTCCGCCGGTATGAGGAAGTTCCGTCCGTTGACCTGTAGACCATGCCCGGCGTAGAAGAACAGGCCGACTTTGGCTCCCTGCAATTGGTCGCCGAAGCGTTTGACGGCCTGCTCCAGGCGAGTTTTGTCGGGGTCGATGGCGAGTTCTACTTCGAAGCCGATCTTCTTCAGCGATTCTGCGATCGCTCGCGCGTCTTTCGGCGGATTGGGTAGCGCCGGGGCATTCTGATAGGCACCAATGCCGACCACCAGCGCCACCTGACCCTTGTTCGCTGCGACGACTGGAGTCGCCGCGCCGAGGAGCAACAGGACGGTTGCCAACAGTCGCAGACACTGGCGTACAGCGAGCATGGCCATCTCCTGAGCATTAATGACGAAAGGGAATCATACACCGGCTTGGCCTACGTCGACTGCTCCGATAGGCGAAGCGGGGGCGTATCGAAGGCGGCGCTCAGTGGCACGGCTTGCCGCTCACTGTGCCAGGTGGTCGTAGAGCGCGGCGAACTCGGCGGTCAGCTTGTGCCGCGGATCGAGGTGAATCATGGGCAGTGCCTGATGGTGCGACTCGCGGATCTTGATCGACGCCGAAAGGAAGGCGTCGAGGATGGGCAATCCCTCGCCCCGTAGTTCATCGACCAGGCGCAGCGGGAGCTTGGCTGCCGCCTGATAGTGGTTCACCACGATCCCTTCGACGCGCAGGTTGCGATTGTGGTCGTTCTGGATCTCGCGCACATTGTCCAAGAGCGTGTACAGCGCGCGGCGTGAAAAATCGTCGCAATCGAAGGGAATCAGACACGTGTCGGCGGCGATCAGTGCGGAACGAGTGTAAAAATTCAGCGCCGGCGGCGTGTCGATGAAGATCTCGCCGTAAACCGGCAGCTTCTCCAGCGATTCACGCAACTTGTACATCTTGTAGCGCGATTCGAGCTTGTACTGCAGCTCCTCGAGCCGTGAGTCGGACGGCAGCAGGTCGAGATTGGGAAAGCGGGTGCGCGTCACGTAGCTCGCGAGTCCCTCGGGAAACAGCCGGTAACCGAGGATATCGTCGAAGAAATGCGCGAGAGTCCGGCGCTGCTCGTCCAGCGCCTTGCCGAGCAGGTAGCGCGACGCGTTGGCTTGCGCATCGAGGTCGACAAGCAAGGTCCGGCGACCCCGCGCGGCGGCGATCGCCGCCAGATTGCAGGCAATCGTGGACTTGCCCACGCCACCCTTCTGATTGAAGACGACTCGGCGCATGACTTTCCCCCATCAGGAATAAGGATTTGATGGAAGTGTAATCAACTCCGCGGCGGTCGTCGAGAAAAGGGTGCCGGCGGTGCGGCAGGCGGTTCAGCAAACGTCGGCCAGTACCTGATGCAGCCAGCTTTCGATGTCGTTCAGTTCCTCGCTGCACACGGAATGCTCGGCGGCGTAGCCCTGCCACTGCACGCGGTAACCGTCGGCCTTCAGCCGCTTGGCCGCACGTTTTCCGAGGTCGTAAGGAATGACCGCGTCGGCCTGTCCGTGGGCCATGAAGATCGGCACATCCCGGTTGGCCGCCTGCGCTTCGCTGGTCAGCGTGTCGACCAGCGGCAGGTAGCACGAAAGCGCCAGAATACCGGCCAGGCGCTGCGGATGACGCAAGCCCGTGTGCAGGGCAACTACTCCGCCCTGCGAGAAGCCGGCCAAGACGATGCGCCCGTCGGGAATTCCGCGTGCGTTTTCACGGGCGATCAAGGCTTCGACCTGCCGAGCGGACTGACGCACGCCTTCCTCCTCCTCGCGTCCGGGCGCAAAGTCAAGCGATACGATGTCGTACCAGGCGCGCATGACGTAACCGGCATTGATCGTCACGGCACGCATGGGCGCATGGGGGAAAACGAAGCGGACGGCCGGCAGCTGGTCGAAATCGAACTCGTCTACGATAGGCTCGAAGTCGTGTCCGTCGGCCCCCAGACCGTGCAGCCAGATAATCGCGCACTTCGGCGAATCACCGGTTTGACGTTCGACAACCGGCAACAAGGGCTCGTCGGTGGGACCGGGGGTTGGCTTGGCAGTCATGGCAAAGATCCTTGCTTGTGCGGGTCGAGGGCCGTCATTCTAGCAGCCCATGCGGCGGCGGCAGGCGGATCAGGACTTGCGGATTTGCGCGATGATCGCCTTGGTGATGGCCGCCGTACCGTCGTTGCCGCCAAACTCGACCGGCCGCACGACGGTCATGGCCTTGTCGACCGCATGCTCGATGATCCGTGCGCCATGCGCCAAACGGGGCTCGCCGTGCTGGTCGGCAAGCCAGTCGAGCATCAGGGAAGCCGAAAGGATTTGCGCCACCGGGTTGGCTTTGCCCTGTCCGGCGATGTGCGGCGCGCTACCGTGCGCCGGCTGGAATACCGCGTGCCGGTCGCCGATGTCGGCCGTCGGCACCAGCCCGAGACTACCGATGACGCCAGCGGCGAGGTCGGACAGGATGCCGCCAAAGGCATTCTCCGTCACCAGAACGTCAAAATCCCAGGGCGCCTTGACGAGTTTCATCGCCGTCGCATCGACGTAGGCGAAGTCGGCTTCGACGCTCGGGTGGCAGGCCGCCACCTCGTTGAAGATCTTGCGGAAAAAGGCCATCGACGAGAGTACGTTGGCCTTATCGACACAAGTGACCTTGCCGGGTCGCCGGCGGCTCTTGGCGCGCCTTTCGGCAACCCGGAAAGCGAATTCGGAAACGCGGCGGCTACCGTCACGCGAGATCATCATCGTCTCCCAGGCCACACGGTCGTCCTCGACCGTTCCGCGGCCGCGCGAGTACAACAGGCCTTCGGTCTGCTCGCGGACAAGCACCAGATCGATCTGTGCCGCGCGTTTGTCCGTCAATACGCGCGGCAGGCTTGGATAGCTGCGGACCGGTCGCAACCCGGCGTACAGATCCATTTCGATCCGCAGATCAAACTGCGTCGAGATCTCGGTGCCATCGGGATAACGGACGTGCGGCAGTCCGGTCGCGCCAAACAGCACTGCATCCGCCTTCTTGCACTCGGCCATGCTCTCGTCGGAGAGCGCGGTACCGGTTCTTTGATAATGCGCCGCGCCACCTTCGAGGTGCCGAAAAGCGAAGCCGATGCCACCCATACGCTCGTGGAGGGCATCAAGAACCTGCAGGCAAGAGGTCACGATTTCCGGGCCGATGCCGTCTCCCGGAAGGACGGCGATTTGGAAGCGCAGATCTCTCTTCATGTGGTCTATCCCCTGTTACTGCCCGCAATCGCCGACGATTCCGGTCATTGCGGCGCGCCGCGTCGTCGCCCCGCCACGAGCAAGCATGCATACATAAATAAAACCCGCGACGTGGTCAAGCCCTAGTGCTGCATTGTGCTCCTTTCGCGCCGCCGCCGATACTCCGGTGGCGGCAGACATTAGTCACACGGGCTTTGCCATCGCGACCGTGGCCGTGCTACGGTCGCTTCTCCCATCACCCTCGGAGGACAGTTCATGACCTTCAATCCCGCCTCCCGCGTCCAGGACTTCCTTGTTTTCGGGGAGTTCGGCGACGTCAATCCATCGATCACGGATTCCTCCACCTACACGTTCCTGAGCCCGGAACGCATGGCGGAGCTTTTCGAACATGAAATCGAGGGCTGTTTTCTCTACTCGCGCCACTTCAATCCGACCAACAAGTATCTGGCCAGCGCGCTCGAGCGCATGGAGGACGGAGAATCGGCGCAGGTCATGGCTTCCGGAATGGGGGCCATCAGCACCACCTTGCTGACCCTGTGCAGCGCGGGCGATGAAATCGTCTGCGGCCGCAGCATCTATGGCGGCACCTACGCCTTGCTCAAGAATCTGCTGCCGCGCTTCGGTATTACGACCCGCTTTGTCGATATCTGCAAGCACGACGCGGTGCGTGCCGCGATGACGCCGCGGACGCGCGTCCTCTACTGCGAGTCGCTCAGCAACCCGCTGCTCGAAGTCAGCGATTTGCCGGCACTTGCCGCCATCGCCCACGACAGCGGTGCGCGGCTGGTGGTCGACAACACCTTCACCCCGATGATCCTGTCGCCGCTGCGCCACGGCGCCGATGTCGTCGTGCATAGCCTGACCAAGTTCATCAATGGCACCAGCGATTGTGTCGCCGGCTGTGTCATTTCGTCGCGCGACTTCATCGCCCGGTTGAACGACATCAATTCCGGTCCAAGCATGCTGCTCGGCCCGGTGCTCGACAGCACGCGTGCGGCCAGCATCCTGAAGAATCTGCACAGCCTGCACATACGCCTGCGTCAGCACGGTGCGAACGCGCTGTACCTGGCCACCCGGCTGGAAGCTCTCGGCTATCCGGTGCACTACCCTGGCCTGACGAGTCATCCTCACCACAGCCTACTCGGACGGCTGATGAACCCTGGCTACGGCTGGGGCGGAATGATGGCGCTCGATGTCGGAGATCATGCGACGGCCAATCGCCTGATGACTTTGCTGCAGCGCGACAAGGTCGGCTACCTGGCGGTGAGTCTGGGTTACTTCAAAACCTTGTTCACCACACCCGGCCACAGCACCTCGTCCGAAATCCCGCTGGCCGAACGAGCGGCCGCCGGCTTGAGCGATGGTTTGATCCGCTTTTCCATCGGCCTCGACGAGGATGTCGTACAGACCATGGCCCGTATCGAAATCTGTCTTGCCGAGGCCGACGTCAGGCCAACCGGGCGGTGAAATGAGAGTAGAGCGGCCCGGCGGTACGGCGGTGGCTCAAGTTCGGCGACCGGAATCGCCGTTGCGCCCGACCAGGAAGGCTTGGGCTTCCTCGCGCCGCTCGAAGACGTGGGGTGCGATGCTGCGCGCGGCGAATGCTTCGCCGAGCTTGGCGCGCAGAAACGCGCTCGTGGCGTAGCGGGTGATCTGGCTGAAGTAATTGGCCAGAAAGTAGCGGTCCATTTCCGCATAAGCGTCGTACATGTCTTGGTTGATCCGAAAGCGGTCGTAATTGATGATCACGCCAACCCGCTTGCCGGCTGCTCGGCAGCGCAACTCGCAAACCTCCCAGATCGCCTTGACGTCCTCGACCACCCGAACATGCATTCCTTCGAAGTTGAGGAACAGGATGTTGCGCTCGGGATCGTAGATGACTCGTTCGGGCAAGGAGAGATTGAGCAGCTCGGCTTCCAGTCCCATTGGTCCGGCATTGAAGATGCGGGCATCCATCTCGCCGTACTCGCCGATGATCGGCTCGAAATCCATGTGGGGCAGAATGTCCCGCTCCACGTCGATGCCCGGTGCCACTTCGATCAAAGCCAGCCCGCGCCGTACGCGGCGGAACACGCAGCGCTCAGTGACGTAATAGACCGGTTTGCCGCGATCGTAAGCGTACTGGCCGTTGAAGGTGATTTGCTCGACCTGCTTGAGGAACTTGCGTTGTTGCCCTTCCCGGATGATCTTGAGTTTGCCGTCATCGACCTCGACCTTGAGCCCCTTGCCGGTAAACGTTCCGACGAACACTACCAGGCGAGCGTTCTGGCTGATGTTGATGAAACCGCCGGCGCCGGTCAGGCGGCCGCCAAAACGGCTGACACCCACATTTCCGGCAGCGTCGCATTCGGCCATGCCAAGGCACGCCATATCGAGTCCGCCACCGTCGTAGAAGTCGAACTGCTGGTTCTCGTCGATCACCGCGTCCATGTTCACTCCGGTACCGAAGTTGCCGCCGCTCGAAGGGATGCCACCGATGAGGCCGGATTCGACGGTCAGGGTCAGCAGGTGCGAGATGCGCTCCTCGTTGGCGATCGCCGCCACTCCTTCGGGCATGCCGACCCCGAGATTGATGATGCCGTTGGGAGGCAACTCGAAGGCGGCACGGCGGGCGATGATCTTGCGCTCGGTCAGCGGGGTAGACACGAGGCTCGCGGCGGGAACCCGGAACTCGCCGGCGTAGGCGGCGCTGTAAGGAGTGGCCAGGGTTTGCATGTGTTGTGCCGGTTCGGCGACCACTACGCAATCGACCAGAATTCCCGGAATCTTGACTTGGCGCGGCGGTAGCCCGTTGCGCTCGGCGATCCTTTCAACCTGAGCGATCACGATACCGTTACTGTTTTTGGCCGCCATGGCCATGGCAAGATTGTTCAGCGTCAGAGCTTCGCGCTCCATGGTGATGTTGCCGAACGTGTCGGCGGTGGTGCCACGCACGAAGGCGACGTTGACCTTGCCGACTTTGTAGAATAGCCATTCCTCGCCGCCTACCTTGACCAGATTGACGATGTCCTTGGTCGTAACGGTGTTGACTCGGCCACCGCCGTAGCGTGGATCGACGAAGGTGTGCAGTCCGACCTTGGAGAAGGAGCCCGGCTTGCCGCCGGCCAGATCGCGGAACAACTGGCAAATGATTCCCTGTGGCAGGTTGTAGGCCTGGATTCGATTTTCGAGTGCGAGTTTCGCCACCTTCGGCATGCGCCCCCAGTGACCCGCCACGACCCGGCGCAACAATCCTTCGTGACCTAGGTGATTCAGCCCCAGGCTCTGGCCGTCGCCCTGGCCGGCAGCCGCGAACAAAGCCAGGTTCTTCGGGCTGCCGGTGGCGAGAAATCGCCGCTCCAGTGCCGACAGCAGGGCCTCGGCGAAACCGGTCTGGACGAAGCCGGTACTGGCGAGCGTATCGCCATCCCGAATCAGGGCGATCGCTTCATCGGCGGTAACTATCTTGCTGCGCATCGTACTTTCTCCCGAACATGTGCTTGACTCTTGGCCATCGCGCGATGGCCGCAACCGTCGTTGCGGCGCTACCTGGATGGAGTCACGGCGGTTCTCGAATCGAGCGGCTTCTCCCGTTTGACGAACCGAGTGTTCCGGCAGCGACAACCCTGTTCGGCTGACGTACCAGAAGCCCCCGAGAGTCCTGCAATCGTTCTCGCACGCCGACCGCAATCGTACCGACGAATAGGAAACGGCTCGTCGATCCGCCGCGTGACCTCTTCAAATCGACTTGGCAGGATACTCCAAATGCTTTGTGTTCAGACGTGTCCTTGTGCTCAGCGGCAATCGTCAGGCTGCGTGGTGGCGGAATTTGGCCCTACAATTGCCCGATGCGGAGCCCTTGTCTTGTTCCCTAGCGCTGCCCTCGCTGATGGAGGATTTCATGGATGAACTTTCGGTCGACTAATCACAGAGGGCCGTTTCATTGCTGTCGCAGGCGAGGACGGCCAGCGCCAGTGATGGCGAATTATTGAGACTGATCATGGCAGGAACACAGCACATCGACTCTTGGCTGATTGAAAACAGGGTTCTGCCGGCGTTGCGGGAGAACGGGCGGCGCATGCTTCGCTTTTCCTTACGTATCGACGATGGCGATGAGTTGTCGGCCAAGCTGATGCCGCTGCCGGATGGCAGCGCCCTGGCGTGCCCAGTGGACGGTTCATGGTCGGCTTGCGAAGCGGGCGAAGCGGCACACGAGGTCGCTTACATCGGCTATCGCTATGCTTCGGGCAACCAATGGACGGATGGATTTCAGGCAACGCGGCAGTTGGCGGAGGGCAGCGGAAAGGCTCTCACGCCGTCCACCGTGGCAACAGTTTGGCAGGAATTTGGTGGCACCCGACCGGCCAGCTATTCGTCGGGCGCTATCGGTCAGTTGCAGGCGCTGGGTTCCGAGGTGCTCGACAAGGCTTTCAATACGGGGGGACGCCTCGGCCTCTAGGGCCGCCAAGTGATGCCGCCCTGGGCAATGGCGGCGGTGTTCGGACAATGGAGTCGGTGTGCGCGGCTCGGTGACGTCGGCGGCGAGCTCGAAAACGTCCTGCCATCCAGGGGAGCCGCACCGTGTTTCGCGCGCTCCGGTCGTGTCAGCAGGCGCCGGAAAGCCGCTCGGCGGAGTCGCCAGTCCATTGCGATCGGCGCGCGAGAAATCTGGGGAGCCGGTCATGCCAGCGCACCGAGTGTCCGATTGACGCCGCCTTATGCGGACTCATACACTCTTGATCAGGCCGCTGAGTTTCCGGTCTTTCCATTCGTCTCATAGCCTATCGGGGGTGCCGTTGGATTTCCCATCCGTCTCCGCCGCGGCCACGCCGCCACCTGCCTTGCGACCCTACGCGCTGGCCGACAACCTGTGTGCCACACAGGGCACCGTCTGGCTTACCGGTACGCAGGCACTGCTCCGCCTGATGCTGATGCAGCGCGCGCTCGACGACGCCGCCGGACTGAACACGGCGGGTTTCGTCAGCGGCTATCGTGGCAGTCCGCTCGGCATGGTTGATCAACAGATGTGGAGAGCCGCCAAGTTGCTGGACGCCGCGCAAGTCCAGTTTCTACCGGCGATCAACGAGGATCTTGCGGCTACCGCCTGCCTGGGCACACAGCGTGTAGCGCTCGACGCCAAGCGCCGCGTCGATGGCGTGTATGCCATGTGGTATGGCAAGGGCCCGGGTGTAGACCGTGCGGGAGACGCGCTCAAGCACGGCCATGTTTACGGGTCCAGCGCACAGGGCGGCGTGCTCGTCGTTTGCGGCGACGACCATGGCTGCGTGTCGTCGTCGATGCCGCACCAGAGTGACGGCGCGCTGATGCACTTCGGCATGCCGGTGCTGCATCCGGCCAACGTCGCCGAGTATCTGGAGTTCGGCCTCTACGGCTGGGCGTTGTCGCGCTTTTCGGGTGCCTGGGTGGGTTTCAAGGCGATCAGCGAGGTCGTGGAGTCGGGGATGACGGTGGACCTCGACGCGGTGCCGCTGGATTTTGGTTTGCCGGTCTCCTTCACTCCCGCCCAGGATCTGCATGTGCGTGCGGTGGACCTTCCCTCGCTCGCCCTGGAGGAGCGCGCCGCGCTCAAGCTCGACGCGGTACGTGCCTTCGCACGCGTCAACGTGGTCGACAAGCACGTCGTCGTCAGCCCGCGCGCGACGCTCGGGATCGTCACCGTTGGCAAGGCTCATTTTGATTTTATGGAAGTCTTGCGCCGACTGGACCTTGATCCCAACGCATTGGCCGCCGCCGGAGTGCGGTTGTACAAGGTCGGTCTGGTGTGGCCGCTGGAGCCGACACGGATCGTCGATTTTGCCTTGGGGCTCGACGAGCTGCTGGTCATCGAGGAAAAAGGCGCCATCGTCGAGCGTCAGATGAAGGAGCTGCTTTATGCGCTGCCCGACGGTCAGCGGCCGCGCATTGCGGGCAAGACGACGCCGGATGGCACGCCGCTGCTTTCGGCACTCGGCGAATTGCGGCCTTCACGCGTCATGCCGGTGGTTGCTGAATGGCTGGCGCGGCTGAATCCGGCGCTCGACCGGCGCGACCGCGTCGTCGACTTCACGATGCCGCAGTTGCTCTCGAACGCGGCTGACGGGGTCAGGCGCCTGCCTTATTTTTGCAGTGGTTGCCCGCATAACAGCTCGACCCGCGTTCCCGAGGGAAGCAGGGCACTGGCCGGCATAGGTTGTCACTTCATGGCGAGCTGGATGGAGCGCCAGACCGAAGGCCTCATTCAGATGGGTGCCGAGGGCGTGGACTGGGTGGCCGCGTCGCGTTTCAGCCACGAGAGGCATGTCTTCCAGAACCTAGGCGACGGCACCTATTTTCACAGCGGTCTGTTGGCCATCCGCCAGGCCGTGGCGGCCGGCACGCGCATGACGTACAAGGTGCTTTACAACGATGCGGTAGCGATGACGGGCGGCCAGCCGGTAGACGGCAAGCTGAGCGTCGCCGAGATCGCGCGCCAAGTTGAAGCCGAAGGGGCGACGCGGGTGGCCATCGTCAGCGACGATATCGCCAAATACGATGCGCGGCACGGCGAATTTCCGGCCGGCACCACTTTCCACGACCGCCACGAAATGGACGCCGTACAGCGCCACCTGCGCGACGCCGAGGGAGTGACGCTGCTGATCTACGACCAGACCTGTGCGGCCGAGAAACGACGGCGGCGCAAGAAAGGCGAACTGACGGAGGCGAAGCAACGGGTTTTCATCAACCCACAGGTTTGCGAGGGCTGCGGCGATTGCGGCGTGCAGAGCAACTGCCTCTCGATCGTCCCGCTGGATACCGACTGGGGCCGCAAGCGCGCCGTCGAGCAGACTTCGTGCAATAAGGACTATACCTGCGTCGATGGTTTCTGCCCCAGCTTCGTCACGCTCGAAGGTGCGGTGCTGAAGAAGCGGCAGGGGTCGTCGATGGAGTCGGGTGCCCTGGCCCACGAAGTAAGCCGACTGGCCGAACCGCAGCCGTGGGAGTGGACCGGTCCCTTCGATATGATGGTCACCGGCGTTGGCGGCACTGGCGTCGTCACCGTCGGCGCCTTGGTGACGATGGCTGCGCACCTCGAAGGCAAGCAGGCTTCGGTACTCGACTTCATGGGCTTTGCGCAGAAGGGGGGCGCGGTGTTGTCTTTCGTACGCCTGGCGCCGAGTGCCGATTTGCTCAATCAGGTGCGCATCGATACCCAGCAGGCCGACCTTCTGCTCGCCTGCGACATGGTGGTCGGTGCTTCACCGGAAGCGCTGGGTACGGTGAAGCGTGAACGTACCGAGGTCATCGCCAACCATCATCAGATCGCGACGGCGGCTTTCGTGCGCAACCCGGATGCAACGCTGCACGGCGCCGCGCTGATCGAAAAGATGCGCTACGCCGCGGGTGCCGGCCGCGTGCGCAGCATTGACGCTCAGGGATTGGCCGACGACTTGTTGGGCGACACCATGCCGAGCAACATCGTTATGCTGGGCGCCGCTTGGCAAGCCGGGCTGGTACCGGTGAGCCACGCGGCGCTGATGCGCGCCATCGAACTGAACGAAGTCGGGGTAGAAGCAAACAAAGCCGCGTTTGCCGTCGGACGGCTTGCCTTGGCGGCGCCCGAGGCTTTGCCGCGCCTGCGCTTGCGACCCGCCGCCGCAGCGCCCGACGACAGTCTGGACGCGTTGGTCGAAAGGCGTCGGATATTTCTCACCGAGTACCAGAATGGCGCCTATGCCGACGCCTATGTATCTCTGGTCGCGCAGCTGCGCGCCGCGGAGGAGGCGCTGGGCGGTGAGGTCGGCCGACGCCTGGATCTGACGCGTGCCGTCGCTTTCCAGTTGGCTCGCCTGATGGCCATCAAGGACGAATACGAAGTCGCTCGTCTGCACGCGGGCCCCGAGTTTCAGGAGCAGCTGCGTACGCAGTTCGAGTATTGGGAGCGCGTCGAATTTCACCTTGCGCCGCCGGGGTTGGGGTCCACCGGCAGCGACGGCAAGCCGCGCAAGAGGCGCTACGGCCCGTGGATCTTGCCGGTCTTTCGTCTTCTGGCGCGGCTGCGTGGCCTGCGCGGCGGTGTGTTCGACGTTTTTGGCCGCAGTGAGGAGCGGCGCATGGAACGAGCCCTGGTCGGCGAGTACCGGCAGATCGTCGAGCAGTTGCTGCCGACCCTGAGCGTCGAACGCCTGCCGCTGGCGTTACGTATTGCCCAGGTCGCGGGTGCCATCCGAGGCTACGGCCACGTGAAACGCGCCGGTGTGGCGGCGGCACGGGCGAGTTGGCGGGCGTTGCTCGAAGAATGGCAAGGTTTCGAGCCTCGGGCGAGTGAGCAGTGTGCGGCCGCAGCGCGCCGGGTGATTCCGCTGCGGGTCGAATAGTTCCGCTCGGGCGAGCGGAACTATTCGACCGCGGCGCGGCTACCCCGTGCGGGATGACGCGTCCCAGAGACGGGTCGATCACCGATCGCTGGGTGCTCGGCTCGACGTCGCCGGGTGTTGGCCGCGGGGAATCAGGCGAAGTCTCCGAGGTCGCGAGCGAAGACGATCAGGCTGTTCGCCGGCAGGGTGATCGCGGCCGACGCCGGCAGCCCATCCCAGGCGGGTCCGTCCGCCATGACTCCACCGTAATTCCCTTGCACGTTGGGATTGAAATAGTTGTCGTAGACGTCGCTGTTGAAAACTTCGTGCCAATGTCCGCCGCCGGGAAAGCCGATGCGGTAGCTGCGATGGTAGAAGGTGTTTTCGTTCAAGCTGGCGACCACGACGACGTCGCGGCCGATTCCCGGTACCCAGCGCTGGAAGGCGATGACGCGTTGGTCATTGTGGACGTGAAAGACATGGAGTCCGTCGGCACGCAGCGCCGGATGCTTGCGACGCAGCCAGATCAGTTCGCGGGTGAAACGGTGGTGGTCGGACATGGCCTTGTCGCGTCCCTCGAGACCGTCCCACCAGATCAGCAGCTCCGGGCGTTTCGGGTAGTCCGTCCAGTACTTGTCCTCGAGAAATTCCTGCCCCATGAACAGCATGGGCACGCCAGGTGCGGTCAGCAATAGTCCGGTGGCGACCTTCGCCCGGCTGCGTGCATACCAGGAGCGCGAATTGCCGGGGTCGGCCAGCGCGGCGATTCGCGGCTGCCGATCCTGGCCGGTGTGATTGTAGTCGACGAGGTCATGGTTCTCGATGCACTGGAAAACCGACCAACGTCCAGGATCCTTGTAAGTCAGGTATAGGGCGTCGCGAACTTGGTCGAGGTTTACGCGCGCCGCGCGACCGCCGGTCGTCTCGGCGATCGCTGAGCGCAGCTTGTCGCGCAGCGCATCGCTATAGCCGAGGTCGAAGCCCATCCCGTAGGGTGGAGCGGCGACGCCTTTCCAGCGCTCGGCGCCCCAATACTCGGCAATCTGAACCGCTCGCGGCTTCACGTAACGGACCGTGCTCGTCAGATCCTGCGCGAAGAACCAGCCGCCGTGCTCGTCGATCACGGTTACCTGGTCGTAGCGCAACCCATCGACGTGGTACTCCTCGCACCACATCTTCGCATTGTCGATCAGGAATTGCCGCACGCCGGCCTTGTGAAACGCAAAGACACGGCCGCCGGCGTGATCCTGGTCGGTGAAGTACAGGCTGTCGTTGTCGGTCGTATAAGGCTGCCGATCGTAGAACCACATGCTCTGGGAATTGAATCCGCCGCCCGCGTGGTTGTAGACCACGTCGGCGATCACGGCGATACCATAGACATGGCAGAGATCGATCAGCACCTTGAATTGGTTGCTTTGTCCGGCAAGCTGTGCGTCGGTCAGTGGCGCCATTCCCTTGGCGGCGAACAGGTGGTTGATCCGGTCGAGGTAAGGCTTGCGATCGGCTGCGCTGCCGCCGACGCAATAGTCCATTTCGGGGGAAAACAGGTCAGTACCGTTGTAGCCCAGGCTGTTTTCTCCCTGGTACTCCTGAAAAGGCAGCGGCATGATCGCGTTCACCCCGAGGTCGGCCCAATATTCGATGCGATCGACGAGGTCGAGCGCCTTGCGCACGCGGCCCGGCCGCAGATCCTTGCCGGCCGAATCCCTGGCGTAGTAGACGCCAATGTGGAACTGATAGACCACCAGCTCGGCGGCCGGCGGGGTGCGGTATTCTGCGTCGTGCCACGGGTAGTCTGCCGGATCGCGAATGATGCCGTTGCACGGGTACCACGGATCGCCGCGCATTTCCAGTTCGCGTGCGTAGGGATCTCGTTTCAACCCCGCCGACCCGCTGCCGACGACGTAGAAGCGGTATAGATCGCCGTCCTTGACGCCGGAGAAGTATCCTGCCCAGTACCCTAATGCATCCTTCACCAGAAGATCGTCGGGGTTCTTCGTCCAGACTGTCGGTTCGTCGGCGCCAGGATCGTTGCCCGGGTCGTTGAGAACCACATATACCTCGAGCGCGTTGGGGGCCCAGGTGCGGAAGGTTGCGCCCCCGGCAATCAGGTTCGCGCCGAGAGGTGTGCTGGGGTCAATGTGTTGTTGTGATGCCGGCATATTCAGGATTCCTTTCTCATTCGCGGCAATGGGAGCGCGGGTCGTGGCAACGGGAAGCAACTGACCACCATTTTCCGGGCAAATCGCCTGCCGGAAGTTGCGAATCCAATTGAAATGTTTTATTGGGCCGAAGCCGCGACGGATTGGGCATAGAGAACCCTCAGTTATAACTAAATAAGAACAAAATCCTTCGTTGCCGTGCATTTTGTTTCTAAACTTCGTTGGACAAATCGACCAGACGGAGTTGTCATGAAGTACAAGTGTTTTCTTGCCGGCCTGCTGGCCGGTGGCGTCGTTTTTTTCGGCAGCGCGGTGGCTGCCGACAGTACCATTCTCAACGTTTCCTACGACCCGACGCGCGAGTTGTATCAGGAATTCAACTCCGCATTCGCCAAGCATTGGCGAATGAAGACTGGTGACGCCATCCGGGTAAACGCTTCGCACGGCGGTTCCGGAAAGCAGGCGCGTTCCGTGATCGACGGCCTCGACGCCGACGTGGTGACGCTGGCGTTGGCCTACGATATCGATGCACTGGCTGATCGTGGAATCGTTCCGCTCGACTGGCAGAAGAGGCTACCGAACAACTCGGCACCCTACACGTCGACCATCGTCTTCCTGGTCAGGAAAGGCAATCCCAAAGGCATCCGGGACTGGGGCGACCTGGTGAAGGGCGACGTCGCGATCGTTACTCCCAATCCCAAGACTTCCGGCGGTGCCCGCTGGAACTACCTGGCTGCCTGGGCGTACGCGCTGAAGCAACCGGCGGGCAACGAAGCCAAAGCGCGTGAGTTTGTCGGGCAACTGTATCGCAATGTGAAAGTCCTCGACGCTGGCGCGCGCGGATCAACCACCACCTTTGTCGAGCGCGGGATAGGTGACGTCCTGATTACCTGGGAGAACGAAGCCCATCTGGCAGTCAAGGAACTGGGGCGCGACAAGTTCGAGATCGTTACTCCGTCGCTGTCGATGCTCGCCGAGCCAGCGGTGTCCGTCGTCGACAAGGTGGTCGACAAGCGCGCGACACGCAAGGTGGCACTGTCCTATCTGGAATACCTCTATTCCCCGGAAGGACAGGAGATTGCTGCCCGGCACTACTACCGACCACGTGATGCCAAAGTCGCTGCCAAGTACGCCAAGCAGTTCGGCATGGTGAAGCTGCTGACCATCGACGACACCTTCGGTGGCTGGCGCAACGCCCAGAAGATTCACTTTTCTGATGGCGGTATCTTCGATCAGATTTACGTCGCCGGCAAACGCTGAGAATAGGTGCGTTATTACGGTCGCCGGCACTCGCGGTAAAGGACTCACAATTCCGCTCTATCGGCGACAGCGCGCAGGGTCCGTTACAGGGTCCGGGGCCTGAGCCGGACGATCAACCAGCTGTAGACGATCCAAACCCGCTCGATGGTAGCCAGACCGGAAGCCCGGGTGAGCCGGGATCTGACGCCGCCGCAATCGTCTAGGGGAAGACGAGACTCTTGCTGCCGCCTCGTTACTCGGGCGTAGCACGCGCGGGAGTAAGTTACCGGTAACCCGCCGAAGGCTTAAGGCGGCCCTAAGATTCGGCGTGCTAAGATAGGCTAAATTGCTGAGGCTTGGCTGCCGATGACCAAACTACCGCCGCGCGACACTATCGACCGTTTTTTCCTGCTCACCGGACTGTGGGTGGCGCTGCATGTCAGCGCCTTCACGACGGCCAAAGCTTACAGCACGCCGGCTGTCGCGCTGTGGACGCTGGCGACGACGGTCAGCTATACCTTCATATACCTGCTGCCAGCTCTGATCCCGAGCTATCTTTGCTACTGGTTTCTGCAACGGCGATCGGTCACCCGCGTCGGACCGGTGGCGTTAGCCTGCCTGCTGATCGGCTCGAGCGGAGCGATTCAGGTGCTCCTGTTTGCCGACCGCACGATCTACGGCATGTACGGCTTCCATATCAACGGCTTCGTCGTCGATCTCGTGCTGTCGCCCGGTGGAATCGCGTCGCTGGGCGCCAGTCGGAGTACCGAGTTGACCGCGACGCTCATCGTAGCCGCGCTGCTCGTGTTGCAGGCGGCAACCTATTTCTGGGCGAACTATCGCGCGCCGGCACCCGGTCAGCGACGTTTCTTGCCGCGCGCACGTTGGCTATTGCTCGCTGTACTGGCCTTCACGATAGGTGAGCGTCTGGCCTACGGATACAGTGCCGCGGTCAGCTACCAACCGATTTTGTTCGCCAGCGAGCGCTACCCGTTCTACCTTCCGACGACTTTTCGCCGCTTGCTGGCGCGCCTGGGAATCAACACCGCGAACGAGGCCACGGAGGGCGTCCACATCAAGCAGAGTGGACTGAGCTACCCGCTCGAGGCCTTGCGCGTCGAAGCCCCGGCGCGCCCGCTCAACATTGTCTGGTTGGTGGCGGAATCTTTGCGCTTCGACCTGCTGGACCCCGCCATCATGCCGAAGTTGTGGGAGTTTTCCGGCCAGGCAATACGTCTCGAACGGCACTACAGCGGTGGTAATGCTACTCAGATGGGTATTTTTTCGATGTTTTATGGCCTTTACGGCAACTATTGGTTTCCGATGATCAAGGCTGGCCGGTCGCCGTTGCTGATGGATGTGCTGCAGCAGCAGAACTACCAATTCAGCCTGCACACCAGTGCGGCATTCACCTATCCGCAGTTCGACAAGACGGTCTTCGTGAGGATGGATCCGGCCGACCTCCATCCGCTGTCTACGGGCCCCGATCCGTGGGAGCGCGATCGGCAGAATGTCGACCGCATTCTCGGTTTCATCGATGGTCGTGATCCGGCGAGGCCGTTCATGACCTACATGTTCTTCGAGGGAACCCACGCCAACTATACTTTTCCCGCCGACAGCGTGATCGCCCGCCCGTATCTCGAGGACTTCAACTACCTGTCGGCCGATTTCGCCGGACAGATGACGCTGATCAAAAATCGCTATCTGAACGCCGCCCACCATGTCGATCGGCAGATCGGCCGCGTCATCGCGCATTTGCGCGCCAAAGGTCTGCTCGACAGCACGATCGTCATTGTTCTCGGCGACCACGGCGAGGAGTTCATGGAGCGCAGCAGCCGCTGGGGACATGCGGCGGAATTCAATCGCTATCAGACGAGCACGCCGGCAGTGCTATGGGTTCCGGGTCAGGCGGCGCGCGTTGTCGGCGGCATCACCAGTCATCTTGACATTCCGGCGACACTGATGCCGCTGCTCGGCGTACGTAATCCGGCAGGCGACTATTCGCAGGGCCAGGATTTGCTTAGTCAGAGTTTTCACCGCGAGTACGCCGTCGCCGCCGACTGGCATCGAATCGCCTACATCGGCGACAAGTTCAAGATCGCCTTTCCGATCAATGCGACCGGCGTCGTCCGCCAGGAGGTGCTCGATGACGATGATCGACCAGTGAGCGAAGCCGATCGAGCCAAGGAAGAGATTCGTCCGGCGATGGTCGAGATGATGAATAACCTGGTCCGCTTCAGTCGTCCAAAGAGCTAGCGCTGGGAGCGGTTCAGTTGAGGCGGCTTGTAAGCTATCGGCTACCCTGACTGCCAGCCTGGCCGAGCCGCTGCTCGATCCTGGCCAGGGGAACGGCTCCTGGAATTCTCTCGCCATCGGCGAAGAAGAGCGTCGGCGTGCCGTTGATGGCCAACTTCCGCCCGGTTTCGAGTGTTGTCCTGATCGCCGAGGTGTCGCAGTCCCCCTTGCCGACGGGCGCCTTGCCATCGACCATCCAGTCGGTCCAGGCCTTGGCGCGGTCGGCGGAACACCAGATCTGATTGGATTTTTCCAGGGAGTCCGGCGAGAGGATGGGATAGAGGAAGGTGTAAATGGTCACGTTGTCAAGCTTGGCCATTTCCCTGGCCATCTTCTTGCAATAACCGCAGTTCGGGTCCTCGAAGCTCGCAAAGACACGCTTTCCGTCGCCGCGTACCTGCTTGACGGCGAGATTGAAAGGCAATTCCGAAAACTTGATCGCGGTGAGCTTCTGCATTCTTTCATTCGTCACATTCTTCATCGTCTTGCCGTCGACCAGCGGCCCGAAAAGCAGCGCCGACACCTTCTCGTCGGTGTAGACGACTTGGCCGTCGACATAGACTTCGTAGAGACCGAGATAGGGGGTCTTGACGACACTGGTGACCGGATTGCCCAACTTGGTTTCGACGGTTTTCTTGACGGACGCTTCGTCTGCCAGAGTGGGTAGGCTGAGAACGGTAGCCAGCGTGAGCGGTATGAGTTTCATGAACATCAGGTATCTCCGGGTGAATTCCAAAGCGGCACCTGCGACTGGCGAGCACCCTCTCGCGCGCCGGGGCAGGAAGGTCGGGAAGAGTGAAGGGCGAGGCGGTCTGCACTGATAGCGTCTAACAAGCGTTACCGTTGGCTGGACAAGGTTCAGTGTGGGTTGATGGCGTAGCGCACAAGCAGGTTCTTTATGACCGGCAAAGCGTTCGTCAGGTTCATTCCAAAATTGCGCAGCGGCTTTAGTCCCGGCAGGTCGTTAAGAAACAGGTGATGCAACGCGTGTGTAACCCACTGCAATAGCAAAGTTTCCTCGCGCCTTTCGCGCTGGTAGCGCGCCAGCAAGCGCGGGTCGCCGATGTCCTGCCAATCGGGGGTCGCCGCCAACAGGCTGGAAAGAACCCTGGCGTCCTGATAACCAAGGTTGATCCCGTGCCCAGACAGCGGATGTATGCCATGCGCTGCGTCACCGACGAGCGCTAGGCGGGGCGCGACGACCTGCGGAACACGTAACAAGGACAAGGGAAAAGTGGCGGCGGGGGTAAGCAGCCGCAGTGCTCCGAGTTCGCCCTCGCCAGCCGTGGCGACGCGAAGGCACAGCTCGTGGTCGGGCATTGCCAGTAAGGCTCGGGCGTTCTCGTCGGCGGTGGACCAGACGATCGAGATGCGGTCGCCGGCCATCGGCAACCAAGCCAGGACGCCGTCGGCGCGAAACCATTGGCGAGCAATACCGCGGTGCGGGAGCTGACACTCGAAGTTGGCGACCAGTCCCATTTCGCCGTATGGGCGGTCGACAGCGGACATGCCGAGTGACTTCCGGATCCAGGAGTCGCGACCGTCCGCGCCGACCAGCAGACGGCCCGTCAACACCTTTCCGTCGGCCAGAGTCAGCACGGCGCAGTCCGTGTCGATCCGCACGGCAGCTGGCGTCGCCGGAGAAAACGGGGTGAGGTTACCCTGGCGTTTGACGTTCTCCCAAAGTTCGCAGGCCATTTCCGACGATTCGACAATCCAGCCGAGTTCGGAAACGCCGGATTGATACGCCGAGAAGTCGAGTTTCGCGCCGCCGTCGCCGCGGATGTGCATCGCCCGGATCGGCTCGATACGCTCGCTTGCCATGTGCTTCCAGGCGCCGATTTCGTTCAGGAAACGGGCGTTGGCCGGCGATACGGCGTAAACTCTCGCATCCCAGCCCGCCGGACGGCATGGAATCCGCTGCTCGACCAGAGCTATCCGCAAGCGCGTGTCACGCAACGCGCAGGCGAAGGAGAGACCGGCCAAACCGCCGCCGAGGATCAGGATGTCGAAACCGTTGCCTGGCATGCTATTCGCTTTGTATGTGCCGTGCTCGCGTGGTGGGCTGCGAACGCGGTTTTACTAAACTGCTCGAGGGTGTTAGAAGGCTAGCCCGATGAATGCCGTTGCCCGGCCCACCAGTCACGCTTACTTTCCCGCCATCGTTTGCGGCGAGCACGATTCGCCAATCGATGCGCTCGTTGCCTTGTGCGTGCCACGTGCGGAAGCGCTGGACCTCGTCGCCGCGTCGTGGTGGACAGGCGAGGCGAGTTGTCTGACCGCGACGCTGGACGGCGGTCGCACGGTGGCCGTCTTGCGTACGTTGGAGGGTCGCTGGGCGGCGTGCCATGCGTTTTTCGGCGATCTCAGTACGACTCCAGAAGGGGCGGCGCAACGTTTAAAGAAGCGGCTCAAACCTTGGCGCCGGGGTTACGTCGCCTGCCTGCCGCGGCGCGGCTAGGCACGACAGGCCGACGGCCGGCGAGCTTGGCGCGACAGGTGGCCACGAAGCCCACCCGGCCCCGCGCCAGAAAACGGTCGTCGGCCATGTCTGGCGCCGGGCGGCTACCGTACGCAGCAAGCGGCGCGGCGGCTAGGCCGGGCTGGCCTTGAGGCATTCGCTCATGAACTTCTTGCGTTCGTCGCCCTTGAGTTGCTTTGTCGCGGCCTCACCATTACAGGCTTTCATTTTTTCCTGCTGCGTCGCTTTCGCCGGCTTGGCGCCGAGGCAGCCACTCATGAACTGCTTGCGCTCATCACCTTTCAGAGACTTCTCTGCGGCCTCGGCGTTACACGACTTCATTGTCTCCTGCTGGGCCTTCTGGGCCTCCGAAGGTTCCTTCTTTTCCGTGGCGGCGAGGGCTCCGGTGGTCGTCAACGCGAGGGCAAAAAGCACGATCATCGATTTCATAGAGAGGCTGTCCGTAGATGTGAAAGTCGCGCTAGCGACCAAGTACGCCCTTCACCCGGCTGCGGGCTGAGGAGTGAAAAAACTGGTCACGCTTCCCCGCCATCGGCGGGCGGCATCGCGAAAGTTGATAAACTGGCAAAGGTGTGCGTTCCGGCCATCGTCAAAGTTCTTCGTCAAGCAATGCCTGTTGTTGGCGATTGATGAAATCGCCCATGCTGTCGATGCCGCGTAACTGCAGGATGCTGTTCCGCACGGCCGCTTCAAGCAAGACCGCGATGTTGCGTCCGGCAGCGACCGGTATCACCACTTTGCGCACGGGAACACCAAGGATTTCCTGGGCTTGGGCGTCGAGCGGAAGGCGAGGGCCGTCGGTGCTACTGAAGGGTCTTTGCAGGTGGACGATGAGCTTGAGCTTCATCTTCCGGCGTGAAGCGGTTTCACCGAAAATGGTGCGAATGTTGAGCAGACCCAGCCCCCGCACCTCGAGGTAGTCGCGCAACATGCTGGGACACTGCCCTTCGATAGTCGTCGGGGCGATGCACGCGAGTTCAACTACATCGTCGGCGACCAGGCCGTGGCCACGGGTGATGAGTTCGAGCGCCAGTTCGCTCTTGCCGACGCCTGAGTCGCCGGTGATAAGGACGCCCATTCCGAAAACGTCCATCAACACTCCGTGGACCGATGTGGAACTGGCCAGCCGGCGCGAGAGATAGATGCGCAGCAGTTCGATCACCGCCGAGCAGGGCTTCGGACTGGCGAACAACGGCGTCTGCGTCGACTCGCAGGCTTCACGAATTGCCGGCAGCGCGTCGAGGCCGTCGGCCAGAATCAGTGCCGGCGGCCGAGCGGCCATCAGTTCCCTGACTTGGTTGCGCAAGCGGTCCATCGACACACGATCGGCCCAGGCATGCTCCGCCCGGCCGATTACTTGCAGCCGTTCGGGGTGAATCAGGTTGAGGTGGCCGACGACGTCGGCGCCGTAGTTTCCCTGGCCCTTGAGTTCGATCTGTCGGTCGACACCAACCGAAACCAGCCATGAGAGCTTCAGCTTCTCCCGGTGGTCCTCGTAGAGCTGTACGACGCTGAATTGACGCCGAACACTCATGGTTTTCAGTCGGCGAACAGTTGTCGGACGGAGCGTGCGTCAGCCGCTTTGGCCAAGGCTTCGCGACAGCTACGGTCGGAAAAGTGCTGCGCCAGCTCCGAGAGAATTTGCAGATGCTGCTCGGTTGCCACTTCGGGGACCAGCAGGACGAAGAGCAGCGTCACCGGCTTGCCGTCCGGCGAATCGAAAGGCACCGGTGAGGCCAGTCGCAGGAAAGCGCCTGTGGCATCCTTCAAACCCTTGATCCGGCCATGTGGAATAGCCACTCCTTGGCCCAGTCCGGTCGATCCGAGCTTCTCGCGCGCGAAGAGGCTGTCGAAGACCGTGCTGCGGGCAATTCCAAGGTAGTTTTCAAAGAGTAGCCCCACATGCTCGAAGACGCGCTTTTTGCTGCTCGCATCCAAGTCAAGAATGATGTTCTCGAGGGGCAGTAGTTGGGTGATCTGGCTCATGCGACAATAACCCGAAAAGGCGGACGTGGATTGAATGAAACAGCGCACGCAAGCGAAGACCGTGCCGGCGTGCGCTGGCGCGCAGTTCCTTTACTCCGCAACAATATGGTCAGTGATCTTGTTGCCGCGGTGGTGATCCTGGATCTTCTGCTTGTACTTCTGGACCTGGCGTTCGAGCTTGTCTACCAGGCCATCCACAGCGGCGTAGAGATCCTCGTCGACCGATTCCACGTAGACGTCCTTACCTGCCAGGTGCACCGTCACTTCGGCCTTCTGCTTGAGCTTGTCTACCGACAGGATCACATTCACGTCAATGACGTTGTCAAAATGGCGAGTGATCCGCTCGAGCTTGCCGGTGACATAGTCGTGTAGCGCCGGCGTGATCTCGAGGTGGTGTCCACAGACTTGCAGGTTCATGGTGTGGCTCCTTCTTCTAAAGGGACTTGCGTAAGTTGACCGGCGGGATGTTGAGCGCTTCACGGTATTTTGCAATTGTTCGCCGTGCGACGACAATGCCCTGCTGGCCAAGAACCTCGGATATCTGGCTATCCGAAAGCGGCCGCTTCGGCTCTTCGGCACTGATCATCTGCTTGATCAAGGCACGAATGGCCGTTGCTGAACATGCCCCACCAGCTTCCGTGCTGACGTGGCTGCCAAAGAAATACTTGAGTTCATAAATCCCGCGTGGTGTCGCCATGTATTTCTGCGTCGTTACCCGCGATATGGTTGACTCGTGCAGGCCCAACGTTTCAGCGATTTCCCGCAGCACCAGTGGCCGCATCGCCACCTCGCCGTGGTCGAGGAACTGGCGCTGACGTTCGACGATAGCCTGCGCCACCCGCTGGATCGTGTCAAACCGTTGTTGCACGTTCCGTATCAGCCAGCGAGCTTCCTGCAGTTGGCTCGCCAGTCCTGATCCTCGCTGGCGGGACAAGATCTGGGCGTACAGACTGTTGATCCGGATACGCGGGAATGCGTCAGAGTTGACGCTGACCGCCCACTGGCCGCGAACTTTGCGCACGACGACGTCGGGCGTCACATAGCGCGTTTCGGACGACGCGTACTGGGCCCCCGGCCGCGGATTCAAGCTGCAGATCAGCAAGTGCGCCGCGCGCAGGTCGTCATCGCTGCACCCGGTCTGTTTCTTGAGTCGGGAGAAGTCGTGGTGGGCGAGAAGTTCGAGATGATGGCGAACGATTTCCAGCGCCAGGGTGCTGATGGGGTCAGCCGGCAAAGCCTCCAATTGGAGTTCCAGGCACTCCACCGGACTGCGGGCACCGACCCCGGTTGGCTCCAGATGCTGCAGGTGATTGAGCGCGATCTGGAGTTCTTCCGGCTCGATATCGAACTCCGCCGGTAGGCTGTCGGCGACTTCTTCGAGCGACTGGGTAAGATAGCCGTCGTCGTCGAGGGCCTCGATCAGGCAGCGCACCAGAACGCTATCACGACCGGAGAGGGTCATAAGCCCAAGTTGTGCCAACAGATGCTCGCGCAGTGTGACGGTGGCCGCTTGAATGTCCTGGTAATCACCGTCATCATCGTCATCGAACGATCCCGAAGAACCCGGCGCGGCAGCGTAATTCCCCTCCTCACCCAGCCAGCTGTCTTCGGCGCCCAGTGTCGGGTCGACGCCTTCGTCGGCCTGGCCGGAGTCGGTCGAGTCGGACAGGCCAGGTTCACGCATCTGCGCTTCCGGTGGCGAGTAGTCCTCGTCGCGTTCGAGCAGGGGATTTTCCGAGAGAAAGGTTTCCAACTCGTGCTCAAGTTCGAGCGTCGACAACTGCAGCAGTCGGATCGACTGCTGCAGTTGCGGCGTCAACGCAAGATGCTGGGTGAGCTTGAGCTGGAGGGATGGTTTCATTGACCGAACCGGGTAGGCCACAGCATCGCCACGGGAAGCTGCCCGCGTGGTTCTCGAGCGGTAACTGCTGGGCCGTTGGCTTCAGAGACGGAAATTCTCGCCCAGATAAACCTTCCGGACGTTTTCATTATAAATGATTTCGTCTGGCCGACCAGAGGCAAGAACACCGCCTTCATTGATGATGTAGGCGTGGTCGCAGATGCCCAGCGTTTCTCGAACATTGTGGTCGGTGATCAGGACGCCGATGCCACGTTCCTTGAGAAAGCGAATGATTTTCTGGATGTCCAGCACGGCGATCGGATCGACACCAGCGAACGGTTCATCGAGCAGAAGAAAGCGTGGAGATGTCGCCAGCGCGCGCGCGATCTCGACGCGTCGACGCTCGCCACCGGAAAGCGAAGTCGCCGGGCTATTGCGCAGGTGACTGATGTGCAGTTCTTCGAGAAGGTTTTCGGTTTGTCCATCGACGTCGTCGCCTAACGAATCCTGCAACTCGAGTACGGCCTTGATATTCTCGCTCACCGTCAGTTTGCGAAAGACCGACGCTTCCTGCGGCAGATACGAAACCCCCAGCCGGGCGCGTTGGTGAATCGGAAGATGGGTCAAGGGCGTGTCGTTGAGGAGAACTTTGCCGCCATCGCAGGCCACCAGTCCGACGACCATGTAGAAGCAGGTGGTCTTGCCGGCGCCGTTGGGGCCGAGCAGACCGACCACCTCACCGCTGACTACCTCGAAGGACACGTCATGGACGACCGTACGCGACTTGTAGCGCTTCTTGAGCTGATGTGCGAACAGGGTGCTCTGGGTGTCTGCCATTATTCAATCGTCTTTCTGGTTGCTGCGCAGAACGCGCCGAATGGTTTCGCCGGAGAATCCTCTACCCGCTAGAAAGCGCGTCTGTCGCGCCAACTCGGTCAAGTCGTCGGCGTCAGCCGGTCGGTTGGCAAACTTGCGTTGCCACGCCCGGCGTGCCCTGGGCAGTTCGTCTTCTCCGGCGGCCAGAGCCGCGTTGACGACATCGCCGTCAACCCCCTTGGCCCGCAGTTCCTGCGTCAGACGTGCGTCGCCCAGGCGTGCGCCACGCGAGCTGACCCGGGCCGCCGCGTAACGTTCGTCCGAAAGCCAGGAGCCCGCTGTCAGATCGTCGAGCAGAGCTTCGAGTTGCTGGGCCGACTCGGCATGCGGCGCCAATTTTTGCGACAGTTCCTGGCGTGAATGTTCGCGGCGCGCGAGGATACGCAAAGCCCGTTCGCGCAAGTTGTCGCGCACCGCGCGGATCCTAGGCGGCGGTCACCGCCGAAGAAGACGGTACGTTGACCGCCATCCGGATCTTGGCTTCGATCTCCTGGGCGATTTGCGGTTTGCTCCTCAGATACTCGCGCGCGTTGTCTTTGCCCTGGCCGATCTTTTCACCGTTGTAGGCGTACCAAGAACCCGACTTGTCGATCAGCTTGTGTTGTACGCCGAGTTCGACGATTTCCCCCTCCCGCGACGTTCCTTCACCGTAGAGGATGTCGAAAATCGCTTCGCGAAACGGTGGCGCGACTTTGTTCTTGACGACTTTGACGCGCGTTTCGTTGCCGATCACCTCGTCGCCCTTCTTGATGCTGCCGATCCTTCGGATGTCAAGGCGCACCGAGGCATAGAACTTGAGAGCGTTGCCGCCGGTGGTGGTTTCCGGGCTGCCGAACATGACGCCGATTTTCATCCGGATCTGGTTGATGAAAATCACCAGTGTATTAGTACGGTTGATATTGGCCGTCAGTTTGCGCAACGCTTGGCTCATGAGGCGGGCTTGCAGGCCAGGTAGGGAATCGCCCATCTCGCCTTCGATCTCGGCCTTTGGGACGAGGGCGGCTACCGAATCGATCACTACCACATCGACGCTGGCCGAGCGAACCAGCATGTCCGCGATTTCCAACGCCTGCTCGCCGGTGTCGGGCTGCGAGATCAGGAGTTCGTCAAGATCCACGCCGAGCTTCTGCGCATAGGCCGGGTCGAGAGCGTGTTCGGCGTCAATAAAGGCGGCCGTTCCGCCGAGTTTCTGCATCTCGGCGATGACCTGCAGCGTGAGGGTGGTCTTGCCCGAAGATTCCGGACCATAAATTTCGACCACTCGGCCGCGCGGGAGGCCTCCGATGCCGAGCGCGATGTCGAGGCCAAGCGAGCCGGTTGACACCACGGGGATGTCGGTCACTACGCTGCCTTCGCCCATCTTCATGATCGATCCCTTGCCAAACTGCTTTTCGATCTGGGCCAACGCTACAGCCAGAGCCTTCGCCTTGTTGTCGTCCATTGCCAATCCTTGTTCTTGGGTGAGGGAATTATCCCATGTTCGGTGGTGCTCGTCGTGAAGCGATCCGCAGGGTATAAACTGCAATTATATACAGCCATCGGAAAATAGCCAGCGCCGGGCGAGCGCTATCGACCGTCCGCTCTTCCCACTTTTCAGGAGCGGCCTGCCAGGCGATTCTCCTGGAGATCGATCAGAAAGAGCAATTCACGTACCGCGCTCAGAGTGAAGCCACGGCGTTCTCCGCCACGGTTGTCACGCAGAAGTTTATTCAGGTAGTCGAGGCATTCGGTCGAATCCCAAGTGCGCGATATTTCCCGCGCGATATGCGGTAGCTGCCTAATCGCAGGCAAGCGCGCCAGGATCTCGTCGACCGGCGCGGCATGGCCAGCGCCGAGCGATAAGACCGGCCCGGCAGCTTCGCTGGCGCTCTCCCAGTCTGCTGGCGCCACGTTGAAATGAAGCTTGAGCTTCATTCCGGCGAGGTCGAAGGCTTCACGCTGCCCGCTCTGCCGGTAGGCCTCGAGCAGTTTCAGCCACGGAGTCACGGCGGCGAACGGCTTGTGATCGACAAACTCCTTGAGTGCCTGCGCGGCCCCTGTAACGCGGCCAAATGACACCATGATCTCCGCCAGTTCAAGCACCGCGGTGACGTCGTCATCGTCGCCGCTGGCGGGGGGTCTGGCCGGGCTGGCGCTGGCGGGGGCTTGACTGGGTGGGGCGGCGACGCTTTCAGCGGCGAGCAGCGAAGCGTCGCCACGATTGAGTTTGTGTAGTTGCCAACCGGCGTCAGATTTCGCCGGACGCGAGCCCGCGGCGAGCAGCGGCGAAGCCGGGCCGGTTCCCGCGGCGTCGGTCGCCCGTTGGCTGGCGCGGCGCCGCAACCACCAGGCCAACCCGGCAGTCAGGCCGAGCAGTGCGGCGATGCCGAACCACCAGTCGTTCGTCTCGCTTGCCGGCGTCACCGGGCGCGCCTCGCCTGGCGACGAGGCCGAGGGTTTGGAGGCTGGTGAGACGGCTGGTGCGGCAGTGGCTGGTGCCGAAGCTGCCGGCCGCGCTTGCTCCGCCGCCTTCTTTTCCAGTTCGCTGATCGCCGCTTCCAGGCGGCGGACTTTTTCCGCCAGCGCCAATTGCTGCTCCGCCTGCTCGCGCAAGGCAGACAGAAGCTCGTATTCGAGACGTAGTCGCGCGCGTTGCTCGTCCGTTGCCTTGCCAATCCGCGGCGTCGAGAGCCTGTTCGCCGGTCGCAGGAGCAACTCGCCGTCGTCTGCCCGGGCGCTCGCGTCCTCACCCGGCGAAGTTTCGCTGGTTCCGCTAGAGATGATCAGGCGGTCCGTTCGGCCGCCTTCGGGAGTCGCTTTGCGGGGAGGTGGCCGTTTTTCGCTTTGCGTCGGCGCCTGAGAATTCCGTTCCGCAGCTGCGCTGACCACGGTCCGCGGACCCAGGCGGCCGGCCGGAAGGTTTAGAACAGTACCCGGCGCCAATCGTTTCGTGCCGCGCGCGCCGAGATCGGTTTCCGGATTGATCGCCTGCAATTCCCTGATAAAGCGAGCTTGCGCGCGCGGTTTTTGGGGAAAGGCGGCGCGCGCGATGTCGCGTGCCGACTGGCTCCTGCCGACCCGCCACTGGCGCGAGGAAGGCTTCTTGGACCCAAGTTCGGGCGGCGCCGAACGCGGCTCGGAAATTGGGCGGACGACCGGCAACTGTACGGCCGGCGGTGTGGACCGGGTTCTGGTAGGATCGATCAGCAACACATAGTTGCGGGCCACCTCCACTCCGCAACCCATTCGCAGGTTGACCTGCAGTAGCGGTTCATTGATGGTCTGCCCGGAAACGACTTGTAGCAACAAGCGGCCGCCACGCTCCAGCACGCGCACGCGACCGCTGGTGAGCGCCGGTATGTCGGGTTCGCTGCCCTCGCCGAGGCGAAAACATTCGGCGATTTGCCCTTTGTCGGCATCGCCGCCGAGCAGTGGCACTTCGGCTTCGAAGCGCTTGCCGAGCGGCGAGAGCACGGTCATCCGGCCGAGGGTCAGCGCTTCGGTGTCGGCCGGGGAAAAAAGTGCGATCGGCAAGAGCAGGACCGCCAGCCGAAAGGGCGCGGGCTTAACGATTCTTGAGCACATCGGCAGGCAGGCAAGACGCGTTGTGGTCGTTCATTGTATTCCAAGGCGAAGACGTTTGGCCCAATCACCGGCGACGAGATTCGACGGCAATGCTCTTCTCATGTCGGCCTGGACTGGTGCCTAACCGAGGCGGTAGTTGCCGCGCCTCAGGAGGCCCAGCAATGCGTGGCGAACGGACTGCGCTCGCACGGCTTCGCGGTTGCCTGGGAAGCGACGCGTCTCAGCGCTCATTCGCTCGTCGGGTCCAGCCCAGGCAAAGCAGACCGTACCGACGGGCCGCCCCGGCGACCCGCCCGCCGGACCGGCGACGCCGGTGATAGCCAGCGCCCAGTCGGCATGACTGTGGCGCAGCGCGCCTAACGCCATGGCGACGGCAGTCGATTCGCTGACCGCGCCGTGGGCGGCCAGCAAGTCGGCGTCAACGTCGAGCAGTTCGATCTTGGCTTCGTTCGAGTAGGTCACGAAACCTCGCTCGAACCAGCCCGAGCTGCCGGGGATTGCCGTCAGGCAATGCGCCACCCAGCCGCCAGTGCACGATTCCGCAGTCGCCAAGCACTGGCCGCTGGCGAGCAAGAGTTTGCCAACGTCAGCGGCAAGAACTTCGAGCGAGCGCTGATCACAGTCGCTCATTCCAGGACGAAGCGCAGGATAGCCAGCGCCAGAAGCGTATAGGCCGCGGCGACGAGATCGTCACACATGACGCCAAAGCCGTTCTTCACCTGCTGGTCGAAATAGCGCGCCGGTTGCGGCTTGGTGATGTCGAAAAGGCGAAACAGGACGAGTGCGGTGCTCTGCCACATCCAGTGCATCGGGCAGAACAGTAGTACCAGCCAGAAGGGAACGATCTCATCCCAGACGATGCTGCCGTGATCGGTGACACCGAGGTCGACGCCCGTCCTATGGACCACGATGATGCCACCGAAGAAGCAGACGAAAAGAAAGCCGAGCAACTCGAATTCGCTCATCCAGTGCCGCAGAAGCGGAAACGATGCCCACGCAAAAAGTGTTCCGACGGTTCCAGGCGCCCACGGCGATAGCCCGCTGCCAAAGCCACACGCGAGCAGGTGTGCCGGGTGCGCCAGCAGAAAGTGGATGGAAGGGGGCTTAGGCAAAGTGATCGAAACCTTTCTCGTTGATCGTTAGAGGCTCTCCGTTCTCGTCGAACAGCGTCAGTCGGGTTTCGGAACCGACCAGGCGACCGCATCGCCAAAGCGGCAGCTTGAGTTGCGCGGCGAGTTCGATGATCTTCTCCCGCCGGTCCGGCGGGGCAGAAAAAAGCAGTTCATAGTCGTCACCGCCCGCGAGCTGGCAGCGGCGGGCAAGCACGGGGTCGGCTCCCCCGGGTAGCGGCGGCAACTGCGCGACAAACACCTCGGCGGCGAGCGCCGATCTCTCCACGATGTGACCGAGGTCGGCAAGCAGTCCGTCCGAGACGTCGATGGCGGCGTTTGCCAGGCCCTGCCGACGGAGTTCGAGTCCCAGTTCGACGCGCGGTAGCGGTCGATGCAGAGCTTCTGCACAGCGTTCGGCGATCGCTTTGGGCAGCCGCGTTCGCCCCTGCCGCTCGGCCAGAGCCAGCGCCGCCAGACCAGGCAGGCCGGAGATCCAGAGATCGTCGCCGGAAACGGCGCGGTCGCGACGCAAGGCGGCTCCAGGCGGCACCTCTCCGATCGCTGTTAGGCAAAGATTGAGAGGCCCGCGGGTCGTGTCGCCACCGACGAGATCGACCTGGTAGCGTGTGGCGCAGTCGAAAAGCCCTCGCGCAAAAGCGGCAATCCATGCCTCTTGTGCTTCCGGCAGGCTGCCGGCCAGCAGGATCCAGCGTGGCTGCGCTCCCATCGCCGCCAGGTCGGAGAGATTGACGGCCAGCGATTTCCAGCCGAGCTGGGCGGGGTCGCTGCCGGGCAGGAAGTGCGTACCCTCGACCAGCATGTCGGTGGTGATTGCCAGCTGCATTCCTGGTGTCGGTTGCAGCAAGGCGCAGTCGTCTCCCGGGCCGAGCACTGCCTGGTGAGTTGGCCGGGTGAAGTAGCGTCTGATCAGCTCAAACTCGCCAGGCACCAATGCCTCCCCGCATGGAAATCTTCGCCGCGCTACTCAGCGCGCGCGGTGACGTACGGTTCGCTTGGCCTCGAATTCGGCCGGACGCAGGCGCGCCGCCAGCTTGTCGAGCACCCCGTTGACGTATTTGTGGCCGTCGGTCCCACCGAAGCCCTTGGCCAGTTCGATCGATTCGTTGATGATCACGCGGTAGGGTGTTTGAGGGTAATTGGCGAGTTCGAACGCGCCGGCCAACAATACGCAAGCTTCGACCGGCGAAAGTTCGCCGAAGGGTCGGTCGAGACAGCCCTGCAACTGTCCTTCGAGAACTTTGTGCTGCGCCAGAACACCGTGCAGGAGGTGCGCAAAGAACTCGCGGTCGGCTTTCTCGAAGTCCTCCGTGTCGCTTAGGTGCGCTTCGATGGACGCCTCGTCGTTGGCACTCAAGTGCCACTGGTAGAGCCCTTGCAAAGCGAACTCGCGAGCTCGCCGGCGGGGTGTGCGGCTGGCGGCTGGCTTGCCTCCCGAACTTGTCGAAAACGGACCGGCCATCACGCTCCCTCCCTAATGAAGCGCAGCAGATTGGCCATCTCGACAGCGACTTGGGCGCAATCAGCGCCTTTCGAATGCATCCGGACGAGTGCCTGGTCATCGTCTTCGCAAGTCAGGATGCCGTTGGCGATGGGCACGCCGCTGCTCAACTGCACTTCCATCAGCGCCCGGCAGGAGTCATTGGCAACGATTTCGAAATGGTACGTCTCGCCGCGGATCACGGCGCCGAGCGCGATCAAGGCGTCGAATCGCTTGCTAGCCGCCATCGCCTGCAGCGTCAACGGTATCTCCAGGGCGCCCGGGACGCTGGCCAGCGTGACGTCGTGCTCGGCAACTTTCAGGCGCCCGAGTTCCGTCGTGCAGGCGCTGAGGAGGCCCTCGACGATATCCTGATTGAAGCGGCTCATGACGATGCCGATTCTCAGCCGCTCGCCGGCGAGCGACCGTTCGTACTCGCGGATATTCTCCGAGCGCGTCGCTGACGGGGAGTTTTTTGGAGGTTTGGGAATGGCCATCAGAGTCTTTCAAGGTCGGCAGGTGTGGCGATGTGGCCGGTTACTTCGAGGTCGAAACCGGTCATGCTCGGCATTCGGCGCGGACTGGAGAGGAGTTTCATCTTGCCGACACCCAGGTCGCGCAATATCTGCGCACCGATGCCGTAGGTGCGGGGATCCCAGCGCGCCGCAGGGCGCTTTGCCGAGACGGGTTCGCGCAAGGTTGCAAGAATATCCTGGCCGCTTTCCGGACGGTGCAGGAGAACGATGACGCCGGCCTCAACGCGTGCCAGTGCGGCCTGCGCCAGGTCGAGAGAAAAGGTATGCCTACCGCCCCCCGGATCGAGAAAATCGACCACAGAAAGCGGTTCATGTACGCGCACCAGTGTTTCCTTGTCGGGACGAATCTCGCCTTTGGTAAGGACCAGATGAACTTCGTTAGAAGTGCAGTCGGTATAGGCGTGGAGCGTGAACTGTCCATGGACGCTCTGCACGCTCTTCGACAGCGTGCGCTCGATCAGGGTCTCGTGCCGACTGCGATAGTGGATCAAATCGGTGATCGTGCCGATCTTGAGCGCATGCTCGCGCGCGAAGCCGACCAGATCCGCGAGGCGCGCCATGCTGCCATCTTCCTTGAGAATCTCGCAGATCACCGAGGCGGGTTCCAGTCCGGCCAGCAGAGCCAGGTCGCAACCGGCTTCGGTGTGACCGGCCCGCACCAGCACGCCACCGGGTCGCGCCATGATCGGGAACACGTGCCCTGGCTGGACGATGTCCTCGGGTCTCGCGTTTCTTGCTACCGCGGCTCTGATGGTCAGCGCGCGGTCCTGAGCCGAGATGCCGGTAGTCACGCCCTCGGCGGCCTCGATGGAAACGGTGAACGCGGTACTGTAGGGGCTCTTGTTGTCACGTGCCATTTGCGTCAGACCCAACTGCCGACAGCGCGCCTCGGTCAGCGTCAGGCAGATCAGGCCGCGGCCAAAGCGGGCCATGAAGTTGATCGCCTCGGCCGTCACGTGCTCGGCAGCCAGAATCAGATCGCCCTCGTTCTCGCGATCCTCCTCGTCGACCAGAACGACCATGCGCCCGGCACGCATTTCGACAATGACCTCTTCGATCGGCGAGATGTCGGCAGATGTGCTTTGCGGTGCCATTCTTTTGTCCATCCTCTGCATGATGATGACGCGCCATGCGGTTTATCTTCGACCGTCGAGCAGCCGTGTGGCGCCAAGTGGGCTCGTAACTCGCCGTTACACCAGAACCTGTTACCGGCACTGAAGCTCGCCGGCAGTGCCGTTTGATTCGCGGTGGAGTGGCCCGGATTCGTCCGAAGCTGCGATTCTCGCAGTTTCCGGGCTCAACCGCCATCCGGAACCTTGTTTGACGTGCTTCCGCTACTCCGTCGCGTGGCGGCCGACAGTTATGGGAAGCGGCGAGCCGGAGACTGGGTTGAGCGCGGGCTGACGTAGGAGGCCGGCAATGCGTGACAACCATTGGCGCGACTTGAGGCAAAGTGGCGATAATGTAAGCATGGCTTCGTTCTCGCTCAAACCTTATGCTTGGCTGTCGATCGGCGCCGCATTCGCGACCATTGCACTGAAAGCGGCAGCGTGGCGGATGACCGGTTCGGTTGGCCTGTTGTCGGACGCGGTCGAGTCCCTGGTGAATCTGGCTGGCGCCGTCATGGCCTTGGCGATGCTGTCGATTGCTGAACAGCCGGAGGATGAAGGGCACACTTTCGGCCACGGCAAGGCCGAGTATTTCTCCAGCGGTTTCGAAGGACTGCTGATTTTCTTCGCCGCCGTGGCTATCGCCGTCGCTTCGGTAGAGCGCTTGCTCTACCCTAGGGAACTCGAACAACTTGGCCTGGGCCTGGTGGTTTCCATCGTGGCTTCGCTGATCAATCTGGCCGTCGGAGGAATCTTGCTGCGCGCCGGACGGCGCTTTCGGTCGATCACGCTGGAAGCCGACGCGCACCACTTGCTGACGGACGTCTGGACGTCGGTCGGCGTCGTCGTCGGGCTGCTCGCGGTTGGGTTTACGGGCTGGTTGTGGCTCGATCCGGCCTTGGCCTTGCTGGTCGCCGGTAACATCGTATGGACGGGTTGGCGTCTGCTGCAACGGTCGGCGAGGGGACTGATGGACGGCAGTCTGCCGCCGGAACAGCATGCGGAACTGCTCGTCGTCCTCGAACGCTACCGCTTGCTGGGCATCGGGTTCCATGCGGTGAGGACTCGTGAGTCTGGCGCTCGCCGCTTTGTTTCGCTTCATGTCTTGGTTCCCGGGGACTGGACCATTGCGCGCGGCCACCAGCTGGCGGAGGACATCGAGCGCGATGTTCGCCAAGCGTTGCCGCACGCGTCGGTGTTCACTCATCTCGAACCTTTGGAAGACCCGGTGTCGCAGGACGACATTCGCCTTGACCGATAAGCTGTTCGGGAGATGGCGCGGAAAGGCTCTTCAGATGCTGCTCGCCCTTAGCGTCTGTCCGGCCATGGCCTGGAACGCTGGCGGCCATCGGATCACCGCGCAGATCGCCTGGGATAGTATGGATGGGGAAACACGCTCGGCGGTGGTCGAACTTCTACGCCGTCACCCCGACTACGAACGCTGGCAAGTCCGCGCCAAGGGTGGCGATCCCGGCCTGACAGCTTTTCTCGAAGCGTCGACCTGGCCGGACGACATCCGGGTTGACTCGCGCTTCTACACGGCGGGCGCCGAACCGCCGACCGTCACGCAAGCTGGTTTTCCGGACATGGAGCGTCGGGCGAACTGGCATTACCTGGACCGGCCGTTGACCCCGGAGATGAAGCTCCCGCAACCGTCCGGGAGGCTCGACCGACAACTTGTTAGCCTCGGCCGGACGGTCGGTGACCCGAGGGCGCCGCTTAGTGAGCGAGCCTATGCTTTGCCATGGCTGATCCATCTGGTCGGCGACGCGCACCAACCGCTGCATGCGGCCAGTCGCTATCGAGCCGACGGGCAGAGCGACGCTGGTGGCAGCCACCTGATGATCATCAACCCATTGGCGGCAACAAATCGCCAAGCGATGAGTCTGCACCGCTACTGGGACGACCTCCCGGCACCGCCCTGGTTGCGTGGCAGCCGACTGGAAACCGAGGCTAGGGCGCTGATCGGGCAGTACGGCGTAGCGCCTGATAGTGGGGAGCCCGAGCAGTGGATCGACGAAAGCTGGCGAATCGCCCGCCAGCACGCCTATCCGCCGGAGGACGCGAGTGCTGTGCCTACGATCGGCGAGGACTTTCATGCGACCGCGCGAGCGATCGCGCGCCGTCGCGTGGTCGAGGCAGGTTATCGCTTGGCCGATCTGCTGCGGCGGCTGTTGCGACACTCCGGCGAGCCGGGCGCCGTACTGCGACGTTGAAGCATTGTTCCACGTGGAACCTTTTCGGCGCTGCATTGGCGGCGAAGAAGAGTCGTGCCGCTCGGCAGGACGGGCATGCTACCCGTCGGCCGGCAAGGCGCAGAAAGCACCTGCTCTGAGGCGCGTTCCGGCGACGAACTGGGCACTGGAAAGCCTTTTTCCGCCAGCTTTCTGAAGTTCGACAAGACGCAAGGCGCCGTCACCGCAAGCGACGACGATTCCGTCGCGATCCACCCTGAGAATCCGACCGGCCAGGTCGTTGTCGGCCACGACTTCGGCACGCCACACTTTGACCGGCATACCGGCGAGGTCGCAGCTTGCACCGGGAAACGGATTGAAGGCGCGTATCTGACGCGCCAGTCGTGCCGCCGACAAACGCCAGTCGAGAGCGGCCTCGGACTTGTCGATCTTCGCGGCGTAGGTCACTCCGTCCGGCGACTGTGCTACCGGGGTCTGGGGCCAGTCGGCAAGAGTCTCGACGATCAAACGCGCCCCCAGGGCGGCCAGCCTGTCATGTAGGGACGATGCGGTATCGTCGTCCGCGATCGTCAGTCTGGCCGATCTTAGAACGGGGCCGGTGTCGAGTCCGGCGTCCATCCGCATGATCGATACCCCGGTTTCGCTGTCTCCCGCAAGTATCGCCCTTTGGATCGGTGCGGCGCCCCGCCAGCGTGGCAATAGCGAAGCGTGAATGTTGAGGCAGCCGAAACGCGGCAGGTCGAGAACCGCCTGCGGTAAGATCAGGCCATACGCGGCGACGACCATTGCGTCGGCGGCGGCGCTGGCGATTCGTTCCTGCACTAAGGGCTCCCTAAGCGTAGGCGCTTGCAGGACTTCGATCGCCGACTCCTGTGCCAGCCGTTTGACCGGTGAGGGACGGACGGTGAGACCTCGCCCGGATGGCCGATCGGGTTGTGTCAGGACCAGCGCCACCCGATGCCCGGCAACCAAGATCTGCCGCAGAGCGACTTCGGCGAACTCCGGTGTGCCGGCGAAGATCAGCCTCATGCTGTGATCCTGGCCTGCTTGGCAAGCTTGTTCCTGATCCGTAACTGCTTCAATTGGGATAGGTGCTCGACGAAGACTTTCCCCTGCAGGTGATCTATCTCGTGTTGCAGGCAGACGGCAAGCAAACCCTCGGCCTCGACCGTCCGCTCGCCGCCGTCCAGATCCAAATAGCGTACGACGACGCGCGCTGCGCGTTCGACCTTGTCATACACTCCCGGTACGGAGAGGCAGCCTTCCTCGTGCACCTGCTGACCGTCTTGCTCGACGACCTCCGGATTGATCAGGGTCAGCAACTGATCGCGTGTCTCCGAGGCGTCGACCACGATGAGGCGCAAATGCACGTCCACCTGTGTCGCCGCGAGGCCAATGCCTGGCGCCTCGTACATTGTCTCGGCCATGTCGCGCGCCAGCCGGCGAATGCCGTCGTCAATGCTGCCGACGCGCGCGGCGATCTTCTTGAGGCGTGGGTCGGGAAATCGGAGGATGGGTAGTAGAGACATAAAAAGCTTGATCGAAGAAATAACTACGTGCAGAATCCAGCGTAGTGTCTTGAAATACTGGCGCCTCTTGTCGTCCGCCTGCTGCAATCACGTCGGCAATGGCGCTACCCTACACGGCAGACAGAACTCGGTGCCGGGAGTTCATCCCGGCACGACCGCTCCTACGAGGATAACACGATGACCCGCATTATGTTCGCGTTGCTTCTGGCCATCGCCAGCGCGTTTCGCTGCGCTTCCGGCCAGGAGATTCAACTCGCTGCCAACGCGCCGGACCGTCACATCGTGCTCCCCGGCGACACTCTCTGGGATCTGTCGGCCAAGTTTCTCAAGGAGCCTTGGCGCTGGCCAGAGATTTGGCGGATGAATCGCGATCAGATCCGAAACCCGCACCGTATTTTTCCGGGTGACATCATCGTTCTTGAGCGTGACTCGGAAGGTAATCCGCGTCTGCGTCTTCAGCAATCGAAGCTGAAGCCTCAGGTCTATTCGGAATCGGTCGATCAATCGATCCCGGCGATTCCACCGAACGTCATTCGTCCTTTCCTGTCCGACCCGCTGATCGTCGAAGCCAATGCGCTCGACAGCGCGGCGCGCATCGCCGCCACTCAACAGGATCGCGTGTTCATCGGCAACGGCGACCGCGCTTATGTCATCAATGCGGACCCCTCCCAGGCAACTTGGCAGATTTACCGCAACGGCAGGGCATTGAATGATCCGGAGAACAACGAACTCCTCGGTTACGAAGCCTATTACCTGGGCACCGCCCGGCAGCTTCAGGCGGGCAATCCGGCGGTCTTCGAAGTGGTCAGCATGAAGGAGGAAATCGGCCGTGGCGACCGCCTGCTGCCGGCCATTAAGCCGCCGCTCATCGCCTACGTCCCGCATCGACCGGATTCCTCGGTGGACGGCCGTGTCATTTCGGTTTACGGCGGCGTTGACGTGGCCGGACGCGGGTCGATCGTGGCGATCAACCGGGGGGCGACCAACGGGCTGGAGGTCGGACACGTCTTGGCGATCGAACGTAATCGACTGGCGATTGGTCGCGCGGAAGACGATCGCAAGGAGTCGGTCCAGATTCCCGAACAGCGTATCGGTTTGCTATTCGTCTTCCGCATTTTCGAGCGCATCTCTTACGGCCTGATCGTGCAGTCGGAGGGGACCATCGAAGTCAACGACTTCGTCCGCACCCCGTAAGCAATGAATTCGCGCGAGTCGCTGGCCGGCTGGCTACGACTGACGCTGATTCCGGGTGTCGGCGGTGAGACACAACGCAAGCTTCTTGCCGCGTTCGGTTTGCCCGAAGCCATCTTCGGTGCTGGCCGCAGCGCGCTGAGCGATGTCGTCGGTGATCGGCTGGCCAAGCTCCTGCTCGAAACCGACAATCGCGCTGCCGTCGAGCGAGCGCTGAACTGGGCGGACAAGGACGACCAACATGTCGTTTGTCTGGCCGATCCCGAGTATCCGGAATCGCTATTGCAAATTCCGGATCCGCCGACGCTACTCTACGTTCGCGGTTGCCTTTCTCAGATCAAGCAGGTGTCGGTGGCGATGGTCGGGAGCCGCAACCCGACGCCACAGGGTGTCGCGAACGCCGAACGCTTCGCTGCCGCATTGGCCGATGCCGGTTTGATCATCACCAGTGGCCTGGCGCTCGGGATCGATGCCGCGGCCCATCGTGGCGCCCTGAGCGTGTCGGGTAACACGATCGCTTTCATGGGTACTGGAATTGACCGAATCTACCCGGCAGCCAATCTCAAGTTGGCGACCGAAGTCGCCCGGCGGGGAAGCATTGTTTCCGAGTATCCGCTGGGCACTCCTCCGGTCGCCGCTAACTTTCCACGTCGCAACCGGCTGATATCGGGCTTATCACGTGGCGTTTTGGTGGTCGAGGCAACGACCGAGAGCGGCTCCCTGATCACCGCGCGACTCGCCGCCGACCAAGGGCGCGAAGTCTTTGCTATTCCCGGATCGATCCACTCGCCGCAGTCACGGGGCTGTCACAGGCTGATCAAACAGGGGGCCAAGCTGGTCGAAACCGTTGCCGATGTGCTCGACGAACTTGGCTGGACACAGCCGCCTGCGCTAGGCAAGTCAGCCAGCACGACGACGGCGGTCGATGGGGAAGCTGGGATGCTGCTGCAGGCCATGGGTTTCGAGCGTTGCAACCTCGATGAGATTGCTGCACGCAGCCGCTTGACGGCCGACGTGGTTTCGGTGATGCTGCTCCATCTGGAGCTGGATGGTCGGGTCGCCAGTTTGCCGGGCGGCTATTATCAACGGACTTCGCAAGCCTGATTGCTTTTGCTGATGATCGACATCCTTGTTTACCTGTTTGCGAACTATCACGACTTCAAGGCCCGGCCGAAGACGCGCGCGCCAAGGCGGAGGCTAAGCGCGGTGGGATTCAGCGCCGCCGCCATTGGTGAGGCCCTCCAATGGCTAGACGGCCTGAGCGATCGGCCGGTCGTCGAGCTGGCCGACAGCCATGGTAGGATGCGAATCTATACAAGGCCGGAACAGAACAAGCTAGTAGGCATCGACTGCCTGGGCTTCGTTGCTGTTCTCGAGGCAAACAGATTGCTTAGCCCGGCCATGCGGGAGACGGCCATCGATCGTGCGATGATCCTCAACGATGACCCGGTGCCGCTCGCCAAGTTCAAGATCATCGTACTGATGGTGCTTTGGAGCCGCGAGCAGGATATGGAACCGTTGATCGTCGAAGAGTTACTTGACGACGGCGGCACTCACTTGTTGCACTAGATTTCCCGGCGACTCGACGTTCACTCGCTCGTGGCAGTCATGCCGCTGGGCAACGACCTTGCATCGACAGCCTGCGCCGGGCGGCCCACGGCATCCCTCCGACGCCGGCCGGCTTGCCAAGCACGGCGCTGTGCTCTTATCATGGTTCGCGGGGTATCGCCGTCGGGTCTGTCCCAGATGCTCCCTTTTTGCCAATCCTCCGGGCCGCTGAAGACTCCCATGAGCAAGAAACTGATCATCACCGAGAAACCTTCTGTCGCCGCCGACATTGCGCGCGCGCTCGGCGGCTTCGTGCGGAACGACGACTATTTTGAGAGTGACTCCTATGTTCTCTCCTCGGCCATCGGTCATTTGCTGGAGTTGGCTTGTCCCGAAGAGTACGAGGTTAAGCGAGGAAAGTGGTCGTTCGCGCATCTTCCGGTCATTCCGCCGCACTTCGCGCTGCAGCCGATTGCTAAGACCGAAGCGCGGCTCAAGCTCCTGGTTCGCCTGATCAAACGCAAGGACGTCGTTGGCCTGGTCAACGCTTGTGACGCCGGGCGTGAGGGTGAATTGATTTTCAACTACATCAATCAGCATGCGGGGAGCGGTAAGCCCGTCGAGCGTTTGTGGCTTCAATCGATGACACCCCAGGCAATCCGAGACGGTTTCTCGCATCTGCGAACCGGGGCGGAAATGCGTGGTTTGGGCGATGCGGCGGTCTGCCGGTCGGAGTCCGACTGGTTGGTCGGCATCAATGGCACGCGCGCAATGACCGCCTTCAACTCGAAAACCGGCGGTTTTCACCTGACCACGGTGGGTCGCGTTCAGACGCCGACACTGGCGCTGATGGTCGAGCGTGAGGACAGGATACGCAAGTTTTTGCCGCGCTCCTACTGGGAACTCGAAGGGCTATTCGCCTGCGCCGCTGGAGAATACCGTGGCCGATGGTTCGACGAGAATTTCAAAGGTAAGGAGGAGGACGAGCACGCGCGAGCTGAACGCCTGTGGGACGCGGAGCGAGCGGCGGCACTGCAGCGAAAGTGCCTCGGACACGAAGGGGACGTTCAGGAGGAGTCCAAGGCATCGACGCAACTGTCACCGTTGCTTTTTGATCTCACGAGCTTGCAGCGCGAGGCGAACAGCCGTTTCGGTTTCTCGGCCAAGGCCACCTTGGGCCTTGCCCAGGCGCTCTACGAGAAGCACAAGATCCTCACCTATCCGCGTACCGACTCACGCGCTCTCCCCGAGGATTATCGACAAACGGTTGTCGACACACTATCGATGCTGACCGGCGATGGTGCGGGCAAGGGGCACGACGAAAGCACGCTGGCTCGCTACGCGGGTTTCGCCGAAAGAATACTGGCGATGAAATGGGTCGTCCCTAACAAGCGCATCTTCAACGACGCCAAGGTTTCGGATCACTTCGCAATCATCCCTACGCTGCAGGCGCCAAGGCATCTGTCGGAACCCGAGATGAAGCTATACGACATGGTCGTAAAGCGTTTTCTCGCTGTCTTTTTTCCGGCTGCGGAGTTTCTCGTCACCACGCGTATCACACGGGTCGCCGGAGAGCCGTTCAAGACAGAGGGCAAGGTGCTGGTCAGTCCAGGCTGGTTGGCGGTGTACGGCCGTGAGGCGCAGGAAGGTGAAGAAGGCAATCTGGTCGCCGTTCAGGCGGAGGAGCGAGTGCATGCCCGAGATATGGTTCTCAGTGCTCACCAGACGCGCCCGCCAGCCCGCTACTCGGAGGCCAGCCTGCTGACGGCCATGGAGGGAGCTGGCAAATCCATGGACGACGAGGAGTTGCGCACCGCGATGGCCGGCCGTGGACTTGGCACACCTGCCACCCGAGCGCAAATCATCGAGAATCTGCTCGCCGAACAGTACTTGCACCGCGAGGGCCGGGAACTCATACCGACGGCGAAAGCCTTCTCTCTCATGACTTTGTTGAATGGGCTCGGCATTCCCGAGCTGACGGCGCCGGAGCTGACCGGCGAATGGGAGTGGAAGCTTGCGCGAATGGAGCGTGGGGAACTGGCACGCAGCGAGTTTATGAATGAGATCGCGGCGATGACGCAGCGTATCGTCGATCGAGCCAAGAGTTACGACAGCGACACGGTCCCCGGCGACTTCGGGGAGTTGTCGACACCTTGCCCCAGATGCGGCGGTCTGATCAAGGAAAGCTACAAAAAATTCCAGTGCCAGTCCTGCGACTTTTCGCTTTGGAAAATCGTTGCCGGCCGCCAGTTCGAGGCCGCTGAAATCGAGCAACTACTGATGTCTCGACGGATCGGCCCACTCAGCGGTTTTCGCAACAAGATGGGGCGTCCGTTCAATGCGATCGTTCAACTCAACGCGGAGAACGCTCCGGAATTCGACTTTGGCCAGAGTAGCAGTGGCGCCGAAGGATCCGGCGAGGAAGTCGATTTCTCGCAAAGCAAAGCTTTGGGCGTCTGCCCGAAATGTGGCGCTTCGGTCTTCGAACACGGCATGTCTTACGTTTGCGAAAAGTCGATCGGTGCCGCCAAGAGCTGCGACTTTCGCTCAGGAAAAGTCATTCTGCAGCAGGCGGTCGAAGCGGAGCAGATGCAGAAGCTTCTCAGTAGTGGGCGTACCGACTTGCTCCGGGACTTCGTATCTGCGCGCACTCGGCGAAAATTTTCGGCTTATCTCGTACGCTCCTCGGACGGTAAGGTCGGCTTCGAATTCGAAAAACGCGAACCAAGAGCGCAAGCGAAGCGGAGTTCCGGGCCGACAGCGAGTGGCGCACGCTCAGCCGGCCGCAAGAAAGCTGCTACCGGCTAGTGGCCGCGGTGGGGGGTATCGTCTGCCGTTTCACGTGAAACGCTTTTCCTTCTTCGCCGTCGCTAGTCCGATCCCCCATATTCTCAGTTCGTGTGGACTCCGGCCGGCGGGGAGTCGAGAATCGCCGCTCTCAGGACATCGATAGCTTGCGGACGCGGGAAAGTCGCCCGCCAAGCGATGACCACCTTGCGCTCTGGGGCGGGCGCGCTGAACTCGCGATACTGAAGCAGCGGATCGTCCGCTGGCCACGAGGCGGCAGCCGACGCGGGAACGACCGATATGCCAGCCCCACTGGCCACCATATAACGGATCGTTTCGAGGGAGCTTCCCTCCAGCGCGCCGTCGGTGCCACCGGGCGCCGCCAAGTTGGGGCAAGCCTGTACCACCTGATCTCGAAAACAGTTCCCCTTGCCTAGAAGTAGCAAGTTCTCGACCGCCACCTCGTCAACATCGATCAGCCCTCGGCGCGCCAGCGGATGTCCGGCCGGGATCAGCACACGGAAGGGTTCGCGATAGACCACGCGTGATACGACACCCGGCTCAGCAAACGGCAGCGCAACGACAATCGCGTCAAGGTCGCCGCGCCGCAACTGTGCCGCCAGGCTGACGGTGAAGTTCTCTTGCAGGAAAAGGGGCATCCGTGGCGCGCGCGCATGCAAGGCCGGGATCAAGCGCGGCAACAGATAGGGCGCGATCGTATAGATGACGCCGAGGCGCAATGGACCTTGTAGCGGATCCTTGCCCTGCGTGACTACTTCTCTGAGTCGTTCGGCTTCCTCCAGAACACGTTCAGCCTGCCGCGCGATCTGTTCGCCAATCGTTGTCAGGCGCACATCCGCTGATGACCGTTCGAAGAGAACCACACCAAACCTCTGTTCGACCTTTTTCAGCGCCACCGACAAGGTCGGTTGGCTCACGTGGCACTTTTCGGCTGCCCGCCCAAAGTGTCTTTCACGTGCGAGCGTCACGATGTAACGCAATTCAGTCAGTGTCATGGCGATCGATCCAAGATTCGTAGTGCACTTCTTTCCTCCTGCCTTCCCCGCCAATTCACGATCGCCTGATCATCATTATTTCCCCCAAACACCTCGGTGGCCTACGCCCGTTGCCCCAAACCTCACTTCGTGCGCTTTAGTCACGTCGCACAACGAGCTGTACTTGCTCCGCCTCCAGCCACATCCAGTGGCCCACGGCCAGCGCGGTAGGCAACGCGAAACCACCGATCGCGACACGATGCAATGCCTCGACACGATTGCCGATGGCAGCGACCATACGTCTGACCAAGTGGTACCGGCCGAGCGTCACAGTCAGCCGAAGACGCCGCTCGTCCAGCCGAAGACAGGCAGCGGCAGCGATCGGCTGTGCTTCGCCATGCAGCAACACTCCACCACGCAGTGCCTCGAGCTGCGCTTCATCGACAGCGTGCCGCGTGCTGACCTCATACACTTTTGGCACCTGCTTGCGCGGCGACGTGCAAGTGTGAATGAAGTCGCCGTCGTCGGTGAGCAGAAGCAGGCCGGTGGTGTCCTCATCAAGCCGACCGACCGCCTGAACTCCGCGGCGCACCAGCGGCTGGGGCAGCAACGAATACACGCTTGGGTGGCAGCTTGGCCGGTGCGAGCACTCGTAACCCGCCGGTTTGTGTAGTGCCAAATACACCGACCGCCGGTAGGTCCACACGTCGCCGTCCACCGTGAAGCTCAAACCCTCCGCTTCAAAGTCGGCCAGCGGATCATCGCAGCACTGACCCCGAACGCTGACTCGACCCGCGCTGACCATGGCGCGGCACTCGGCGCGACTGCCAAAACCTTGAGTTCTAAGTAAACGCTCCAGTTCCATTGATCTTCTATCGGTTGCGAAGGCCACTCGGTCCCAGCGCCAGTCTACCGACGAACAAGACAAACGGCCGACAATAGACTATTGTTCTTCCTGGTGCCAGCGATGCCAGTAAGCAGCAAACGGCGTCTCGCAAGTCGCCCCTTCTACGTTCATGGTAAGCTCAAGGAGACGCGATCATGCTCGTCAAATTCACTTCCAGCACTTCCGGACAGATCATGATGTTCGCCACCGTCGCGCGACCACTGCTCCAACTGATCGGCAAGGACTGCAACGCGCGCGGCGTGATTACCAACGAGCAGTTAGCCGACGCAATCCAGCGATTGCGTATGGCCAGCGCCGAAAGCAAAGCTGATCAGCCGGCCGAGAGCGACGAGGACGCGGAGGAGGGAGAGAAAATCGGCTTTGGCCAACGCGCTTTCCCCCTAATAGAACTTCTCGAGTGGACGCGCAAAGAGGACGGCTACGTCCTTTGGGACGCGGCTAGCGACTTCTGACCGAACTGTCGCCCGGCAAGTAATCGATCGGAAGTGTGTCCGGAGGGCTGCCACCGGTCGGTGCCAGCCCTCCGCCGCTTCCCGCGCCGGCGCCCTCTCGCGGCCCCGAGTCTCACACTCTGCGATAGACCTCGCCACCGGCCTTGACGAATTCCACCGCTTTCACCTCCATCCCTCGGGCCAGAGCCTCGCTGTCAGTGAGACCTTGTGCGGCGGCAAAGTCCCTGACTTCCTGGGTGATCTTCATCGAACAAAAATGCGGGCCACACATCGAGCAAAAATGAGCGACCTTTGCCGATTCCTTGGGTAGCGTTTCGTCGTGAAACTCGCGCGCCTTGTCGGGGTCGAGACCGAGGTTGAACTGGTCCTCCCAGCGGAATTCGAAGCGTGCCTTCGACAATGCGTTGTCGCGAATCTGCGCGCCCGGATGCCCTTTTGCGAGGTCTGCGGCATGCGCAGCCAACTTGTAGGTGATGATGCCTTCCTTGACATCATCTTTGTCAGGCAGACCAAGGTGTTCTTTCGGCGTCACGTAGCATAGCATTGCGGTGCCATACCAACCGATCATCGCCGCACCGATGCCACTGGTGATATGGTCGTAGCCGGGAGCGATGTCGGTGGTCAATGGACCTAGAGTATAGAATGGAGCTTCCTTGCAGTACGCCAGCTGCAGGTCCATGTTCTCCTTGATCATGTGCATCGGCACATGGCCCGGACCTTCGATCATGACCTGGATGTCATGTTGCCAAGCAATATCGGTCAACTCGCCGAGCGTCCGCAGCTCGCTCAGTTGCGCTTCGTCGTTGGCATCGTAGATCGACCCGGGGCGCAGGCCGTCGCCGAGACTGAAGGCGACATCGTAAGCCTTCATGATCTCGCAGATATCCTGAAAGTGAGTGTAAAGAAAACTCTCGCGGTGATGGGCCAAGCACCACTTGGCCATGATCGAACCACCGCGTGACACGATGCCGGTCAGGCGCTTGGCTGTCAATGGCACGTAGCGCAGCAGGACGCCGGCGTGGATCGTGAAGTAGTCGACACCTTGTTCGGCTTGTTCGATCAGGGTGTCGCGAAAAATCTCCCAAGTCAGTTCCTCCGCCTTGCCGTCGACCTTCTCCAGTGCCTGGTAAATTGGCACCGTTCCAATCGGGACCGGGCTGTTGCGGATGATCCACTCCCTTGTCTCGTGGATGTTTCTGCCGGTTGATAGATCCATCACTGTGTCACCGCCCCAGCGGATCGCCCAGGTCATTTTCTCGACTTCTTCCTGAATGCTCGAGCCGAGCGCCGAGTTCCCGATGTTGGCGTTGATCTTGGTGAGAAAATTGCGGCCGATGATCATCGGCTCACTTTCCGGATGGTTGACGTTGCAAGGAATGATCGCTCGGCCGCGCGCCACCTCGGCGCATACGAACTCCGGGGTGATTTCGTTGGGAATGCTGGCGCCAAAGTTCTGTCCGTGATGCTGCCGACAGAGGACTTCGGCCAGTCGGGCGCCCTGTGGGCCGGACGCGGCCAACTGCTCGATATACGCGCGCCGATTGTTGTTTTCGCGAATGGCAACATATTCCATCTCCGGCGTGACGATGCCGCGCCGTGCGTAGTGCATCTGGCTGACATTGCCCCCGGCCTTAGCTCTCAGCGGCCGGCGCAGTAGTCCGGGGAAGCGCATGACGTTCAAAGCGGCGTCCGCTGCCCGCACGCGACCGAATTCGGAGCTCAATTCCTCCAGCGACTCCGTATCGCCTCGCTCAGCAATCCACGACTCGCGTAAAGCCGGTAGCCCTCGTCGAATATCGATAGTCTCCCGCGGATCGGTATAAGGCCCGGAGCAATCATAAACGTAGATCGGCGGGTTCCTCTCGCCTCCAAAAGCCGTATCGGTGTCCGCCTGCGAAATCTCGCGCATCGGCACGCGGAGGTCAGGGCGGCTGCCACCGACGTAGATCTTGCGCGAATTGGGAAGCGCCTTGATGGCGTCGGCATCTACCTGAGCATCGGTGGCGAGAAACTTTTCGTTAGCATTCATGGTGTTTCCTTGCGAAGGTGTGTGGCGGAAGCACTGCCGACACGTGGAGCGTGCAAGGGCTTGGCGACGCGGAAAGGGCCGAGATAACCCATGGCGTTACCAAAGGCGCTCCGCTTTCCTACGACGGCATGACCCGAACAGGTTCGAAGGGATTGACTCAGCCATCGCCAGATAGCGGCGCGGCACCCCCGAAGTGCCCCCTCAAGTTACTGGAAATTCAGGCTATTAGCAATAGAGTTAGAGGTACGGACGGCGAACGAAGGGGGCACTGGCCTGCCACACTACACGCGCTCCACAACCGGCCCCGCCTCTAGCCAAATTGCGTAGCATCCTCGCGCCAACAAAAAAGCAGTGTCGACGATCCGGCAGGCAAGTCGATTCGACGTTGTCCGCGGGGCCACCCGGACAGTGTAGCCCCGGAGCAGTGCATGGTTACTGACTTCGCGTGACTCAGCTCAGTTGGCCATGGCCAGGAGAAAGCCGTCTTCGAGTACGGATACCTTGTACGAGTTTTCCTTGTACGTCTGGTTGTTGGCAACGAGAGTGGTCTTGACTGTGTACTTCTTGCCTTTCGCCGACGCCGGCAACTTGAACTTGGAGTTGGTCTGATAACGTCCGGCACCGTCGACCGCTGCCACACGCTCGCTTTTCTCTTCGATCAACTTGTTGTTCTCATCGTAAATGGCGTATTGCTGGGTCACTTCCGGCGCTTTGTCGCCGTAACCGATGAGGTCGGTGTTCGATGTCACCTGCACTTCGCGCTGTCCATCCTTATCGACGGTACCAGGTTTCACCACGGTATCAAACTTGGCCGGCTTGACTTCGTCTTTCGGGATCACTTGGCCTTTCTTCTTCTTGTATTCCGCATTCACCTCGTTGGCACTTGATACCTTTTTCGATTCGAAATACCAGCCAATCATAAAACCGACTGCCGCGCCAGCCGCCGCGCCAACCAGACAGCCCTTCCCGCCGCTCACCACTGAGCCGACGGCACAACCGGCAGCGGCGCCAATGAGCGCTCCGGTCGCCCGGTCGTCCAGCCGAGTTGTGCCATCCGGATTCGTAACGCAAGCCGAAAGAAGCATTACGCTCGCCATCGCTGCTGCGCAAGCGCGCAAGCTGAAGCAACTCGTGGTCATCCTAATTCCCCCTTTTAATAAAACTATTGCCCTTTGACGGCGATCGGATCGTCGATACCAACCGTGAAAATTACCGGCCGCTGCTCCCTCTTGGTCAATTCCATGACGCGGTCAGTAACATAACTCTGCAGAGTCGACGGGCGAATAAGGCCATCCTTCCGGAAATCTGCCCCGCCGCGAATACCCTCGATGATCGCTTTGGTAAAAGCACCGTTGCCCCATGCCGGGTCTTCCTGCGAGAGTTCCTTGCCCGTCGAGGACGCGAAAACGATCACGCCCCGCTCTTCGTTGATCTCGTTGAGCGCCTTGGTCAGATCGGGATTGGTGGATTGGCCCGGCCGAGCGTTAATACCGGAGTGGCAGGTGTCGATAAAAAATGCCGACCGACCTTTCAACCCCAGCAGAGTCCTGGCAATCTCCTCGCCCGGCACCCACCGCTTTGGTGCGTTTTTCTGTTTCCACGCCTCAAACTCGGATCCGCTCTTGAAGTCCGCGCGTGAGGGTAAGACTTCCGGATCGCCAGGAATAAAATAATACGCCGACCCTACTCGATCACCGTGACCGGCCATAAAAACGACGCCTGCATCCCTTTCGCCGACTGTTTCACGCAGCCAGCGCAGCCCTTCGAGGATCTTCTCACGACTGGCCTGTTCGTTGATCAACAAGCGCGGTACGGCCGTACCGTATAGCTGGCCAGCCTGGCGAACCATATGATGGTTGAAGTCGCGCGCGTCCTTCTCTGCCAGTTCGAGTCGCCACTCCTCCGGGTACTTGCTGACACCGATGATCAACAAATAAAGAGTGTCAAAACGAGTCTCTGGAAGCTTGGTGGGTGCCGCGCTGCGCCGGACATTGATGACCGCTGGTTCGGACTTGCCATACTTGTTGGCGGCGAAAATCCTGATCTGGCTGTCGACTGGTGGTACGGCCACCTGCACTTCCTGCGCTTCCCCGCGCGTACTCCGCAGGGCGCGGCTGTCAAGCGAACGAACGAGTTTATCGTTAACCCTTACCTTGACTTCGCCGACCGGTGCGTCGGGTGGGCTACGGAGGACGAAACGCACCGGCAAGGTGGTCGCCGAGCTTTCGATTTGGCTGTCGGTTTGCAGGTCGATCACGGGTGGCAAGGTGCTCGTAATCGGGGTCTTTTCGAACGCCATCGAAGCTTGCGGTAGCACGGGCGGTGAGGCCTTTAGCGGCGTAGTAGCCGATGGTGGCTGCTGCGGGACCGCTTTTTCGCTTGCCGCCAGAGCCGCCAGAGCCGCCTGAGCCTGACGAATCGCCTCACCTTCGTCGCCTGTTTGCAGGATGCTCTGTATGATCTCCGGGCGATAGAAGCGGTCGCGGAAGCGGCCCACTGAAAAGAAATCCGACGCTTGGTTCAGGCCGCGGTTCAAGTGCCAGCCGACCAGGTCCTCGCCGTCGAGTGAGGTATCGTAATAACCGGAAGCGGACCAGATGATCCAGCGCCTGCCGTCGACATGGACGAACAACGACAGTTGCTCCACACCGTCCTGCAGGCGGTACCAGCGTATGGTACCGTCACCGAGCGCCGCTAGAGCCCACCGGCCATCACCGCTGATGTTCGTCGCCCATACCGCGCCCGGCGTTCTGCGTTCCCATATCTGATTGCCGTCGCCATCGAAAGCGCGCAGGTACCACTCTGTGCCTAGAACGAAACGTTGTTTGTCTGGTGATAGCGCGACGCTCCTCGATACCTCGCCAGGGCGAAGCTGAAGTTGCCGCGAGCCCAATTTCGGAGTGGTCGAGTTCTTCCAGTTGCTCGGTCCCCCCCCCCAGCCAGGCTGGCGTGGCGGATCGACTCTTGCTTCCGTGCCCGGGCGCCGAATGTCCCCTTTGGTGAGATCGAAGAGAAGAGTGTCGCCTGCAGGAGCCGTCGGAAAGGACACCTGTTGTGCGTCCGCCGAAACCCGCAACCGGTCACCCGCGTCGCGGAAGTCCGCCGTCTGCGGTCTGGCGAAAAGGCGACGATTTCCGGAGCCGTCGAAGCTCGCCCACGACGGCTCGGCCGTGCCAACCACGACGCCGTCGCGCTGGGACGCCAGCGTCGTGACGATGTTGCTGAAGCCCGCAAGTTCTCGCCCCGGGCCGCGACCGGCGTCGGCAAACGCGAGTACCACGAAGCGATCGTTGGCCCGGGCAGTCCCGGCACCGATCAGCAATCGTCCGTCACCGGTCCACGCCACCCGGCCGAGATTTCCCTCGGCGCTCGATGGCGTCGAGTAGCGCGTGCCCAGCGTAGCCGCGTCCAGTACGTCGATATGTCCGGCGTCCTGGTATCCGACGGCAATCATGCTGCCGTCCGGAGAAAAAGCAACCGAGTACGGTCGCGCCGGCATCTGTTTTCTCGCTGTCCGCAGCAGGCCCTTTCGATCGACTCGGTACAGACGCACGCTGCCATCCAGACTGCAGGTCACCAATCTGCCGTCGGACGAAAAGTCAGCGCCATAGATGGCTTCGTTGTACTCCGGATCGCCACCCACTAATGCCAGGTTGCGTTGGAAAACTCGCAAGCCGGACTGGCGCAGGCCGAGCGCAACGAACTGGCTGTCCTTCGACCATGCCAGTTGTGTCAGAGGCGCTTCGAGGCCGGACAGCGTGCTCTTCGCCGGTAGGCGTCCCGACGCCCGATCGAACATATAGAGTGAGTGGGTTCTGCCGTCGAAGGCTGAATTGCCGCCAAGTGCAATCTGCTTGCCATCCGGTGACAGCGCTGCGGCATAAATTGCGCCGAGACCCTCGGATCCAACTGGTGGGCGAAGTACCGCAAGCAGCTTGCCGCTGCCGGTTTCCCACAGGCGAGCAGTCTTGTCCTCCGATGCCGTGACGATCCAACGCCCCTGAGCGTCGGTACTGACGCGTGTAATCAGCGACTGATGCCCGCCGGTTTCGATGCGCAGGATCGGTTCGACCGACAACTGTGCTCGAGAATTACCCGAAATGCCGAGGCAGAACCCCAGGAGGAAAAGCAACAGCGCTTGCAGGCTTCCTCTCCGCATCACCGAACGAGGATCTCGATCCGGCGATTACGAGGCTCGGGCGTTTCGTCCGGTGTGTTGACCAGTGGCTCGCGTTCCCCACGCCCCGCCGTCTGGATCGACTCGTCGGCAATACCTTGTTGCAACAATTTCTTCCGGAAAGACTCGGCTCGACGAAGCGCTAGTCGATCATTGTCGGCTATCGTGCCGACGCGATCAGTGTGACCGACGACAACAATGTCGGGTACCGGACGGCCCTTGATCTCAGCCAAGATTGCCACCAGCTCACTCTTCGACGCGGCGGTCAACTCGTCACTGCCTTCCAGAAAATAAAGTGTGAACCTGGCCAACGGCGGCGGTGAAGCCTCCATCGCTTCGGCGTAGCGCTTCTTTACCTCCTGCTCGTTGGTGGTTCCTTGTTCGAAGCTTCCGCCAATGGTTGACCTGGCAGTCTGATACGGTTGCTCCAGCTTGAGTGGCTTACCGCCCTCCGAAGGCTTGATATCCAGGGTGCCCACCGATCCTCCGGCGCGATCGGGTAGCAGCACGAAACTGTCCCGGTGTGCGCACGCCGTGGCTGTCAAAGACAATACAAGTGTGATCAATAGCCTGTTCATGGCTTACTCCCCAACGCTGACGACGTAGTTCTTGGCGGTGCCCGTAAGTTCCGCCTTCGGTGTCATCATGCGCATGGCCTCGGGAGCCTGTTTGGCGATGTTGCCAGCCTGCACGGAAACGGTTCCCCGTTTGATATAGGCATCGAAGGCGCCCATATAGGTCGTCGAATCATAAGCGTAACGCTGCAGCACGACCTCCGCGTCAGGGCCCAGCGAAAGCGTCGAGTTATCATTGAACATGACGCCAACCGATCCGTTGCCGCCGGTCTGGATAATGTCCTTTTCCTTCAGACGCGCGCCGACGACCCCTGGGTAACGCTGCCCGTCGCGCTCGATGTTGACGATGCCGCGCGATACTTTGATCTGAGCACCCCAAACAGTCGCGCCTTGCGCACTTGGCTCGGCCGCACAGATCGTCGCGGCGCACATCGGGACAAGCCAAAAGGCCACGCTCGTGCGGGAGATAAGAGTCCTTTTGTGTGTTCTCGTTCGGGACATCACAGGCTTCCACAAAGAAGTTTCTCGGAACGTCGACGACCAGCGCATTCAGCCGTTCTCCTGCCCACCTCTCCTACTTGCAGCGGTGCCGCCTCCAGCAGACCGGTCCGCCGCCCGCTATGCTATTTGTACAGCGTCGCCAACAGGAGCGCGTGGCACCAGCCCGATCACGCTCAATGCCCGGTAGGTGGGAAGCTCCAATCTTAGCCTTTCCGGCGCCTTTTGTGTGGTTTCCGAGGGAAATGCATTTTGTTTCCCTCGGTGATAAAAAAACCACCGCTGGCGGATGGCCGCCAGCGGTGGTTTCAGGAGCGCTTCCTTATTTTCCGCCGATGACGCCGGCTTCGTTGGCCGCGGTGTTGCCCTTGCCTATTGCGACGGCGGCCGCGTTCTTCTGCTCGGCTTTGATCTTGGTGTTGCCTTGAACCTTGGTGTCGCCCTTGATCGCACCGGCTGTGTTCCTGGCCGTGTTGTCCTTGCCGATCGCCACCGCCGCGACGTTTTCTTGTTTGGCGTCGATCTCGGTCTTGCCCTTGACTTCAGTCTTCTGGGCGAAAGCCGGCGAGGCAGCAAAGGCAACGGCGACAATGAGGGTCGCAATGGTACGCATAAGGCTTTTCCTTGTTTGGAATGGTTGGTGCAGTGACACCTGCCGTTAGCCGGCAACAACCTTGAACACCACACGGCGATTTCTCGGGTCACGAGGGTCGACGTCCCGCAGCGGATCGGTCGAACCCTTGCCGATAGGCACCAGGCGTCTACGTTCAACCGATCCCTTGTCCGAGATAAAACGGACTACGGCGTTGGCGCGGTCACGTGACAACGACATGTTTCGATCCGCGTTGCCTTCCGCATCGGTATGTCCTTCGACGATAATGCAGCGATCCGGTGTCAGCGAGAGAATTTTCGCTATTTCGACCAGCGTATTGCCCGACGCCGGGGAAATGACTGCACTGCCCGGGCGGAACTGAATCGGAAACTGGACGGCTGTTGCCCGGACGTCCGGCGGCAGAGCGGCGCAATCCATCGCGCCGCCAGCCGCCGCGGGGCTGCTGGTCGAAGCCTGCTGAGGATCGCCATCGAAAACGATAGCGCGCGTCCGTTTCTTCTTCGGAGCTTCCGACGGCTCGGTCATCGCTCGCTTCAATTCCTCGAGGCTCGACGCTTCATCGTCGGCGGCCAACGCCGGTAGCACGGTCGCCCCGTTCATCAGGGTCAGTAGAGCAGCCGCTAGGGCCGCGCGATACAGGTTCGTTTTCATCGACTCTCTCACTTGCACACGTTGATAACTTCTTTGGTCGTTACGACGATATCTTTCGGAGCTCGCTGCCCGGGTTGCACCGTACCGACGTTCACGTCGCACGTCCCCGCCCGCTTGCTTCCGATATTCACTACTCGCTTCTGTAGTGCGGGATCGTTGGGATTGCCACCTTTCTGCCAAGCCTTGGCCATGGCATTGTTTACTTTGGTCTGCGAGGCCGCATTGAGGTTCTGCACGGCGAACGCGGCGCCTGTGGACGCACAGAGAGCCACGGCGACCAGATATTGCGCCAGTGAAAGTTTATTTGCATTCATCGCTGACAATCGCTCCTATGTTGGTACATGCCTTTTTGTTGCGTCCCCCGACGATCGTTGTAACGTTCGACGTCGATATATTGATTCGTGTATTTCCTTTCTTGTCACCTTGCACAACGCCGACCCGGTTCTTGGCGACGACATTGCTGCCGACGGCGACGGCAGTGGTGTTGTTCGAAGAGGCATTGATCTCCGTGTTCCCCTGTATGCGTGTCGTCTTCTGTGCCAGGCTGCCCAGCGGAACTCCGATGCCGACGAGGAGAACGATCCAAGGGCTGATCGACGAGAAATGGTTCATGGCAACTCTCCTGCCTTGACACGGAGTGGAAGCCGCACCGGCGGCTGGCCGCGCGCAAAGGAGTCACGCAGACCGGCCAGTACGTTTTCCGTGACCCCCAACCGGGCTGCTGAAAACGCTCCGGCATCTGGAGTAAACATCAGATAGGCTTGCACTTCGTTGATCACTAGATCCTCATTGTCCACCGAGTACCGCATGCCGGCCAGGAATTTCTTGAAGGAATCCCTTTGCGCCGCAGTCAATCCGTTCGTCCAGAAGGCACGACAGTACTTGTTATAGGCCGCGTTGGTGTGAAATTCCGCATGGGCAAGTTCATGCAGCAAAATAGCGTAACGCGCCTGGCTGGTCACCGCCGGTTCGCCCCCGCGGCGTTCCTGGACCTGCGGTATCGAAAGGATCATCGCCTGCGGCCTCTGCACTTGGTAGAATCCGCGCCACTCCTTGATCAAGCCCTGCTCGAGAAGAAAGTCACGCAGCGCGTACTCCTCAGGGAACAACTCGACCTTGTCGCGATCTGCAAGGTTGAAGAACTGCACGAGGTCAGCTATCCGCAAGTCATGACCCGCGGCGAAATTGGCGAACGTCCGATGAGCGTTCCCAATATACTTCGCCAGTTCCAGCGAGGTTAGCACCCGCGGGTAGGGCTCGCTGTACTGCTGCTCAGTTAGTTGAGTTACCCGGTTGAAAGTCCGGCCAAGTTGCTCAAGTCCCGGCACATCGAGAATCATCACTTCGCTGTTTGGTGTGTAGCGCCAAACCACCGGGACATCGGTTTTCGAGTAGAAGATCGTCTTCAGGTCACCGTCCTTGACTTGGAAAGCGTGCGCACATGCGCTTCCCAATAGGCCGGCGGCCAACCCAAGCAACAGCAACATCCGACCGACGAAACGCGGCACGCCCACGATACTCTCCACCATTGTCAAAACAGCCGTCCGCCAGTTTCCCATTCAAGGCTTCTCCGTGACGGTCACACCCTCACCCTTCTTTCCCCATCGGATGGAATAGACCTTTTTAGTCTTCTTCGAAACGTACTCAGTAACCCCTCGGGCTATCTTGACGCCGTCGATACTCAGGGTGTCGTTGATGATTACGACGCCTTCGACATCGGCATCCGGAGCGATCACGCCCTTTTCGTTGGCAACTGTATTCCCCGATGCCGAAACCGACGATCCGGGGCCGGTCTTCACGCTAATGCCGGACAGATCGATCGACACTTGCGCACCGGCCATAGCTGTACACAGCGACAATGGCAAAGCTACGAAATACCTCATTGCTCAGTCTCCTGGAAGCGGGTTTGCGACAAGTCACCTTGTCTAGTCGCTGCGTTGCCGGTAGGCGTTGGCCCGTGTTGCGTTTCTTGCTGCTGACTGCTCGGCTGGCGTGCCGTAAACCGGCCTTGGATTGGGTGGAACTGGAGCCGGCACGATGACCACCGGCTGCGCCGGGGCGTCGTCGCCAAGAAAGACGCGGTTTTCGTTGGCCCGTCTCCTGTTGTAGGCCGCCCCATTGCCCGCCGGAGACCCAGTGGCTGACCAGTCATTCACGCTGCCCCAACCGTTGTTATTTCCATCAATAATGACGATGTTTGGACTGGCCGAGTCGTCGTCACCCCTCCGCCGTTCGACGTTCGCTCTTTGTCTTGCGTCGCGAGCGCCCTGCCCCGCAACGCTGGCTCCCGGCGCCGCCCCGCCACCGCCGCCGACGATGATCTCGCCTAGGGCCGTCTGGCTCACGGCGAAGAACAGGCAGCCAGAGACGACAGCGCCAAACAGTCCGAACCGTCGAATAAACCGCGTCGAACAGTAGCGTAGCGGGGTGGGCATCTTGTTCACTGCGGAGTAACGGTGATGTCGACCATGCTGACCACAGCGCTCGGATTATTCTGCTTGTACTGACCAATGACGTCATCGACCGATTTGACTGGTAGCGGGGACAGGTCACGTGCACCCCGTAGCGCACTGGGAATGACCAACTCCCGGTCGGAACCAATGCATGCTACGCGCTCCGGCCCGGGCCTGTCGAATCTGATCCTGAAACCACCCGAAGGAATCTTGACCCCGGCCCCGGCAGGAACCGACGAGTCGGAGCGAAACTGATTCGGGAATATCCGCGCCGTGGTACTCGAAACGTCCTGATAGTAACAATACGCCGTTCCCTGCGTATTCATCGAGAGCGTCAGGTTGAGAAACTCGCCTACTCTGTACGCCGGCCGGCCTCCTCTGTCCGTATCGAGCTTCATCCGGAAAACCGGATTCGGCGCATTCGTCGGCCCAGCCGCTGGCGTCGCCACGACCTGCGTGGCAGCTGGCGGCCGGCTTGCCCCGCTAACGCCGGGAACATAACTCGTCTTGGATCCGGCGGCCGGAAGTGCCGCTATCTGATTTTGGAGGTTGTCGAGTAGGCTCGCATACAGATCAAAGTTCACCACACCATCGGCGATCAGGCCGGCCGCTGCCTGATACTCCGAAATCGAATTCTTGAGCGCAGCACTGGTCACACCGTTCAACGGCCCGTCGAAACGCCCCATCCCAGCCAGCTTGCGCTGAACGAACAACACCCGATCGTTTTCCTTGGCATTGTCGAACCACTCCCTCGCCTGTTCACGGATCAAGGGATTCGTCAGGTCCGTATCGAGGCATTTCCAGTACGGCACCTGAGTGAACTTGCCCAGGGTTTCGATAAGACCCAACTCGACAAGCGTTCTTGTCGCCGCTCCAACGCCTTCGCTACGGCTGATGTCTACGTTGAAACTCAGACCCAGTTTGCCGATCTTTCCGCCACCCTCACCGGCGACCCCTCCCTTGAGCAGTACCAAAGTGTTGGAGGTGCTCGTAATGGGAATGATCTTGCGCGTAGCGGCATCGCCAATGCTCAAATCCATGCTGATCAGATCGTAGGCATCATCCTTCGAAACCCCGAGGTCAAGGAATGGCAGTGAAAAGCCGATACCCTTGTTCTTGCGGACGCTGTTGTCGTCCATCTGCGTGATCGAGCCGCGAATGTAGTAATCGGGCATCAGTCGGCTTTGATCCCCTCGTGCGGCAAAAAGCGCACCGAGGTCATCGGCCCCAGAGTGAAAATCAATGAAATCAAAAGCGTTGCTCTTGACGGTCATCTTCGAGACAGCAGTGATCAGCATTTCCTTGGTGCCGGTCTTGACTTTGCCGGTCTCGTCGGGGATGCCAGTCGAAGTGATCGCAATGCCCTGCTTGCCGTAGGCGTACAGCAACTCGTCCATACACCGCAGCGCTTGGGTGAAGTTGGTGATCGTCTTGATGGCCGGTGTCTTCGGAGCAGCGGCCGACTGAACCTCGGCGCCAATGTCGTTACACCAACCCGGGAAAGGGAGCAGCGACAAAGCGATCAACGACACACTAAATTTTTTCATTATGACCCTTCGAACCAAGTGAGTCCCAAGTTCCCTGCCTCGCAAACCGAAGCACCCCGACCGGAATCGCCGTAATAGCCCGCCGCGTTCACCCACTTACAAGTTCCGATAACGACCGACTACGCGGCCGGTTGACTTGTTCCCTCGGCAACGCTTGCGTCCGACCTCACGGTAGCACAACGGCTTCCCGCTTAATCGAGCGCCACCGGACCGGTCTCCCGAGTCGCCTTGTTGCCACCTTTCCGGCCGTCGCCAACGCGGAAATGGCGACGACCCGCAAATCTTAAACCCTATTGCCGGCTACCTTGTGAACTTTGTCGCAGTCAACGGCATGAGGTCCTGGCGGTCACGACAACGATGGTGTTTGCGTCCTCTGCAGGGCCTCCGCATTCGGGGTGATCGCGTCGTGAGGAGCGGTATGCGTGTCCGGATATCAATCAAGAGAGATCCCGTGGGGCACGGTCTTGCGCCCCGCGTCGCCTTTTTCACCAAAGCTGGCGGCGAGCACCCGGAGGGGCCGAATCTCCACGCTTCAACCGCCTCGCGCCGCAGCCGCCGGCTGTTCGGCGGCCACCACACAATAGCGGATGCGGCAGGCAGCGCCGCTCGAAGTTCGATCCCCTTTCTCCGTCTCTGCGCTGGGAATCGACATGAGACGTCTGCCGGATCAACGATGCCGCGCGGGCGGGCCGAAACGATTTGTCCGACGACTTGACCGTGCCCACTCGTGAGTCAGGCGGGCGGTAGCCGGTGACCCCTCGAATTGATACCGGTCGATGACTTCGGCCCCGTCCTTCGGGCCCGTCCTTGCTCCTGCCGGGGTGGTTTCCGCAGCCGTTCGTTGGGGCAAGGCTACCACTATCCTCGTGTCAGGATTTCCCGGGCGGCCTTGCTTTGCCGCGCACCGTCGCTAAAAAACTGAAGGACCGGGATATTGAATGGCAGGTGGCCATAACGCGTGGCAAATTCAAAGGCGCACCGGAAGTCAGCGGGTGGGGCAGTCGTTGCGCCAGCTGGTATCGATGAAACCTAATTCCAATTCATCAGGCCCTGCGCTGCTGCAGCGCGATTCGCGTCGTCGGGTTTGTCGGAAAGTTGTTAATCGCTGGATCCTACACAAGCCTGGTCGTAACTCCTTGCCTACGCTACACTCCCACCCAGCCATCACTTCTGCTCCTTCGGCCGATTAACGACTTGACAAAGTCATCTTGCCAAGCCGAAGCGGTGGCTGATAGGCTACGCGATCTGTAGCACTTTACGGACTTGGTACGGACTTGGCCCCGCAATCCGTACGAATGCTACGGGCCGTATCAACCTCTCTTGGCAGAGGTCGGGAACTTGGCGCATGCCTCGCCGTGAAGAACATTGGAAAGTCGTGCGCAGGAAAATCGTATGCACGGTTTGATGAGGGAGGTTAGCCAATAGCCTAGTCCTTAATCTCCCCAGCTTTACTTGGTGGCTCTATCCCCTGTTAGTTGTGAAACCCTTTGCTGGAGGATCGATTGCCCGCATTTCTTTGACCATTGTTGTCGCGTTCGTGCTCACCGCCTGCGCAAGCAAACCCCCGGTGAGCATACCTAAGCCTATTATCACCTCAATTGCGATTGTTCCCGCGACGACGCCAAGCGTATATTACGTTGATAACCGTAACGGTGCAATCGGAATATTGATACCTCCGGTTGTCAGTCTCGCCTATGTCATGGAAAACAGGACGAAGACAAGGACGCTCACGGAGAAGCTCGTCTCGATGAAGTTCGCGCCGGGACAAGAGTTCACTGATGCCATGACCGCCTCGCTGCGCAAGCTCGGCTATACCGTACACGTGTTGGATGATCTGTCCAGGATGGCCGATGATCCCGACAATATCGATTACGAAGAAGTAACCTATTCCGCTGATGCGCTATTGCACCTTTATTTTTCCCAAGTCGGCCTCTACTCCCCGCCGTGGACAATCGATTATCTTCCCCGTGTGAATGCGACAGCGATCATGTTTGTCAAAGGACTCCCGGATGCTCTGTATTATGAAACGCTTTACTATGGCGCCGATGCCAGGGAGGGTAAGAAATGGGCTATCGTCTCGGACGAAGCATTCACCTACTCTGACTTTGAGGTGGTGTTAAAAAACCTCGATTCGGTACGAGCCGGATTTTCCGCAGGTGTGACAGAGATTGCCACGCGTATGTCGGAGCAAATTCACGGCGCGATCAAATAGGCGGTCGGTGCGGCCGCGAGGGGATAATCGGGGACGAACCACGGCTATGCGCCAGCGTCCGCAATTCTCGTACGCATTTGACGTTGATACCCACTCGTCCTCGCCTGATGCTCGTCTTCCCGAGGTTTTGGGTCGCCTCGGAGGTGACGAAATACGGACGATCAGACAGTCGGCAAGGGTGGCTATCGGACCGGAGCATAAAGAAGACCTCCGTCGGCGCTGATGAGGCGAAGGGCTGAGATTTCCGGAAAGTTCCTTCGACTCATGGCCAACGGCTGAGTCGACTTGTGTTCGAAATGCGCACACGCCGAGGCATCGAGAGCGGCGCAGTCCGCCGAAGCGGAATGTGACGGCGGCTTCCGCGCGGCCGGTCGGTCACCGCTTCGGGTGACCTGAATGATCTGGTCACCTTGTCGATCGTGCCCAGGGACAAGTGTGGCTAGATACGAGTTCAGCACAGGCAGGGACTTGTCGCCACGGCGGTGAGTGGCCGGGACGGGCTGGCGAGGCGGGGGCCTTTCCTAGGTGCTCGTGCGACGGGCGCAGGCCAATCGTGCCACGACGCTCCGGCCGCCCGACTGGGAAAACACTCCAGCACCGCTATAATCGGACATCAGGCACCCGCCGCGTCACGCCCCGGACAACTCTTCTCGCTGGGAACTCTGTGAACTGGTTGAACTCGAGCGTTCTGCTGCCGGTTATCCCGGCCACCGCCTTGGCGGCTTTCACCCTGCCGCTGCTGCTGCAGCGCTACGGGCGCGAAGCCGCGGCACTGACCGCTGCGGCCGTGATGGCGAGTTGCCTCGCCCTGCTGCTGCCACTGGCACCGGCCGCCTTCGCCGGTCAGACCGAGATCGCCCGCCTGACGTGGCTGCCGACCTATGGACTCGAGATCAGCCTGCGTCTCGACGGTCTCGGTTTGCTGTTCTGCCTGCTGATTCTCGGCATCGGCCTGCTGGTCGTCCTCTACGCCGCCTGGTACTTGCCGCCGAGCGACCGGCTCGGCCGCTTCTATTCGCTCCTGTTGCTCTTCATGGCGGCGATGCTCGGCATCGTTCTCTCCGAGAACCTGCTTCTACTGCTGATTTTTTGGGAACTCACCAGCCTGTCGTCCTTTCTGCTCGTCGCTTACCGGAGCGAAAAGTACGAGTCGCGGGTCGGCGCCCGCATGGCCCTGGCGGTCACCGGCGGCGGTGGTCTGGCATTGCTCGCCGGCATCCTGCTGCTCGGCCAGATCGCCGGCAGCCATGAGCTGACGGTGATTCTCGCCGCTGGCGAGAAGATCCGAGCACACCCGCATTACGCCCTAGCGCTCGTCCTGATCCTGCTCGGCGCTTTCACCAAGTCGGCGCAGTTTCCTTTCCACTTCTGGCTGCCGAGTGCGATGGCGGCGCCGACGCCGGTTTCGGCGTATCTGCACTCGGCGACGATGGTCAAAGCCGGCGTCTTTCTGCTCGCCCGTCTCTACCCCGCGCTCGGCAGCAGCGACCTCTGGTTCTGGCTGGTCGGAGGCAGCGGCGCGCTGACTCTCGTCTACGCCGCGATGACGGCGCTCTTTCGCAACGATATCAAGGGGCTGCTGGCCTACTCGACGATCAGTCAGCTCGGCCTGATCACTTTGCTGTTCGGTCTCGATACGTCGCTGTCGGTGGTCGCCGGCGTCTTTCACCTCATCAACCACGCGATCTTCAAGGCCTCGCTGTTCATGGCAGCCGGCGTCATCGACCACGAATGCGGCACGCGCGACATGCGGCGCGTCAACGGCATGTTCCGCGTGATGCCGATCACCGCGACGCTGGCCATCATCGCTGCCGGTTCGATGGCCGGCGTACCTTTGCTGAACGGCTTCCTGAGCAAGGAAATGTTTTTCGCCGAAACGGTTGCCTACCCGCAGTTCGCACCGCTCGGCTGGGCCTTGCCCCTGTTTGCCACGATCGCCGGCATGCTGGCCGTCGCCTACTCGTCGCGTTTCGTGCACGACGTGTTCTTCAATGGTCAGCCGGTCGACCTGCCTCGCCAGCCGCACGAGCCGCCGCGCTGGGTGCGTGCTCCGATCATGCTGCTGGTTTTGCTCTGCCTGCTGGTCGGCATCTTCCCAGCCTGGACGGTTCAGCCACTGCTCGCCGCCGCCGCCGGTGCGGCGCTTCAGGCGCCGCTGCCGGACTTCCAACTGGCGCTCTGGCACGGCTTCAACCGACCCCTCCTGATGAGCCTCGTGGCGCTCGTCGGCGGTATTCTGATCTATGCCCTGCGACGACCTCTGTTCGCCTGGCAGGAGCAGTTGCCGCCGATGCACCCGCGCACGGCTTTCGAGCGCTTCTACCGCTGGCTCGCCACCGGCGCCCGCCGGACGGTGGCGAAGCTCGACAACGGTTCGTTGCAACGCTACAGCGCGCTGCTGTTCACCTTTGTCGTGCTGCTCGGCGGTTGGTCGTTCTTCTCGGCCCTCGGTGGCGGCGGCATCCGGCCGGCCGGGCAGCCGGCGAACGAGGCCGCGCTCGCTACCCTGTTCGTCCTCCTGCTCGGCACGGTGGGCGCGACCGTACTGTACCGGGAAAGACTGCTGGCGGTGATCCTGGTCAGCGTCGTCGGACTGAGCGTGACGCTGACCTTCGTTCGCCTTTCGGCCCCCGATCTCGCGCTGACTCAGCTCGCCGTCGAAATGGGAACCATCGTCCTGATGCTGCTCGTCCTCTACTACCTGCCGCCGCGCGACGCACCGAACAGCAGTGCCCGCCGGCTGATCCGCGACATCGTTCTGGCGCTGCTCAGCGGCGGCGGCCTGGCGCTGGTCACGCTGCAGATGTTGACGGCACCGGACCACTCCACGCTCGCCGATTTCTATCTGCGAGAAGCGCTGCCCGGTGGCGGCGGCGCCAATGTGGTCAATGTCATTCTGGTCGATTTCCGCGGTTTCGACACGCTCGGCGAAATCACCGTCCTGGCGATGGTCGCTCTCGCGTCGCACGCGCTGCTCGATCGCCTGGTTCTGAGAATTCCGGCGCGCGACGGGGATGGTCGGCGCTGGGCCGGTGAAGCGCATCCCCTGTTTCTGTCGATGCTCATGCGGCCGCTGCTGCCGCTCGCGCTGACCGTGTCGGTGTACGTCTTCCTGCGTGGCCACCAACTTCCCGGTGGCGGCTTCGTCGCCGGCTTGATCACCAGCGTCGCGCTGGTTCTGCAGTACCTGGCCAACGGCATCGCTTTCGCGCAACCCCGCTTGCCCCAGCGTCCGGTCAGGCTATTGGCGCTGGGTCTCTTGCTGGCGTCCGGCATCGGCCTTGCGAGCTGGCCCTTCGGTCGTCCGTTTCTGACCAGTGCGCACGGCCACGTGCGCTTGCCGCTGCTGGGCGAGATCGAAGTGGCTTCGGCGATGATCTTCGACCTCGGCGTCTATCTCGTCGTCGTCACAGTCGTGGTCAGCGTATTGTCGGGACTCGGCCAGTTATCGCTGCGCGCCCGCCGCGGCGCGGAGCAAGCCTGATGGAAGCACTGCTGGCCATCGCCGTCGGCGTGCTGAGCGCCTGCGGCGTGTTTCTCATCCTGCGCGCGCGCACCTTTCCGATCCTGCTCGGCCTGACCCTGCTCTCGTATGCTGTCAACCTCTTTCTGTTTGCCAGCGGCCGCCTGCAGGTTGGCGCACCGCCGCTGATTCGCCCCGGCGGCACCTACACCGATCCGTTGCCGCAGGCATTGGTGCTGACGGCGATCGTCATCGGTTTCGGAATGACCGCCTATCTGGCGATGCTCGCCTTGCGCGCGTTGTCCGAGTCGGGTGGCGACCACGTCGACGCGCCGGAAGAGCCGCGGTGAACACTCACGCGCTCATCCTGCCGATCCTGATTCCCTTTGTCGCCGCGCTGCTGCAGATGGCCGGCCAGCGGCCGGCATTCCAGCGTACGGTCGGATTGCTGGCGGCCGTGCTGCTGGTGCTCGTCACCGCCTGGTTGACGCGGCTCGCCGACGACGGCGTGCTGCGCGTGTACGCCCTCGGCGACTGGCCGGCGCCTTTCGGCATCGTATTGGTGGTCGACCGGCTGGCGGCCGGCATGACGCTGCTCACCGCCATCCTCGCTTTCGCCGCACTGCTCTACGCCAGCGCCGGTTTCGACGAACGTGGGCAACACTTCCACCCACTGTTCCAGTTGCAGGTCGTTGGCCTGTGCGGCGCGTTCCTGACCGGCGATCTGTTCAATCTGTTCGTTTTTTTCGAAGTCATGCTGCTTGCCTCCTACACGCTGCTGGCGCACGGCGGCGGTCTGGCCAGAACACGCGCGGGAATCAGCTACGTGGTGCTCAATCTCGTCGGCTCGGCGCTGTTTCTGATCGCCCTGGGACTGCTCTACGGGACTCTGGGAACTCTGAATCTGGCCGATCTGGCGCATCGTCTGACGCTGCCCGGACACGACCCGGCGCTCGCCCGGCTGGCGTGCGCGCTGCTGGTCGCGGTTTTCGTTCTGAAAGCTGGCCTGTTGCCGCTGTCGTTCTGGCTACCGCACACCTATACTGCCGCCGGCGCGCCGGTGGCGGCGCTGTTTGCGATCATGACCAAAGTCGGCATCGTCGCCTTGCTGCGCTTGCAGTGCGTCGCGCTGGCGCCGGCTCTCCCGGATTTGCTCGACCGCTGGTTGACGACGCTGGCGCTGGCCACCGTCGTCTTCGCCGGGCTCGGTATCCTGGCGGCCAGCCGGCTGCGCGCCCTGGGCGCGTGGTTGGTGCTGCTGTCGGCCGGCACCCTGCTGCTGACGCCAGCGCAGGCCAGCCCTCGGGTCGACGCGGCAGCCTTGTTCTATCTCGTACAATCGACCGTCGCGACGGCGGCCTTTTTTCTCCTGGCCGGCGTCATCGCCGAGCAGCGCGGCGCGGCCGGCGATCATTTTCGGGCCGGACCGCCGCCCGCCGCTTGGCTGAAAGTCGCTTTCCTGATCGCTGCCATCACGGTCGCCGGACTGCCGCCCTTCTCGGGCTTCCTTGGCAAGCTGATGCTGCTCAGTACTCTGCGTGAAGCCCCTGCTGGAACGGCGATCTGGGTCGTCCTGCTGACGGCGGGCTTCATCGTCATGATCGCCCTGGCGCGCGACGGCTGCCTGCTGATCTGGCGCAACGGAACATTCGCCGAGGCCACACGGCCGATCGCCGGCGGCGGGCGGAAAGCCGCCGCCACCCTGCTGCTGGTCGCCGGCGGACCGCTGCTGGCTGTCGTCGCCCGTCCGCTGGCCGACTACAGCGCGCGCGCGGCGCACCAATTGCACGCGCCAGGCGGCTACGTGGACGCTGTGCTCGGCCGGCGGCCGGCGAACTTGGGCGACGAGGTGGCGCGATGATCCGACAAACCTTCCCGCAACCCTTGCTCTCGTTGACCATTTTTTTGCTGTGGACGGTGCTCACCAATGCGGCGTCGCCCGCTCTCCTGTTGCTTGGCGCCTCGTTGGCCATCGCCGTGCCGCGCCTGACACGATCCTTCTGGCCGCATCCGCCACGCCTCGCCAAGCCCTGGCGGGCACTGCGTTTCCTCGGCGTCTTCGCGGTCGACATCGTGACCGCCAACTGGCGAGTCGCACGCCAGGTCAGCGGGCCGCTGCACCGCCTGTCGCCTGCCCTGGTCGACGTGCCACTCGATCTGCGCGAACCCTTCGTCGCCACGCTGCTGGCCAGCGTTGTATCGCTGACTCCGGGCACGATGTCGATAGACGTCGACCGGGAACGCTGGGTGCTCGTCATCCACGCGCTCGACGCCCCCGACCCGCAGGCGCTGGTGCGCGAAATCAAGCAGCGCTACGAAATGCCGCTCAGGGAGATGTTCGGATGCTGACCGCCGCCATCGAGATCGGCTTCGTCCTGATCGGCGTCGCGCTGGCGCTCACCCTCTATCGACTCCTGCGCGGACCCGATACGACCGATCGCATTCTGGCCCTCGATACGCTCGGCATCGACGCCATTGCCCTGTTGGTGCTGTTCGGCATCCACGACGCCAGTACGGCCTACTTCGAGGTTGCGCTGCTGCTTGCCCTGCTCGGCTTCGTCGGCACGGTGGCGCTGTGCAAGTTCCTGCTGCGTGGGGACCTCATCGAATGAACGCCGCGACTGAAGCCGCCGTCGCGGCACTGATCGTCCTCGGTGCGCTGTTCGTTCTGCTTGGAGCGGTCGGCCTGGCACGCCTGCCGGACTTCCTGACCCGCCTGCACGGCCCGACGAAAGCGACGACGCTCGGTGTCGGTGCCTTGCTGTTGGCGTCCGCCATCTTCTTCTCGACCGGCGACGCCACCGGCCTCAGTCTGCACGAATTGGCCGTCCTCTTCTTTCTCTTCGTCACCGCGCCGGTGACGGCGCATCTCCTGGCCAAGGCGGCGCGGCACCGGCAGGCGAGCGCGCGCGCCAAAGAGCCGCCGACGAGCACCGACGACGAGTGCCCGGGTGGCTCCTGAATTGAGAGAAGGGAGCGGCAGCTTCCGCAAGCCTTGCCCGGAAGCCACGACAGGCGGCTGAAACGAACAGCCGCGGAGAGTTTTCGCGCTCGACCACCGCGCGCGCGGCCGCGTCATCTGGCCGACACGATCGCGCTCTCGTTCGTACGACAGCCCGCCGACGTCGAACGTGCACGACGAACTCTACCGACTGGGAACCCGCCATCTCGGAGCCGTCCTCAAGATCGAGAACCGCGAGGCGTTCGAGAATCTGCCCCGCATCCTCCTGGCGATGCCTCCACTCGTCTCCGGTCGGCGTGATGATCGCGCGCGGCGATCTGGCGGTCGAAGTGGGTTTCGAGCGCCTGTCGGAAGTACAGCAGGAGATCCTGTGGCTGTGCGAGGCGGCACACGTTCCCGTGATCCGGGCCACACAGATCCTCGAGGACATGGCGAAGAAAGGCTCGCCCTCGCGAGCCGAGGTCTCGGCTGCCGCGATGAGCATCCTGGCCGAGTGCGCGATGTTTAACAAGGGTCCCAACATCGTCGCCACCGTCCGCACCCTACTGACGCCAATCGACTCGGTCTGCGCCGTGGATTCAGCTCCCGTCGTCTGTGGAATACCTTTCCAACGCCGGCCGCGGCCGCTATCTGATGTAGGGATCCCCGATGAGCCCGACTTCGTTGGCGGCGACGTTGCCGGAACCTTGATTGACCGTGCTGGCATTGCGTTGTGAACGACGAATGACGACGTACCCAGACGCACTCGAGGACGCCACGGAAGGATATCGCGCATGGCTCCAGGAGTCGGCGCCGGACCGCTTGCCGGCATAGTACTGCGCGATTTCCAGAAGCCGCTGGGCCGAGAGCCGTGCCGGACTCGGCGAAGCGACCGGTGCCTGGCGAAAGTCGGGAATCAGCAGTATCACGAACAACCCGGCCCACAAAGACGAGTACTTGTGCATGGCGATCTCCGCTATGGCGTGTACGCCGGAGTGAAATCCACCCCGGCCGCGGTGGGACGCAGCCGCTGGCCGCGAATCTGCCGGTCCGCCTGATGGAGTGTAATCCGAGACCGGGGCGCCCAACAAGTCCGGGCAGCCGTGTGAAGGTGCGCCTGAATGCGTACTCACTCTGGGCCATGCCGCTTCGGCGGCGCGGAGCGGACGCCGCGCCCGTGCCATCCAGTCGCCGAGCGGCTAAAGTGCTCAAGTGCCGATGCCACGAGCGTAGACATGCGATAGACGTATCGAGTTCGCCACGACCTTTAGCAACTCAATGAAGCGATGGAAAAATCTCGGAACTCTAGACTCTTTCGCACAGGCAGCGCGGAGGCCGGACCAGAGGTTTCCGGGCGTGGCGGCGGGCCGTTTGACCGTGCCTGACAGGGCCACGTATACTCCTTGCGTGCTGACCGATTCCCGTCCTAAGCTGGCATTCCCGCCTGCTCCTCCCACGCCTCCGCTTGAGTCGTGTGCCGCCCGATCGTGGGTTCTCGCCATCCGCCGGGCGCTTGCCGGTCTAATGTTGCTCGGTTTGCTGGCCGCTTGCGGTCATTCGCGAAATACTGTCACGGTCTATCAGAACGAGGGTTTCGAAGCCACCGAAACCTTTTCTCGCCTGTTCGACGCCGACGTAGACGCGACCTGCGAGGCGGCGCGTCGCGCCCTGCTCAGCCAGGGCTACCTGATGACTACCGTCAGGCGAGACTATGTCAGCGCCAGCAAGAACTTCCAGCCCGAAGGAGAAGTGCATGTGCAGATCGTCTTCAACGTGGTCTGCGCGCCGGAGGGCGGGGCGGGGAGGGTTGCGACAGCTTACGTGAATGCCATCCAGGACCGCTACGCGCTCAAGAAGAACCCCAATTCGGCCAGCGTCGGCGTCGCCGCGATCGGCTCACTGTCGATCCCGCTGGCGGCTTCCAGCGATTCCCTGGTCAAGGTGGGTAGTGAAACGATTCCTGCCGGTCCATTCTATGACCGCTTCTTTGCCCTGATGCAGCGCCAATTACCCGAGAAGGCTGGCCAGGAATAGCGTCGGCGATCGCGCTCCGCGAGGCGATCGCCGACTGGCGTATCAGCGTTCGGCGAGAGTCAGGTAGGGCCGAATCGGCTGGCCGATGTAACGCTGCCGTGGTCGCGCAATATGTTGATCCGGCGCTTCGATCATTTCCTTCCACTGGGCGATCCAGCCGATCGTGCGGCCAAGCGCGAACAGCGGTGGAAACATTGTCGTCGGGAAGCCGATGGCGCGCAGCATGATGCCCGAGTAGAAGTCGACGTTCGGGAAGAGTTTGCGCTCGACGAAGTATTCATCGTCGAGCGCAATACGTTCGAGTTCGAGCGCCAGTTCGAACAGGGGTTCGTTTTTCTTGCCGAGTTCCGCGAGCACCTCGTGACACGATTCGCGCAGGATCGCTGCCCGTGGGTCGTAGTTCTTGTAGACCCGGTGACCGAAGCCGGTAAGCCGGAAAGGATCGCTCTTGTCTTTGGCACGCTTGATGTAGAGGGGGATGCGGCTCTTGCTGCCGATTTCCTCGAGCATGTTCACCACCGCCTCGTTCGCGCCGCCGTGGTCCGGTCCCCAGAGCGCCGTGATCCCTGCCGCGACACACGCGTAGGGATTGGCATGGCTCGATCCGGCGATGCGCACCGTTGCGGTTGAGGCGTTCTGCTCGTGATCGGCGTGCAGCACGAGGAAGCGGTTGATGGCGCGCGCTAGAACGGGGTTCACCACGTAGGGCTCGGCGGGGATGCCAAAAGCCATGCGCAGGAAATTCTCGGCGTAGCCCAGGTCGTTGCGCGGGTAGAGGAAGGGTTGCCCGAGCGAGTACTTGAAAGCCATCGCGCAGATCGTCGGCATTTTGGCGATCAGGCGGTGCGTGGCGACCATTCGCGCTTCGGCGTCGGTAATGTCGATCATGTCATGGTAGAACGCACTGAGCGCTCCGACCGTACCCACCATCACCGCCATTGGCGGGGCATCCCGGCGATAACCCTCGAAGAACCGCTTGAACTGTTCGTGGACCATGTTGTGGTGGCCAATCAGGTGGCCGAAGGCGCTGAGTTCCGACGACGTCGGCAGCTTTCCGTAGAGCAAGAGATAGCAGACCTCGAGGAAGTCCGCCTGCGCGGCAAGGTCTTCGATCGCGTAGCCGCGATGCAGGAGAACGCCGCGCTCGCCGTCGATGTAGGTGATCGCCGAGTCGCAGTTGGCGGTCGACATGAATCCCGGGTCGTAGGTGAGATAGCCTGTTTCGGCGTACAGCCGCCGCACATCGATGACCTTGGGGCCGTGCGTTCCGCCGAGCACGGGAAGATCGTACTGCTTCCCGTCGGGGCCAATAACGAGGGTCACCTTTTCGCCAACTACCGGCGGAGTGACCGTCAGGTCGGGAAGTTCGCGCTTCATGTTCCGGTCTCCTTCCTGCGTGCAACTCGCGATCTTTCGGAGGAGCGGACCCGGCCCGGAAAGTCGATCTCGCCCTGGTGGCGTCCGCTCGGCAGGTTCCACCCGCTTCCGCAATCCCGCCAGGGACAGGTCGAACCGCTGGCAGTATATGGACCGCCGTCGAGCGCTGTCAATCGCCAACCGTGGTCGCTAGCGGGCCCGTCCTGGAACCTCTGGCGATGGAGGGAAGACCATTCAACCGGCGAAACCTTCGAGTACGATCTTGCCCCGCGCCTTGCCCGACTCGATCAGTGCGTGCGCGCGCTTCAGATTGGCGGTGTTGATGGCCCCGAAATGTTCGCCCAGCGTCGTCCGGATGATTCCGGCGTCGACCAGAGCGGCCGTCTCGCTGAGCAGACGGTGCTGCCCGATCATGTCCCCGGTGCGAAAGAGCGAGCGGGTGAACATCAGTTCCCAGCGCAGCGAAACGCTCTTCAGCTTGTTGATGTCGATCGGCGCCGGGTCGTCGATCAGCCCGATCTTGCCCTTCGGCGCTATGGCTTCGACGATCTGGGCAAAGTGCTGATCGGTATGGGTCAGGCTGACGACATGGCTGACGGTGTCGATGCCGATCCGCTTCAACTCGTCGCCGATTGGCCGGCTGAGAGTTCTCCGTGCGCCTTCGCAGGGCCGCCAATCCCGGCCGGCGAGGTGCTAAGATTCAGTCCCTTATTGATACCGCGCCACGCACGGAGATCCCGCATGAAACTCGAAACTCTCGCCGTCCACGCCGGCTACAGCCCCGAACCGACGACCAAGGCCGTCGCCGTACCGATTTACCAGACGACCTCCTACGCTTTCGACAGCACCCAGCACGGAGCAGACCTGTTCGACCTCAAGGTGGCCGGCAACATTTACACACGGATCATGAACCCGACGCAGGATGTTCTCGAAAAGCGAGTCGCTGCCATGGAAGGCGGTATCGGCGGCTTGGCCTTGGCCTCGGGGCAAGCCGCGATTACCTACGCCATTCAAACGATCGCCGAAGCGGGTGACAACATCGTTTCGGCCTCGACGCTCTACGGCGGAACCTACAATCTGTTTGCCCACACATTGCCGCAGTATGGTATCGGCGTCCATTTTGCCAACCATGCCGAGCCCGAAAGTTTCGAGAAGCTGATCGACGGCCGAACCAAGGCCCTGTTTTGCGAATCGGTTGGCAACCCCCTGGGCAACGTCACCGACTTCGAGAAGCTGGCGGAGATCGCGCACCGGAACGGCCTGCCGCTGATCGTCGACAACACCGTCCCGTCGCCTTACCTGTGCCGTCCATTCGAGCATGGCGCCGACATCGTCGTACATTCGCTGACCAAATATATCGGTGGTCACGGCAACTCGATCGGCGGCATGATCGTCGACAGCGGTCGTTTCCCGTGGGCCGAGCACAAGGCAAGGTTCAAGCGCCTCAACGAGCCGGACGTTTCCTATCATGGCGTCGTCTACACCGAAGCGCTCGGTCCGGCGGCCTACATCGGCCGCGCCCGCGTGGTGCCGCTGCGCAACATGGGAGCGGCGATCTCGCCGTTCAACGCCTTTCTGATCCTGCAGGGACTGGAGACGCTGCCTTTGCGCATGGAGCGCATTTGCAGCAACGCGGAACGGGTGGCCAGCTACCTGCAGGGCCATGCCAAGGTGGCGTGGGTCAATTACGCCGGCCTGGCCGAGCACCCGGACCACGCGCTGGTGGCCAAGTACATGGGCGGTAAAGCCTCCGGTATTCTGACCTTCGGCGTCAAGGCGGCCGACGGTGGCGGTTCGCAAGCCGGAGCGCGTTTTCAGGACGCCCTGCAGTTGTTCACACGCCTGGTCAACATCGGCGACAGCAAGTCGCTCGCCTGCCACCCGGCGTCGACCACGCACCGGCAACTGGGGCCGGCCGAACTCGCCAAGGCCGGGGTATCCGAAGAAATGATTCGCCTGTCGATCGGGATCGAACACATCGACGACCTGATCGCCGACCTGGAGCAGGCGCTGGCGGCCGCCTGACGGTGATTTGGCGACCAATGGTCAGGGCAGCGGTAACTTCCGTATCACCCTGGCCGTTGGCCGGGCCGGCGTCGCCAACACGTGATCAACTCGCCGCCGAAAGCAGCCTTGCCGCTCAGGACAGATGCGGCAGTCCGAGATACTCGCGGGAGCGCATCTCGGTCAAACGGCTGACCGTGCGAAAGAACTCGCCAGCCTGCGTTCCCTGAGTGTAGAGGCTCTCGGGCGCACCATCGGCGGTGGCGATCAGTTTGACCTTGTGGTCATAGAAGACGTCGACCAGCCAGGTAAAGCGCCTGGCCTCGGACGACATGCTGGGCGGCATTCTCGGGATGGCCGACAGCAGTACGGTGTGATAGCCACGCGCCAGTTCGAGATAGTCGTTCTGCGAACGCGGGCCACCGCAGAGTGCTTTGAAGTCGAACCAGATCACGCCGTTGCCGCGCCGCAAGGTCGGAATCTGGCGACCGAGAACCTCGATGTTGCCCGCCGCGGCGCCCTCGCCACCGGCCATGGCGACGAAATACTCCGCCATTTTCGATTCCGCCGCCGCATCGGCCGGATAGTGAAAGATCTCGACCTGTTCGAGCGTCCGCAAGCGGTAATCGACGCCAGCATCGATCTCCAGTATGTCCAGACGCTCCTTGAGCAAGGCGATCGTCGGCAGGAAGTTCTCGCGCTGCAGACCGTTCGGATAGAGCCGCTCGGGCGGGTAGTTGGAAGTCATCACAAAGACGACGCCTCTGGCAAACAGCGCGTCGAGCAGCCGTCCGAGGATCATCGCGTCCGCGATGTCGGAAACGTGAAATTCGTCGAAGCACAACAGGCGCACCTCGGCAGCGATCCGGTCTGCCACGCGCAGTAGCGGATCGCTCTCGCCCTTGAGTTCGTTCAACTGCCGATGAACGCTGTGCATGAAAGCGTGGAAATGAATCCGCCGTTTGCGTCGGTAAGGCACCGAGTCAAAAAAACAATCCATCAGGAAGCTCTTGCCGCGCCCGACGCCGCCCCAGAAGTAGACGCCGCGCGGCAGCTCCGGCGGGGAAAAGAAACGCCGCAGAGCGCTGCGTCGCCCGACCTTGAACGACAGCAGCGCGTAGTAGAGACGCTGCAGACGGTCGGCGGCCGCGCTCTGCGCCGGGTCGGCCGTGAAGCGGCGTGCGGCAAGCAGGGCCTCATAGGCGTCGAGCATGCCGCGCTCGGGAACACGAAGAATTCGGTGAGGCATCAGCTTCCTTCCGGTGCTCGGGGGAGTTGCGGATGGCTGCCTGCTGGACAGCCGGCCGGGTGGTGCTGTCGACTCAAGTCCGACTCCGTTCGCCGTCGCGACTCCGGGGGGATTTTAATCCATTGCCGGTCAAACGTCAGAACCGGCTTTGGGCTGGCGCCTGACGGCGTGAAACCGGAGATCCCGATCGTCCGCGCCGTCAGGCGCCACGGCTTCCGCCCAGCAGTTGGGCGTCTCGTATAGGCGTAGACGGACAAGCTGCAACCGATTGGCGTAGATGTCGCGATAGACCATGGCGAGGATGGCGAAGGCTTCCTGAGCGAGATTCTCGGCCGTCGGCACGCAATCGAGCAGCACGGTCTTGTGGTCCGGCAGCGAGCGTAGAAACTCCACCACCGGACGGTCGCCGGACCATACCAAAAAGGCATGGTCCCAAGCGTCGACCAGGTGTCGCGCGGCTAGCGCCTTGACTGCGGAAAAATCCATCACCATGCCGTTTGCCGGATCGCCCTCCCGCTGAATGATGTCGCCGGCGAGTGTGATCTCCATGGCGTAACGGTGGCCGTGCAGATGGCGGCACTGGCTCTTGTGGTCGGGAATGCGGTGGCCGGCGTCAAACTCGAGGCGGCGGGTGATGAGCATCGGGAAAGCGCGGAAAGACTCGATTATAGCATTGCCGCCGGGGGCTCTCGTCGGCGCCGCGACTTCTGCGGTCTAGCCGACTGCCCACGCTCCACGGCGAGAACGGCACCACCCTGAATGCCACCACTTTCCTCGCCATGTACCACTGGCCAGTGCGCAACCCTTACCTGCCGGCGCCTGTCCACGTTCTCGCCCTGCCCTCGGCATCGGGGGGCGTGCCTGATATGGCCAGAAACGCGGGCAAAGCAACGCCGATGGGGCGGCGGGCGGATAGATGGGCGGTGCTCTCCTGCCCCCGAGAATGCACCGGGGTCACAATGGCTTCCCGATGCAGCGGCCTTACGGCCACCCCTTCTTGCCACACCCCACGCCCCAGATTCCTCAAAGGAATCGATAGAGTATGGCCGATTGCTCAACAAGATTTCGAAAGCGGTGGGCCTTACAGCGCCTGACCAGTGGCGTCGAAGACGCCCTCGAACAATACCGAACTCAGATAGCGCTCGCCCGAGTCGGGCAGCACGACCACGATGGTTTTGCCGGCATTGTCAGGTTTCCTGGCATGGCGAACAGCCGCAGCCACCGCCGCCCCGCATGAGATCCCGGAGAGAATGCCTTCCTCCCTGGCAAGGCGGCGGGCGTACTCGACAGCCTCTTCGTTCGACACCTGTTCGATGACATCGACCAGCGAGAGGTCGAGCACCTGCGGTACGAAGCCGGCACCGATGCCCTGGATCTTGTGGGGACCCGGCTTGAGCGCTTCGCCAGCAAGCGTCTGAGTCAGCACCGGACTGGCAGAAGGCTCGACCGCTACCGAAAGGATAGGTTTGCCACGGGTATTCTTGATGTAACGCGAAACCCCGGTGATGGTGCCGCCAGTTCCGACCCCAGAGACAAAAATATCAATAGCGCCGTCGGTGTCGTCCCAGATCTCGGGGCCGGTAGTGCTCTCGTGAATCGCCGGGTTAGCCGGGTTCTTGAATTGCTGCAACAGCACGTAGCGCTCCGGATTCGACTCCGCGATCTCCTCGGCCTTGGCGATGGCGCCACCCATGCCTTTGGCGCCTTCAGTCAGTATCAGCTTGGCACCATAGGCGACCAGCAGCTTGCGCCGCTCCAGGCTCATGGTTTCCGGCATGGTCAGTGTAAGGGGAATCCCGCGTGCCGCGGCGACGAAGGCCAGGGCAATGCCGGTGTTGCCGCTGGTCGGTTCGACGAGTTCCTTGCCTGGGCCCAGTAGACCACGCTGCTCGGCATCCCAAATCATCGCAGCACCGATGCGACATTTGACCGAATAGGCGGGGTTGCGTCCCTCGATCTTGGCGAAGAGGTTGACCGGCGCGCCGTCGGCGATGCGGTTGAGTCTGATCAGCGGCGTGCGGCCTATGGAAAGGGAATTGTCTGCGAACCATCTGGACATGCGAATCTCCTCAACTGGGGACGGTGTGGCGGCAACTGGCCGCCGGAATCCATGGACTCACCACGGGGAACTCAGCGCGTAGGCGTCAACCTTAGGCCACGGCGCAACATCCCGCAAAGACAAAGTTTTTCTATGCTTATGCGCGCGGCACGGAGCCGGTCGTGCGGCGTGGCCAGGAGTTCTTGGCGGTCGACGAACACGCTGCCGCGCGAGTCGTACCGACTCCTCGCGCGGTAGCTCTGGTCGCCGCGGCAGTTGGTCTTGCTGCACTCTGCCACCCGTCGCGCTCCATACAATACAAAGCAAAGCAGAGATCCCGAAGAATAAGCTATGCATATCTTGTTATTTGCCGCGCCCGTTCTGACTGCCCACAATGCCCCTTGGTCAAATACCCAATGGAGAACGTCGTGCCCATCCAGTCAATCAACGCCAGAAATCAGTTCCGCGGACGCATCAAGGAAATCATCGACGGTCCCGTCGTTTCCGAAGTGGACGTCGAGACGCCGCATGGAATCGTCACGTCCGTGATCACCACGCGCTCGGTCAAGGATCTGCAATTACGGGTTGGCACCGAAGTCTTGGCCCTGGTCAAGGCGACTGAAGTTTCGATCGCCAAGCTTTGATACGCAGCTCGGGTTTCTGCCGGTCACGACGCCGGTGACTCCCGCAGGAGAGCCACATG
>NZ_JAPUVI010000105.1 GCF_029255285.1 Accumulibacter sp.
AGCATTCGAGCCTGGGCTACCTGTCGCCTGTTCAGTTCATGGAGAAGTGGCTCGGCAGCCAGGATCAGGAAAAACAGGTAGCATGAACCCCACCCTTTGGAAGACGAAATACCGAGGGAACCTCACGATGATTTCCAGGTTTTCACGTGTATTGTGGCGGAAGGTTTCGGCGACACCGACAAGCACCTCATCGCCCGCATCGTGGCCATGCGTATCGTTGACCGCTTTGAAACGGTCAACGTCGAATAGAATCAGAGCAAAACGCGCCCCGCCGCGCTGCATTCGTCCAAAAGCTTCGTCACAGCGACGGCTGAAATGGCGGCGATTGTACAGTTTGGTCAGAAAATCGGTGATCGCTTCCTGCTCGAGCCTTGCGTTGAGCTCCTGCAACTGCCGATAAGCCGCTTCCTTTTCCCCTTCGATCAAAAGCCGCCATGTTTCCGCTTCGAAACGGTGAGCGCAGATTTGCGCGATTTCCTGTAACACTTTCGCTTGTGCCGGCGTTGAAATCGGCCGCGAGGAAATGATCGCGTAGTGCCCGATCATCTCACCGCAACGGCTCCACAGAGGAATACCTATGTAGCTTTCAAACGTTGTTCCCTTCTCGGCCGGAAAGGTACAGCAGACATCGCCCGCGACCACCACGGGGGCCCCTGCGAACACCATTTCGCACGGCGTTCCGACCAGATCGAAATCAAAGCTGTCAAGATGACGACCTTCCTGCCACGCGGCGAGCACCCGCACGCGGGTGGGCGGATTGTCGAGTGCCCGAGTCACGAAAACCATATCCGCATCAAATAGTTTTCCCACTGCCTCGACCATTCTTGTAAAAAAATCATCGCCCAGGTAAGGCGCGGTGATTTCCACCAAGCGTTTCAGAATGGTATAGGCATCGCCTTCCTCGATCATGTTCTGTCCCTTTGAACAATATCAGCAAACGAACGCATCCGAATCCGAGCGTCGCCGCGACGCAACCAAATTGGCCCGTCACAACGATGGGGGTGAACCGCCCATACAGCATACCCCGATACACAAGTCCAAGCCTTACCACTTCCCAGGTATCAGGCACCCTCAAAGCTTCTTTTTTCCATGGGAGCATTCACGCATGCCTGCTGAAGCGTCTTCGTGTAAGCCATTGACTTTCTTGGGTGTGCCGAGTTGCGTATGGGAATGCCCTTGCCGGGCCTCGTTACTCGGAGGTGATCGCAGCGTGGGCCCCAGGACATTTGCCCGGAGGTTTTCACGCCAAGCGGCGCGTTTGCGCTTCATACACAAGCTATAGTCGGTCTTGTCGGCTGTGTCAAGGAGGGGGTGCCCCTGTAGGGAACAAGTCATCTGCCCGATTTTGTAGCAAAAGATCTGTCCGGCTTATGATGCTCCAAAGGAGGAGCAAGATGAGGTGGATGCGCCTTCCTGCACGATGTGGAAGCGGGCTCGTGCCAATTTGTGTGCCAGCGCCTTGGTCGCCACCACGTTGCTGGTTCTGGCCTTCTTGCGTTCGTGAAAGCGTTTGGCTTCGGCATTGAAGCGTCCTATCGTCCGGTTTCCAGCATCGCGGCCAGAATGCGGCCGATGCCGGGAACGCTGGCCAGCAAGCGCAGTCGGATCGTTCTCCGAACTTTTCCTGCAGACGCTTTTCCAGCCGTTCGATTTGCGCGCGCTTCCTGCAAGCTATCGACCAGCCAGTACCAATCTTAGGTGAATTCCACCACCACGCTCGCCAGGGCAGCAAGGACGCGACAGTCTTCGATAGGTCATTCGGCAACCGTTTCTCCGTCACCACCCGCTCTCTTTCGTCCGTCACCGTCACGACGCTGTCGCTTGAATGCCGGTCAATTCCTCTGTATTCCCTGTCCGGTCTCTGGTGGTTTAAGCAAGTTTGCAAACCTTATTTTAGCCCCACCACCTCCTCGGTAGCGGGGTGCCGGCCAGAGGATTTTCAGGTCGAATTGGTTTTGGGCAACGTCGGCGTCAGGTGCGGGCTCTTGCCTGCGGCCAGGAACCGAAAACAACGCTCTTTCCAATGCCATTGCCAACGAACTGGCCGCCCGACCTCCCCTTCCTCACCTTCGCCACCTTTGTTTTCACCCCGCCTCCGGTTTCGGAAACCGGCGCGTCGGTTTACACACTCGCGCCGCCCGAGCGCCTCGCAACCCGTCTCTAAGGAGGAGTTGACGGTGCACGGAACGCGATTTTCCGAGGGGTGCTCAACCGCCGCTGGCGGACGGCATTCGGGGAGTCTCAGTTGCCAAACCAAACCGGATTAGAGCTTTTCCCTCATACCGGAATCAACACGCCGCCCTGGTCCTTGAGCGCACCGCCGCGGATCAGGTCTCTGACCAGCCAGTGGGCGAGGAAGTCGTTGCTGTGCTGGAGGTAGCGCGCGTTGACACTCTGGCAGAAGCTGAGGCCGGCGAGGAATTCCGGCAGCTCGGCGCGCGCTAGCTGGCGCCTTTCCAGCAGGGCAAAGACCAGGATGACCTTCAGCGCGTGGCGGGCGAGCAGTTCGACGTCCTGCTCGAAAGCGGCAAGCTTCCGATAGGCGCGTTCGAAGGCGTCGTCGACCTCGACGAAGGGCGCACCGTGGCCGGGGATCACCAGGTCGACCGGCAGACGGGCCAGCTGGTCGAGCGTTTCGTGCGCCGCTTTCAGGCCGCCGGCATCCTCGGGATGGCCCAGCAGTTCCGAGAAAATGACACCGAAACCGTTGCGCCAAAGCGCGTCGCCCGAGATCAGCAGGCGTCGTTCGGAGTTGTAGAAGGCCAGCGCGTCCATGTCGTGACCCGGCACGGCGATGGTCCGCCAGTGGAGTCCGCCGAGCTCGATTTCGTCGCCGGCGGCGATCGTCGCATCATGCCGGAAGCGCGTTGCCGACTGACCGAGCGGCGAGAGGAGGAGGGCTTCTTCGTTCCACTCGGCGATCGTCGCGTCGATACCCACGGGAACGATCACCCGGCAGCCGAAAGCCGCCGCCACGGCGGCGTTGCCGCCGATGTGGTCGGAATGCGAATGCGTGTTGAGGAGTCTCGTCAGCCGGCGGCCGTCGAGCGCGTGTTCGAGCAGGGCGACCGTCTGGCCGGCGTGCGTCACGTAACCACTATCGATCAGCGCGGCTTGATCTGCTTCGAAGAAAACGATGTTGTTGGACGACAGCCAGCCGCGTTCTAGAACCAGCAGATTGGCGGGCAGCATCAGCCCGGGCCCGGCGCATTGTCGTTGTCTTCCGCGTCGGGCAGGCGCCGCGGGCGGACGTTCTCGGCGACCATCTCCGGCGTCGTCGCGGCTACCGGCGGCGGCGGCCGGCCACAGCCGAGGCAGTAGCCGGAATCGGGGTCGGCCATGCAGATGCCAACGCAAAGATAGTCGTCGTCGCTGGTCGCCATGTTCAACGCCCGCACTGTCCCCGGAACTCTCCGCCCGAGGCGCAGCCGAGCGGGTCGTGGTCGCGGCGACGGCGCTCGACGGCAAGCAGGATCTGCCACCGGCGATCGTTCGACGAGCCGCTCCAGGCGGCAATTTCTTCGATCGTGCGAAAGCAGCCGCGGCAGAAACCCGTGTCGTCGTCCATCCGGCAGATGTTGATGCACGGTGAGGCGACGGCTGGCATCATGAGGAACTCCCTGCACTGGCGGTCATCGTTTTCCTAACGGATCATTTTCGCGGCGAGCAGCGCGCGTGCCGCTTTCGAAGCCGGTTCGCGGGCCAGGTGGCGCGAGATGAACTCTCCGGCGGCGAGCAGCTTGTCCATCTCGACGCCGGTTTCGATGCCGAGGCCCTGCAGCAGAAAGACAACGTCTTCGCTCGCCACGTTCCCGGTGGCGCCAATCGCATAGGGACAGCCGCCGAGCCCGGCGATCGAGCTGTCGAAGACCGTCATGCCCAGTTCGAGCGAGGCGTAGATGTTGGCAATCGCCATGCCATAGGTGTCATGGTAGTGACCGGCCAGCCGTTCGATCGGCACCACCGCGGCACAAGCCTCGATCATCCTCTGCACCGAGGCTGGCGTGCCGGCGCCGATGGTGTCGCCGAGCGAGACTTCGTAGCACCCCATGTCGTGCAGTTGCCGCGCTACCCGGGCGACCGCCGCCGGGTCGACAGCACCTTCGTACGGGCAGGCAACGACGCAGGAGACATAAGCACGCACTTTCAGATCGAGCGCGCTGGCGGCATCGAGCACGGCGGCGAAGCGCTTCAAGCTCTCGTCGATACGGCAGTTGATGTTTTTTTGCGAAAACGTCTCCGAAGCGGCGGCGAAAATCGCCACCTCCTGCGCGCCGGCCTCGACGGCCGCGTCGAAACCCTTGAGGTTGGGCGTCAACACCGGGTAGGAAACTCCCGGCCGCCGTCTCGGGCTGGCCAGGACGGCGCGCAGCACTTCGCTGTGGTCGCTCATCTGCGGTACCCAGTGCGGCGAGACGAAGGACGTCGTCTCGATGGCTGACAGGCCGGTTTCGCTCAGACGCTCGACGAGTTCGATCTTGACGGCTGCCGGCACGATCTGCTTTTCGTTCTGCAAGCCGTCGCGCGGACCGACTTCGACCAGCTTCACCCGTTTCGGCAGCCTCATCGCCCGCCCTCGATCTCGAAGTCGACGAGTTGCGCTCCGTCGGCGACCTGATCGCCGGCCGCATAGCAAAAGGCTCTGACGCGCCCGTTCTTCGGCGCGGTGATCGTATGTTCCATCTTCATCGCTTCGAGAATCAGGAGTGGGGCCCCCTTGTCGACCTGCTGGCCGACGGCCGCCAGCAAGGCGACCACCTTGCCCGGCATCGGCGCCGTCAAACCGCCGCCCTGCGCTCCACCGGCTTCGACCAGATGCAGCGGATCGTCGCGCAGGATGACGTAGTTGGTGCCGTTGAGGAAGACGTGCCGCTTCTGCTCCTGCTTTTCGGTTACCGCGACGACGCTGGCAACCAGGCGGCGATCGTCGAGCTCGACCGCGACCTGCCCGGAAAACGGGCCACTGTCGAGAATCCGGCCACGCGCCAGCACCGATTCGCCGCCCAGCGTCAGCCGCCAACCGTCGGCTTCGTAGGCCACGGTGACCTCGTGTCGCGTTTCGCCGCTGCAATAAGTGAGCGTGCGCCGCGGCTGGATGTTCAGGCGCCAGCCGTCGTGCAGGCTCCAAGGCGACCACGGGTCGCCCGAACGGCCGGCCCGCGCGACGGCGGCGGCCTGCTCGCGCAGCAGGCCGGCAACGGCCGCGACGAAGAAGACACTGTTTGGCGGTGCGCTGCGCGCCGGAAACAGGAAGCCGCGGCTGCGCTCGATCAGGCCGGTGTCGAGCTCGGCATTGACGAACGCCGGGCAGGCGACGAGACGCGACAGAAATTCGATGTTGGTCGTCACACCGACGATTCGATAGTCGGCCAGCGCCTGCCGCATGCGCGCCAGCGCCGCGTTACGGTCCACGTCCCAGACGATCAGCTTGGCGATCATCGGGTCGTAGTAAGGAGTGATCTCATCGCCCTGCTCGATCCCCGTGTCGACCCGGACGTTGAGGCTTTCGGCCGGTCGCGCGAGATGCAGCAGGCGGCCGGTGGACGGCAGGAAATCCTGGTCGGGATTCTCGGCGTAGATGCGCGCCTCGAGCGCATGGCCGCGAATGTCGAGTTGCTCCTGGCGCAAGGGCAGCGGCTCCCCACCGGCGACGCGCAACTGCCATTCGACGAGATCCTGGCCGGTGATCATTTCGGTCACCGGATGCTCGACCTGCAGACGGGTGTTCATCTCCATGAAGTAGAAGCTGCCGTCCTCGGCAAAACTGTCGCCGGCAATAAATTCGACCGTGCCGGCGCCGACGTAACCGACCGCTCTCGCCGCATCGACCGCCGCCTGACCCATCGCCGCGCGCCGGGCCGGCGTCATGCCGGGAGCCGGCGCCTCTTCGAGCACTTTCTGGTGCCGGCGCTGTACCGAGCAATCGCGTTCGAAGAGGTAGACACAATGGCCCAGTGTGTCGGCAAAAACCTGTATCTCGATATGCCGCGAGCGGCGCAGATACTTCTCGATCAGTACCTGCTCGGAAGCGAAGGACGCCGCCGCTTCACGCTGGCACGAGGCGAGCGCGGCAGCGAAATCGTCGCTCCGCTCGACCAGGCGCATTCCTTTGCCGCCGCCGCCGGCGGCCGCCTTGATCAGTACGGGATAGCCGATCGCGTCGGCCTGGCGGTGCAGAAAGCCGGGCTCCTGGTCGTCGCCGTGGTAACCCGGCGTCAGGGGAACGCCGGCCGCGGCCATCAGCCTTTTCGCCGCCGACTTCGAACCCATGGCACGGATCGCCGCCGCCGGCGGACCGATGAAGACGATTCCAGAGATGGCGCAGGCGTCGGCGAACTGGTCGTTCTCGGAAAGAAAGCCATAGCCCGGATGGATGGCCTGCGCTCCGGTCCGCCGCGCGGCATCGAGAATCCGCTCACCAAGCAGATAGGATTCGCGGGCCGCGGCCGGGCCGATGCACACGGCTTCGTCGGCCAATCGGACGTGGCGGGCATTGTCGTCGGCTTCCGAATAGACGGCGACGGTGCGCACCCCCAGGCGGCGCGCCGTGCGAATGACCCGGCAAGCGATCTCGCCGCGGTTGGCAATCAGAATCTTGCTAAACATTCCGCCACCTTTCAATCGGCCAAGCGCCGAAATCTTCCCTCATTCGCGAAGCCAGTTCGGCGACCGCTTTTCGAGAAAAGCGGCCAGCCCTTCTCGGCCCTCGGGGCTGGCCCGGACGCGAGTGATGCGTTGCACCGTTTCTTCGATCGTCTGCGCGTCGATCGGCTGACCGGTGACGACGCGAATCAGCTCCTTGCACTCCGCTTGTGCCTGCGGGCCGTTGGCCAGCAGACTCTCGAGAATTTCGGCGATGGCTTCGTCGAGTTGCTCCTCGCCGGGAACGAGTTCGTGCAGCAGCCCGATCCGGTACGCCTCGGCTGCCGAGAAGCGCTCGGCGGTGAGCATGTAGCGCCGGCAGTAGCGCTCGCCGATGGCGGCCAGCACGTAAGGGCTGATCACCGCCGGCACGATACCGAGTTTGACTTCGCTGAGCGTGAACACGGCGTCGTAGGTTCCGACCGCAATGTCGCAGGCGGCGACCAGCCCGACGCCACCGCCGTAGGCGGCACCCTGGACGCGGGCAATCGTCGGCTTGGCGAGGTCGTTGAGCGTCGACAGCAGCGTCGCCAGGCGGTGGGCGTCACGCAGGTTCTCTTCCGCGCCGTAGTCGGCGGCACGTTGCATCCAGTGGACATCGGCACCGGCGCAGAAGCTCTTACCGGTCGACGAGAGAACGACCGCGCGGACACGCGGGTCCGCTTCGAACTCGCGCAGGCCGGCGGTGATCTCGGCGATCAGCTGCTCGTCGAAGGCGTTGTGGCGCTTGGCCTTGTTGAGCGTCAGTATGCCGACGTTGCCGTCGATTTCGGTGACGATCGATTGATATTCGCGCATCGTTGTCCCTTACATCCGGAAGATGCCGAACTTCGTCGGCTCGGCATCGGCATTGAACGCCGCTGACAGGCCGAGGCCAACCACCCGGCGCGTATCGGCGGGGTCGATCACCCCGTCGTCCCAGAGACGGGCGCTGGCGTAGTAGGGGTGGCCCTGCCTCTCGTACTGCTCGCGTATCGGCGCCTTGAACGCCTCTTCGTCGTCGCTGCTCCACGTCCTACCGGCCGCTTCGAGTCCGTCGCGGCGTACCGTCGCCAGCACGTTCGCGGCCTGTTCGCCACCCATCACCGAGATTCGCGCGTTCGGCCACATCCACAGGAAGCGCGGCGCATAGGCGCGGCCGCACATGCCGTAGTTGCCAGCCCCGAAGGAGCCTCCGATGACGACTGTGAACTTGGGCACCCTGGCGCAGGCGACGGCGGTGACCATTTTCGCACCGTCGCGGGCGATGCCGCCGTTCTCGTATTTGCGGCCGACCATGAAACCGGTGATGTTCTGCAGAAAGAGCAGCGGTATGCCGCGTTGTGCGCACAGCTCGACGAAATGCGCCGCCTTGAGCGACGATTCCGAGAAGAGTATGCCATTGTTGGCGACGATGCCGAGCGGATAACCCCAGAGGCGGGCGAAGCCGCAGACGATAGTCGTCCCGTAGCGCGCCTTGAACTCGTCGAATTCAGAACCGTCGACCAGGCGTGCGATGATCTCGCGTACGTCGAAAGGTTTTTTCGTATCGGTCGGAATCACGCCATACAGCTCGTCGGCCGGATAGAGCGGCGGCTGCGGTTCGCCGAGGCTCAACGGTGGCCGCTTGCGCCAGTTGAGGTTGGCGACGATGCGCCGCGCGATCGCCAGGGCATGCGCATCGTTTTCGGCGTAGTGATCGGCGACTCCCGAAATGCGTGTATGGACGTCGGCGCCGCCGAGGTCTTCCGCGCTCACCACCTCGCCGGTTGCCGCTTTGACCAGCGGCGGCCCACCGAGAAAGATCGTCCCCTGCTCCTTGACGATGATCGATTCGTCGGACATGGCCGGCACGTAGGCGCCGCCGGCGGTGCAGGAGCCCATCACGGCGGCGATCTGCGGGATGCCGGCGGCCGAAAGGTTGGCCTGGTTGTAGAAAATGCGGCCGAAATGCTCCTTGTCGGGAAACACCTCGTCCTGCATCGGCAGAAAAGCACCGCCCGAGTCGACCAGGTAGAGGCACGGCAAGCGGTTTTCGCCGGCGATCTCCTGTGCCCGCAAGTGTTTCTTGACCGTCAGCGGGTAATAGGTGCCGCCTTTCACCGTCGCGTCGTTGGCGACGATCATGCACTCGACGCCACCGCCGCGGCCGATGCCGGTGATCAGCGAAGCGGCGGGCACCTCGAACGGCGTCGCCTCACCGTACATCCCGTAGGCAGCAAGCTGCGACAGCTCGAGGAAGGACGAACCCGGATCGATCAGCGCATCGACTCGCTCGCGGGGCAGAAGCTTGCCGCGCGCGAGGTGTTTTTGCCGTGCTCCCTCGGGACCGCCGAGAGCGATCGTCGCCACCGTCGCGCGCAAGTCGGCGACGACCTTCGCCATGGCCGCGGCGTTGGCCTGGAATTCGGCGCTGCGCGCGTTGAGCTGGGTCTGCAGGATGGGCATCAGAAACCTCCGGAAGCCAGCCAACGCTCGATCTGTGGCAGGCGATCGACACCGAAGAAAGGCTCGCCGTCGACGATGACGTAAGGTGAGCCGAAGACGCCCTTGCCGATCGCCTCGTCACACTCCGCCTTCAGTCGTTCCTTGAGCGCCGGCCCGTCGAGCGCTGCGGCAAGCGCGGCGCGGTCGGCACCGTGGCGGACGGCGAGTTCGAGCACGATATCGATGTCGGAAACGTCGCGCCCGTCGCGGAAGAAGGCGCGGTAGATGCTGTGGGCGAAGGCTCTTGCCATTTCGTCACTCTGGTCGTGCAAGCAGTAGAAGCTGCGTGCCGCCTGGATGGTGTTGAGCGGGAAAGTCGGCGGATGGATATAGGGGAGGTTCAGGAAGCGCGCCGAACGCGAGAAATCCCGCAGCGAATACTCGCCCTTGAGCGGCACCATGGTCAATGGCACACCGCCGGTCTGCCGAAAAACGGCGCCGAGCAGGATCGGTCGCCAGCTGACCTGACGTCCATGGCGCGCCGCGAGGTCGTCTATCGTCTCGGAGGCCAGATAGCCGTAAGGCGACGAGAAGTCGAAATAGAAGTCGATTGGCTGTGACATGCTGTCATTCTCCCGATGTTTCTTCGGCGCCTCCCGGCCAGGGATCGTCCGCACTCGTCAATCGCGTCCCGTCTTTGTGCGCACTACCACGACCAATGATGCTTCCTGACGCCGAGGCGATGATTGATCGGCGATCTGTCTGACGGCCGAGGCGCGGCGCGGAGCAGGTGGTCCAGTTGACGCCGTCGCATCAGGGACAGGAACTCCTCATCGAGAAAACCGACGCGATAGGCGTGCTGCGAGAGGTCGATATCGCCGAAAGCGTTGACCTCGAGTATCTTCGGACCATCCTCGCAGAGTGCGATATCCCATCCTGGGCAGATGAATCCGGGAAACGCCTTGTGCGCATTCTGGACGAGCTTCAGCACTTCGTCCCAGTACGGGAGCTGGAAGCCGACGATCTCGCTGCCCGTCCGCGGGTGTCGCGGATTCTCCACCTGACGGAGCCCGGTGCCGGCAATGGCACGCACCACTTGGCCCGTCGCGATGTCGACCGCGGCGAGCATGTTGCCACTCGCTCCGTGCTCGAAGTTGTCCGAATCCTTGACGCCGACGTTGATCTTGAAAATGGCCTTGATGACCCGGGTGTCGCGGTCTGACAGAAAGGAGTGAATGCGCAGGCCCGAGACTTTCTCCGACTGCGTCAGCGTGCGAATCGCCGGGTGCGGGACGAGCGGCTGCTGCAGAATCCAGCCCAGCGTCCGTCCGTCATCGAGCGTCCGGCAGAAGTCGGCGATCGGTTCCGACGAAGCATTGCCCAGGACGACATGGCTGCCGTCGCATCGCTGAACGAGCATGTTGCCCCGCCCGTAGGCGCCAAACGCACGCTTGATATAAACCGGCAGTGCCTCGGGGCGCCGCAGATAGGCTTCCAGTTCGTCGGCGTTGGCGATCGACGGCGCGGAATCCGGTCGCGCCGCACGATAGGTCGCGCGCACTTCGGGGATCGGGATGCCGTGACCCTTGAGCACCGCATACATCGTGATCTTGTCGAGACTCAGGAACTTCGAATAGTCGTCGATCAGAATCTCTTCGAGAACGCCTTGCGTCCGTTGCCCGCCGAAGCGCGCCTTGGCGGCGGCGTCGAGATCGTCGCGATACAGCTGGAAGTCGAGGTACTCCGAAAGGCCGAGGCGCGTCGGCGACAGGCGAAGCGTCAGCGCCTCGCGCAGGAGACTGGCCAGCGACCGGCCGGACGCCGCAGCTGCCTGAGTGAAGTCATTTAGAAGACGCATGGTCGCGGAGTTCCAATCGAGGGTTGGGGGACGAATCGCCAGGCCGATGGATGTCCCGGTTTCATCGGAGTTTCCTTACGGCCACGGCGGGCGACGAAGCGTCCGCCGTAGCCGTTGGTCTGTCGGGCGGCAACAAGGCTGGATCAGACCTCGGAGGCGGCTGGCGCCTGGCGCCACAGCACCATCTGCGTACACCGGAAGAGCGCCAGTCGCCGGCCATCCTCGCTGCTGACTTCGGCATCCCAAACCTGCGTCGTCCGCCCGCTGTGCACCGCACTCGCGGTGCACAGCAGCAGCCCTTCGGTCACGGTACCGAGGAAATTGCTTTTCAACTCGATGGTCGTAAAGCTATCCGCACCGTCCGGCAAGTGGGCGATCGTCGCATAGCCGGCAGACGTGTCGGCCAGGGCGACGATCGACGCCGCATGCAGGAAGCCGTTCGGGGCCAGCATCTCGGGCCGGATCGGCAGGCGCGCCGACAGCCGGCCGGGCGCCATGCCGGTGATTTCTATCCCGAACCAGCCGGGCAGGAAACCGGGGGCTCGGGAGTTCAGCGAGGCGACGCTGACTTCGGGACGCAGACGGTGGCGACTCATGCTAGTCGCCGGCCACAGCACGGCCGATCACCAGCCGCTGGATATCGTTGGCTCCCTCGTAGATCTGGCAGACGCGCACATCGCGATAAATCCGCTCGACCGGAAAGTCGCTCACGTAGCCATAGCCACCGAGAATCTGAATCGCGTCCGAACAGACCTTCTCCGCCATTTCCGAAGCGAACATCTTGGCCATTGACGCTTCCTTCAGGCAGGGTTTGCCGGCATCCTTGAAGGTCGCCGCGCGCCAGACCAGGAGACGAGCGGCGTCGATCTGCGTCGCCATATCGGCCAGGCGGAAGCTCACCGCCTGATGTTCGATGATCGGCTTGCCGAAAGTAACGCGCTCTTTGGCGTACTGCACTGCCGCATCGAAAGCGGCGCGCGCCATGCCGACCGACTGGGCCGCGATACCGATGCGGCCCGCTTCGAGGTTCGAGAGTGCGATGCGGTAGCCGTCGCCTTCGCGGCCGAGCAGGCAGGAAGCCGGAATACGGCAGTTCTCGAACAGGATCTGTGCGGTATCCGAAGCGCGCTGGCCCATCTTCTCCTCGATGCGGGCGACGACGTAGCCGGGAGTATCGGTTGGCACCAGGAAACAGGAAATGCCTTTCTTGCCCGCCGCCTTGTCGGTCACGGCGAAGACGATCGCCACCTGCGCGTACTTGCCGGTAGTGATGAACTGCTTGACGCCATTGAGGACGAAGTCGTCGCCGTCGCGCTCGGCGCGCGTGCTGATGGCCGCCGCATCGGAGCCGGTATGCGGCTCGGTCAGGCAGAAGCAGCCGAGCATTTCGCCGCGCGCCAGAGGCTTGAGCCACTTTTCCTTCTGCTCGTCGCTGCCGTACTTCATCGTGATGCCGCAAGCGAGCGAATTCTGTACGCTGACGATGGTCGACGTCGCACCGTCGCCAGCCGCGATTTCTTCGATTACCAGGACGAGCGACAGGTAGTCCATGCCGGCGCCGCCCCACTGCTCGGGGACGACCATGCCGAGCGCACCGAGTTCGCCGAGTTCGCGCAGCGCTTCGGCTGGAAAAGTATGATGACGATCCCATTCCGCCGCAAAAGGTGCCAGGCGTTCCTGCGCAAAAACACGCAGCGAGTCGCGGATCATTTCCTGTTCCTGTGTCAGAATCATGCGGTTTTCTCCTTGTTTTCCCGGCCGGCCACAAGTCGCGCACCGGCTTGATTGGTGATGACGACACCGACGATGACCAGTGCCCCGCCGGCGAGCACCACCGCGCCGAGGCGCTCGCCGAGCAGCAGCGCACCGAGTCCGACGGCACTCAGCGGAACGAGGTTGATGAACGCCGCCGAACGTGTGGCGCCGATTCGCTGCACGGCTTCAGCGTACCAGGTAAACGCGAGCGCCGTGCCGAAGAGCCCGAGGAAGACGATCGCACTCCAGCCGTACCAGGTCGTTTCCGCCATCGAGAACAGCGATCCCTGCAGCCAGGCGGCCAGCGTCAGCATCAAGCAGCCGGTGAAACTGGCGCCGAAAGTCATTGCCAGCGGCGACAGCGAGCGGGTTCCGCGCCGTCCGACGAAGGTGTAGACCGCCCACAACAGGCTGCAGCCGATGACCAGCCATTCGCCGAGACCGATCTGGCCACCGAGCAACTGACGTGGATCGCCGTTGGTCACCACCAGCAGGCAGCCGACCATCGCCAGCCCGATACCGGTCGCTTTGGCCGACGACATCGGGGCGCCAAAGAACAGCCAGTCGCCGGCCGCGATGATGGCCGGCGTCAGCGCGACGACCAGCGCGCCGCGCCCGGCTTCGATCATCGTCAAGCCATACAGGAAACACAGGTTGTAAAGAAAGATCCCGCTCGCCCCCATCGCGGCGAGTGTCAGCCACTCGTCGAGCGACCAGCGCGGCCAGCCCTCACGGATGACGACGAGCGCGCCGAGCACCAGCGCCGCCAACAGGAAGCGCCAACTGGCGACCGCCAGAGGCGACGCCTGGCTGACCGCGACGCGGCCGGCGATCCACGTCGCGCCCCAGACCAGCGCGGTGGCCAACAGCCTGCCGTAGGTTGCCGGAGAGGCGGCTGCCACCGGTCCTTCGTTCATAGGAAAACGGCCGCGTTGATGCCGCCGGAATGGGTCATGGCTTTCGGCAGCACCGGCAGTCCGGATCCTGGCGGATAGGGCGCGCTCAACCCTGCAACGCCTCGAGCGCCGCGACATAGCGTGGCAGCAGATCTTCCCGGCGATGCACGGTGAACCCGAGGTCGCGCATCAGGCCATCCTTCAGGCCGTAGATCCAGCCATGCACCGTGACTTCCTGGCCACGCTCCCAGGCGTCCTGAACGACGAAGGTCTGGCAGACATTGGCCACCTGTTCGAGGACATTGAGTTCGCACAGACGATCGTGCCGCTTCTCCGGCGGCAAGGCGCCGACCAGTGCCACGTGCTTGTCGTGCACGTCGCGCACGTGGCGCAGCCAGATGTCGACCAGGCCGATGCGGTCGCGATCGAGCGCCGCCTTGACGCCTCCGCAGCCATAGTGACCGACCACCATGACATGCCTGACCTTGAGGGCGTCGATCGCGAACTGGATGACCGACAGGCAGTTGAGGTCGGTGTGTACCACGACGTTGGCGACATTGCGATGCACGAAAAGCTCTCCCGGCAGCAGGCCGACGATCTCGTTGGCCGGCACCCGCGAGTCCGAGCAGCCAATCCACAGGTACTGTGGTGCCTGCAGGCGCGACAGCTTGAGAAAGTAGTCCGGATTGATCTCCTGCATGCGGCTCGACCAGGCACGGTTGAAGTCGAACAGGTGGAAGAGGTTTTCTTTGGCGACCTCCTCTTCCGACCAGTTTTCGAGATCGAGAGCGAGGAACATCGTTCCCTCGAGTGGCGTCTGGTAATAGGCCGGTGCTTCGACGAAACCCATTTCGCGGTACAGGCGCACCGCAAAGCGCATCACCGGCAGCGTGTCGAGCAGCAGCTTGCGGTAGCCGATCGCCTTGGCCGCCCGAATCGCCGCCAGCACGAGATCCCGGCCAATCCCGAAGCCGCGCTGACCGGGTTCGACGTAGAGCCGTTTCATTTCGCAAAGGCCGGTGGAGAAGGCACGAATGCCGACGCAACCGGCCGGCCGGCCATTGATTTCGGCATAAAAGAGGCGGCCACCCGGTGGCGAATAGGCGCCCGGCAAGGTCGCCATTTCTTCGTCGAAACCCTGAAAGCACAGGTCGACGCCGAGCCAGGCGGCGTAGTTGCGGAAAAACTGGCGGACGTTGGCGATCTGCTCAGTATCGTCGGCGGTCAGCGTTCGTAGCGTGATGGTGGTCATGATTCTCTATCGCAGCTTGGGAAGAACGATCGTAGGGCACGGAAAATGGCTGGGTCAGACGCTTCCTGGCCGGTTACAGCGTTTCGGCAAACAGTTCGCGTCCGATCAGCATGCGGCGGATTTCGGACGTTCCGGCACCGATCTCGTAGAGTTTGGCGTCGCGCCACAGGCGACCCGCCGGGTATTCGTTGACGTAGCCGTTGCCACCAAGCGCCTGAATCGCTTCTCCCGCCATCCAGGTCGCCTTCTCGGCCGCGTACAGGATCGCTCCGGCGGCGTCCTTGCGCGTCGTCTCGCCGCGGTCGCACGCCTGGCCGACGGCGTAGACATAGGCACGACAGACGTTGAAAGTGGTATACATGTCGGCCAGCTTGCCCTGCATCAACTGGAACTCGCCGATCGCCTGTCCGAATTGCCGGCGGTCATGGACGTAGGGCAGCACCAGATCCATCGCCGCCGCCATGATGCCGAGCGGGCCACCGGCCAGCACCGCGCGCTCATAGTCGAGGCCGCTCATCAGGACGCGCACGCCGCCGTCGATCCGGCCGAGGACGTTGTCGGCCGGCACTTCGCAGTCGTCGAAGAACAGCGGATAGGTGTTCGAACCGCGCATGCCGAGCTTGTCGAGCTTGGAACCACAGGAAAATCCCGTCATTCCCTTTTCGATGAGGAAAGCGGTGATTCCCTGGGGACCGGCGTCGAGGTTGGTCTTCGCATAGACCACCAGGGTATCGGCGTCGCCGCCGTTGGTGATCCACATCTTTCCGCCGTTGAGGACGAAGCGATCTCCCTTGCGCTCGGCGGCGAGCTTCATGCCGACGACGTCGGAACCGGCATTCGCTTCCGACATGGCAAGCGCGCCGACGTGCTCGCCGGAAATCAGCTTCGGCAGGTATCTCGCCTTCTGCGCCGGCGTACCGTTGCGACGAATCTGATTGACGCAGAGGTTGGAGTGGGCACCATACGACAGCGCAACGCTCGCCGAGGCACGCGAAATTTCCTCCATGGCGACAATGTGTGCCAGATAGCCCAGTCCGCTGCCGCCATACTCCTCCTCGATCGTAATGCCGAGCAGGCCCATGGCACCAAGCTTGCGCCACAAATCGGCGGGAAACAGGTTGTCGCGATCGATGGCTTCGGCGCGCGGCGCGATTTCGTCGGCGGCAAAAGCGCGCACGCTGGCGCGCAGCATGTCGATCGTCTCGCCATGGGCAAAGTTGAGGCTCGGGTACTCCATCTCGGTCGCTCCTTGGGCTAGTTACAGGGCTTTTTCCTTCTTGCCGTGCACCGCCATAATCGTTTGCTGCATCAGCGCGCACAGGTTCTTCTTGCCATGATTGATGGCGAACACTTCGGCCCGCGTGACGATCAGCGTTCGCCCGTAACGGACCACCGATCCTTCGGCAATCAGCAACTGGCCTTCGGCGGGTGCCACCAGGTTGAGCTTGTATTCGACGGTCAGCACCCCGGTTTCGTGCCCCGTCAGCGTACTGGCGGCGTAGCCGGCCGCCGAATCGGCGATCATGCCGACCACTCCACCGTGAATGAAACCATGCTGCTGCGTGATCTCGGCCTTGTGCGGCAGATGGATTTCGGTATAGCCAGCCTCGATCACCGGCATGCGGGCGCCGATCAGCGTCATCGCCTGCTGCCGAGAGAAGCTGGCGCGGACGCGTTCGGCGAAATGAGGGTCTTGCGCTTTGTGCATGGGCGACATTTAAATTGACGTTGACGTAAACGTCAACTGTTTTTTCCCGCCCGCAGTCCACTTTCCGCCTCGGCGGCACCGTTTGCCGCGCGTGCCAGCAGCAGTTGCCGACATTGCTCCTCGAACGCACAGACTTCTTGCAACAAGGCCTCGATGTCCTCGCGCTGCTGCAGCAGTGCCGCCTTGCGCTGCTGCAGGCCGCTGAGAAAACCGGCCAACTGCGTGTTCTTGTCGTGTGCCGTATCGTACATGCCGATCAGGTAGGCGATTTCGGCCAGACTGAAGCCCAGCCGCTTGCCGCGCAAGGCGAGTTTCAAACGCGTTCGGTCGCGACGTGTGAAAACTCGCGTCCGTCCTTCGCGGCGCGGCGACAGCAGTCCGCGATCCTCGTAGAAGCGAATCGTGCGCGGCGTGATGTTGAACTCTTTCGCCAGATCGGAAATGCTGAAGGTCGTATTGGGCTGTTCCACCGCAGAACGGTTCCGGGTTGGATCGCATGTACAATGGCGCGCTCCGGAGGCAGCGGGCAAACCCATCCCTCCGGGCCGGCAAGTTTATCGCTTCCTGGCTTTTTTACAATCCAACGCGGCAACCGCTCTTCGACCATTTGCCACCCGATGCTTCCCGATTACCCATTTGGCGTGCCACCTGCCGCCGGCGAAACTTTGCAGGTCTCTCCCGGCGTTTACTGGTTGCGCATGCCGCTCCCTTTTGCCCTGAACCACATCAATCTCTGGTTGTTGGCAGACGGTGACGACTGGGTGATCGTCGACACCGGCTTCGCGCTCGATACGGTCAAGGATTGCTGGCGGCAGATCCTGGGCCGGCTGGCGGCACCCGATGGACCGAGCGGGTCATTTTCGACCGGCAGCGCAAGGATCTCGCGCCTCATCGTTACCCATTTCCACCCTGACCACCTGGGTCTCGCGGCCTGGCTGCAGGAACTGACCGGCGCCCCTTTGTTGATGACGCTCGGCGAATACCTGACCGCGCACGCCGTCTGGCACGAGGTCGGAGGCCACGGCACGCAGGCGATGCTGCGGCAGTTCCGCGAGCACGGGCTGGACGCCGAACGCTGTACCGCGCTCGAGGGCCGCAGCGGCGGTTACAAGCGCGGCGTCCCCTGCCTTCCGACGCATTACCATCGCCTGCGGGCCGGCGACTGGTTGACGATCGGCGCGCATTGCTGGCAAGTCCGTGTCGGTTTTGGCCATTCGCCAGAGCACGCCGCGCTGTACAGTCCCGATCTCGGCGTGCTGATTTCGGGCGACATGCTGTTGCCGAAGATCTCGACCAATATCAGCGTCTTGGCCGTGACGCCGACGGCCGATTCGCTGGCCGACTTTCTGCGATCGATCGACGGCTACCGCGAACTGCCGCCCGAGACGCTGGTGCTGCCTTCGCACGGCTTGCCGTTCTACGGCATCGGGAGCCGGGTGAAAGCCTTGCAAGCGCACCACGACGAACGCCTGCTGGCTCTCGAAGAGCACTGCGGGAAGCCGCGCAGCGCGGCCGAACTGCTGATGACGCTCTTTCCCCGCGACCTCGACACGCATCAGACGATGTTCGCGATGGGCGAGGCGATCGCGCATCTCAACCGGCTCGAACACGCCGGCCGCTTGCGTCGGGTCGACGACGGGAGCGGCGTGCTCCGCTTTGTCAGAACGCCGGCGGCAGAGGATGGCGCTGCCCGATCGCCGGGCAATCGGGCATGAGCGGGCCATCCGGCCGCCGCTCACCGCCCTTCGCCGCTTGGCGTAGAATGGCCCAACCATGAGTTCCACCGTGCTTCCCGACTATACTGGCGGCGGCATCGTCAATCTGATGCAGAGCATCGCGACGGCTTGCGGCAGCACGCGCGTTGTTTACCCCCAACTGGCCGCGCTGTCGGCCGCACAGCTTGCCCGCGCGCGTCACGTCGTGCTGCTGGTCATCGATGGCCTCGGCCTGCGCACGCTGGCCCGGCACTCGGCCAGCCCGACCCTGCACCGCCACTTGCTCGGCAGCATGACATCCGTTTTCCCGTCGACCACCGCCAGCGCCGTCACCGCCTTGATGACTGGTCTGGCGCCAGCGCAACACGGTCTGACCGGCTGGCACATGCACCTGGACGAGGTCGACCAGACCCTGTCGATCCTGCCGCTGACGCCCCGCCTCGGAACGGCCAAGCTGTTGCCCGCAGAACTCCCGCCGCGCCTTTTCGAGCATCAGGCGCTCAGCCAGACGCTGGATCGCGAGTGCTGGGTGGTTGCGCCGACGAGCATTGCCGGCAGTGCCTTCAACATCTGGCACTCGCGCGGCGCGCAGCGCCTGGCCTATTCGACGCTAGGCGAAATGTTCGCCGGCCTGACCGATCTGCTGCGCGAAACCTCCAGGCCGCGCTACATCTACGCCTACTATCCGGAGGTCGATAGCCTGTCGCACCATTACGGCACCGACAGCCGGCAAGCCCGACAGGCCCTGAGCGACTTCGACACCCTGTTCGGTGACTTCCTGCGTCGCCTGCGAGGCAGCAATTGCTGGCTGCTGGCGACCGCCGACCATGGTTTCATCGACTCACCCGGCCGGCGAGTCATCCAACTCGACGACCATCCGCAACTCGCCGCACTGCTCCAGCGCCCGTTGTGCGGCGAGCGGCGCGCCGCTTACTGCTACGTCGCCGCCGAACATCGGGCGGCCTTCGAGGCCTACGTGCGCCGCCATCTGGCACGTGCCGCCCACCTCTACGTCAGCGAGCGTCTGATCGCCGCCGGCTGGTTTGGCCCGCCACCCTTCCACCCGCGCCTCGCTTCGCGAGTCGGCGACTACACGCTGGTGATGAAAGACAACTGGACGATCAAGGACTGGCTGCCCGGTGAAAAGCGCTATACGATGCTCGGCGTACACGGCGGCATCAGCACCAACGAAATGCGCGTTCCGCTGGTCGCGCTGCACGTCTAGCGGCGCCGCGCCGGATAGCAATCTCGCAGGAGTCGAAAGATGGTCAAGGACAGCGCGAAATCCGCCCGCACCGATCTCCTGATCGCCGAGGCGATACGCAATCGTCAGAACAGGGAGGCCGGCTATCGCGAGCGGGCGCTTAAAATCTATCCCTGGATCTGTGGTCGCTGCGCCCGGGAGTTCACTCAGCAGAACTTGCGCGAGCTGACGGTCCATCACCGCGACCACAATCACGAGAACAATCCTCCTGACGGCAGCAACTGGGAACTGCTGTGCCTCTACTGCCACGACAACGAACACGCCCGGCAACTCGACGCCGAAGCCGCGCGCCGGGCTGGGATGGGCGCGCCAGCTTCGCCGGGCAGCCAACGGGCAACGGCGAATCCCTTTGCCCATCTGAAGGATCTGCTGACGCGCCAGAACGACTGAGGCGGCACGTCGCTGTGCAAGAAAAGATAGACAGAATGGCCAATCAGTGCAGCTTCCAGCTCCTGGAAGACATCGCGCGCGACCTTTCCGGCGAGGTGGTGTGCTTTCCGACCTTCCTCGACATTACCTTTCAAGTCCGCAGCGCGCTCAAAAACCCCGATCTGACGATCAAGCAGCTCGCCAAGCTGGTCGGCGCCGAACCCTTGATGAGCACCAAGGTCATTCGTTTGGCCAATTCGGCGGCGATGAACCGTTCCGGTCGAAGCATCGTCGACGTCAGTGGCGCGATTGCCCGCGTCGGCCTGGAAGCCGTGCGCAGCGTTTCGTTTGCCGTAGCCATGGAGCAACTGCTCAATTCGAAGAAGATGGCTCCGTTCCAGGCGCTGTCTCGACGCCTGTGGGAACATACGATGCATGTTACGGCGCTGTGCCGAGTACTGGCCCGCCGCTGCACGCCGATCAATCCGGACGAAGCCATGTTCGCCGGCCTGATCCACGACATCGGCGTATTTTACCTGCTGTCGCGCGCGGCGAGCTTCCCGGAACTGGTCGCCGACCCCGCCGAGCTGCATCAGTTGTTGGCCCATTGGCATGCGGACATTGGTCACGCGCTGCTGGCCGCCATGGGGCTGCCAGAGGATTTGCTGATCGTCGTTCGCGAGCACGAACAGGATCGCCGTCTCACGACACTCGACGGTGTAGGCGACGTTCTTTTCGTCGCCAACAAACTGGCCAATGTACAGCAGGGCTGGCGGGACCCCCAGTATTGCGCCGCTGTCGACACCACGGTTCTCGCCCACTTGTATGACCCCGAAGTGCTCGGCGCGCTGCTTTCCGAGTCGGCTGAGGACGTCGCGTCCCTGAAGAGCGCGCTCGGCACCTGAGCTTCGCACAAAGCCGCCCGACTAGGCCGTGCCCGCCCACAGCCCGGGCGGTCGGGTCGCCGTGCTACAGCCGCCGAATCTTCTCGAGCAACGCCGTGGTCGACGTCTGATGGACGAACGGCAGCGAGACGACGCGGCCACCCCAGTCGCCCACTTCCCGGTGGCCGACGATCTTGTCGACTGGCCAGTCGCCTCCCTTGACCAGAATATCCGGCCGGCAGTCAAGAATCCGTTGCAGCGGCGTGTCCTCGTCGAACCAGGTGACGAGCGATACCGATTCCTGAGCGGCGATCACTGCCAGGCGGTCGGCCAGGGTGTTGACCGGACGGTCATCGCCCTTGCCGAGCCGTTTCACCGAGTCGTCCGAATTGACGGCGACGACCAGCGCAGCGCCAAGCGCCCTGGCCTGGGCAAGAAGGGTCACGTGACCGCGGTGAACGATGTCGAAGCAGCCGTTGGTGAATACCAGCGGACGCCGCAGGCCGGCACAGCATTCGGCGAGTCGCTGCGGGGTGACGATCTTGTCCTCGAAAGCAATGGATGGGGTCGGCGGCAGGCGGATTGGATCAGACATCGTTTGGACTCCGTGCGTTCTCCTCCGTCCAGGCCGGTGAAATCACAAAGGCTGATCGGCAGGCGAAGCGCTCGAGTTTCTCATCCCGCGAAGCGGCCGGCAAGCTCCCGCCAAGCACGCCAGGCGACCATCCATGCGGCGGCGCTGTGACCGATCGCACGGAGGCGCGCGCGGCGACTCGGTATAATCGCCGCTCGATCGACCCCGCCTGGCCGCCAGGCGACATTCCGGAGAGGTTCCGGCAACAGGAGGCTGTATGGAAATTGGAGACGAGGTGGTGGAGATTCTCGACGAAGTCTTGAGTCTCAAGGGCCGCGCCAGCGAGTTCAGGCTCGACACGCCTTTGCTGGGCGCGATCCCGGAGCTCGATTCGATGGCGGTGGTCGCCCTCATCACCACGCTGGAGGAACGCTTCGGCTTCGTCGTCGAGGACGACGAAATCGACGGCACGGTGTTCGCGACCCTGGGCTCCCTGCTCGACTTCGTACACGGCAAGCTGGTCGCCTGAGCGCCACGGCGACATGGTTCTGCAAGCCTTTTTTCTGCCGGCATCGCCAGGCCAGCGTTTTGCCCTGTTACATGCTCCGGATGGCGCCGCACAAGTCCGTGGGGCGGTGGTATACGTCCACCCGTTCGCCGAAGAACTCAACAAATCCCGCCGCATGGCTGCTTTGCAGGCGAGGGCGATGGCGGCTGCCGGCTACCTGGTTCTGCAGATCGACCTGCTGGGCTGTGGCGACAGCTCGGGCGATTTCGGCGATGCCACCTGGGAAGCCTGGCTGGCCGACGTCGAACTGGCGTGCGCCTGGCTGCTCGAGCGAAACAGCGCACCCCTCTGGTTATGGGGTCAGCGCACCGGCTGCCTGCTGGCCAACGAGGTGGCGAACCGGATGACTCGTCCGGTTAACCTGCTGTTTTGGCAGCCTGTCGTTTCCGGCAAGCAGTTTTTACACCAGTTTCTGCGCCTGAAGGTCGCTGCGCAAATGCTCGGTGGCGACAACAAGGGCGCGATGGAAGGGCTGCGCCAGCAGTTGCAGCGGGGTGAGTCGGTCGAAATCGCGGGCTATCGGCTGTCCGCGGCGCTGGCCGGGGGCTTGGAGAAGGCGGAACTGCTGCTGCCACACCGTTCTGGCCGCGTCGAGTGGCTGGAGATCTCCAGCAAGACGGATGGCAGCCTGTCACCGGTCGCGCTGGCGCGGCTAGGACAGTGGCAAGCCGCTGGCCATCGAGCCCGGGGCAGATCGGTAAACGGTCCGGCATTCTGGCAAACGGCTGAGATCAACGAGTGTCCAGCCTTGCTCGAAGCCAGCCTCCGGCTCATGGGGGAAAGCCTTCCGACATGAGCATCGTCGAACAAGCCCTACTCATTCCCTGCGCCGGCGAACTGCTACCGGCCATCGTGGCCTGGCCGCGCCATTTGCTCCGGGAGGATGATCCGCCTCAACAGGCGGCGGCGACGGTCGCGGCAATAGGGAAGCAGGAATTGTGGACTGCCACGCACGACGGTGCGGCCGATTGCCGCGCCGCCTGCGGCGTGCTGCTCGTTGTCGGCGGCCCGCAGTATCGGGTCGGCAGCCATCGGCAGTTCCTGTTGCTCGCTCGTCGCTTGGCGGCCGAAGGCTACCCGGTGATGCGCTTCGACTACCGAGGCATGGGCGACGCCGGCGGCGCGATGCGTAGCTTCGAAGAGGTGTCCGAGGACATTGCTGCGGCCATCGACACGTTCCGGCAGCACTGCCCATCGGTACGCCGTATCGTATTGTGGGGACTCTGCGATGCGGCTTCGGCGGCCTTGCTATACGTTCACGCGAGGGCAGACGTGAGGCTTGCCGGATTGGTGGTGCTCAACCCCTGGGTACGTTCGGAAGCCAGCCTGGCGCAGACACATATCAAACACTACTATGGACAGCGCCTGTTGGAAGCTCAGTTCTGGCGGAAACTGCTGAGCGGCCGCCTGACCGTCCTGAAATCGCTGCGTGAGCTGCTGCGAACGGCGCTCACGGCACGCCGCGGTGCGTCGAACGATGCGCCGTCGCTGTCCTTCCAGGACCGCATGGCCGCCGGCTGGCGGCAGTTCACCGGGCCCGTGCTGCTCATCCTGAGCGGCCAGGATTACACGGCGAAGGAATTTCTCGAGTTCGTCAGCCGTCACCCTGACTGGGCCGGCCTTACCGAGGCGGCCAATGTGCGCCGGGTCGACGTGGCCGACGCCGACCATACGTTTTCCTGTGCCGCCTGGCGCACGCAGGTCGAGGACGCCACCCTGGAGTGGCTCGACAGGCTGACGGCGGTCTGACGTGGGCGGCCGAAGGCGCGTCGCCACGACTACGGCGGCGGTGAGGAAAGGAATAGTCGTATGACTCCGTCGACAAACGGTGCACAGCGGCGCCGGAGCACCGGCCATGGGCCGGCACGTCCCGGCTCGTCGCGCTGGTTCGCGCGCTATCGCTGGCTGATCGGCGGCGGCTGGCTGCTGGTGTTGCTGATCGTCGGCTGGCTGCTGTTCTTCGGTTCGGACCGAGCGCCGCTTGCCACACCGGTCGGCGCCTCCGCCGAGCGTTCGGCGGCCGCGCCGAAAGCGGCCGACAAGCTGCCAGCGGTCAGCTTGCCGGCGGACGACGCGGCGCACGACAGGCTCACCGAATGGTGGTACTACAGCGGGCACCTGCAGACCGATTCCGGCGAACGCTTTTCCTTCCATATGGCGTCATTTCTGCGCAAGGGAACGCTTACGCACACCGTCTTCCACGGTTCGCTGCTCGATCATCAGAAAGAAAAACTCTACACCGAACAGGCCCGTACCGCCGGCAATCCGTCGGAGGGTCAGCGGGATGGCTTCGACTTCCGGTTCGGCAACTGGCGGCTGCAGGGAAGTGGCAGCCAGCACACGGCGGCGATGGCGGGCAAGGACTTCGCGCTCGAGCTGCAGATGAGCGACAGCGCGCCGCCAGTCCTGCATCAGGCGCCGGGGACGCCGGTCGCCGGGTTGCTCGATTTCGGTGCGGCCGGCAAGAGCTACTACACCTCGCGTCCGCGGATGAGCGCGCAGGGCACGTTGACCGTCGCTGGGAACGTCAAGGCGGTACGCGGCGAAGTGTGGTTCGACCATCAATGGGGCGACTTCGAAGCGGCCCAATTGCGCTGGAACTGGTTTGCCCTGCAGTTGTCCGACGGTGCCGACCTGATGCTGTTCGAACTCTTCGATCGCCAGGGTGGGCCAGTGTTGCGCATGGGCACCTACGTCAAGGGCGGAGTGACCCGCGCCCTCGGCGCGGCGGACTTCGAGGCGACGGCGCACGGTAACTGGAGGAGCCCCTCGTCAGGGGTTGTCTATCCCGTCTTGTGGACTCTCTCGGTACCTTCTCAGGGGCTCAGACTCACGGTCGATCCAGTAATTCGCTGGAGCCAGTTCGACGCCCGGACGACGACGCTGAACGTCTATTGGGAAGGCGCGGTGAAGCTCAGTGGCTCACACGCCGGCGTCGGTTTCATGGAACTGAGTGGCTATCCGCCGATACGCGAGGACAGGGTGAACAAGCCCTAGTCGACCAGCGACCAGGCCCGCCGCGCCCTACGCGCTGGCTGCGACAGCAGATCGGCCTTGGGCGGGCCCGGAGCGGTCCTTGCGATGGGCGAAGGCCCGCATAGCGATTGACTTGCAATGCCGCATCCGACGATACTTGTTGTTCGCCCTTGAGTTCCCATGTTCGTGGCGACCGACCGGTTTCCAGGGCACCGAGTCAGGCGACGATGCGAAATCTCACGTATGTTTCCTTGTCCACTTGCTAGTGTACGGCTGTCCCTGTCATCGACGACAGACGGACGCGAGCGCGCTGTTGTGTTGCCACGCGAAGCCTGCGGCTTAGTTTCGGGCGGCGAGTTTGTCTCCTGATTGATTCGGCGAGTCCAGGTGGCCTTGAAGCCAGCTCCGGCTCGCCGCTGATGGATGGTCTCTGGTAATGGTCTGGCGAATTGTCTGTTTAGTGATGATGCTGGCGGCGTTCTCGTTTGGCGGGCTGACGCCGGCGTCGGCTGCCGAGCGCCGAGTCGCACTGGTCATTGGCAACGCCAAGTACAAGGAGGCGCCACTGACCAACCCGGTCAACGACGCGCGCGACATGGCGGCCGCCCTGCAGCGCACGGGTTTCGAAGTCATCGTTGCCCTCGACGCGACGCAGAAGGAAATGAACCGGGCGATCGCCAGGTTTGGCGACCGCCTGACGGCCGATAGTGTTGCTCTCTTTTACTACGCCGGGCACGGCATGCAGGTGCGCGGCAAGAACTACCTGATTCCCATTGATGCCGAGATCAAGAGCGAGTCGTCGGTGCGCGTCGAATCGGTCGATGTCGACGGCGTTCTCGACCAGCTCAGTACCAGCGACCTGAACGTCGTCATCCTCGACGCCTGTCGCAACAACCCTTTCGAGCGCCGCGCCAACCGCAGTGTCGGTGCCGCCGGTCTGGCCCAAATGGAAGCCCCGAAAGGCAGCTTGATCGCCTACGCGACGGCACCGGGCAGGACGGCGGCCGATGGTGAAGGACGTAACGGGCTATACACCCAGGCACTCCTGAAGTATGTTCAGGAGCCGGGTCTGACCATAGAGCAGGTGTTCAAAAACGTACGTCGGGAGGTCGCCAAGGCCACACGTGACGGACAGATTCCCTGGGAGTCCTCATCGATGACCGGCGATTTCTACTTCATGCCCGGTTCCCGCCCGGCGCCGGTGCTGAGCCAGCCGGTAGCCGTCGTTCCGGCCACCAAAGCGCCCGTCGCTGCCGCGCCGAAACCGGCACAGGTCCAGGAAGTCGCCCCGTCTATCGGTCTCGCGAGGCAGAACGACGCCGGCCAGACGCCGAACGGCGGTGCTCCGACGCTTGCCGTCGGTATGCCGTCGCAAGCCGCGACGGCGGCGCCCGAGCCGCCGTTGCCGTCCTCCGCCAGACCAGCCACACTGGCGGCGGTGTCCGTCCCCACCGCTCCACCCCCTGCCGAGCCGGCGGCCGCCATTGCCCGACCCGAACCAGCGCTCGAAACCAAGGAACGAGTGATCAAGACCGAAGCCTTCACGGCGACCGGCAAACTGTCGCTTGACGGCTCTGGGGCGATGACCGGCGAAGGAGTCATCCAGTGGGTAAACGGCGACCGCTATGAGGGGACGATGGTGGCCGGCCGGAAGCACGGCAAAGGAATCTTCACTTGGGGTAACGGGCAGCGCTACGATGGCGAGTGGAGGGACGATTCGATCAACGGCAGCGGTATCCTCAACTACACCAACGGCGACCGCTACGAAGGAACGTTCAAGGACGGAGAACCGCACGGCACCGGAACCTATACGATGCGTAACGGCGATTTCTATACCGGCGCCTGGGTCAATGGGAACCGACATGGCTTGGGCCGCCTGACCTGGACGACCGGGGACTACTGGGAAGGCGAGTTTCGCGACGGCAAACAAACCGACAATGGCCGAATGCACTCGAGCCAGGCGATCGTGGACAAGATGGCCGGACAAACGGCCTCGCCTCCCGACAAGGCCGCGGCCAAGAAAAAGGGCAAATAGCGAAGACCACAGCCGGCCTGGGCTGTGCCCTTGCCGTAAACCGGCGAGTCCGGCTATTCCTTTGGTCGATCGTCGAGCGACCGACAGCTCGTCCGCCAGCGAGCGGGAATCCTGAATCGCCCACTGCCAAGCTCATGCGCCGCTACCTGAAAAAGTTCCTGCCCGACCCCGAAGCCGTTCGCTCCAACCCGTGGTTGCGGCCGTTTCAGTCCTCCTTGCTGCATCCTCGACTATGGCATCTGAACCGCCACTCGGCGGCCGGCGCCGTGGCCACCGGGCTGTTCTGCGGCTTGATTCCGGGACCGCTGCAAATGCTCGGCGCGGCGCTCTGCGCACTTGTGTTGCGCGTCAACCTGCCTCTCGCGCTGTTGGTTACGCTTTACTCCAATCCCTTCACTATTGTTCCGCTGTACCTTTTGGCCTACCAGATCGGTCGCCGCCTGATCGACGACAGCAGCGGTCTCGTCGCGCCGCCGGAAGTCGACCTCGGCAGCTTTGCCACCTGGACCACCGCGCTGGAAGGCTGGATGCTCGACGTCTCGCGGCCTCTCGGGGTGGGTCTGCTGGCCCTCGCCTGCGGCCTTGCCCTGCTCGGCTACCTGGCAACGCAGATTGCCTGGCGCGTCTACCTCATCAGGGCTTGGCAGCGTCGCAGACGTCGCCCCTGACGCCGCGCTCCGCGGAGTGCGGCGTCAGGGGCGGTAGTGCCGGGTTGGCGATTCCGGCTGCGGGTCGCGTACAGTGCTCGATCATCGACCACCAAAACGCAAGGAGAAGCGCATGGCAAAGGCATCGCAAGCCGTATTCTGCTGGCAGGATCCGCTACTCATCGAGGCGCAGCTCAGTGACGACGAGCGCATGCTGCGCGACGCAGCGCGCAATTATTGTCAGGGCAAGTTGCTGCCTCGCGTCCTGGAGTCGTTTCGCCACGAACGGACTGATCCGGCGATCTACGCCGAACTAGGTGAAATGGGCCTGCTCGGCGCGACAATTCCGGCCGAGTATGGCGGGGCGGGCCTCAATTACGTGAGCTACGGCCTCGTGGCGCGCGAGATCGAACGTGTGGATTCCGGCTACCGGTCGATGATGAGCGTTCAATCGTCACTCGTGATGTGGCCAATTTTTCGTTTCGGAACCGAGCAGCAGCGCAGAAAATACCTGCCACGCTTGGCGAGCGGCGAATGCATCGGCTGTTTCGGCCTGACGGAACCCAACCATGGATCGGATCCCGGCGGATTGGAGAGCCGGGCGCGCCAGGTGTCCGGCGGCTACAGCGTATCCGGCCGCAAAATGTGGATCACCAACTCACCGATCGCCGACGTCTTCATCGTCTGGGCGAAGGACGACGCCGCCGCGATTCGCGGCTTCGTGCTCGAGAAGGGAATGCCTGGCCTATCCACGCCGACCATCCATGGCAAAGTCGGATTGCGCACCTCGATCACCGGCGAGATCGTGATGGACGACGTATTCGTTCCGGAAGAGAACGTCTTCCCCAACGTTCGCGGCCTCAAGGGGCCGTTCACCTGCCTCGATTCGGCGCGCTACGGCATCGCCTGGGGCGCGCTCGGCGCGGCCGAGTTCTGCTGGCACACTGCCCGCCAGTACACTCTCGACCGCCAACAGTTCGGACGAGCGCTGGGAGCCAACCAACTGGTGCAAAAAAAACTGGCCGACATGCAGACCGAGATCACTCTCGGCCTGCAGGCCTGCCTGCGCCTGGGGCGGATGAAGGACGATGGCAGCGCGAGCCCGGAGATCACTTCGATGCTGAAGCGCAATTCCTGTGGCAAGGCGCTCGACATCGCCCGCGCGGCGCGCGACATGCTCGGTGGCAACGGAATTTCGGACGAGTTCGGCGTCATTCGTCACCTGGTCAACCTCGAGGTGGTCAATACCTACGAGGGGACGCACGACGTGCATGCGCTGATCCTTGGCCGGGCGCAGACCGGAATTGCCGCCTTCTGACTCTCGCACAGGCCGGCGCAAACCCGGGCAGGGAAGACGCGAGCGCCGCCGCCGCGCGCCTTGAACGTCAAGCAGCCTTGGGTTAGACTTTCCTGCGGCTTAGCAAGGATCGGCAAATCGCAAACTACGGGGGAGAACAAGATGGGACGCATCGTCATCAAGCACCTTTCCGGTTCCAAGGCAAACCAGGAGGCCAGTTTTCCTCTCGATCAGATCAAGGAAATCTCCTTCGGCCGCGACGCGGCGTCAAACGTCGCCTACGATGCCGAACGGGACGATGCGGTCAGCCGCAATCATGCCAAGATCGCCCGCGATCCGGCGCAGGACACGCTGTTCGTACTCACCGACCTGGGCAGCCGCAATGGCGTCTTCGTCAACCAGGCGAAGATCGCCGGCAGCACGGCGCTGCACCACGGAGATGTCGTCCAGTTGGGTACCGGGGGCCCGGAGTTCAGCTTCCAGATCGATCCACCTCCTGCGCTGGCGCCCAAAGCGACGCGTCAGATCGATCTTCGGCAGGCGGCGCCGACACGGGAGATCTCCGTTGGCGCCGACAGCCGGCCGCAACGCGTCGTGCTCAAGCACCTCAGCGGCTCGAAAGCGAACCAGGAAGTCACCTTCCCCGTGGCGCAGACGAGCGAGATCAGCTTCGGACGTGATCCGGCGTCGAGCGTCTCCTACGACGCCGAACGCGACGATACGGTGAGCCGCAACCATGCAACAATCAAGCGCGATCCACAGCAAAACAGTTTCACGCTCATCGACCTCAACAGTCGGAACGGCGTCAATGTCAATGGTGCCCGCATTAACGGTAACGTGGTCCTGCATCACGGCGACGTTATCCAGTTCGGGGCGGGTGGCCCCGAGATCTCGTTTCAGCTCGATCCGGCGCCCGCCAACGCACTTCGAGCAACGCGCCAGTTCGAAGGACGGGAGGCGCCACCGGCGATGACCCGCGAAGCGCCTGCCGTTGCCGCCACGGCGGCCGGCACCTCGGCGAGCGCGGCGCCCACACTGGCGGCCGCGCCGCGTGGCGTGGGCAAGGAGACGGTCGAGCGCCTGATCACCGAAACCAAGGTCGAGTCACGCAAGTCGATGGTCAACATCGTCGCCGCTCTGGTTGCCGTCGTCGCGGTGGTGGCCGGCGTGTTCGTCTTCATGGGCCGCGAGACGGAGAAGAAGCTCGAGGCCACGACAACGCAGATTCAGGCCGCAAAAACACAATCCGAAGCGACGGCGTCAACCGTCAAGGCGATGCAGGATATCAAGACACCACAGGAGATTGCCGCCGCCTATTCGGAGTCTACCGTCTACATCGAAGTGAGCTGGAAGCTGATCGACGTCGCTTCCGGGCAGCAGCTCTATCACCGCTACGTGAATGGCAAGGCGGCTTACTTGAAGTCACCGGCCGGAGGGATGGAACCATGGCTGACGGTGCAGGCGGAAAACAGCAAGCCGATAGGCGGCAGTCTGTCGGGCTCGGGCTTCGCGGTCACCGCAAACGGCTTCATTTTGACCAATCGGCATGTGGCGGCGCCGTGGAAGGAAACCTTCGAGTTGCCCCCGGGAATCCGCATCGAACTGAATCAGAAGGGAGAACTGGTCAAGGTGGAAGATGTTCCGGCACAACGCTGGTCGGCCGAAAAGAGCGTCTGGTGGCCGCAGGCGCTGCGCGGCGAGCAGAAACCCGTCGCTGGACGGCATGACCGTCTCGACGTCACTTTCGCCAACAACAAGCTGCGCATCCCCGCCAAGCTCGTCCGCGTCTCGGAAGAGCACGACGTCGCGTTGATCAAGGTGGACACGCCGGCGGCGGTCAAACCAACGCCGCTGCTGCCGGCCTCGAGCTACGACGAAGTCAAGCCCGGCAATGCGATTACCGTTCTCGGCTACCCCGGTATCTCGCCGAAGACACTCTTTGCTGCCCGATCGAAGGACATGCTCGACCCGGGCGGCATGACGATCGTCGACATTCCGATTCCGACCGTTACGCCCGGCGCCGTCGGCAAGGTGATCCGCAGCACCCCGACCTCGGCCGGAGAAGGCGGTAACGCGTTCTACAGCGAAAGGAACTCCTATCAACTAACCGCCAACGCGACAGGAGCGGGCAACAGCGGTGGGCCGGTGTTCGACGATCGCGGACGAGTCATAGGCATTTTTTACGCCGGCAATCAGGCTATCACCTTTGCCGTTCCCATCAAGTTCGCCACCGAACTGATGGAGGTCAAGGCCATGCTCCAGTAGTTGACGGCCTCGAAAACGGCCCATGACTTCTCTCGCCAACGCGGCGGTCGGCGACTATCGCTTGCTCGAATTGATCGGGTCGGGCGGCATGGGAGAGGTGTACCGTGCCGTACACTCGAAGATCGGACGCGTCGTTGCCGTCAAGGTTCTGCGGCGTGGCGAGCAGGGGCAGGCGCTGACCGAGCGCTTCGTCAACGAAGCGCGGATTCAGGCTGGCCTGCACCATCCGCACATTGCCGAGCTGTACGACTTTGCTGACCTCCAGGGCCGCCCCTGCATCATCATGGAGTATGTGGACGGTATTACCCTGCGTGACCGGATAGAGGGCTCGTCGGCCGGCTTGCCGGTCGATGACGCGCTACGCATCTTTCGCTCCGTGGTCGGGGCAATTGCTTACCTGCACGAGCGCGGCATCGTCCACCGGGACATCAAATCCTCCAACATCAAACTGGCTTCGAATGGGCAAGTCAAGCTGCTCGATTTCGGGATTGCCAAGGACCAGACGAGCAAGCGACTGACGATGGCGGGCGGCTGTGTGGGAACGATGGATTACCTGGCGCCCGAACAGATCCGGGGCACGGCGGCCGATGCACGGGGCGACGTGTGGGCCCTGGGAGTACTGTTTTACGAGATGCTGACCGCCAGCCTGCCGTTTGCCGCCGACTCGGTCGGCGCGCTGTGCGAACGTATCACGCGTGCCGACTACCGCACTCCCAGCCTCACCTCCCCCCTGTCGTCGGAACTCAAGCGCGTGATCGGGCGTTGCCTGCGTAGCGAACCGACGGACCGCTATCGCGACGCTGGCGAGTTGCTGAGCGATCTCGGGCGCATCGAACAGCCTTCTTTGACGCCGGCGAAAACCGCCAGATTCGCGTTGTCGGCCGACTGGCGGCAGGCCGCACGGAACAATTGGCCGCTGTTCGGCGCCGGATTGCTGCTGGTCGCCGTGCTGAGCGCCGGCTTTCTCTGGAATCGCAGTCCAACCCCACTGCCGGCGCCGCCCGCCACGCCCAGCGTCGCTCAGACGCCTCCCGCTGCCGCGCCGAACGTGCCGCTCGGACTCGTGCGCATCGGAACGATCGACGGGCCGGCAGACGTCTATGAAGACGGCCGACCGATTGGCACCACGGCCAAGCTGCTCGAGCGGGAATATCCGGTGGGCAGCCACGTGGCCTTGACGCTCAAGCGAGAGGGATATGAAGACTTGCGACTGGAAGTCGAGGTTCACGAAAGCGGTCACGAATCTCATTGGCAACTCCGTCCCAAGGACCAGCGCTGAGCGACCAATGGTTGACGAAACGTTCCCCGACTATGTAGTCCAGGCGTGCATGGCCAAGGACATTGGGCTCGTACGCGAAACCAATCAGGATGCGATCGCCTTCGTTTCCCCGGGCGATCCCGGGGAACGCAGGCGCCGCGGCGTACTGGCCATCGTGGCGGACGGCATGGGGGGGCACAAAGGAGGCGAGGTGGCAAGCGCTCTGGCCGTTCAGACAGTCTGCCGCGACTACTTTGCGGCGCCCGTTGACGACCCGCTGCAGGCGATCGGACTGGCCATGGCCGAGGCAAATGAGACGGTATACCGCGCCGCCGAGGCCGACCGAGCACTTTCCGGCATGGGCACGACGGCCACCGCCCTGGTTCTCGTCGGAGGCAACGTACTGTTCGCCCATGTCGGCGACAGCCGGCTCTACCGCTGCCACCAGGGCCAGGCCAGGCAACTGACCGAGGACGACACGCTGGTCGAACAGATGGTCAAGGAGGGCATGATCACGGCCGCCGAAGCGCGCCATCACCCGGAGCGCAACGTTCTGGTACGCTCGTTGGGAACGCGGCCGGAAGTGCGCATCACGACTCGGCGCTGCGATCCGCCGAAGATCGGTGAGTGTTTCGTGCTGTGTTCCGACGGCATGTACGACAGTATCAAGCCGGAGGAGATCGCCCGCATCGTGGAGGCCGGCGATCCCGAGACGGCCTGCCGACAGCTCATCGAGCTGGCGCGTGAGCGCGACGGCAGCGACAACATTTCGGTGGGCATCGTTGCCGTCCGCACGCCCGATACGGCAGAAAAGTCGATGCCAGTGACGCGTGAGATGGTCGTCGGCCAAACGGAGAACAAATGATGGGCAATCAGATGATCGGTGATTTCGAGCTCGTCGCCAAAATCGGCGAAGGCGGAATGGGCGAGGTCTTCAAGGGCCGCGACTCGATGCTCGAGCGCGACGTCGCGATCAAGTCCCTGCGTCCCGAACTTGCCGCACGCGCCGACATCCTCGAACGTTTCCGGACCGAGGCGGTGGCGCTTGCTCGCCTCAACCATCCGAACATCGCCGGCGTCTATCGCTTCTTTCGGCACGCCGACCAGTACTACATGGTTATGGAGTTCGTGGCCGGCGAAACGCTCGACCAAATGGTCACCCGGCGCGGCGCGCTGCCCTGGCAGGAAGCTCTGCGTTACGCCGCCGGAGCGCTGTGCGGGCTGGAACATGCGCACCACGCGGGCGTGGTACACCGCGACATCAAACCGGCCAACATGATGGTGGCGGCCGATGGAACGCTCAAGCTGATGGACTTCGGCATCGCGCGCATCCTCGAAAAGATGCGTCTGACGCGCAGCGGTCACTTGATCGGAACGCTGGAGTACATGTCGCCGGAGCAGGTCCAGGGGCGAGAGGTCGACGCTCGTTCCGATCTGTACTCGCTGGCTGTCGTACTTTTCGAGTTGCTGACCGCCCGTGTGCCCTTCTCGAAAGGCACCGACTTCGAACTCATGAAAGCGCAGATCGAAGAGCCGCCGCCACCATTGCACCGGTTTGCGGCCGGCCTGCCGACCAAGCTCGAGGAGGTACTGGCGCGCGCCCTGGCCAAGGATCCGTCGCAGCGCTACCCCGACGCTGCTGCCTTTCGCAACGCGCTCGAAGCGCTGCTGAGCAACGAGGGACTGAGCAGCGTCCCGCAAGCGGCACCGGCGACACGCTTGATCGTCACGCCGGCCGCGACACCTCCCGCGACGACCGGCACGGCCGCGCAGGAAGGAGTTGCGGCGAGCGGGGTCGGACGGGCGGTAGGGGAGGCAAGGCAGCAAGTGTTCTGGCGAAGCTACCCGGGAATTGTTGCCCTGGTTTTTGCCCTGCTGGTAGTAGGCGCACTCGCTTGGTGGAGTGGCCGGGCCAAAACAGCGGCACCGCAGACTTCTGGCGAGCTGGCGCACAAACCCGAGGCGAGCCGGTCAGCAACCGTTTCGTCCACACCGGCGGGTCCAGTGGCTGCCGACTCACCGTCTACGGCTTCATTCAGCGCACCAGCGCTGCCGGCGAGCGACTCCGTACGCCCGGCCACTCTGCCTACGTCCTCCGGCCCGGTGCAGGCACTTGCACCGCAAGAGTCGGGCATTCCCGCCACCGGCCCGGCGTTGCCCAAACCGTCAAGCCCTGCCCGAGCAGCGGACTCCGGCCAGCGGGTGGTTGTGCGTAGTTCCGCCGAGCAGAAGGTGGTTGCGAGATCACGTGCCGAGCCGCCGCCACAGGCTTCGGTTCGCAGTGACCCGATTCCGCCAGTCGTTAGACGCGAAGAAGTCGGTTCGACAGGAGGATGGACGATTCGAAAATGAAGAAATACCAGACAATAGTGTTTTCACGTGTATTGTTGCTCGCCACCGCTGTGCTGCTGTTGAGTGCCTGTGCCGGCGGGGGGCAGGGCTTTGCGCCTGCCGACACCATTCAGTCGTGGCTCTGGCGGATGGAAAAAGGGATGCGCAAGCCCGGCGAAGTTCTGGTCAGCCTGCCCGATGCCGTCTGGAAGGAGCGTGGCTGTGCCAGCCTGACGCGTCCCTACGTGGCGGTCGAGTTGAACGAGATTCTGCCGCCGCGCCTTGTCGCCGGGGAGGAGTTCAATCACCGCATGACGTATTCCTTGTGCCCGGCACGCACCGGGGAGGTAGTAGTCGGCGACCTCTCGCGCCGCATCACTTACAAAGGCAACACCGTTTTCGAGGACGTTTCGCGGCGCTTCGAACTCCGGCCCGGCAGGTGGCGTGTCGACGCGTTCATCGGCATCCCGCCCAGCGCTCCGGCCGGCATCTATTCGGTTGAGGTGAGTTTCTTCGGTGGTGGTGTGCAGTTCGAGCGTAGTGCCAGTCTCGCCGTCTCCCGGCGCTAAGGAGCACGGGGGCGCTTCGGGCTACCTGATGGGCTTATGTCACGAGGAGCCGGGAAATAGCGACCACCCTTTCCGCCGGCGCAGGAAATCGCTCAAGCCTGACAGTCTCCTAGAGAATCCTGGCGTAAGACCTATGCAGCTCGTTTGCCACATGCACGATCATCAAACGCATTCCTTTCGAGATAAGGCGCGATGCCGTCACCGCGAAGAGAGAGCAGTTAGGGGGTTTTTTCCGACGCCAGTACGGCCGCCAGCTTGTTGGCGTGGAGACTCTCGCGTACCAGATGACGCGGGAGCAGGGCTACGCCATGCCCTTCTTCGGCCAAAGATCTGAGTAGCGAAACACTATTCGCGGAAATCGCGCACCGACCCGGAGCGCTTGCCCAACGCCGGTTGCCGACTGTCCAAGGCATGTCGCCCGCTGATGTGCGAAGGTTCGGCACAGCGCTTGTCCAACTGGTCTGTTGAGACAATCGTGCCATGGCGCTGCAAGTAGACTGGCGAGGCATATAAGCCGCTGGTGATCGTCGCAATTCGGCGTGCCACCACGCGCTGATCGACCACCTTGCCGATACGGAAGGCAAGATCGATCGGGTCGCAAAAAGGGTCCGCGACATGGGACCACAGGTTGAACTCGACGTGCAGCCCAGGATGCTCGGCCAAGAAGCGGCCAACGATGGGACCGACGATGTCGACTCCCAGATCGACCGGCATGGCAATTCGAATGCGCTCCTGCATTGCACGGCTCTTGTCGATCGCCGCTTGCGCAGCCGCCGTGGCTGCGACCACATCGAGACAGCGCTAAAACGGTCGGGCTCGGAGTAAGCGCAACTTTACGCGTCGTGCGCTGAAAAAGCTGCCCCTCCAGCCGACGTTCCATCGCGGCGATACGGCGCGACACGGTCGGCAGCGGGACGTCCAGAAGGCTGCCGGCGCGGCTGAAGCTGCCCGTGCGTGCCACTTCGACAAACAGGTGGATATCGGGCAGAGAGAGTACGGACTCTTTCACTATTGGAATTCTGTGTTGTTCTACGGTCGATATCCAGGCTGGCCGTGGTGGCCTATTATCCGACCAAGTTGCCTACTGCAGGAACGACACCCGCGAAAACACCGCAACAACTGCCGAGAACTATCGATGGACTTCATGGATCAGCTGCTTACGCTTCCGCCACGCAGAGGAGTGCCTCCGCGCATGTCGCCAGCCACCCCGCAGGAGCAATTGGACCAATTCCCTGACGATTGGAGCGTGATCGAGGAACTGATCGCGTTTGCGTTTTCTTTGGAGGGCGTAATTGAGCAGGAAACACGTATTGCTCCGGCAGGTGCGCGCGCACTTACGCTACCCATGCCATCGCCAGCGGATCGCCGTGCCTTCCTGGTTGACCGGGAATTTGCTCACGTTCACAACCCGCCTATCGGCAGCATGCACATGACACTTCCTGAGCCGTTCCGCACGGCAGCGATCGACAAGGCTTGGGCTCTGCGTCACCCTTTCGCGATCGTCAATCCGCAGGCGCTTGATGCCGTCTTCGTATTCGCCCCCCGTGACCGTGCCGAACTTGCCTGGGCAAAACTGTTGCTCGGCATTTCGCACGCCAACGCTCGCGGAATGCTGTAGACCTGGGTAGCCACGCAAGCGCTGCCCATTGACGATCAGGCGACCGCATCGTGCGCAAAATCCTCGTGTGTTCTCGTTCCGGCGACGGCCACACGCAGCGCATGGCGCAACGACAGTTCGGAACACGCGTTGCGGCAATTTCGCAATGCTGGGTGTGCTAGGGGCGTGGATCACGGGAAAGCGATTCAGCATTATCGGCGCTTCGGCTGGTGTGGGCCGGCAATGTGTTCAAGTTGCACTGGAGCGGGGGGCACCAGGTGCTCGCCCTGTCGCGCGGCCCTGACGCGCTGCCGAAGGGCGCAGCCATCACCCGGATACGCAGTAGCGCCACCCGAACGGACGACTTGCAACGCGCGGTGGACGGCGCCGAGGCGATATTGGTTTGCCTGGGTACAGGGATGAGCACCAAGCCGACAACCCTCTACTCTGATTTTGGCCGCGCGCTGCTCGAAATCCAGCCGGAAATTGGGGATACGCCGGTGTTGGTTCTCACCGGATTCGGAGCAAGTGAAAGTGGCATCTACCATGGCCCGCTGATGGGGCTGCTGTTCCGCTTTGTCCTGAAGGAGGTCTATGAAGACAAGACACGGCTGGAACAAATGATCGAACAATCTCGCCTCAACTGGATGTTCATCCGCCCAGGCTTGCTGACCAACGGGCCCTCCGGGCCGTTCAGGGTTCACGTGAAGTACCATAAAGGATTGAAGGTCGGCCGCATTCCCCGCCGGTCGGTTGCCGAGTTCATGGTTAGCCAGGCGGAAGCGCCGACCTACATGCGACAGAAGCCGGCTTTGTCGGCCAGATGAGTTCAGGCGGCCTCTCAACCTGGAAGAAGCGTCATCGGGGATAGGCTACACTGTTCTGATCGCTGGCAGAGGTCTACCCAATACACAAAACGGGAGGAGTCAAGTCCAGAATTCCAGCCGGAGCGAAGCCGGGAACGCAGCCAGTCGCGCGGCGATTTCAGCGAATGGGGGCCTTGTTTCTGAGCGATCTCCCTGTTTTAACGGTCCGGCGTAATAGAATTCGGGAACTCCCAGCCATCTGGGGCGCTGCTGCGTTACCGTGCCTGGCCGCCATTCACTCCCCTGTTAGCGTGCTGTGTGTTCTTGGCCGTGTTTCGCCGGCAGAACCTCAGACCTTCGCTCGAGCGTCAGTGCCGCCTTGGCGCGACCTATGCGTACGCGCTTGCATCTTTGGCCCGATTGGTACAGCATCCCATGTGGTTGGTGAACGGAGGGAATTGGCATGATCGCGGCGCTGCGTCGACTCAGTCTGATCAATCGTCTTTCCCTGATGGCGGTCCTGGCTCTGCTCGCCATGCTGCTCATCGTCGGGGAAAGCCTGTGGTCGGAGCATGACCTGCTGTACAGTGACCGGCAGGTGAAGACGCGCCACCTGGTCGAAGTGGCGACCGGCATTCTGGAGCATTACCACGGCTTGCAGAAGGCCGGCGCCCTGACCGAGGAGGAGGCCAGGCAGCAGGCGAAGGCGGCCGTCAAGCGCTTGCGTTACGAAAAAACGGAGTACTTCTGGATCAACGATCTCGGCAAGCCGGTACCACGGATGGTGATGCATCCGACGGTGCCGGCCCTCGACGGCAAAGTTCTCGACGAGGCGCGCTTCGACAAGGCGACGTCGCTGCAAGCCGGGGCCGATGGCCCAAGAGTCCGCGTCGAGGGAAAGAATCTCTTCGTCAGCTTCAACGAAGTGGTCGATCAGGCCGGTGAGGGCTACGTCGAGTACCGCTGGCCGAAACCGCTGGCCGGTGGCGGTGTCACCAACGAACTTTTCACCAAGCTCTCCTACGTCAAGAAGTTCGAACCTTGGGGCTGGGTCGTCGGGTCGGGCATCTACATCGACGATATGGAGAGGATTTTCCTGGAGCAAGCGGTCCCCAGCGTACTGCTGGCCATTTTTGCCACCCTGCTGCTATTGCTGGCCGGCTGGTTGATCAGGAAGAGCATCGTCAGCGAGTTCGGCGGCGAGCCGCGCGTTGCACTGGGAGTGACCAGCCACATCGCACAAGGTGATCTGACGCACGTCGTTCCACTGCAACCGGGCGACAGGGATAGCGTGTTGTTCGTCCTGGCGAAAATGCAGAACAACCTCAAGGACATGCTGCGGGCGATCTTCAGCAACGCCAGCAAGGTGCAGGCCAGCATCGAGCGCCTGTCGGCCGAATCGAACGAGATCAACCTCGCCACCCAGGTACAGGCCAGCGCGGTCAGACAGACGCGCTCGGCGATCGACGATGTTTCGGCGAGTGTCGGCGTCGTCAACGGACTGGTGCATGCGACCGAAGAGCGAGCCCACGAAGTCGCGCGGCGAGCCCACGATGGCGCCGACGTGGCGGCCAAGGTAGCGGCGGAAATGCACGCCATCGCCGACACCGTGGCGGCCTCGTCCGACAAGGTTTCACGACTGGTCGCCAGCACCGGCGAGATCGGCCAGATGGCCCAGGTGATCAAGGAGATTGCCGATCAAACCAACCTGCTGGCCCTCAACGCGGCGATCGAAGCCGCCCGTGCCGGCGAGCAGGGGCGCGGCTTTGCCGTGGTGGCCGACGAGGTACGCAAGCTGGCCGAAAGAACCAGCAAGGCGACGAGTGAGATCGGCGCGATTCTGCAGGGCATCCGCAGCGACACCGAGAGCGCGGTGGCAGGAATGGACGCGGCAGCGCCGGTCATCGCCAGTGGTGTCGAGCAGGCCAGCTCGGCCGCCGACACCCTGCATGCGATTGAGCAACAGGCCCAGGACACGCTCAATAAAATGCAGGCCCTGTCGCAGGCAACGCTCGACCAAACACGACGGATCGAAGACATCGTACGCAACGTTGACCAAGTAATGACCGCTTCCGGGCAAACCGAGAATGTCATCGCGCAGTCGCTGAAATCGGCAGCCGCACTCGAACAGGCATCGAACGAGATGTTCTCGATGGTCCAGCACTTCCGGATCGGCGAGATTGGCGCCAACGAAGCGCTGACGGCGGGCGATCGTTCGCCGGGCAAGCCCTTGCTCGAGTGGACGGCCGCGTTGGCCGTCGGCCACGCCGAGATCGACCGTCAGCACCAGGTGTTGATCGACATCGCCAACCGCCTCAACCAAGCCATGCGTTCCGGAGCCGGACGTCCGGCCTGCGGCTCGCTGCTCGACGAACTCGTCAACTACACGGTCAACCATTTCGCGTTTGAAGAGAAACTGATGGAAAAACACCGCTATGGCAATCGTGAGGCGCACCTTGCGGCGCATCGCAAGCTGATCGAAGAGGTCTCGAAGTTCAAGCGTCAATACGACAGCGGCAGCTCGATTTCGATCGAGTTGATGGGTTTCCTGCGCGATTGGCTGGTCAACCACATTCTCAAAGTCGACCGAGCGCTGGCCCGCGACCTGGCCAGCCGCGGGGTTTCCTGAGCCATGCGAAAGCATCGGGCGGCACTGTCCGGCGCGCGTCCCGTCGCTGTGCGTCACGCGCGGCGGACGCCAGGCCGATGACTGATCTTTCGCGTCAACAGCGTCGTCACCGCAGCCTGGCGCTGTCGATTGTCGTCGCCGCCTACGTGCTGTCGTTCTTCCAGCGTTTCGCGCCAGCCGGCATCGCCCAGGATCTGATCAGCGCCTTCAACACGACGGCATCCTCACTCGGAGTTCTGGCGGCCACCTATTTCTATGTCTATACGGTCATGCAGGTGCCGACCGGCATCCTCGTCGATACGCTCGGGCCACGCCTGATTCTCCTGCTCGGTGGTCTGGTGGGCGGCGTCGGCAGTCTGCTCTTCGGTCTCGCGCCCAGTCTCGACGTCGCCTTGCTGGGACGTACCTTGATCGGTCTGGGCGTGTCGGTGACCTTCATCGCCATGCTCAAGATCATCGCCGTTTCCTTCGATGAGCGCCGCTTTGCCAGCCTGGTCGGAGTCAGCATGCTGATTGGCAACCTCGGATCCGTACTCGCCGGTGCCCCCCTCTCGTGGCTGGCGCAGCTTACCGGCTGGCGAGGCGTGTTCGTCGGCCTGGCCTTGCTTTCCCTGCTCTTGGGAATCGGCTGCTGGTACTTGCTGCGCGAGCCGCAGGACGATGCCGACCGTTCGTCGGCGGCCGGCCACAAGCCGCGCTTCGACCGGACGATGGTACTTTCAGGCTTGCTGGCGGTGCTCCGAAACCGCGACACCTGGCCGGTGGCTTGCGCCAACTTCGGCATCTGCGGTAGTTTCTTTGCCTTCGCCGGCCTCTGGGCAAGCCCCTTTCTGACTGGTGTACATGGCATGACTCGCGCCTTGGCGGCCAACCACGTCAGCCTCTACTTTGCCGGTTTCGCCGTGGGCTGCGTCTTCATTGGCACGCTCTCCGACCGGCTGGGCCGGCGCAAGCCAGTGCTGGTCACAGGCAGTCATATGTACGCGCTGATCTGGCTGGTCTGGCTATCCGGATCCGCGCTGCCGCTAACGCTGAGCTATCTGCTGTTCGCCCTCATGGGGCTGGTCACCGCTAGTTTCACCCTGACCTGGGCCTGCGCCAAGGAGGTCAATCCACCCCTGCTCTCAGGAATGTCTACCAGCGTCACCAACATGGGGGGCTTTCTCTCGGCGGCCATCCTGCAACCTCTGGTCGGCTGGGTAATGGACCGGACCTGGCAGGGCGGTCTGACGGAAAATGGCGCGCGCCTGTATACGGCGGCCGACTTTCATGCCGGCCTGCTCCTGCTGGCCGGCACGGCCGGCCTCGGCGCACTGGCGACATGGTGGATCCGGGAAACCAGTTGCCGAAACATCTGGCAACCGGCAGCCACCTGAAACGCGGCGTTCAGCGCCGCTCGTAGACGAGTTCGACGCGCCGCATCTTGCGCCGGCAAGCCTCGCTGTCACAGGACTGTTTGCTGCTTTGCTCGCTGCCGACCGGCAAGCGGCGAATCTGGTTGCGCGGTACTCCGAGCGAGCGCAAGCGATCGCTTACCGCTTCGATACGTTTGTCGGCAACGGCGAGATTGTAGGCTGCGCTGCCGAGATTGTCGGTATGACCGACCAGGGTGACGACCAGTTGCGGATCTTCCTTCAGCTTCTGGGCATTTTGACGCAGGATGTCAGCGCTCTCGCTGTCGATCATCGCTTCGCCGAAAGCGAAATAGACGACTCGCATCGCCTCTTCATCGACAAAAGGTGTCGGTTTGGCGGCGGCCGCACGGACGGCAAGCGCCGGCGGCCGCGAGACCGGCTCCTTGGTCGCCACGAGTTGACCGGAATCTCCGGGCCGCGGATTGTTTGTCGTACCACAACCGCTAAGGGCAAGCAGGCAAGCCAGACAGCTTGGAAGGAAATGGCGAGGTAACGGCATCGGCAGGAAGAATCAGGAGAAGCACGCACACGCGCTCGAGTGCGGGAGCGCTAGTGTAGCAATGATTGGTGTCGAACGGGCTGCCGCCGGGCCGCACGTTTGATCTCGGCGCCCAAGTACGTAGCACCTTCGGGCGACTCGTCCGCCGCGACAGTGGCGCACTATGCTGAAGCCGCCATCCGGGTTTCTGTGGCAAGATGGTCCGATGCACCCAAGCCTTTCACCAGCGCCGCGCTCCGCTTTCGGTAGCGCCCGGTATCCCAGGCCGGAGGTGGGTGTCCGATGAACGCCAAACGGCAATTGAGCGGCATTGGCTACGGCCTGTTCGCCTACGGGGTCTGGGGATTCTTCCCGCTTTTTTTCCGCCAGCTGTCGCACGTTTCGCCGATGGACGTGCTGAGCAATCGCGCCGTCTGGGCCTGCCTATTGGTCGGACTGCTGCTCACGCTGCGCCGTCAATGGCGCAATGTCGCGGCTGTTTTCGGGCGGTTGCGCCAATTGGCGATGCTGGCCGTCGCCGCACTTCTGATCGGCAGCAACTGGCTGGTATTCCTGTGGGCGGTGGCCAGCCAACAGGTCGTCGCGTCCAGCCTCGGCTATTTTCTGACCCCGCTGGTCAATATTCTGCTCGGACTGGTGGTACTGAAGGAACGCCTGAACCGCCTCGAATGGGCCTCGGTGGCCTTGGCCGTGGCCGCCATGCTCAACGAGATTGTCGCCAGCGGCAGTCTGCCCTGGGTGTCGATGGTCCTCGCCGGCACTTTCGGAACCTACGGTTTGGTGCGCAAGCAGCTTCCGGTCGACGCCGTTTCCGGCCTTTGGCTGGAAACGCTGGCGATGCTGCCCGTTTGTGCACTCTACGCCTGGTGGCAGGCACGGAACGGTCATTCGGTGTTCACAGGCCATGATCTGGCAACCAGCGGCCTGCTGGTTTGTGCCGGTGCGCTCACCGCGCTGCCATTGATGGCCTTTGCCGCCGCCACCCAGCGGCTCGATCTGGCCAGCGTCGGCATGTTGATGTACATCAATCCGACGCTCCAATTCGTCACCGCGGTCTGGTTGTTTGGTGAGGCGATGCCAAGCGCTCGCCTCGGCAGCTTCGGTCTGATCTGGCTTGGCCTGCTGCTTTATAGTGGCAGCGCCTGGAGCAAGTACCGCCGGCCGAGCTGATCGCGTGCCGACATCGGACTCTGACGGACGCGGCTCGCTGGCCAGATCCTGGCGCCGAGACCAGGAGCCGAACGATGTTGCCAGCCGAGCGTCAATACTCGATAATCCAACAAGCGCTTGCTTGCTAATATTTTCATCAGACATCCGTTGATGGCCTTTTCGCCCCAGGAGAAACGAATCATGCTTCAGACTGCCTATCCTCACCTGCTGGCTCCGATCGACCTCGGCTTCACGAAACTGAAGAACCGCGTCCTGATGGGCTCGATGCATACTGGTCTCGAGGAAGTGCCGCAGGGTTTCGCCCGCCTCGCGGTGTTCTATGCCGAGCGCGCGCGAGGTGGCGTCGGCCTGATCGTCACTGGCGGTATTGCTCCCAATCAGGACGGCGTGGTCATGCCCGGCGCGGCGGTACTCGAAAACGAGGCCCAGGCCGAAAAGCACCGGCGTATCACCGATGCCGTGCATCAGGCGGATGGCAAGATCGCCATGCAGATCCTGCATACGGGCCGTTATGCCTACCATCGCGGCGCCGTGGCTCCGTCCGCGCTGCAGGCACCGATCTCGCCTATACGCCCGCGCGAACTCAGCGAAGAAGAGATCGAACGAACGATCAACGACTACACCCGTTGTGCCAGCCTCGCGCAGTTCGCCGGCTACGACGGCGTCGAAGTGATGGGCTCCGAAGGCTACCTGATCAATCAGTTCATTGCCCAGCGAACCAATTCCCGTGACGATAGCTGGGGCGGCAGCTTCGAGAATCGCTGCCGATTTGCCTTGGAGACCGTGCGTCGTGTACGGGCGGCGACCGGGCCGAACTTCATCATCATTTTCCGGCTGTCGATGCTTGATCTGGTCGAAGGCGGCAGTAGCTGGGAGGAAATCGTTGCGCTTGCCAAGGCGATCGAGGCGGCCGGGGCGACGATCATCAACACCGGCATCGGCTGGCACGAAGCGCGCATCCCGACGATCGCGACAATGGTGCCGCGCGCCGCTTTCACCTGGGTGACGAAGCGTCTGATGGGCCAGGTTGGAATTCCGTTGGTCACCACCAACCGCATCAACGCTCCGGAAGTCGCCGAAGAAGTGATCGCATCCGGCTGCGCCGACATGGTTTCGATGGCCCGTCCATTTCTCGCCGACGCCGCTTTCGTCAACAAGGCGGCGGCCGGTCGGGCGGACGAGATCAATACCTGCATCGCCTGCAATCAGGCCTGCCTCGACGAGATCTTTGAAGGTCGGCTGACCTATTGTTTGGTCAATCCGCGCGCTTGCCGGGAAACCGAACTAGTCATCGAAAAAGCCGCGCGATCGGCGAGGATCGCGGTCGTTGGCGCCGGACCAGCGGGAATGGCCTGCGCCTTGACCGCTGCCGAGCGCGGGCACCAGGTAACGCTATTCGATGCCTCACTCGAGATCGGCGGGCAGTTCAACCTGGCACGCCGCATCCCCGGCAAGGAAGAGTTCAGCGAAACGTTACGCTACTTCGATCGCCGCTTGCGGCAGGCGGGCGTGTACCTCGAACTCGGCAAACGCTGCGTAGCGTCCGAACTGGTGGAAGCCGGTTTCGATCACGTCGTCCTGGCCACCGGCATCGTCCCTCGGCGGCCCGACCTGCCGGGGATAGAGCACGAGAAAGTGATTTCCTACGCTGACCTGATCGAAGGCTATCGGGTCGCCGGCAAACGAGTGGCGATCATCGGTGCGGGCGGCATCGGTTTCGATGTCGCCGAATTTCTGACGCATGTCGACGACGAACGCGACGAGATCGAGCGTTTTCAGAGCGAGTGGGGTATCGACCCCGAATTCGCCGAGCGCGGCGGGCTAAGAGCGCCGATCCGCCAGCCGACACGACGGCAGGTCTGGCTGCTGCAGCGCAAGACGAGCAAAGTCGGCGATGGGCTGGCCAAGACCACCGGCTGGATACGCCGCACGCTGCTCAAGACGCGTGGCGTGCAGATGCTATCCGGAGTGACTTACGAACGCATCGACGATAGCGGCCTGCACATCGTCGTCGACGGCCAGCCGCAGTGCCTGCCGGTCGATCACGTGATCATTTGTGCCGGACAGGAACCTCGCCGCGAACTCGAGGCGGAGTTACTGGTGGCCAAGGTTCCGCTGTCGCTGATCGGCGGTGCCGATGTGGCCAACGAACTCGACGCCAAACGCGCCATCGATCAGGGCACGCGCCTCGCGGCGACGCTCTGAAAGCCATGCCGGCCGATCGCAAACCGCGCCAAGGCCTCGCGGCTGACGCCAATCGTCGCGAAGACTTGCTGCGCGAAGCGGCACGATTATTCGTCGAAAAGGGGTTTGGTGCGACGACGACGCGTGACATTGCCGAAGCGGTCGGCATGCGTTCGGGCAGCCCCTTCTACCATTTCCGCAGCAAGCAGGAGCTACTCAAGGCCGCCATGATCGAGGGGCTGGAAGCCGGCTACCGCCGCCTCCAGGCGGCCAGCGCGGGACTCGCCGATCCGGCGCAACGCTTGCGCGCGATGATCCGGGCGCATCTCGGCAACCTTCTCGAAGGCAGTTGCCATGCACCGATGCTACTCTACGAGACGCGCTCGCTGGACGCGCCAGCGCGGGCCGAGATTGCGGCCGTAAGCGATCGTTACCAGCAGATGTGGCAAACCACACTGGACGAACTGGCCGTCGCCGGCCGCTTGCGCAGTTCGGCCGGACCGCTGCGGCTCCTTCTTTTCGGAATGTTGAACTGGACCACTCAGTGGTACCGGCCCGACGGCGGACTGTCGCTCGACGAGATCGCCGACGCCGCGGCCAGCTTACTGCTCGCCTGAGGCGTCAATCGGCCTGACGTGTGACCGGGCGTGCCGGATCGCTGCACCATTCGCTCCAGGAGCCGGCATAGAGGCGTGCACCCGGCAGCCCGGCCAGTTCCATGGCGAGCAGATTGTGGCACGCCGTAACGCCCGATCCACAGGACATCACCACTTGCTGTGGCGAACAGTCGGCCAGCAGGGCGAGGAAATCCCGGCGGAGTTCGGCGACGGGCCGGAAGCAGCCATCGGTGTCCAGGTTGTCGCGGAAAAAACGGTTGCGTGCGCCGGGGATATGTCCTCCCACCGGATCGAGGGTCTCGTTCTCACCGCGAAAGCGGTCCGGGCTGCGCGCATCGATCAGACAGACGCGATGGTCGTGCAGATCGGCCAACAAGCGATCGCTGCTCACCACCCAGTCGCGCGGCGCGACCTCGAATATGCTCGCCGCGGACTTTGGCGAGTCGGTGGACAAGGGTCGGCCTTCGGCCAGCCAGCGATCGATGCCGCCGTCGAGCACGGCAACGCGGTCATGACCCAGCCAGCGCAACAACCACCACAGCCGCCCCGCGATCATTCCTCCCGCATCGTCGTAAGCGACCACCTGCGTCGCGGCGCAGACGCCAGCCGCGGCAAGCTTGTCCGCCAGAACGCGTGGCGCAGGCAAGGGATGGCGACCGTTATGGCCGTTCGTAGGGCCTGATAGATCGTGCTCGAGATGGAGGAAAAACGCCCCCGGCAAGTGCCCGCTGGCGTAGGCGCGGGCACCGGCGTCCACGTCCGACAACTGATGGCGGCAGTCGAATACGCGCCAGCCGGAATCGTTCAGGTGCTCGGCCAGAACGCTGCTACTGACGAGCGTCGATAAGCTCACTCGGCGGTTCCTGTCTCGTCTGCTGCCAGCCACGAACGTGCTTCGGCTTCGTCGTCGAAAATCTGCATTTCGGCGCGTACGAAAATCTGCGCCAGCCATGCGCTCCAGGCCACCCACTGGCTGTGTGTCAGCACGGCAATACGCCGGAAATCGTTGGCGTGTGCGCGGGCAAAGACAATATCTTCCCAAGCCACGTCGAGCGTGAAGTCCGCCATCTCCCGCAGGTCGAAAAACAGGTCCACGGGCCCTTCGAACTGGATCGCGTAATTGACCGCATTCTCGAACTCCTGGTAGTCGGCCAGGGCAAATTCCGCGTAAACGGTGACTTCGACTCGTTTCGGCTGTTCTTCGATGACAATCATGGCGGACCCCCTAATGTTGCACAAGTTTAGCACCAGTCGCAACCGTCCGTGCCGCTGTTGGAGTCCGGACCGGGAGTCAATCGGGCGGCCAACGGGTCGACGAAGCGCGCCCGATCACGCGTCCCGGCATGTTTTCCATTTGACCGGAGGCCCACTAATCGGCTATTTTCTCCAGTTTGATTCGAGCCTTTTCAATGCCACCAGCAGACTCCGAGCGTAGGGCGGACGTTGACGCGTCCGCGGAGGAAGGAACCCCGATTGGCAATTTGAAGTTCGAGGCAGCGCTTGGCGAACTCGAGCGGATCGTCCAGAACATGGAGGAGGGCCGTCTGCCGCTCGACGAGGCCTTGGCCGCCTATCAGCGCGGCAGCCAGTTGCTCAGGCATTGCCAGCAGCAGCTCAACGACGCCGAACAACGGATACAGATCCTCGACAACGGAATGCTGCGCCACTTCGAGCCGAACGGCGAAGCGGCGCCATGAGCGGCACGCGGCCTCTTCGCGCGGTGTCGCGGGAGTCGAGCTTTCCGGAATGGATGCGCAGCGTCCAGGCACAGGTCGAAGCGGCCCTAGCGCACGGCCTTCCATCCGGCGAAGCCATTCCGGCCCGCCTGCACCGGGCGATGCGCTACGCCAGTCTCGACGGCGGTAAGCGTGTGCGTCCACTGCTCGTTTTTGCCGCCGGCGAGCTGACCGACGCACCGTGCGAACGCTTGGAAGTAGTCGCCAGCGCGGTCGAGCTTATTCATAGCTACTCGCTGGTGCATGACGACCTGCCGTGCATGGATGACGACGTCCTGCGACGTGGCCGGCCGACCTGTCATGTCGAATACGACGAAGCCACGGCCCTGCTGGTCGGCGACAGCTTGCAGTCGCTCGCTTTCGAACTCCTGGCGCGCGCCGACATCGGCGATCACGGCCGACAACTGGAAATGGTGCGCCTGCTGGCTCGCGCCAGCGGCTCCTGCGGCATGGCCGGTGGCCAGGCGATAGACCTCGAGTCGGTCGGCAAGAGCCTCAACCAGCCTGAACTCGAACTGATGCACGCGCTCAAGACCGGGGCTCTGATCCGCGCCGCGGTGTTGCTCGGCGCGTTGTGCGGCGACGCGCTGTCTATTCCGGAAAACGCGTCTCTCGACCGCTTTGCCAAACGCGCTGGCCTGCTTTTTCAGGTGGTGGACGACATCCTCGATTGCACGGCGAGCACCGCGACGCTGGGCAAGACGGCGGGCAAGGACGCCGCCGCCGAAAAACCGACCTACGTCAGCCTGCTGGGGCTCGAACGGGCCCGTGAACTGGCCGCCGACCTGCAAACCCAGGCCCTCGAAGCACTTTCCCAGTTTGGCGAGCGTCGCCGGCGCCTGATCGAACTGACCGAATTCATCGCTCGGCGCAAGTTCTGATTCCCGCCTCCGGCCCCTGCGCCTGGCCATCACCGAGCCCTTCTGCTGGACCCAAGAAAGACCATGACCCGTTACCCTCTGCTCGATACCATCAGCGATCCGTCGCAAGTGCGCAAGCTCGATCGTCGACAGTTGCCGCAACTGGCCGACGAATTGCGCGCCTTTTTGGTCGAATCCGTCTCCCGAACCGGCGGGCACCTGTCGTCCAACCTCGGCACGGTCGAATTGACGGTTGCTCTGCACCATGTTTTCGACACGCCGCACGACCGTCTGGTCTGGGACGTGGGCCATCAGACCTACGCCCACAAGGTTCTCACCGGGCGGCGTGCCGGCATGGCCAAGTTGCGCATGCACGGCGGCGTTTCCGGTTTTCCGAAGCGCAGCGAGAGTCGCTACGACACTTTCGGTGTCGGCCATTCTTCGACCTCGATCTCCGCCGCGCTGGGAATGGCGCTGGCCGCCAAGATCCAGGGTGAATCGCGCAAGGTGGTGGCGATCATCGGCGATGGCGCGATGTCTGCTGGTCAAGCTTTCGAAGCGCTCAACAACGCCGGTGTGGCCGACGCCGACATGCTGGTCATCCTCAACGACAACGACATGTCAATCTCGCCGCCGGTCGGCGCCCTCAACCGCTACCTGGCACGCCTCTTCTCAGGCAGCACCTTCAATGCAGCGCGCAAGGCGGGCGAGAAAATTCTCGATTTCTCGCCTTCACTGCGCGAATTCGCCAAACGCGCCGAAGAGCACGTCAAGGGGATGCTGACGCCGGGCACTCTGTTCGAGGAACTGGGGCTGAACTATATCGGACCGATCGACGGCCACGACCTCGAATCGCTGGTGCCGACGCTGCAGAACCTGAAGCACCTCAAGGGACCGCAGTTCCTGCACGTGATTACCAAGAAAGGCCAGGGATACAAACTGGCCGAAGTCGATCCGATCCTTTACCACGGGGTATCGAAGTTCAAGCCCGAGGTCGGCATCGCCGGCGGGCCGAGTGGCGCCAAACCGACCTACACGCAGATTTTCGGCGATTGGTTGTGCGATATGGCGGCCGCCGACTCGCGCCTGGTCGGTATTACACCGGCGATGCGCGAGGGCTCCGGCCTGCTGCGTTTCAGCGAACGCTACCCGGAGCGCTACTACGATGTCGGCATCGCCGAGCAACACGCCGTGACTTTTGCCGCCGGCCTCGCTTGTGAAGGGCTGCGACCGGTGCTGGCCATTTACTCGACCTTCCTGCAACGCGCTTACGATCAGCTGGTGCATGACGTCGCCCTGCAGAGTCTGCCCGTCGTCTTCGCGCTCGACCGCGGTGGCCTGGTCGGTGCCGATGGGCCGACGCACCATGGAGCTTTCGACATTTCATTTCTGACCTGCATCCCGAACATGGTGGTCATGGCGCCGACCGATGAGAACGAGTGCCGCAAAATGCTGACCACGGCCTACTATCTCGACAGTCCAAGCGCCGTTCGCTACCCACGCGGCACGGGCCCTGGCGTCGCGGTCGACAAGGCGCTGGACGGTATCCCACTGGGCAAAGGTGAAATTCGTCGCCGCGGGCAGGAGGTGGCATTGCTCGCCTTCGGCAGCATGCTCGCCCCCGCACTGGCCGCGGCTGAGGAGATCGACGCTACGGTCGCCAACATGCGTTTCGTGAAGCCGATAGACCGTGAACTGATCCTTGCCTTGGCGGCGGAACATTCGCTGCTGGTCAGCGTCGAAGAAAATGCCGTGATCGGCGGTGCCGGCTCGGAGGTCGAGCGGGTTCTCGAAGAAGCTGTCAGCCCGGCCCGCTTGTTGCGCCTCGGAATTCCGGACCGTTTCATCGAACACGGTGAACAAGCTTTGCTACTGGCGGAAATCGGCCTCGACCGGGACGGCATCGTCGGCGCCGTCCGTGCGCATCAAGATATGACCGTGGATGCGGCGCAGGGAACGCATCCACCTACAGGATAATAACCCTCTCAGGAGCAGCAATGAACGCACCCGAAACCGTACGCAGTTCAGCCGTGATGGCCGATGTCCAGGGCTCGGCCGATACCCGGCAACTGGCCATCAACAAGGTCGGGATCAAGGCGATCCGTCATCCGGTCAAGGTTCTCGACAAGTCCGGCGGCATTCAGCACACGATCGCCATGTTCAACATGTACGTGAGCCTGCCGCACAACTTCAAGGGAACACACATGTCACGCTTCGTGGAGATTCTCAACGGCCACGAGCGTGAAATCTCGGTCGAGAACTTTCCCGCCATGCTGCGGGAGATGGTGGCCCGGTTGGAAGCCGAGACGGGTCACATCGAAATGAGCTTTCCCTACTTCATCAACAAGGCGGCACCGGTATCCGGCGTCCAGAGCCTAATGGACTATGACGTCACGCTGATTGGCGAGATCGCACAAGGGCACATCGAGTCGACGATCAAAGTGGCTATCCCGGTTACCAGCCTTTGTCCGTGCTCGAAGGAAATCTCCGAGCGTGGCGCGCACAATCAGCGTTCGCAGGTGACGGTATCCGTTCTCATCAACGAACACCTTTGGATCGAAGAACTGGTTCAACTGGTCGAAAGCCAGGCGTCGTGCGAGCTTTATGGTCTGCTCAAGCGGCCCGACGAGAAGTACGTGACGGAGCGCGCCTACGACAACCCAAAATTCGTCGAGGACATGGTGCGTGACGTAGCAGCGCGGCTCAATCTCGAGCCGCGAATCGACTCCTACGTCGTCGAGTCGGAAAACTACGAATCGATCCACAACCACTCGGCGTACGCGCTGATCGAGAACGACAAGCGCAATAAATCGCTTCCCGCCTGAACTCCCGGCGCAGGAAACCTGGCGGTTCCGCCGACCTCCGCCAGGTTTTTCCCGTAGACGGTAGCGGCGCGTTTCAGCGTTGTTTGCGCGTCAGCTTTTCCTTGATGCGGGCCGATTTGCCGGAGCGCTGGCGCAGGTAGTACAGCTTGGCGCGTCGAACGTCGCCACGCCGCTTGACTTCGATCGAAGCGACCAGGGGCGAGTAGGTTTGGAAGGTCCGCTCGACCCCTTCGCCCGATGATACCTTGCGCACGATGAAGCTCGAGTTGAGCCCCCGATTGCGCTTCGCAATTACGACGCCTTCGTAGGCCTGCAGGCGCTCGCGAGCGCCTTCCTTCACCTTGACCTGGACGACGACCGTGTCGCCAGGACCGAATACCGGGATGACCTTGCCCAGGCGGGCGATCTCCTCTTGTTCAAGTTGCTCGATCAGATTCATTTTGTAAACTCCATGCACGCGAATTACGTATTGTTGTCCTGACCGCATTGCTCCTGAAACTGCGCCAGGAGTTGCGTTTCCGATTTCGAAAGCGAGCGCCCCGCCAACAACTCGGGACGCCGTTGCCACGTCCGGCCCAGCGCCTGCTGCAAGCGCCAACGCCGAATTTCCTCATGGTGACCGGAAAGCAAGACATCCGGCACCCGCCGCCCGCCGTGTTCCTCGGGCCGCGTATAGTGCGGGCAATCCAGCAAGCCCGCGACAAAGGAATCCTGTTGCGCCGATTCGGTATCGTTCAACACCCCCGGCAATTGCCTGACGAGCGCATCGATCAACACCATCGCGGGAATCTCGCCGCCCGAAAGGACATAATCGCCGATCGAAATCTCTTCGTCCACGCAGGCTTCGATCACGCGCTCGTCTATCCCTTCATAGCGACCGCAGACCAGAATCAGCGCCTCGCCTGCCCGCACCAGTTGCATTACGCGACCATGCGTGAGCAACACGCCCTGGGGCGAAAGACAGATCACCCGACCAGCCTTCCCGCTCGTCAGGCACTGCCGCTCGCGCGCCGCTTTGATTGCCGCTTCAAGCGGTTGCGGCATCATCACCATTCCCGGACCGCCACCGTAGGGGCGGTCATCTACCGTACGATGCCTGTCGTGCGTGAAATCGCGTGGATTCCACAGGTTCAGGCGCCACAGCCCGACTTCCAGCGCCCGCCGTGTCACTCCCGCCGTGGTCAGTGCGGCGAACATTTCGGGGAACAGGCTGACGACATCGACGATCAGTGCCGGTGCCGACAACCGCATGCCGTCCGCCGACATCACCAGTCCCGACGTCACCAGTCCATTTCCCAATCCACGCGAACACGCCTGCGCGGCAGGTCGACGTCGAGTACCACCGCGGCGACGAAGGGCAGCAACCGTTCCGCGCTCTGGCCATCGCCAACCCGCAACACCGTATTGGCCGGGGTTTCGATCAGGCCGAGGATGTGGCCCAGCGATAGGTCGCGCGAATTGATCACCGCCAAGCCAACGAGGTCGGCCCAGTAGTATTCGTCGGGTTCCGTCGGCGGCAACTCGGCGCGGGGTGTACCCACCAGCATTCCGGTATGTGCCTCCGCGGCCGTCCGGTCGGCCAGGCAAGCCAGGTCGGCGATCAGCAGGTCGTTGTGCTGCTTGCACTTCAGTAGACGCGTGCGATGCCACAACGCGGGCGCGTCGGCCTCGCGACCCAGCCACCAGTGGGACAGCTTGGACCAGGCTGCCGGATCGTCGGCAAACGGATAGACGCGCACCGCGCCACGTAGCCCATAGGGCGCGGCAATCTTGCCAAGAACAACAATGTCGGCCGGTGGCGCTTCGTTTTCCGTCACTGCCGACCCGGCCTTTTCAGGCCGGAAGCCGCCGGGCAAGGCTCAGGCGGCCGCCTTGGCCGACTGCTTGAGCAGCCGCGCCACGGTCGACGACGGCTGCGCACCCTGTTGTTGCCAGTAGCTGAGTCGATCGGCGGCGACGTACAAGCCCTGTTCTTGGCCAGCCGCCAGCGGGTTGTAGAAACCGATGCGCTCGATGAAGCGACCATCGCGCCGAGCGCGCGCATCGGCTACGACCATATTGTAGAAGGGGCGCTTTTTCGCGCCGCCACGGGCCAAGCGAATCACAACCATGATAATCTCTTCCGAATCCAGAAAAAGGGTGGGATTATAACAAGAATGGGCGAACACGCGAGCCGATGTATGAAACCGTCGGTTGCCAAAAGACGTCGGCGGAAAAGTGATCTGTGCGGCAGGAAGCCGCCCACCCTGGGGCGCCTCAACGGTATAATCCGCCCACCCGTGAGCGCCGGCCAAGGTGTTGATTTTATGACTTCTGCCTCAACTGCGCCGTATTCGTATCGCGCCGCCGGAAGCTCCGGCCGGCGGCCTCTTCGCCTGACGATGCGAGACTTCCTTGCCAGGTAGCCTGATGACCAAGTACACCTCCTCTGCCAACGACGCCGACGGGACCGCTACCGGGCACTCAGGCATACGAACCATACTGCAGTGGCTGGCTGAACCGCCAGCCCCCCAGCCGGCCGACGAACTCCCGTCGCTGCGCGCCAACCTCAAAGCCTTGCAGGACGTTGGCGGTACGTTGCCACAACGGGCGCGCGCGCTCGAAGGCCTCTATCTGCGTAGTTGCTCGGTCGTCGACCGCCTGTTGCCGTTGCTTCACGACCTCAGCTTGCCGGTTCCCAGCAAGACCAGGCGCATTGTGCGCAGCGTTCTGGATCTGCTGCAAATGCTGGCTGACGATACACTTGCCTTGCTTGACACACCTGACCCGGCCGACCCGCGCCGGGCTCCCGACGTGGCACTGTGGCGCAGCCTGAATGCCTTGGCGCAACAGCTGATGATCGGCCATCTGATCGCCGCACCGGCCCGCAGCGGGGCTTGGCAGCAGTTGCACCAGACCTTTGCCTTGGCGCGCAGCCGCAAACTCGAGGCGGTGATTCCGAATGGCGTAGCAAGCAGTCTGCAACACGTCTACCACACGGCGGTTCTGCTCGGCTGCGCGCAACCGGCGTCGCTCACGGCGCGCGAAGTCATTTTCCTCGCCACCCTCTTTGAACGCTTCGCCGACCGCATCGAGCCGATTGCCGCGGCGGCGGCAATCTCTCCCGGTACCTTCTGGATCGATCCGCAACGTGACGTGCCGGCCATTTCCTGTTCACGCAAGCTAGCGCCACCGACCACCGTGCAGGAGGGCTTTTCCTGCGTCCTGCTGACCTCGCTGCTCAAAACAAAAATTGCCCAGCTCGAAGGCGGCACTCCGGCACGGAGCATCAACCTGCCGGATTTTGCCGACACCCCGGCGGGAATTGGCGTCCTGCGACGACTGGCTGGTCGTTGGAGCGACTCGGGTAAACGTCGTTTTCAGCGCCGCCGACAAAATCATCGAACGGTTCTGAGTACCGGCATTGACGGCCTCTGGCAACTGTGTCAGCAGGGGGACGCGGCCAACGTCGAGTTGTCGACCTGGATGATCACCAACGAAAGTCCCGACGGCTACGCCGTGATGCACGTTTCCGGCAAGACAGGAACACTGTCAGTGGGCGACATTGCGGCAGTACGAACCGGCGGCGAGCAGAACTGGCAAGTCTGCCTGGTCCGCTGGGCACTGTCGGAGAACCCCGAGCATCTCGAACTGGGTCTCCAGATCCTTGCCCCGACGGCTGTGCCGGCCATTCTCGCGAAACCTTCGGGCGCCCTGGGGACCGAGCATTTGCGCGTTCTCATCCTGCCCGAAATTCCTTTGCTGCGCTCCCGCCAACTGCTGGTGGTCGCCTCCGGGGCCTTGCCGGACAAGCAACAAAAGCTGATTCTGGTAATCGAGAAAGGTAATCTGATGGTGCGCGAAGTCAAAAGCACCCATATCGACGAGCAAACCGGAAGCGTCGATATCGTCGCCATCGAACCGGACGAAAACCCTTTCTGATCGGCGTCCGCGCTTGTGCACCGTTCTCGATTCGGCGACCAAAATCGCTCTGTGCGTGCGTTCCCCGCGCCAGTTCTTGCCGGCCCGGAGTGCGGGGCACCGGCAAACTCGTCTCCCCCCTTTGTAAAGCGCGTCGACGGCCATGCACACCGACTACCTCGAGAGAATTCTCAACGCACGGGTCTACGACGTGGCCATCGAAACGCCGCTCGATTACGCGCCTGGTTTGTCGGCGCGGACGGGCAACCGCATCCTGCTCAAGCGCGAAGACATGCAGCCCGTTTTCTCGTTCAAACTGCGCGGCGCCTACAACAAGATCGTCCATCTCTCGACCGAGAAACTTAGGCACGGGGTCATCTGTGCCTCGGCCGGCAACCACGCGCAGGGAGTGGCGCTTGCGGCCGCCAAAGTCGGATGCCGAGCGGTCGTCGTCATGCCGACGACAACCCCCCAGATCAAGGTACAAGCGGTGCAGGTGCGGGGGGGGGAAGTGGTTCTCGCGGGCGAATCCTACGACGATGCTTACACGCACGCCCTCGAACTCGAGACGGCCGAGCGGCTGACCTTCGTCCATCCTTTCGACGACCCCGAGGTGATCGCCGGCCAGGGCACGATCGGTATGGAAATCTTGCGCCAGCACGCGCTGCCGATCGATGCCGTTTTCTGCTGTGTCGGCGGCGGCGGCCTGATATCGGGGATTGCTTCCTACATCAAGCGCCTGCGGCCAGAAACCCGGATCATTGGGGTCGAAGCGGCTGACTCCGACGCCATGGCGCGCTCACTGCGAGCCGGTAAGCGCGTCAGACTGACGCATGTCGGACTTTTCGCGGACGGCGCAGCCGTCAAGTACGTCGGCGAGGAAACCTTTCGCCTTTGTCAGACGTACGTCGATGAAATGGTTCTGGTCGATACCGACGCCATCTGTGCCGCCATCAAGGACGTTTTCGAGGACACGCGAGCCATCCTGGAACCGGCCGGGGCTCTGGCGGTAGCCGGCGCCAAGGCCTATGCCGAGAGCCACGGGCTTACCGGCAGGACGCTGATCGCCACCGCCTCCGGCGCCAACCTCAACTTCGATCGCCTCCGCTTCGTGGCGGAACGAGCCGAAATCGGTGAGCAGCGAGAGGCGGTTTTTGCCGTCACTCTGCCCGAGAAACCCGGCGCCTATAAGCAGTTTCTCGCCCTGATCGGGTCGCGCCACGTAACCGAGTTCAACTACCGCTACAACGACCCGCGCGCCGCACACATCTTTGTCGGAGTGCAGGTGGCGTCGCGCGCTGAATCGGTCGGACTGCTCGATCATTTGCGCCGCAACGGCTATCCGACGCTCGACCTGACCGACGACGAAATGGCCAAAGGCCATATTCGTCACTTGGTCGGCGGGCACTCGCCGCAAATCAGCGACGAGATTGTCTACCGTTTCGAGTTTCCCGAGCGCCCCGGCGCGCTGATGAACTTCCTGAGTCGCATGAGCGCCGGCTGGAACATCAGCCTGTTCCACTATCGGAACCATGGAGCGGACTACGGTCGCGTGCTGGTCGGAATGCAGGTGCCCCCTAACGAGATGAGTGATTTCGAGGATTTTCTCGAACAGCTGGGTTACGCGCACTGGAACGAAAGCAGCAACCCCGCTTACCGACTTTTTTTGGCCTAAGGCGGCGCGTCGCCTCTACTCTTCCAACTGGGGCAACAAGTTTCATTGTCTGACACAAATGCCGGCCGCGTGATGTCAAAGCGAGCACGCCGATGTCGGAAACTTTGGCGGTTAGCGCTCTCGGCGGCTTAAATCTGACTCATTTCCAATCGTTTTGCGGAGGTTTTTACCATGCCCATGAACATCGCGAGCAGTGTCACCGAACTGATCGGCAACACCCCGCTGGTCAGGCTCAACCGCTTGGCGGCAGATATTGACGGCAGCATCGCCGTCAAGCTCGAGTTCTACAATCCGGCGCACAGTGTCAAGGATCGCATTGCCGCGGCGATGATCGACGCGGCACAGGCGGCCGGATCGATTGGTCCGGAAACGGTGATTCTCGAGCCAACCTCCGGCAATACCGGCATCGGTCTGGCCATGGTTTGCGCGGCACGCGGTCTGCGCTGCTGTTTCGTGATGCCCGAAACGATGAGCCGCGAACGCCGGCTGTTGCTCAAGGCCTACGGTGCGGAACTGGTGCTGACACCCGGGCCCGACGGGATGGGCGGCGCCATTCGCCGCGCCGAGGAAATGGCGGCCGCCGATGGGCGTTATTTGATCCCACAGCAGTTCGAGAACCCGGCCAACCCGGCAATTCATCGGGCAACGACCGCCGAGGAGGTGTGGCGCGACACCGACGGCCAGATCGACATCTTCGTCTCGGGGGTGGGTACTGGCGGAACCATCACCGGCGTCGGCGAAGTCCTGAAAGCAAGGAGGCCCGGCGTACAGGTCATCGCCGTCGAGCCCGACGCGTCACCCGTACTCTCGGGTGGCGCCAAGGGACCACATCCGATCCAGGGGATCGGTGCCGGTTTCGTTCCCAAAATTCTCAACACCACGATTTACGACGAAGTGCTGCGCGTCAAGGCCGATGACGCGTTTGCCATTGCCCGCCGGATGGCGACTGAAGAGGGACTGCTGGTCGGTATTTCATCCGGCGCGGCCGTGTGGGCCGCGCTCGAGGTCGCGCGGCGGCCGGCCAATGCCGGCAAATTGACCGTGGTGGTCGTTCCCTCCTTCGGCGAGCGTTACCTGACCACTCAGCTATACGCCCATCTCGACGTCTGAGCTGCGGACACGACCGAGCCGCACGGCCAGCGTGCTGCTCCTGGCTCAGGCACAGGCAAACGTTCCGGCTTCGGTGACCATCGCGTCCAACCGTTGGTCATGTGGCGTGGGCTCGATCGAGTCCAGACGGGCGAGTTCGAAGCCAACGCCGAGCGCCAGCGGCCGCGGGTGGAGCGCCACGAGCGTGCGGTCGAAGTAGGCACCGCCATAACCGATACGGTGGCCGGCCGCATCGAAACCGTTGACCGGAAGTAGAAGCGCCTCTGGCAACAGGAAATCGCCGGCGGCCGGTGTTGGAATGCCATAGCGGTCGGCGACCATCGGGGTGTCCGGCGTCCAGGCGCGAAAAGCCAGCGGCCGATTCTTGCCGATCACCACAGGCAACAGGGCTTGGAAGCCCTTCCGGCCAGCCTGCGCCCATTTCTCCATCAGCGGCCTGAGGTCGGCCTCCTGCTTCACCGGCCAGCAGAACGCCACGCGCATCGCGGCAAGTTCCGGGAAAGCCGTTTCCAGGTGTGTGCAGATGCGGTTGGAAGCACGCTCCCACTCGCTGGTCGGCAGCGCGCGTCGGCGCTCTATCAGTACCCGGCGCAACGCGCCTCGTTCGCTCAGCCCAGTGCCGACGACACCGTCCAGCGTGATTCCCGGCCTCACTTCGATGGCCATGTGTTATGCTCGAAAGCGGTATTATCCAGACTTTCAGCTTACCATGAAGCTTTACCACACAGGCTTTGCTGTCTTCGTTTCGCTGTTTTTCACCCAACTTGCCGCCGCCGCGCCGAGCGCCGACGAGCAGTTTCTGGCGGCGCGGGACGCGCTGCGGGCCGGCGACCGATCGAGACTCGAACGTCTCGCGCCAATGCTGCAAGGCTATGAACTCGAAGCCTATGTGGACTACTGGCGGCTTCTCCTTGATCTCAAGGACGTTGACTCGGCAACCGTAGCCGCCTTCCTGGCGCGGCACGAAAACACCTACGTCGCCGAGAAACTGCGCATCGACTGGCTGCGGCAACAGGGCAAGAAACAGCAATGGGGGGCATTCGACCTCGAGTATCCGAAACTCGCTCAGCCCGAGCAGGACCTCGTGTGCTATGCCTTGCAGAGCCGGCGGGCGCAAGGGGATGCGAGTGCGCTCGACGATGCCTTGCCGCTCTGGCTGACGCTTGCTGAACCCCCGGAGTCCTGCTATCCGGTCCTCGAAGCGCTGATCGTCGACAAGCGGGTGCTCGCCGACGCCGTTTGGGCGCGCATCCGTCGCCAGTTCGAAGCCAATAAGATCGCCGCCGCCATCTACAGCATGAACTACCTGCCGCCGAGTCAGACGCCCGACAGGAAGCTGGCCCAGACGGTAGCCGAGACGCCGCTGCCCTGGCTGACCCGATTGTCGGGCGATGTGGCGGCCAATCGCATGACTCGTGAGTTAGCGGTGTTGGCCATCCAGCGCATCGCGCGCAACGACCCCCGCATGGCGGCCGAACAGTTGAACCGCATCGCGCCGTCGTTGAGCGCCGGCGAAAAAGGCTGGGCTTGGAGTCAGATCGGCTGGCAGGGCGCACAGCGACACCTGCCCGAGGCGATGGAATGGTACCGCCAAGCCGGCGAGGCGCCGCTTTCCGACGAAGCGGCGCAGTGGAAGGTACGTGCCGCCCTGCGCGCGCAGGACTGGGGCAGTGTTCGCAGCACCATCGAAAAAATGCCGCCGGCGCTGGCCGCGCAACCCGCCTGGGTGTATTGGCTGGGTCGCGCCTACCGCGCCGGGGGGCGGCTCGAGGAAGCCAACGCGCTGTTTATGAAAATCGCCGGGCAGCCCGACTTCTACGGCAATCTGGCTAACGACGAACTCGGGCGGCCGACGATGACTCCGCCCAAGGCGTCGCCGCCGAGCCGGGACGAGCTGTTGCAGGTGAACGCCAACCCCGGTGTGCAACGCGCACTCGCTTTCTTTCGCCTGAACCTTCGAGGGGAAGGCGTCAAGGAGTGGAACTGGGCGTTGCGCACGATGAGCGATCGCGAGCTGCTTGCGGCGTCCGACATTGCCCAGCGGGCTGGCATGTACGATCGTGCGATCGCCGCTGCCGACCGTACGCGCCACGAACACGACTACTCGCTGCGCTACCTGGCACCCTACGGCGAGCAGGTCCGGCCGGCAGCGCGCAGCCAGGCGCTCGACGACGCCTGGGTGTATGGCTTGATGCGTCAGGAGAGTCGTTTCATCACCAGCGCCAAGTCGACCGTCGGAGCGTCGGGATTGATGCAGCTGATGCCGGCCACCGCCCGCTGGGTGGCCAACAAGATCGGCCTCAAGGACTTCCAGCAGAGCCGGGTCAATGACACCGAAACCAATTTGCTGCTCGGCACCACCTACATGCGCCTGGTCCTCGATAGCCTCGACAACCAGCCGGTACTCGCTTCGGCGGCTTATAACGCCGGCCCTGGGCGGGCACGCCGGTGGCGCGCGGAGCGGCCGCTGGAAGGCGCTGTCTATGCCGAAACCATTCCTTTCAGCGAAACGCGCGACTACGTTAAGAAAGTGATGAGCAACTCGGTCTATTACGCGGCCTTGTTCGACGGTAGACCGCAAACCATCAAGAGCCGGCTCGGGGTCATCGGAGCGCGCACCGCCGGTGAAGCGAAGGGCGAGGAATTGCCTTAGAATGATCGTTTTCAGACACTTTTTTCCTCTCTAGGGCGCTATGGAACTCGAGAACGTTTTGTTGATCGGCGGGAGTGGTTTTGTCGGCGGTTGGATTGCCAGCCGCCTTTCCGAACGTGGCGTCCGGGTAACGATTCCGACCCGCCGGCGTGAAAACACCAAGAAGCTGATCATGCTCCCGACGGTCAGCATGGTCGAAGCCAATGTGCACGATCCGCAGGCGCTTGCCGATCTCTTGCCGGGGCAGGATGCGGTAATCAATCTGGTCGGCGTCCTTCACGATAGCGATTCGCGTCTACCGTACGGCAAGGGGTTTGCTGCGGCCCATGTCGAACTACCCCGAAAAATCGTCGCCGCCATGCGACAGAGCGGGGTCCGCCGCCTTCTTCACATGAGTGCGCTGCGTGCTTCGCTCGATGCACCCTCGGAGTATCTGCGCTCGAAGGGCGACGGCGAGGCCGTGATCCGCTCGGCGATGGGCGAACTCGACGTGACGGTGTTTCGACCATCGGTCATTTTCGGACCGGATGACGCCTTCCTCAACCTGTTCGCCAAGCTCATCAAGCTTTCGCCGGTCCTGCCACTCGGCGGCGGACAGGCACGTTTCCAGCCGGTCTTCGTCGGCGATGTGGCCGGCGTCTTTGCCGATTCGCTGACCGATCGCACGACGATCGGGCAAACCTACGAACTCTGTGGCCCGCGGATTTATACGCTGCGCGAACTCGTCGACTACACGGCGCACCTGGTCGGCAAGCAACGCCGGATCATCGACCTCGGAACCGGTGGCTGGGCTTACCTGCAAGCGGGCCTCATGTGGCTGCTGCCGAATCCGCCGTTGTCGCCCGACAACCTGCGCTCGATGGAAGTCGACAGCGTCAGCGACGGCTCGCACGACTATCCTGGCTGGCGGCCGACGCCACTGGAAGCGGTGGCGCCGACCTATCTCTCACCGGACGAAATGGTTCAGCTTCGCCTCGACCGCTATCGCTACCGCGCCGGTCGCTGAGCGAGAGAGCGAACCGGCGCAGATTTCGCGGTGCAGATCTTCGCTGTCGGCGGCTCCGTGCGCGATGAGTTGCTCGGGTTGCCGGTTCAGGACCGTGATTATGTCGTCGTCGGAGCTACTGCGGAGGAGTTGCTGGCGCGCGGTTTCCGGCCGGTAGGCAAGGACTTTCCAGTATTTCTTCATCCGTCCACGCATGACGAGTACGCCTTGGCGCGTACCGAGCGCAAGACCTCGCCCGGCTACAAAGGTTTTGTCTTTCACACGGCGCCCGACGTGAGTCTGGCTGACGATCTGGCGCGCCGTGACCTCACCATCAATGCCATCGCGCGGGCCGCCGACGGGTCGCTGGTCGATCCCTACCACGGCGTCGACGACTTGGCCGCGCGAGTCCTGCGCCACGTCGGCCCGGCCTTCGTCGAGGATCCCGTACGCGTTCTGCGTCTGGCCCGTTTTGCCGCCCGCTTCACCGATTTTACGGTGGCGCCAGAAACGATGGCCTTGATCCGTCAGTTGGTCGACAACGGCGAACTCGACCATCTGGTCGCCGAACGGGTCTGGCAGGAGTTCGCGAAAGGCCTGATGGAGGCTTGCCCCTCGCGAATGTTCGAGGTGCTGCGCGACGGCGGCGCGCTGGTGCGCCTGTTGCCCGAAGTCGATCGCCTGTGGGGCGTTCCGCAACGCGCCGACTACCACCCGGAGGTCGATACCGGCGTGCATGTCATGATGGTCGTCGATCAGTCGGCGCAACGCGGCTGTCCGCTGGCCGTCCGTTTTGCTGCGCTGTTGCACGACCTGGGAAAGGGCACGACACCGGCGACCGATCTGCCGCGCCATCCCGGTCACGAAGAACGCAGCGTGGCGCTGGTCGGCGCCGTCTGCTCACGTCTCAAGGTGCCGGCAGAATGCCGGGATCTGGCGCTGATGGTGGCGCGTCATCACGGCCAGATCCACCGCGGCCCGGAGTTGACCGCAGCGGCCATCGTCAGGCTATTCGAAGCCACCGACGCCTTGCGCCGGCCCGCCCGCTTCGAGCAGCTTCTCGCCGCCTGCGCCTGCGACTACCATGGCCGCCTAGGCTGGCAGGAGGTGGCCTATCCGGCACCGGCGATCTTTCGGCAGGCACTGGCACAGGTGCGGCGCGTCGATGCCGCGGCGATCGCCCGCGCTTGCCGTGAACCGGCTCAGATCGCCGCCCGCCTGCACGTAGCGCGTGTGGCGGCCGTTCGGGAAGCGCTGGCGGTTGGCTAAACGTTGACCCCCCGTCGATAGTGCCGGACTCGCGCCGGCGGCGGAGCGCGGAGGAACTCGGCTGGGCTTCCATCCCGAAACCAGTGCTGTGATTTCCGGTTTGCCGCTCCGACACCCTGTCGCCGTGCGCAACCTCGTTTGCTGGCCGGCAAACACACGCGGGGTACCGTCTCGGCCGTTTTGTGGCGGACTTAACACAGCGGCAGGCTGAGGGCGCTTATAAAGACGACTTCGGCTTGACTAGCCATCGATCGACCTTTGTTTCTGCGGATGACACCCGATGCTCTTCAACTCGTACCCATTTCTGCTCATCTACCTGCCGCTGGTCGCACTGCTGTTCTTTGCCCTTGGGAAGCACAGCCCCCGGCTCGCCGCCTCGTGGCTGGGTGCCGCGTCCTTGTTTTTCTACGGCTACTGGAACGTGGCCTACGTCGGGCTGCTGCTGCTCTCCATCCTCTTCAACTACGGTGTCGGCTATGCGCTGACCAGGCAGCACGAGCGCGGCGGCCATAGCAAAAACCTGATTCTGACCGTCGGGATCGGCGCCGATTTGGCCTTGCTCGGTTACTACAAGTACGCGAATTTTTTCCTGGACACGGTCAACCATTTGCTCTCTACGCACTGGCCGCTGCAGGAAATTCTGCTGCCGCTAGGCATCTCCTTCTTCACCTTCACGCAGATCGCGTTTCTTGTGGACGTCTGGTCGGGCAAGGCGCGTGAATACAGCTTCATCCACTATCTGCTCTTCGTGACCTATTTCCCGCATCTGATCGCCGGGCCGGTACTGCACCACAAGGAAATGATGCCTCAGTTCGCGCGACCCGAAACCTACCGCCTGTCGGTGGACAACGTGACGATCGGTCTGGCAATTTTCAGCCTTGGCCTGTTCAAGAAGGCCGTGCTGGCCGATGGCGTCGCTCCCTACGCCAACGCGGCCTTTCTGCTGGCGAACAGCGATCAGAAGCTGGATTTTTTCGCTGCCTGGGGCGGTGCATTGGCCTATACGGCCCAGCTTTACTTCGACTTTTCCGGCTATTCCGACATGGCCATCGGCCTTTCCCGAATATTTGGCATCGTCCTGCCCCTCAATTTCAACTCGCCATACAAGGCCACCAGCATCAGCGATTTCTGGCGTCGCTGGCATATGACTTTGTCAAGATTTCTTCGTGACTACCTCTACATCGCGCTGGGTGGCAGCCGCAAGGGTCCGTTCCGCCGTCAGGCAAACCTGATGGCGACCATGCTGTTGGGCGGGCTCTGGCACGGCGCTTCGTGGAATTTTGTTCTCTGGGGCGGACTGCACGGCGTCTATCTTGTAATCAACCACGCTTGGCGCGCGCTGCGCGAAAGTGGTCCGGCGCGCGCTATCGCAGTCGGACGCATCGAACGGCTGGCCGGCTGGGGTCTCACCTTCTTTGCGGTGGTGGTGGCGTGGGTGTTTTTCCGCGCCACCACGCTCGGCGGAGCGCTCAACATGTTGCAGGGAATGCTCGGCATGCAGGGTTTCAGCTTGCCCCTCGCCTTCCTTCCCGTGCTCGGCGGCGCGGCGGACAGCCTGCGCGCTTGGGGGGTCGAATTTTATCTCGGTGGTGGCAGCCGTTTCGCCGCCACCTGGATCTGGTCAGTGGCGTTGCTGTCGATCGCCTTGTTTCTGCCCAATACCCAAGAGCTGATGCGTCTGCACAGGCCGGGCCTCGATTTCTATCCGGCGTCCAGCGAGTCGAGGCTCGAGTGGAAGCCCAACGCCGCTTGGGCCTGGATGATGGCGGGCATCGCGGCGGCCGGCGTGCTATCGCTGTCTCAGGCGACCGAATTCCTTTACTACCAATTCTGAGCCATGGCCAATTATCTTCGTTTGTGGACGGTCGCCCTGCTGGCCACCGTCCTGGGGACGATCGCCGTTAACTACTGGGTGGACCCCTATGGTCTCTATCGGCCCTATCGGGCAGGCGAGAACAAGCCCCACGCCGCGACCCAGGGAGCGCTGATCAAGCCTTATCAAGTGTTGCTGGCACAACCGCGAACCCTTGTTCTCGGCAACTCGCGGGCCGAACTGGGCTTCGATCCGGATGACCCGGCTTGGCCGTCGACCTACCGTCCAGTCTACAATCTCGCGCTGCCGGGTGCCGGCACGCGGACGGCGAGCCGATTGCTGGACCATGTGTTGGCGGCTGGTCAGCCGCAACTGATTGTTCTGGGAGTCGACTTCATGGATTTCCTGACGGCCCCGGAGGCGCGCGACGATGATCCGGCGCCGATCGAAAAGCGGCTGCTGATGGCGGAAGGCGGCCCGAATCGCTGGCGTTGGTGGCAGGTCATGCATGACCGGGCGTCGACCCTGGCATCGCTGGACGCTGTGGTGCATAGTCTGGATACCCTGCGTTTGCGAGGCAGGCCGGAGGCGGCGCATCTCACCGCCGCCGGTTTCAACCCCAGTCACGACTACCGGCAGATTGCCCGCCACGAAGGATACTTCAACCTTTTCAGGCAACGCGACATGGAGAACCTGCGCGCCTACAAGCGACGACCCAAGAATCTCTTCCTGAGCGGTTCGCAGACCTCACCGGCTTTCGACGACGTGGCAGGCATTCTGCGCACCGCAGGTCGTCGGCAGATTGCTGTCACCATAGTGATCTACCCCTATCACGGCCATCTTCTGGAGATACTCCGGAGCACGGGTTGCTGGCCCCTGGTCGAGGACTGGAAGCGAAAACTGACCGATCTGGTCGCCACCGAGGGCGGCGCCGCCGCGCAGTTGTGGGACTTCAGTGGCTACCACGCGTTCGCGCGTGAGCCCGTACCGGGGCCCGGCGACCGCACGACTGAAGTGCGCTGGTATTGGGAAGCCGGACATTTCAAGAGTAGCTTGGGGCACGAGATCCTGCAGCGCATCTTCGAGCGTGGCACGCCCGACTTCGGACTACGTCTGACGCCCGAAAACATCGAACAGCATCTGCAGAACGTACGCTTGGCCGGCGACAGCTATCGTGTGGAGAACGCCCGGTCCTTGAGCGAACTGGCGGCACTGGCTCGCTGAAGGTCGCTGACTGGTCGGCTACCCGTTTTTCAAGAGCGGCAAGGACGAGCGGGTCGTGCAACGAGCCGCGCAGATCCTCCCGGGCATCCTGAGCGACGGGTATCGGAAGATCCCGGGTGTACCGATCGGCGACAGCGAAAGTTTCGCAACCTGTGCCACAGCGATTGACACTGAATGAGGTCTTTCCGCTCCTCTGTCCTGTTGTGGTGGCGAGATGTGCTCATCGCCTTCATCATCGGCGCCAGGGCCGTGCGCGATACACTGGCCCATCCGGGCGAACCGAGCCCGCCATGACGCCTGATTGCAACGGCCCCCGTGTCCAAACGCGAGATAGACGCTGCTTGATGAGGGCTCATATCCTCTCGTCGGTGCCGTTGGATTTCCTGCCCTTTCGACAGGTCGCGGCGACACCCGTGGGCGACTCAGAGCTTCAGGCCCCCGTCGAGTTCGATGACGGTTCCCGTGAGGTAATCGTTGCGCGCCGCGAATACCACGGCCTGCGCCACCTGCTCGGCGCTCCCCAGGCGACGCAGCGGTATCCGGCCGACCCATTCCCTGAGGCGTTCATCGCTCATTGCCGAGTGTGTCGACGGGGTATCGATGAAACCGGGAGCGATCGCCAGCGCCCGGATGCCCAGCCCGCCGAGTTCCTTTGCCCAGGTCAGCGCCAGCGCGTTGCTGCCTGCCTTGGCGGCCGAGTAGGCGCTTTGTCCGGCGTTGCCACGCGCGGCAATCGAACTGATGTTGATCAGCACGCCGCGTGTGCGACGGCGGATCATCTGCTCGGCGACGCAGGAACCCATCACGAAAACCGAGCTGAGATTGAGGCGCAGGGCCTTGTCCCAAAGCCCCGGGTCATGACGCCCGGCCTTGCGGTCGAGCAGGTTGTACAGCGGTGCGCTGCAAATCCAGCCGGCCGCATTGACCAGGATGTCGATCCGCCCATGCTCCGCGACGACCGCCTCCACCGTCCGCGCTGCCTGATCCGGATCGGCCGCGTCACAGACGAAGGCGCGCAGCCGTTCGCCCGGCAATTGGCCGAGCAGTTCTCGGTTGAGGTCGAGCGCGGCGACCCGACAACCCTCGCCGGCCAGCGTCAGTGCGATGCAGCGGCCGATGTTCTGCGCCGCACCGGTGACTACCGCGACCGCGCCGTCAAGCTCCATGGTCGAGCAAGCCTCTCTTGCGCAACTGGTCGACGATGGCGGCGACCGAAACCATGTCGGCGATCTCGTCGCCGTCGAGAACGATCCGATAGTGCTCTTCGATACCGATGACGATCTCCATATGCGCCAGTGAGTCCCAGGCGGCGCAGGTTTTCATCGAGGTGGCGGGAGCTATGTCGCCGATCGGCAGCTTGAGTGCGGTGGCAATGAGTTTCAGGAGTTCGTCCATCGGGGGCGCTCGGAAATCAGCAGGGAGAAGAGACGATGTTGATCACGCGATCGACCGTCTTGGCGTCGAGATCCGGGTAGATCGGCAGGCACAGCACCTGTTCGGCCGTTCGCGTCGCCACCGGCAGATTGGCCGGCCCGGCCGAGGCCATGCCGCGGTACATCGGTAGATTGCTGATCAGGGGGTAGAAATAGCGCCGCACGTGAATGCCGTGACGGCGAAGCGTCTCGTAGAGCTGGTCGCGCGAAAGAGGATAAGCGGCACCGATCAACAGCGGGAAATAGCCGCCGTTCGGGCTCACCCCTTCCGCGCTGGCCAAGCACTGGACTCCCGGAACATTTGCCAGCGCCTGACGGTAGCGGCGGTCGATGGCGAGGCGCGCGCTGATCGCGAGGTCCACGTGTTGTAGCTGCAGCAAGCCGAGCGCCGCCTGAAACTCGCTCATCTTGCCGTTGATGCCGGGGGCGACGACGGTGACCTCGTCGGCAAAACCGAAGTTCTTGAGATAGTCGATGCGTTGCTTGAGCTTGGCGTCGTGGCAGACGATCGCCCCGCCCTCGAAGGTGTTGAACACCTTGGTCGCGTGAAAACTCAGTACCGCCAGGTCGCCCTGCTCGAGCAGCGACCTGCCGTCCACCGAGACGCCGAACGCGTGCGCCGCGTCGTAGATCAGTTTCAGGCCGTAGGTATCGGAGATCTGCTGCAGGCGCTGGCTGGCGCAGGGGTTGCCGTAGCAGTGCACGGGCAGGATGGCCGTGGTGCGCGCCGTGATCGCCGACTCGATCAGCGTTTCGTCGAGGTTGCAGGTATCGCGCCTGATATCGACGAACACCGGCTTGATGCCGTTCCACAGCAGCGCATGCGTCGTCGCGACGAAGGTGTACGGTGTCGTGATGACCTCGCCGGTGATGCGCAGCGCCTGCAGCGCCGTCATCAATGCCAGCGTGCCGTTGGCAAACAGACAGACGTGCGGGACGCCCAGATACTTCCTCAGCGCCTCCTCGAACTTCTCGTGAAACGGACCCGCGTTGGTCAGCCAGCGGCTGTCCCAGATCTCTCTCAAATAGGGCAGAAAGGCTTCCAGCGGGGGCAGGTAGGGCCGGGTAAGGAAGGTTGGCTTGTCGTGCATGCTGTCCAAGGCGGAGTCCCTCAATGTCGCGCCGGCGAGGCGGGTGAAACGGCCTCGTTGCCGCCGGGAGAGGAGTCGGCGCCAGGCCGGACGATCATCGGCCGAGCCATCGACCGTCCGGCAGCTTGCCGAGCGCGGCCGGCGATTCACGTCGTTCCCGCAGCGACCCATTATGCACTGCATTGCGTAAAGCGTGCGCCTCGAATTGCGCTGCCGCTTGCCGGCCGCCATGCCGTTGCCGCCGCCCCGCAACGGTCCTCTTCGCGGTCACGAACGCAAGTTGTGCAAGCTCAGCGGCAGCGAGCGGATTCGCTTGCCGGTGGCCGCGAAGATGGCGTTGCACACCGCCGCCGCCAGGGGCAGGATCGCCGGCTCGCCGTGCCCGCCCCAAAAGCCACCGGTCGGCACGAGGACGGTGTCGACCTGCGGCATTTCGTGAATCCTGGGCAGGCGGAAGTCGTGGAAGTTCGACTCGACGATCCGCCCGTTCTTCACCTTGTTCTCCTGGTAGAGGAGGCTGCCGAGCCCGTACACGACGTTGCTCTCGGCCTGCGCACGGCAGTTGTCGGGGTGCACTACATGGCCCGAGTCGATGGCGACGACGATACGCCTCACCTTCACCTGGCCTTGCGCGTCTACCGACACCTCGGCGACCATCGCCGTGTAGCTGCCGAAACCGTCGGCCATTGCCAGGCCGCGGTACACGCCTGGCGCCGTCGGCTTATCCCAGGCCGCCGCCCTGGCCACGGCTTCGAGGACCAGGCGGTTCTTGTCGTCGGCTTTCAACATGGCCAGTCGATAGGCCAACGAATCCTTGCCGGCGGCGATCGCCAGTTCGTCGATGAAGGACTCGCGGTAGAAAACGTTCTGCTGCCCGGGTGCGCGCCAGAAACCGACCGGCACATGCCCGTTGCGCAGCGCGTAGTCGACGCGCTGATTGGCCACCGCGTACGGCAGGTCGCTGAACGAGCGCACGGCGGTGAAATCGATCCCGTCCTTGAGCGAGCCCGGCATCAGGACATTGAGGATGGACGGGCAGGCAATGCGCGTGTGCAGGGCGACCAGACGGCCCTGCGCATCGAGGCCGGCCTTCAGGCGGACGAGGCTCGCCGGTCGGTAGAAGCCGTGCTGCATGTCCTCTTCACGCGACCACATCATCTTCACCGGCACGCCGGGCAGCGCCTTGGCGATCGTCACTCCCTGCGTGACGAAGTCCTGCGGGCCACCGCGGCGACCGAAACCGCCGCCCAGCATCATCTTGTGCACTTCGACTCGGTCCAGCGGCAAACCGGCCGCCGCCGCGGCGGCGGACATCGACGCCTCGCCGTTCTGCGTCGAGGTCCACACTTCGAGAAAACCATCCGGCCGGAACCAGGCGGTGCAGGTCTGCGGCTCCATCGTCGCGTGGTTGAGGTAGGGCGACTGGTACTCCGCCTCGACCACCTTCGCCGCGCTGGCCAGCGCCGCCGCGCTGTCGCCCAGCGTGCGGGCTTGCGGCAAGGCCGGATCGTCGAGCCCGGCGCGCAGCATGGCCGAAATCGTTTCGCTGCTGGCCAGCGCATGCTCGCCGCTGTCCCAGTCGATCGTCACCTTCTTCAGCGCCTGGTTGGCGCGCCACCAACTATCGGCGACGACAGCGACGAAGTTTTCCTCGCGCAGAATCTTCTTGACGCCGCGCATCGCTTGCGCGGCGCTCGCGTCGATCCGCCGCACCCGGCCGCCAAAGACCGGGCATTGGGCGATCGACGCGTGCAACATGCCGGGCAGCGACACATCGACGCCGAAAACGGGTTTGCCGAGAACCTTGTCGGGAATGTCGAGGCGCGGCAGCGATCGACCGGCGATTTTCCAGTCCCTGGCATCGCGCAGCTTGACCTCGACCGGCGGCGTCAGGCGCGCCGCCTCGGCCGCCACCTGGCCGTAGCGCAACGTCCGGGCGCTGGGCACGTGCGTGATGACCCCGGCGACCGCGCGGCACTCGCTCGCCGGCACCTGCCAGCGCGCTGCCGCCGCCTCGATCAGCAGGTGGCGCGCACTGGCGCCCGCCCGCCGAACGTAATCCTGCGACGAGCGCACGCCCATGCTGCCGCCGGTAGACATCGAGCCCCAGACGCGTTGCCGGCGGATGTGTTCGTTCGGCGACGCGAACTCGGCACTGACCTTGGCCCAGTCGCAATCGAGTTCTTCGGCGACCAGTTGAGCGAGCGCGGTATAGGTTCCCTGACCCATTTCCGAGCGCGCGATGCGGATGACGACGCGGTCGTCGGGATGAACGACGATCCAGGCGTTGACTTCACTCGCTGATTCTCCGCCGGCGGCACCGACCGTCGGCGGGAGGCAGAACCCGAGGGCCAGCCCACCGCCCAGCGCGGCGGAAACCTTCAGGAAATCACGGCGGGACAGTGCTGTCGTCATGGCCTTCATCCTCCCGCCGGCGGCGTTGCCAGGGCATGAATCGCCTTGCGTACCCGCGCGTAGGTGCCGCAGCGGCACAGATTGCTCATCGTCGCATCGATCTCGGCGTCGCTAGGCCGCGGGTTCTTGGCCAGCAGTGCGACGGCGGACATGATCATCCCGGTCTGACAATAACCGCACTGCGGAACCTGGTGTTCGATCCAAGCCCTCTGCACACGGTGCAGACCGTCCTGCGCCAGACCCTCGATGGTCACCACCTGCCGGCCGGCGACGCGAGACACCGGCAGCGCGCAGGCGCGCACGGCTTCGCCGTCGAGGAGTACCGTGCAGGCGCCACAAACGGCGATGCCGCAACTGTATTTCGTCCCGGGCAGGTCGAGGTGGTCGCGCAAGACCCAGAGCAGGGGCATCTCCGGTTCGACGTCGAGCGCGACGGCGCGGTTGTTCACGGTGAATTCCAGCATTCGATACTCCTGCGTGGCGGGGCGCGACGTTCAACTATACCGAAACCCCCTCGCCATCGCGAGCGCCGCAGACGACGCCCGAGCTTAGCCCGATGGCGGCTCGCCAGCCGCAGTCCGTAAGTCGCTCGGGCGATCGATATCGCACAGAATGCCCGGGTCGTCGACTTCGATTAGCATCAACGAACGCGCCTCATCGTCGAGCAGTCGCCGGGCGCCGGTGTCACCCCGCAGACTGGCCAGCGCCGCGAAGCAGCGGCGGGAGAAGCCCACCGGATGACCGCGCCGGCCACCGTAGACGGGAGCGACGATCTCGGCGCCCTCGTGCAAGGCGACCGCGACGGCGCGCACGGTCGCCTCGTCGACGAAAGGCATGTCGGCCAGGGCGACCAGCCAGCCGGCAGCGTCGCGGCTGGCCCGTACGGCGCAGGCCAGGCTGCTGCCGATGCCCAGTTCGCACGCCCGGTCGGTACGCACGTCGATCGCAAGTTCGCGCAGCAAGCGATGGAGAGCCGACTGCTCGCTGCGCAGCACGCTGACGGTATGAGGGCAGACGGCGATCAGGCGCCGCGCCGCCACCAAGGCCATCGGCGTGCCGTCCGCCAGCGGCTGCAGCAGCTTGTCGGCGCCGAAGCGCGTCGATCGCCCGCCGGCCAGCAAGACGCCGACCACCGCACCGCTGTCCGACAACATCTAGCGCGCCTCCCGATCGCCGCCAGCGGCGGCCGCGCTGGCGACCGCCGTCAGGTCGCCCGGGCAGCTTGTACCGGCGAACGCTTGGAGCTTCACTCCGTGTTTGGCGGCGGTCAGTTCGGCGGCGATGGAGACGGCAATTTCAGCCGGCGTGCGACTGCCGATCGGAATTCCGACCGGACCGCGCAAGCGGGCGACTTCGTCCGCGCCCAGGTCGAAATGCTGCCGCAAGCGCTCGCGCCGTTTGGCGTTGTTGCTACGTGAACCCAGCGCGCCGACGTAGAAAGCTGGCGATTTCAATGCCTCGAGCAAGGCCAGGTCGTCCAGCTTCGGGTCGTGGGTCAGCGCGACGACGGCCAGGTGCGGATCGGGGCGCATCGTCTGAACGACATCGTCCGGCATGCCTTCGACCAGGCTGGCGCCCGCGACGTCCCAGGTCCGGCGATACTCCTGCCGCGGGTCGCAGATCGTCACCGCGTAATCGAGCGCCTGTGCCATTTCGGCCAGGTAGCGCGCCGTCTGTCCGGCACCGATGATCAACAGGCGCCAGACCGGGCCATGCACGGTGCGCAGGCAGTGGCCGTCCCAGTGTAGGCATTGGCCGCGCGTCGCATCGCCCAGGCTGACCTGGCCAGTGTTCAGGTCGAGTGTGCGCACGACCAGTCGGCCCTGCGCCAGCCTGGCGTCGAGTTCGGCCAGCGGCGCGCTGGCCGGCGCCGGTTCGACCACCAGTTCGAGCGTCCCGCCGCAGGGCAGCCCGAAGCGCAGCGCTTCGTCGCGTGTGACACCATAGCGCAGCGTGAACGGGCGCTCACCGGCCAGTTGGCCGGCCAGCATGCGAGCGATCAGATCGTCCTCGACACAGCCCCCGGAAACCGACCCGCAGACCAGGCCGTCATCGCGCAAGGCCAACCAGGCGCCGGCCGGGCGCGGTGCCGAGCCCCAGGTGCGGGCCACCGTGAGCAGCGCAAAACGCTGATCCTGAGCCGCCCAGCGGCGTACGGTGGCGAGCACCTGCCGATCGGTGCTGTCCACGTTCAGGCACGCAAGTCTGCGCGGCGTAGCGGCAGGCGCTCCGGAAAGCGGCCGGTCGCCGCGCCGATCGCGTTGGCGACCGCCGGCGCCAGGGGAGGAACGCCCGGCTCGCCGATGCCCGTCGGTTTCGCCGCCGAGGGAACGATGTACACCTCGACGCGCGGCATCTCGCCGATCCGCAGCATCGGGTAGGTGTCGAAATTGCCCTCGACGACAGCCCCGGCGCGCAGTGTGATCTCGCCGTGCAGAACCGCCGACAAGGCAAAGCCGACGGCGCCTTCGACCTGCGACCGGATGTTGTCCGGGTTGATCGCCATGCCGCAGTCCACCGCGCAGACGACGCGGTCGACCTTGACCGAGCCGTCGGCAGCCACCGTCACTTCGGCGACCTGCGCGACGTAGGACTGGAAGGACTCGTGTACGGCAAGTCCGCGACCCCGCCGGCTGCCCGAAGTGGCGGCCGGCAGCGGCCTCGCCCAGTCCGCCTTCTCGGCCGCCAGTTGGAGGACGCCGCGGTGGCGCGGATGCTCGGCCAGCAGTTCGAGACGCCAGGCGAGAGGGTCCTTGCCCAGGGCTCGCGCCAGCACGTCGAGAAAGACCTCGGTCGCATAGGCGGTGTGCGACGAGCCGACCGAACGCCACCAGAGCACCGGCACGCCAATGTCTTTCGGAGTGTGCAGCTCGACCAGGCGGTTGGCGATCGCGTAGGGGAGATTGGCGGCGCCTTCGACCGACAGCGGGTCGATGCCGTCCTGGCGGGTCAGCGCGGCGAACGACGAACCGGCGAGGATCGACTGGCCGACCAAACGGTGTCGCCAGCCGATGAGCCGACCTTCGGCATCGATGGCGGCGGCGAGCGAATGATGGAAGAGCGGCCGGTAATAGCCAGCCCGCATGTCGTCCTCGCGCATCCAGACCAGCTTGACCGGCGCCCGGCCGCCGATCGCCTTGACGATGTGGGCGGCTTCGACCAGATAGTCGGATTCGGTATTGGCCCGCCGGCCAAAACTGCCTCCGGCATACAGCATATGGATCTTCACCCGCTCCACCGGCAGGCCAAACATTTCGGCCAACCGTGCCTGGTCGCCGGTGTTCAACTGTTCGCCATTCCACACCTCGCAACCTTCCTCGCCAAGGCGGATGACGCAGTTCATCGGCTCCATCGCCGCGTGGGCAAGATAGGGCAGGTCGTAGCTCGCGAGGATGATTCTGTCGGCACCGGCAAAAGCCTGTTCGGGGTCGCCAGTCCGCTGCGCGACGACGCCGGGCGACTTCGCCATCTCCCGATAACGGGCGAGGATGTCTGCGCTATCGAGCCGGAAAGCCCGGCTCTCGTCCCATTCGACGCGCAGCGCGTCGCGCCCCTTCTTCGCGCTCCAGGTATCGCGTGCCAGCACGGCGATCCCCGAGGGGATCGGCACGACATCGACGACGCCCTGGACGCGCCGGGCGGCGGTAGCATCGAAGTGGCGCACGGTGGCGCCGAAAAGCGGCGCATGCGCGACCACGGCGACGAGCATCCCCGGCAGCCGGATGTCCTGAGTGAAGATCGCCCGGCCGCTCGTCTTGTCGGCGCTGTCCTTGCGCGGCACGTGGCGGCCGATCAGGCGAAACTCGCCCATCGGCTTGAGCACCACTTCGGCCGGCACCGCTTCCCTGGCCGCGTCCGCCGCCAATTCGCCAAAACGCGCCTGCCGCTTCGTCGCCGCGTGGCTGACGACGCCGTCGCGGACCGCGATTTCGGTCACCGGCACCTGCCAGCGCCTGGCCGCCGCGCTGACCAGCATCGCCCGGCCGGTGGCGCCCGCCTGGCGAAGCTGGTCCCACGAATTGGCCATCGCCGTACTGCCGCCGGTCCCCTGGCTGGGGCCCCAGAACAGGTTGTTGTAACGCGTCGCGTCGGCCGGCGCCCCCTCGACGCGGACGGTCTGCCAGTCCGCGTCGAGCTCCTCGGCAAGAATCGTCGCCAGGCCGGTGTAGCTGCCCTGCCCCATCTCGAGATGCTTGGCGATCACGGTGACACTGTCGTCGGTCGCGATGCGCAGAAAGGCATTCGGTGCGAAAGGCACCGCTACCGAGGCGGTTTGCCCGGTGGCCGGCGGGGCCGCCCTCGCCGGCAGGCAGAAAGCGAGCGTCAAACCGCCGGCCTCCTGCAAAAAGCGGCGGCGGCGACGGTTTTCGATAGTCGGGTCGTCCATGCGGCGCTCCTAGGCGAGGGATCTGGCGGCGGCGTGAATTGCCGCGCGGATGCGCTGATAGGTCGCGCAGCGGCACAGGTTGCCCGCCAGCGCGTGGTCGATGTCGGCATCGGTCGGCGCCCGGTTGCCGGCCAGCAGTGCGGTGGCGCTCATGATCTGCCCGGACTGGCAGTAGCCGCACTGCACGACGTCGAGTTCCCGCCAGGCCGCCTGCACCGCCCGGCCGATCCGCGACTGGTCAACGGCTTCGATCGTCGTCACCGCCCGCCCGGCGACCGCCGACACCGGCGTCACGCAGGCGCGCACCGGGCGGTCATCGACATGCACGACGCAGGCGCCGCAAAGCGCCTGCCCGCAGGCGTACTTGGTCCCGGTCAAGCCGAGCGTGTCGCGGAGAACCCAGAGGAGAGGCGTATCGGGAGCGACGTCGATCGGCTGCGGCCGACCGTTGACCTTGAGCTGAATCATGCGATGGCTCCTGTCGAAGGACGCGAGACGAGAAATTCTACTCCTTGCGCTCGATCGCGAGGGTCGTCGTGGCGACCGCCAGCGGGCGACCGTCGGCCAGGTCAAGCGACGTTTTGAGAAACTCGCTCGAGGGTCAGCGACAGGCGTACCGGCGATGACGCTTCGCGCTCGCTTTGCCGCCGAAATTGCCCGCCGCCGGTGGAAAGCGGTATAGTCGCCAAGCCATGCCGACACCCATTTCAAAGCCCGCCGCGGTCGTCCTCCTGTCCGGCGGGCTCGACTCGGCCACCACGCTGGCGATCGCTCGCGCCGACGGTTTCGCCTGTTACTGCCTGTCGCTCGACTATGGCCAGCGTCATCATGCCGAGCTGCAGGCTGCCGAGCGCGTCGCCGGCTCGCTCGGCGCGTGCGAGCATCGCGTTCTGCACCTGGGGCACGACGTTTTCGGCGCTTCGGCGCTGACCGACGAGCGCATCGCCGTTCCAGTCGGCGGCGTGCAGCCGGGGATTCCGGTGACCTACGTGCCGGCACGCAATACCGTGATGCTCTCGCTGGCGCTTGCCTGGGCCGAAGTGCTGGCCAGCCGGGACATCTTCGTCGGCGTCAACGCGGTCGATTACTCGGGTTATCCCGATTGCCGGCCAGAGTACATCGCTGCCTTCGAGACGATGGCCAACTTGGCGACCCGCGCCGCGGTCGAGGGAGCGCGGATGATGATCCATGCGCCGCTGATCGCGCTCGGCAAAGCGGAGATCATCCGCCGCGGCCTGGCGCTCGGGGTCGATTACGCGCTCACCGTGTCGTGCTATCAAGCGACTCCGGACGGCCGCGCCTGTGGTGTCTGCGATTCGTGTCGCCTGCGGCGCGCCGGCTTCGCTGCCGCGGCTTGCCCCGACCCGACGCCTTATGCCCTGTGAAGCCGCAGCCACCCGGAAACCGGCCAATGGCGGCGGCGCTGGCATCCCCTTGTGGCAGCCGGAGCGTCCGAATCTCGCACGCCGGCAGCCCTCGACGTTTCGCCGGAGCATTGGTGGCCGTAGCCTCCAGTTCGGTGGGCGAGCCTGAAGGTGCGGCCGCGAGAGGAAGGGTGTGACGCGGTTTTGCAGGAGGGGTTAGCGAAGTCTGACGGTTGGCGCGGGTCGTCAGAGTCCTGAAACGCCGCTGCACAAGGTTTCCTCCTTCGAGCTCGTTCCCCTCGTTCAGGTTCACAACACGCTGGACAAGGCTTGGTTTGGTCCGGTTGATCCGCATAGGCTATAATTGCGCCCCGCTGGGCCCTTTTGCCTCCGTAGCATGAAGGTCGTGCAGATGATTTGTAATCATCTGGTGTTGGTTCGATTCCGACCGGAGGCACCATAAAAATAACAAGTTACGGGGGTTCCTGCGCGAGCTCTCTCGGTTTCTGGCGATCCGGTAGGCAGATTCGGGCAATCCAGATCAATGCCGCCGACGCTCCACGTCATCACCAGCATGGCCTCCAGGTGCATCAGCTTGACTTCCAACAGTTTCTCACCGTCGAGTGGCCCAACCAGGTGCGAGCGGCGCGGCGCACAACGCGCAGGCAGGATCTCGAAAACCGCGAGCGCTTGCGCCAGTTGGCGGCATGAAGTGAAGGAGTGAAGGTCGAGGACCGGCAACACGAGCTTCCGACGTTCCATGGCGAGCGCGCGGGACGACGTTGCTCGCGTTGTCCGGCTGGCCCGCCAGGTCGCCGGAGCGGAGCGACCGGCCCAGCCGTCTTCGCCACCGCGGCGCCGTCTGGCTCGTAACGCCGGAAGCTGAGCGTCAATGCGACTCTCCCTGGTTGCCGAGGCCACGCCTCCCGGACCAGGACGTGCGCTGGCCTGGGCCGTCGCCGCGTCGCTGCTGCTGCACGCGCTGGCGCTGTTCTTTCCGCAGCAGGAACCTAGTAGGCCCCGAACGAGCGCAAACTCACGCTTCACGGCCCGCCTGTCGACGCCGCCGGCGGAATCCCCCCCACCGCCGGCACCCGCCTCGGTCGCTCCGACGCCGAAGACAGCCGCCAGGCCGGCAGTCAAACCTGCCCGTAACGAAACACCGCGCCGCCGAGTACTCACTGTGCCGAAGTCTGCCGCGCCGGCGGCCGCCGACACGCCGCGCTGGTCGGCCACCGAGAAGCAGGAAATGAACCGCTTCCTCGACGAACTGGCGAACGAAGCGAAGGCCGCGCCCAGACCTTCGCTGGCCCAGCGCTCGCTGGCGATGGCCAGGGAAACGGCCCGCCATCAGGCACGCCAGGACGAAGAAGGCCGCGCCCTCCTCGAACGGCGGCCGCACACGCCGCCGCCCGAACCCTTCAGCCTCGACCTCTACGTGGACGGAGTCGTCAAGCGGCTCAACCGCAGCGCCGCATTCGTGCGCCACGACCCGAGAAGCCGCGGTGTGAAGAACGCGGCGGTACAGTTCCGCATCCACCCCGACGGCAGCCTGAAGTCCTTTACGGTGCTCAACGCGGGCGACCAGGAGCAGAAAATCGCTTTCATCCGCTCGGTCGTCGAGCGCGCCATCCCCTTCGCACGATTCCCGCCGGACCTCGACCGCGCAGCGCGCTCGCTGGGCGTCACGATCTGCATCCAGCCGAGCGGCGGTGGCGGTTTCGGATTTACCCGGGTGGCCGATGGCCGCCCCTGCTGATCGCCGTGGTTTCACCGATCAGCGCGGCCGCAGGTCGTTTACGCCGGCTCGCCCCGGCCGCCGGCAGCGAAGCGAAAAACGGCCTGCCGCAAGCGTCGCAGCGCTTCGTCGAGCACGGCGTCGCCGGTCGCGAAATTGAGCCGCACGAATCCGGGAGCGCCGAAGTCGGCCCCGTCCGACAGGCCGACTCCCTGCTGCTCGAACCACCGCGCGGGATCGCCGACCACGGCTGCCAGGCGGCGGGCGTCGATCCACGTCAGGTAGGTCGCCTGGGGATGAGTATGTGGCAAGCGCATCGCCTCGAGCGCTGCCGAAACCAGGTCGCGGTTGCGCCGCAGCCTGACGAGCAGCGCCTGCCGCCACGGCTCACCGTCGCGCAGCGCCGCCCGCAATGCCGTATAGCCGAAACAACAGGGGTCCGGCACCAGGCGCTGCCTGGCAGCGCGAAAGCGTTTGCGCAGCCCGGCGTCCGGTATGATCGCCCAGGCGATTCCGAGGCCGGCCAGGTTGAAGACCTTTCCCGGTCCGTGCAACGTGATGCTGCGTGCCAGAAGCGCCGGCGAGCGTTCGCCGAGGAGGCGTGCGAACGGCAGATGCGGCGTCGTGCCGTCGAGAATCAGGTCGCAATGGACCTCGTCCGAACAGACGTACAGATCGTGCCGAACACAAAAATCGGCCAGCGCATCGAGTTCGTCACGCGAGAACAGGCTGCCCACCGGATTGTGCGGGTGACACAGCAGCAACAGCCGTGTGTCGGGTTGCCGGGTCGCTTCCAGGCGGGCAAAGTCGACGCTGTAACGCAGCTCGCCACGGAGTGCCGCGCTTTCATCGAGCGCCAGCGGGACGGCCAGCGTGCGCCGCCCCTGCGTCGGCGCGGCGCTCAGAAAAGGCGGGTAAACCGGCGAAAAACTCAAGGCCGACTCACCCTCGCCGCAGCAGGTGCGGACCGCGAGATTGATTCCGAGCACCAGCCCCGGCAGCCAGACGATCCACTCGGCTTCGATCGGCCAGCCATAGCGTTGCGCATGGTAGGCGACCAGTTCGCCGGCCAGCTCACGCGGCGCCGACATGTAGCCGAAATTGCCGTGCTCCACCTGTGCCGCCAGCGCCCGCTGAATCGGTGGCGCAACCGGATAGTCCATGTCGGCGATCCAGAGCGGGATGACATCGCGGCCGCGGTATCTTTCCCATTTGGTCGCCGACCAAGCCAGGCGGTCGTCCGGGCAAGCGAAGGCGGCCGAGAAATCCGGTTTCCCGGTGTTCATCGCCATGTTCCCGCTATGCTCGACGGTCTTGGCCAGCACCGCCGGAAAGGCCCGCCGACACCGCCTGGCACGGCCACCCCGGTCGCTTCCCCGGGGTGGCCTATTGGCACAGCCCGAGCAGCCGTTCCTGCTGCGAACACGCTTTGGCCGACGGCGTCGCCTGCGGTCGCGCCCGCGCCTCGTCACCGAGGCAGGAACGCAGCTCACGCGCCGACGCCGCGTAGTAGCTCCAGCCGCGGCCAAGCTCGGGCAGCGCCAGCTCGACCTCGCGCCACTTCGGGTGCCCCTTCTCGCGCAGCGTCGAAAAGTTCCCGCACAGCGACCGCGTGAAGCGGCGCAAGTGCTCCTCGGTGCCCTTCACGCGAAAATCGTAAGTCACCAGGAAAGCCTTGACCGCCAACCCCGGCAGATCGGCCGACAACAGGTTCGGGTAGTTGCTGGCGCGTACGGTGGCCGGAAAGTAGGTTTTGAGGACCGCCTTGCTGGTCGCGTGGCTGCCGTCGAACTTGAGCAGCTTGATACGCTGGCGCGCCTCGGGCTTCATGTCGGCAAGCAGCTTGGCCGGTTGGCCGGCGACCACCGCGACGACTTCGATCGTCTTGTCGGTGACCAGCTTGACCAGCGCCTCCTCGTTCGACAGGAAGCTCGTGCTTGCCTCGGGCAGGGCCTCGCCGAACATCAGACGGTACAGCGTCGCCGTGGTCAGCGCCGTGCCGCTGCCCAGTTCGCCCGCATTGATCCTGGCGTTGCGGATTTCGTGCACATAGTTGCGCTCCGAATCGGCCCTGACGATGAAGTAGATCTCCTCGTTGTAAAGCGGCAGGATGACGCGCAGTGGCCGGATCATCGCGCCGGCCTCGGCGTTGCCACTGGCCGCCATGTCGAGGAAGGACTGATAGACGTCCGACTGGACGAGGGCGAGCTTTACCCCCGGCTCGTAGCGCAAGCGCCGGACGTTATCGACCGATCCCGCCGACGACAGCACCTCGAGCCCGATGTCCGCCGGCGGCGCGACAAACTGCGCCAGATCACGCCCGATCTTGATGTAGGTGCCGCGCTCGGAAGCGGTCACGATCTTGTAGTCCGGCGCCGCGAGAAGCACCGCGGCATGGCCCAGCGCGCCGGCCAGCAACAGCGCGCACCAGATCATCTTCTTCATTTAGGGTCTCCCCTGATTTGTATTCACGTTGCAAAGACCCAACGCGGCAACGGCGTCCGGACACTCCCCGAGCCGCGGCGGCTCAGGGCGGGGCTTCGTCGCGACGTCGGCCGCCGGCCTGGGACGCGCCGGCTTCGCCGTGCCGGCCGCCGGTGGCACCGGCGGCAGATCCCGGTCAGCACCAGCGACGCTCGCCACGGCCGGCCGGCCGGAAGCTGGAAACGCCGCGTCCGGCGGGGTCTCCGGTTTCGTTGCCGCGCCGCCGACGACGGGCGATCCGGTAACACCGGCGGGCGTTTCGGCGCGCTGCGGCGACGCTTGCCAGTCGTGATACACCGCCCCGACCATCAGCAGCAGCATCAGCGCCGCCAAAGCAAGCCAGCGCGCCGGGCTTGACCGGACGGCGCTCGGCTCCCGATCGACAGCCAGTCTCTCGTCGACCGACGCCGGCTCGGCGGGCGGCGGTCGATCGGCCAATCCTGGCCTCGTCGCGTTTTCGCCACCCGCCTGGCCGGCGGGCTGCCACCCTTCGTGCAGTAGCGCGAGCGCCTGCGCCACCGACTCGGGTACCGGCACTCGCCCCCGGTCGGCTCCGGAACGGTCGAAGGATCCATCCGAATACGGCGCGTCTAACGTTGCCAGTACCGCATCAATCTCGTCGGCCACCGACTCGGCCGATAGCTCGCTCGTCACGTACGGCGGGAACTCGGCTCCGCACTTGTGACAGCTTGCCGCGCTGCGCTTGTCGATCGCACCGCACTGCTCGCAGGGCTGCAAGTGCAGCGGCGAACCGCACTCGTTACAGAAGCTGGCCTCCGCCGGATTGGTGTGCTTGCAGAAAAGACACGGGAGAAAGCGCATTGGCGAAATCATCGGTTGGCGGAGCCGAGTATATGTGGCTCCGTCAACCGGAGTCAATCGGCGGCCCTAATCCGTTCAGCGCGCGGAATCACCGATTGACAGCCTCTTGACACGGCGCTTAGGCTATCTGAATGCGTTACTCGCCGGGCAAGCGGCCTGGGCCGATCGGCCAATCCCTACACTGACAAAGCACCATGCGCGCCCTAGTCGTCGAAGACGATCCCATGATCGGCCGAAGCGTTCAGCAGGGGCTACGCCAGGACGGCTACGCCGTGGACTGGCTGCGCGACGGCCAGGCGGCCGAATCGACGCTGGCGACGACGCCCTACGACATTCTGTTGCTCGACGCCCGGCGGCAACCACTGATGCTCAAACACAACGGCGCCGGCTACCAGGTCGAAGTGACCGATGGGGGCTAAAGTCAAATCTGGTGTATGACCCTCGTCGGCTGGCAGGGGGTTGAAGAGGCGGCGTGCCTGTTCTGACAATGGTTTGTCGAGAACGATTTTCAGCAACGAGCGAGGGCACGCCACGATGAAGGATACGAAGAAGGAAAACACCGAGCAATCGGAAATGGGACTGTTGCTGGAGGCTCTGATCCGGCGCGGAGCAAGAGAGCTGATCCAGAAAGCGATCGAGGTCGAAGTGCAGGAACTGTTGGCCGAATATGGGAAGGTGAGGACGTTGCACGGGCAGCGGGCGGTGGTGCGCAATGGCTACCTGCCGGCCCGTGAGGTGCTCACGTCGGTTGGCCATGTCGAGGTCAAGGTACCGAAGGTGCGTGACCGCTTGGGCGCGGGCGTGAAGTTCAACTCGGCGTTGGTGCCGCCGTTCGTGCGCCGCTCGGCGCGGATGTCGGCGGCGCTGCCGTGGCTGTATCTGAAAGGCATTTCGACCGGCGACATGCGTGAAGCCCTGACGGTGCTCGTTGGCGACCAGGCCAAGGGCTTGAGCCCGAACGTCGTTTCGCGCCTCAAAGCAGAGTGGGCGGCCGAGTACGCCGACTGGATGAAGCGTGATTTGTCGTCGTCCCGCGACGTCTATTGGTGGGCGGACGGAATCCACACCGGGTTGCGCCAGGAAGACGATGCGAAGGCATGTCTGCTGGTGATCATCGGCGTCACGCCTGACGGCCGCAAGGAACTGGTGACGATCGGCGACGGCCTGCGCGAATCGAAGGAGTCGTGGCTCGATGTGCTGCGCGACCTGGTCGGCCAGGGCCTGACGACTGGCCCGCGCCTTGCGGCCGGCGACGGCGCGCTCGGTTTCTGGGCGGCGCTCGACGAAGTCTTTCCCGAAACGCGCCGCCAGCGCTGCTGGGTGCACAAGACGGCCAACGTGCTCAACGCCCTGCCCAAGTCGCTGCACGCCAAGGCCAAGGCCGGGCGGCACGAGATCTGGATGGCGCCGACCCGTGCGCAGGCGGTGGTCGCGTTCGAGCAATTCCTGAAGACCTACCGCGCGAAATATCCGAAGGCGACGGACAAACTCACGCGCGATCGCGACGCGCTGCTCGCGTTCTACGACTTCCCGGCCGAGCACTGGATACACCTGCGAAAGACGAACCCGATCGAATCGACGTTTGCCACCGTGCGCCACCGGACGACGCGCACGAAGAACTGCGTCTCGCGCAGCACTTTCCTGGGCTTGGCGTTCAAGCTCGTCCAGGAAGCCGAGAAATCCTGGCGCCGCATTCGCCGTGTCGAGCGCATCGATGAATTACTCGCCGGAACAGTCTTCAAGGACGGCGTTCCGGCGCTCCAAGATGACAAGGAACAGCAGCGACTCGCCGCCTGATTCAACTCATGCTTACAGAATCGCATACACCAGATTTGACTTTAGCCCCCGGGCCGACCGATGGCCCGGTGGTCAACCACCACAAACCGTCGGTGGACGTTCTGTTGCGCTCGGTGGCGCTGTTGGCCGGTGCCAACGCCCTCGGCATCATCATGACCGGCATGGGCGACGACGGCGCGCGCGGCGTCAAGGAGATGCGCGACATGGGCGCCCGGACGATTGCCCAAGACGAAGCGAGCTGCATCGTTTTTCGGCATGCCGAAGGAAGCGATCAAGCGCGGCGCCGCCGAGCAGACGATGGCACTCGAGCGGATTCCCGCCGCCGTCGCGGCCTTCTGCCGCAGCGGTAAACCGGTCGCCTGAAGTCGCGCCGGCCACCGCCCGCCCACCCCCGCGGCGAGCGCGGAAAACCTCCGCTTGGCTCGGCTCGCCGCTTCCCTCGCCGCGCACCATCGCGTATGCTGCACGGATGGGCATTCGTGGAGTCATCGCGGCATCGGACCCGCATACGGCAATCGCGGGCGCGCAGATCCTGCGCCACGGCGGCAACGCCGTCGACGCGATCGTCGTCGCCGAACTGCCGCTCACCCCGCTTGCCGGCAGGGGCGGCGGCGTCATGCTGCCTGAAGATTGATCGGCAAGACGTAGGGCCGTTCCCATTTTGTCGACCATGGTAGTATGCTGTGGAAGGTCAAGAGGAGAGAGATCTATCGGCGAACTCGGCAAAGGCCAAGCGGGGAGCCGACGTTCGGCGGTGCTTGATGTCGTATCGCCGCCCGAGCCCATTCTTTTCTTTTAACTCAAGGCGCAGGGGGTTCACTGCAGCTTCTCCCTCGGCTTTCGTCGCGGAGTGTCCGATGGCCAAGAAAGAACCGCTGTACATCAGCTATGCGGATCCCGACCGCGCCTTCGTTCGGCGCTTGGCATCTCACCTCGAGCAATCAGGGATACCGGTTTCCTTCGACGAGCTATTGACGCCTGGCGACTCCTGGGCGGCGACGCTGCGCGAAGCGATCGAGTCGGCGCCGATGTTTCTTGCCGTGTTGTCACCCGGCTACCTGAATTCCCGCTGGGCCAAGGAGGAGCTCAAAGTTGCGCGGCAGCAGGAAGTCGAAGGGCGAACTCGGGTGATCCTGCTGATGAGTCAGAACTGCGACCTGCCGGGTGCCTTGGCCCGCGAAACCTACGTAGACTTCACTCAGGACTATCACTCAGGACTGCAGCAACTCGGCACCCAGTTGGCTTGCCTGCCCGGTTCTCTGGAAGACAGCCGACAAGCTCTCGCGCTCGAAACACGTAAGGTGACGGTGGCGGATGGACAATCGACTCTCGACGACCACGAGAACCTAAGCTTCTTCGAACGGATCCCGCCAAGGCAGCAATCATCGCAGCCCCCCCTTCGAGCGACTGGCGACACGCCCAAAACGTGTTTTGTCGTGATGCCGTTTGACGATGCCGATCTCGATGTGGTGTACGAGGACTTCATTCGTCCGACCCTGGCCGAGCAGTGCGGGCTGGCCTGCCGACGGGGCGACAAAGTTTTCGGTTCAAACGTCATCATGCAAGATATCCTGAACCAGATTGGCGAGTCCGACTTCATTCTCGCGGATTTGACCGGCTGCAATCCCAATGTGCTGTATGAGGTGGGCATCTGCGACACACTTAACAAACCCGTTCTCCTGCTCACCCAATCGAAGGACAGCATTCCTTTTGACCTCCGTCACCGTCGGGTGCTTATCTACGACTACTCGCCGCGCGGCTGCAAGGCACTCGAACGAAGCTTGCCGGCTAACGTCGCTGCGGTGCTGGGAAGTCCGCGATGAATTCCAGGTCGCCGCCTCGGGCGGAACTGTCGCCCAGCACATGGGTGGGAAGCGACGACGTCGTCAGATGGCTCGAAATCGCGCTCATGCAGGACCTCGACAAGCTGCTCGACGCCATCATTGTCGAGGTTCCCAAGACGGTCGGCGCGCGCGACTGTTCGGTTTACCTGCTGCCTCAGTTTGTCCAGCAGTTCAACGGGAAGCTGACGACTGGCGCGAACGAGTTGATCCCTTATACCGAGGTGGAAAAGAACTTCATCGTCAGCGCCCGTTCGACACAGGAAAACCCGAAGCGAACCTACGGGCAGGCCTACTACTGTGCGGGGGAAGGGTTGACCGGATGGGTGTTCGAACAGCGCCGCCCTCTGCTGCTGCGCAATATGTGGGACGAAAACGAACGGAGACAACTCGTCCCGCCCGCTTACCACAGCGACAAATACGGCCTGGGCAAGGAACTTGGGCGGGATCACGCCCAACCCTTCCTGGCCATGCCGCTGACCACCGCCGCTGCGGAGTCGCTGGGCGTCCTCAAACTGACCGGCACTCTCGACTCGGCGCCCTTCCCTCCGGCAGTGCAGGACTTTCTGCAGCCTGTCGTGCGTGCTTTGGCGGATTTGATCCAACGCACAGCGAACCTCGAGCGTACGAAAGGCTTGAAGAAGCTGATGGCTAGCCTAGCCGCGAGATCGTCTTTGCGCGAGGTATTGGATACGGCAGCCAAGGAATTGCCGGATCTGGTCGACGGCTCCGACGCCGCGGTTTTCTTGCTCGACGAGAAAACCGGATACTACGTACTCCGAGCGACGACGAGCGACGTGTTGAAAGACAAAGTCGACAAGGCCTATTACCAGCCCGGCGAAGGACTGACAGGTTGGGTCGCCAGTCAGAAGCGGCCGCTACGGGTAAAGAACCTGACCGATCCGGCCGAACTGAAGGCTATTGACCCGAAGCTGAAATGGCTGGACAAGGACCAGGAGTACGGGCGCCGCCCGACGCGCCAGTACCTCGCGGCCCCATTGTTGTCTACGAAGGAGAGCGAGCCTGCCCTTGGCGTGATCCGCTTCCCGGTCCACCGTTACAACCAGAGCTTCACCAGCGACGACGAGCAACTGCTCGTCGAGTTCGCTTCCAGCTTTGTTCAGATCCTCGAGACCGTCCGAGTCAGAGAGCTCTCCGCGCAGATCTCGGCCATCAAGGACTTGTTCCTGGCGTCGACCTTGAACCGGGAGCGTTTGTTGGAGGAGGCGACCCGAAGTACGGACCGTGTGCTTGGCGGCGACGGCTGCTCCCTCTTTCTCAGGGACGAGCGATCTGGACTCTATGAGCTGAGAGCGACCAGTGCACCGAGTCTTGCCAGGGAGATCGGGCGCTTGGCCTACGCCGAGGGCGAAGGCAAGACCGGGCGTGTCATCAAGGAACGGCGATCGCTACGCCTCAACCCGGTCGAAGAGCCTGAGATTTCGGTCAAGGACTCCGTGGAAGCGGACATCCAACACGGCGCCAAGTTTCTGGCGGCACCGCTCCTTGCCGACAGCGGCGAACCGATAGGCGTCATTCGTCTTACTCGTCAGCGGAACAAGCCGGACTTCGTACAGGTGGACGAAAACCTGCTTAGTTCCATCGCTTCCATGCTGAGCCTTTCCTTGCAGACCCTCGCCGCGCACGAAGCAAACCAGGAAATCGTCAGAGCGCTGCTGAGCATCGCCGAAACCAACGTCCGTCTGGTTCGTGACCAGCACCGCCTGCCGCTCAACGACCGACGCGAGCAGTCGAGGTGGCTTGCCCTGACCACCGTCACCAGCCATGACGGTCTTCGCTTCAACCGGGCGGCGCTGTTCACCTGCGACCCCAAGCAACGGACGGTTTCCGGTATCTGTGCCGTCGGGCCGAAGACGCGCGAGGACGCGCATACGCTCTGGAACCATGCCAAACAGATGTCTTTCGACGACCTCCTGGAACTCAATATCAAGGAGAGTAGCAAGCAAGGCTTCCATGAAACCATCACCGATCAGTGCTTGACCTTGGGTAGCGAAGAAGATCCGGGCACGACCCTCCCTTGGGCCACTTGTGCCGAGCCGGCGGCGGTCTACCGCGTGCAAGGCGGCAAGGCCGAGATAATGACCTCAGCCGGTTTCCTCCCGTCTCCCTGTTCGATTCCGCAATGCTTCCTTGATCTGGTCGACTGCGACTGCTTCGCGCTGATCCCGTTTTCCGGACTCGATACCCTGCCAAGCGTCCTCTACGTCGACAACCGCTTCAATCAGAGGGCAATATCGATCGACCAACTAAGGCCGTTGACCGTGTTTGCCGACTTCTTCGGAACCAGCATGAGTCTGGCGGAGGCTCAGGATCGGCTCCTTCTGCGCTCCGAGCGCTTGGCGACCCTCGGCGAGTTCGCCACGTCCTTCAGCCACCAAGCGCGCCAGCCGTTGCAGATCATCAGTAACGCGGTAAGGCTTCTGGAAGATGAGTCGGATGTCCGGGAGTCGGCTTCGCTTCGACAACGCTTGATTGAATTGCGTGAAGGCCTCGGCCGGCTGGAAGTCGCGCTGAGATACCTCAACGGCTTTGCGCGACAGGACTGCCTTCCGGAGGGCGAGCTGATAGACATTGGGCAGACAATCCGAGGTGCGACGGATTTTGTCGCTGCGCAATTGAGGAATCACGGCATTTCCTTGTCCATCGACATCGCCCCGGACCTGCCGAGGATCCCGGTGAATCCGGCAGATCTCCAGGACATCCTGCTCAACCTCATCGCGAACGCGCGAGACGCCATGGAGGACGGGGGTGAGCTGAGTTTGCGGGCGTCCATGCGATCGGATTGGGTCGTCGTGGAGGTCAGCGATACCGGTAGGGGAATTCCCGAAAAGGACCGCGAAGCCATTTTCGAACCGCTGTTCACCACCAAACCGACCGAGAAGGGCATGGGCATGGGTCTGGCGCTATCGCGAAGGCTCGCCGAGCGCATCGGGGGTTCCCTCAAACTGGCTTCGCCATCCGGGCAGCGCAGCGGAGAAAGCTTCGTGCTCAGCCTTCCTATTAAAGGTCAGACGCGATGAGCCAAGTATTGATAGTCGACGACGAAGCCACCATTCGCAACCAGTTCCGCGACTTTCTTGCCAAGTGGAACGTCGAGGTGCTGGTTGCCAGTGGCCTGCAGGAAGCCGAGCAAATGATCGCTGGCCACGATGTCGGCGTGATCGTCCAAGACCTTATTTTGGATGCACCCATAACCCAAGTGTACGAGTTTATAGGGAAGCACTGCGGGCCGGACGTCGGGCGCGAAGCCATCGTCATTACCGGTCACCTCGACAAGGCAGATTTCCGACGAGTGGCAGACACAGGTGCCTATTGCTTCTTCGAGAAAAACGTGAGCCTGGACGAACTGCTGATCGCCACATGGGCCGCGCAGGAACGAGCCGATCGGATGGCACGTGTAAACGGCCGACGTGGTAGAGCGGCGTTATCCGCTTGTTGACACACACGCCCGTTTCGCACCGCCCAGGTTCGTCAATGTCGAGGCAGGCGACCTTCGCCGGTTGCCCGGATTCGCGACGTGTTGGCAACAAATAGATCTGTCCGGTGTTGTAGCACATGAATTCTCCGCTTTGACCGGGGCGGGGAAAGCGGTGGAGGGCGTAGCCCGGATTGCTCCGCGCCGGGTGGCCGCGGCGGACCTACGCAGCCACCTTCAGATTCAGAGGCATGATGTTGCCGGCCTGGTCATAGTCGACCAACTTGCGTGGGCCTTGCAAGATCGCCAGCGTGCGGTCCGTACGGCGCCGCACCGTCACCTTGGCCTTGACGTAGTGGCAGCGATGGCGGTCGGCGGGGATCTGTAACTTCATCCCCTCGAAGCTGACGAAGCTGTCGTTGCCGACGGTGTGCTCGAACCGCTCGCGCACGATGTCGTCGAGCGCACCGCCGATCCAGCCGACGAAGGCACTGCCTCCTGCCATCGCTGGTGGCATGAACTCGACGTTAAAGGCTAGCCGATAGACTTCGGTCAAGTAGCGGTTGGCGCCCGCCATGTCGGTGACCCCGGCCAGCGCCAGTTCCCGCGGCAGGCGATCCTGATGGGTGCGAAACAGGCGCTCGGAACGCCCACGCGCTTCCGGCAAGCAGGCGGCGATCATCTCGATTCCAAGGCGCTTCATGGCTTGCCCGAATTGCGTCAGGTGTTGCTTGTCCACCTTGCCCCCGCCTTCCGGCGTCTGCCAGTAGTGGCTCCCACGGCCAGAGTAGAAACTCGAGAAGAGTCCCCGCGATTCAATGACTTCCCATACGCCCGGCAGGCGCAACCGGCTGTTCACCCAGGTGTAGCTCCGCGTTCCCTCATCCTTCCGATACCAGGCATAGAAGCTCCAGCCCACGTACTTCCTGCGGCCGCTCGCCGTCAGCGCCATCACTTCGTCCACCGGCGCCTTGCGCTGCGATACCTGCTTCAGCCGCCGATCAATCAACCCCTCCATCCCGCCCTCTTCATAACGCGACAAATACCGTCCGAATGTCCGCTCGCGTTCCCCCAGCAGACTCGCCACCTCCACCTGCGTCAGCCGACCCACTTCCCATCCTCGATACGGTTCTTCAAACCGCATCTTCCTGATCTCCTGCCGCAATTCCGTCCGCTTCATCTGATTCCTCCTGCAGACCAAGACAAACCGGACAGATTACTTGTTTCCTACACGCGCGGAATCACCGATTGACAGCCGCTTGACACCGCGCTTAGGCTATCTGGATGCGTTACTCGCTGGGCAAGCGGTCTGGGCCGATCGGCCAATCCCTACACTGACAAAGCACCATGCGCGTCCTAGTCGTCGAAGACGATCCCATGATCGGCCGAAGCGTTCAGCAGGGGCTGCGCCAGGACGGCTACGCCGTGGACTGGCTGCGCGACGGCCAGGCGGCCGAATCGACGCTGGCGACGACGCCCTACGACATTCTGTTGCTCGACCTCGGCCTGCCGGGAAAATCCGGGTTCGACGTGCTCGCCGGCTTGCGGCGTTCGGGCAACAGCGTTCCGGTGCTCGTGATCACCGCCCGCGACGCCGTCGCTGATCGCGTCAGGGGGCTGGACGGCGGCGCCGATGACTACATCGTCAAGCCGTTCGACCTCGACGAACTTGCCGCGCGCATGCGCGCCGTGCTGCGCCGGCGCGCCGGCCGGGCGGAGCCGACGATAGAGCATGGCGACCTGCGCATGAATCCGCTGCGCCACGAACTGACACGGAACGGTCAGCCGGTGGCTCTCTCGGCGCGTGAGTTTGCGTTGCTGCAGGCCTTGCTCGAGCAGCCCGGCGTACCGCTTTCCCGGGCCAGGCTCGAGGAAAGGCTTTACGGCTGGGGCGAGGAAGTGGAAAGCAATGCCGTCGAAGTGCACATCCATGCTCTGCGGCGCAAACTCGGCGCCGAACGGATCAAGAACATCCGCGGTGTCGGTTACCTGGTACCGCGTATCCGATGACGTCGATCCGACGCCAACTGCTGTTGGCTCTGTTGTCGGCCATGACGCTGACCACGCTGCTCGGTGCGCTCGCCACCTACCGGACGGCGCGCGACGAAGCCAATGCGATGTTCGATTATCAGTTGCGACAACTGGCGCTGTCGTTTCGCGATCCGGCCGTGCAGAGCGGGCACTCGCGACAGTTCGAGATCGACGACGACGCGCCGGACGTCTCGATCCAGATCTGGCAAGCGGACGGAACCCGCATCTACCTCTCGCATCCGCGCCAGGATCTACCGCCCCAGGTGCCGCTCGGCTTCGCGACGATAGACACCGGCCGCGGCCGCTGGCGAGTCTTCGGCTTGCAGCAGGCGGGGCAGACGATACAGGTGGCGCAAGCCCTGAACGTCCGCGATCAGTTGGCGCTGGCCGCCGCACTGCGAACCGTCGCGCCTTTCCTGCTCATGCTTCCGATGCTCGGTGTGCTGATCTGGGTGCTCGTCGGGCGCGGTCTGCGACCCCTGGCCGCCGTGGCACGTGCGGTGACGACTCGCACGGCGGTGGCGCTCGATCCACTGCCGACCAGCGGAGCGCCGGTCGAAGTGCAAGGGCTGCTGCAAGCGCTGAACGATCTCCTGGCCCGTTTGCAGCGCGCACTCGAGACGCAGCGTGAGTTCATCGCCGACGCCGCGCACGAGTTGCGCACGCCGCTCGCCGCCCTGAGCCTGCAGCTCCAGCTGGCCGAACGGGCGAGCGACGCCGTGGCGCGCGCCGACGCTTTTGCCGAGCTTAGACGCGGAATCGAGCGCGCCACGCATTCCGTGCAGCAGCTCCTGACCCTGGCGCGCCAGGAACCGCGCGCTGGCGAGCGACCGCTGACGCCGGTGCCGCTTGCCGACCTGGTAGCCACTGTCGTCGCCGACCAGTTGCCGCTCGCCGAAGCCCGACAAATCGACCTCGGCGTACGCCCCACCGAGCGTTCCGGCGTCGTCACTGGAGAAGCCGATGCGCTGCTGATCCTGGTCAGCAACCTGGTTGACAACGCGATTCGCTATACGCCACCCGGTGGCACGGTCGATGTCGCCGCCGGCGAAGACGACAGCGGACCCTTCGTCGAGGTCTGCGACTCGGGGCCCGGCATTCCTCCCGAGGAGCGCGAACGCGTCTTCGACCGCTTCTATCGCCGAGCGCAGACCGACGAACCCGGCAGCGGGCTCGGCCTCGCGATCGTACAGACGATCGCCGGGCGGCACCGGGCACAAGTCCTTCTCGGCGACGCCAAGCTCGGCGGCGTGCGCGCTCGCGTCCAATTTTCCCGCCCACCGTCGCCTTAAGTCGGATTTAAGTCGGGCTCGTCTATCGTGCGGCCATGGGAAGCGGAGCGCTTCCGGTCTACGAGGATATAGGAGGCAAACATGCCCGACACCACCTTCAAACGCAGTCTGCTCGCCATTACTCTGATTGCCGCGCTGGGCGCGGGCTACGCGACACTCGGTGGCCACGCCGTGGGTACCGCCGACGCGCTTCCCGCCGTCCCCTCTGCGGCCGGCGCCCCGGCAGCCAGGCCGGCGCCGCGTCTGCCCGATTTCAGCGCGATCGTCGACGACAGCGGCCCGGCAATCGTGAACATCAGTTCCAGCGGCCGCGCGAAAAAGGCAACGACAATCGACCCCAACGACCCGCTGTTCGAGTTCTTCCGCCGCTTCGGCGTACCCTCGCCACACGGCGGGGCTCCGTCCCGCGGCATGGGGTCGGGTTTCATCGTCAGCCAGGAGGGACTGATTCTGACCAACGCGCATGTCGTCGACGGAGCCGACGACGTTACCGTCAAGCTGACCGACAAGCGCGAATTCAAAGCCCGAATCGTCGGTCTCGACAAGTTGACCGATGTCGCCCTCCTGCGCATCGACGCTACCAAGCTGCCGGTCGTTCGTCTGGGCGATCCGTCGCGAATCCGCGTCGGCGAATGGGTGGTCGCCATCGGTTCGCCGTTCGGGTTCGAGAACAGTGTGACGGCCGGCATCGTTTCGGCCAAATCACGCTCGCTGCCAAGCGACAGCCATGTGCCTTTCATTCAGACCGACGTCGCGGTCAATCCAGGCAACTCGGGGGGGCCCTTGCTCAACCTCGACGGCGAAGTGATCGGCATCAACTCCCAGATCTACAGCCGCAGCGGGGGTTATCAGGGCCTGTCGTTTGCCATCCCGATCGACGTCGCGTTGAACGTCAAGGAGCAGTTGCTGCAGCACGGCAAGGTCAGTCACGGCCGCCTGGGGGTGACGATTCAGGAGGTTTCGCAATCCTTGGCCGAATCTTTCGGCCTCAAGAGCTCGACCGGCGCGCTGATCAGCGCCGTCGAGCAAGGCAGCCCCGCTGCCGCCGCCGGTCTGCAAGCGGGCGACATCATTCTCAGGTTCAACGACATCGAGGTCGCCCGCTCGGCAGACCTGCCACCGATGGTCAGCGCGCTCAAACCGGGAACCCGGGTCTCGCTGCAGATCTGGCGCAAGGGAGCAAGCCGGGATTTGACGCTTTCGGTAGGCGAAACCCCGGTGGAACGACGCGCCTCGATATCCGGTGGCGAAGCGGAGAAGTCCCGGCTCGGTCTGGATCTGCGCCCGCTGTCGCCGCAGGAACGTCGCGCAACCGACGCTTCCGACGGCCTGCTGGTCGAGCAGGCGAGCGGTCCGGCAGCGCGGGCCGGTATCCGCCGCGGCGATGTCATCGTTTCCTTGAACGGTCACCCGGTGCGTGATGTCGCGCAATTGCAGACACTGCTCGACAAGGCGGGCAAACGCGTCGCGTTGCTGGTCGAGCGCGAAAAAGCAAGAATTTTCGTGCCGGTGGAACTTGGTTGATCGCTCGCTGCCGAAATTCCGTCATGCTGACGGCGGAAGCGGTAGCGGTTGTCGGAAGTGGTGGTGCACTATGGAGCCTGGTTCATGATTGATGCGCTTTTCGACCTTCTCGGCAGCTTCTATCAGAACGGCGATTTCGTGCAGGCGGAGTGGATCGCTCGCAGCATCCTGCAGGCGATCCCGGACGACATCGTGTCACTGCAGTTTCTCGGCCTGGTGTACTACCGCACCAAGCGCCATGAGCAGGCGCTGAAGGTGTTCGCGGCGGCCGGCGACGCGCAGGCGGGCGTCAGCGGAGCGGCGCCACTCGACGACGGCTTGCAGGCCTCCGCACAGTGTCTGCGCGCGGCCCGCAGCCGCGGTTCGACGCTGGCCGGCGCCTGGTACGACCTCGGCCGCCTGCTGCTTCGCCTCGGCCACGACCAGCAGGCGCTGAACGCACTGCAGGCGGCCATCGCAGCGCGACCCGATTTTGCCAAGGCCCGGCGCGCCGTCTCCCGCCTGGCGCGGCCGCCCGGTCGAAACGCCGCCTCCCGTGAGTGACAACCGGCCGGTCACGCCGCTGCCGGACGGCCAGCCCCCACTCCCCGAGAGAGTCGTTCGCCGCGGTGCGCTGCGCAACGGCGCGTCGGACTCCCCGTTGCGACCGAAGATTTCCGCCGACGTGGTGCTCGCCGCCGAGCGTCTGCCGGCGATGGGCAGCAGCCAACGGATCATTGCGATAGGCGCATCCACGGGCGGCACTCAGGCGCTCGAAGCGGTGCTGACCCGACTGCCCACTACCTGCCTCGGCATCGTCATCGTCCAGCACATGCCACAGCGCTTTACCGCTTTGCTCGCCAAGCGCCTCGACGAGCTGTGCGCAATCGAAATCCGCGAGGCGCGGGACGGCGATCGCGTCACGCCGGGGCGGGCACTGATTGCCCCCGGCGGCAAACACATGATTCTCAGGCGCAACGGCGCCGGCTACCAGGTCGACGTGGCCGACGGTCCGCTGGTCAACCACCACAAGCCGTCGGTGGACGTTCTGTTCCGCTCCGTGGCGCTATCGGCCGGTGCCAACGCTCTCGGCATCATCATGACCGGCATGGGCGACGATGGCGCGCGCGGCCTCAAGGAGATGCGCGACACGGGCGCCCGGACGATTGCCCAAGACGAAGCGAGCTGCATCGTTTTCGGCATGCCGAAGGAGGCGATCAAGCGCGGCGCTGCCGAACAGACGATGGCGCTCGAGCGGATTCCCGCCGCCGTCGCGGCCTTCTGCCGCAGCGGTAAACCGGTCGCCTGAAGTCGCGCCGGCCACCGCCCGCCCACCCCGCGGCGAGCGCGGACCCCCCCCGCGTGGCTCGCCTGGCCGCTTCCCTCGCCGCGCACCATCGCGTATGCTGCACGGATGGGCATTCGTGGAGTCATCGCGGCGTCGGACCCGCATACGGCAATCGCGGGCGCGCAAATTCTGCGCCGCGGCGGCAACGCCGTCGACGCGATCGTCGCCGCCAAACTCGCGGCCACCGTCACCGAGCTGCCACTCACCTCGCTTGCCGGCGGGGGGGCCTGCCTGTGGGGTAACGCCGAGGATGGTTACGAGGTGCTCGACTTCTTTGCCGCCGCGCCGGGCCTTGGTCTGGCCGCGCTGCCGGTACTCGACTTCGCGCCGGTGGCCGTCGATTTCGGCCAGACGACGCAGATTTTCCATGTCGGCAAGGGGGCGGCGGCCGTCCCTGGGGAACTCGTCGGCCTGCTCGACCTGCACCGCCGCGCCGGTAGCCTGCCGCTGCGCGAGATCGTCGCTCCGGCGGCGAAGTGGGCGCGCGACGGCTTCGTGGTCAGCGCCCAGATCGCGAAGATCGCCGCCGTGATTACGCCGATCGTCGGCCGAACGCCTGCCGTGGCACGCCTGTTTTTCCCCGGCGAGCACATGCTGCAAGCTGGCGATCGCCTGGCCAACCCCGAACTCGGCGACTTTCTGCATGCGCTCGGCGAGGGCAGCCCCGACACGCTGGTCGCGCAATACTGGTCTTCGCTGGTAACGCACTTCGGCCCGTCACAAGGCGCTCTGATCACGGCGCAGGATGTGGCCGCCTACGAGCCGGTGGCACGCGAACCGCTGCGCGTTCCTTTCGGCCGGCACGTCGTGCTGACCAACCCGCCACCCTCGGCCGGCGGCGGGCTGATCGGCGCCGGGCTGCGCATCGCCGAACTCCTTGGCCTCGGCCAGGAAACGTTTCTCGGGCGCCAGCACCTGGTCGCGCTAACGACGCTGATGGCCAGCGTGTCGGATCTCCGGCAGTCGGGCTACGACGATCAACTGCGCAGCGATCCCGGGTGGATCCACGACCTGGTGGCTGGCGCGGGTATTCCGGCCTGGGTCGAGCGAGCGCGAGCACAGACTCGGCGGCGGGAGAATCCGCTCGGCGCGACAACGCACGTTTCGGTGATCGATGCCCAGGGCATGGCGGCGGCGATGACGACCAGCAACGGCGAGGGCTGTGGAGAAGCCTTGCCGGGACTGGGAATCCACGTCAACAATTTCCTCGGCGAGGACGACATCAACCCCGGTGGCTTCCATCGACTGGCGCCCGGGAGCCGGATGAGCACCATGATGTCGCCGACCATCGTCGTTGCCGGCGACAGACCCTGCCTGGCGCTCGGCAGCGGAGGCTCGAACCGGATTCGCAGCGCCATTCTGCAGGCCTTGCTCAACCTGCTGGTCTATCACCGGTCGCTCGATGAAGCGGTAAATGCCGCGCGTCTACATGTCGAAGGCGAGAAACTCTGGTTCGAGAATTGTGGTCTTGCCGCTGACGCCGCCGACGCGTTGCAAGCCGCCTGGCCGGGAGCGACGTGTTTTGACTCGCCCAACCTGTTCTTCGGCGGCGTCAACTGCGTCGCCAGCCTCGACGACCGGCTCTGCGGCGCCGGCGATCGTCGACGTGGCGGCGTCGTCATGCTGGCTGAAGATTGATCGGCAAGACGCAGGGCCGTTCCCGCAGGGCCACAATATCGATGCCAAAGTCGTGGCACGCCTGTAATAATCGATTACGCGCAATGAGTTACGAAGGAGCCGTACACCGCCCTCTGATTTGTGGTTTTCTGTCTCTCTTGGGGTCGCCGCCTACCCCTCGCAACGTCACCGATCAGGGCGCGCACCGCCTCTTTGCCTTCATCGAGTCGGGATGCAGTTGCAAGTGCACACCGCTCCCCACGGTATGGGCTTCGGAGTGCATGGTTCAACCCAGGACTTTCCGTCAGCACCCACGCCAGGAGAATCCGACGAGGTTCCGGTGCCTTGGTGGGGATCGAAGAGGCACCCGAGCAGAACAGCGCTCGGCAGGCTCCACAACGCGATCTGTTTGTCGCGACCAGCCGAGGCGAGCATCGTGCCGTCAGCACTGACCGCCACCGCGTAGATCATCTCCGTGTGGTGGGTCAGTGTGCGTAGCAACTTGCCATCGCGCACGCTCCATACCTTGACGCTCGTATCCCAGCTTCCGGAAACGAGGGTTTTCCCATCGGGAGAGATCGCCAGCGTGGACACCAACTCCGTGTGGCCGGCCAATGAGTTGAGCAACTTGCCATCGCGCAGGTTCCATAAGCGAATCACCTTGTCGCCCCCGCCGGACGCCAGCAGCTTCCCATCAGCGCTTAGTGCGAGCGTCCTCTCGGAATCGGCAAAACCTTGGAGTGTTCGCAGCAGGGTGCCGTCGGCCTGGCGCCAGATCTTGATGGTCCGATCATCGCCGGCAGAAACCAGCACCTTGCCGTCCGGACTGCACGCCAGGGACCAGGTCGTATTCGTCGCTCCCGACGACAGAGTCTGCCTGATCGAGTCGTTCGACACGCTCCATAGCTTGATTTCGTCATAGTACCCAGCGGAAGACAGCCGTCCTCCCTCCGGGCTGAAGACGAGCGCATTGACCGTATCCGCGTGAGCGTTTTCGATGCGCTTGAGTAGTTTTCCCGCTCGCAGATCCCACAGCAGAAGTCCTTTATCGTAACCTGCGGAAGCCAGCATGTGGCCATCCGGGCCAAAGGCCAGCGCGCGCGCGCCGCCTCGATGTTCGTTCAAGGTGTACAGCAGATCCCCCTTCGGCACCTGCCAGACCTTTACCGTCCAGTCGTTGCTGGCGGAGGCAAGCATCTTGCCTCCAGGGTCGAAGGCCAAAGCATGGATGTAATCCTTATGCGCGGGTTTGCCCGAACACGGAGCGTTCAGCGCCGCTTCGCTTTTCGGCACGATGGCGGTCGCTCCCAGGACACCCAACGTAATCGCGCCAGCACCGAAGAAACCTCGCCGATTCATCCGGGTGTTCAGCCTGAGCTGGGCAACCGGCACGATGACTGCCTTGTGGCTCGGGCTCGTAGCCGGCAGACGAGCAAGCGCGAACTCGGGTGCCTTCGTCGTCATCGCGCGACCTCCGGTCGACGCTTGGCCACTTGGTAGGCATCGACAGCGTATCGGACAAACCACGGTCGTGCCCGCGCATCGGCGAGCAGCACGTTGACGCGCCGCCACAACCGGGCTGACAGATTGCCTCGCTGTCCGCACAAGGCGATCATTTGCGCCGCCATGATCGCGACCACCTCATCCTCATCGTCGAGCCGCGCAATGCATGGGCCCGATGTGGGCCATTGACCGCGCTCTGGCTGAACACCGCAGGCGATGGAGCGCTTCAATTGACGGATTCTGTTCGCAAGCGTCGAGTCAGCTTGCCGTATTGCCCAATCGAGATAGCCGAATTGCCCTGCGCCCATGGCCAGCAATAGCTGCTCCGCCATGCCGCGCACGAATGGATCAGGATGAAGCAAGCGGTGCGCTTGGCAAACCGGAATCAAATTGCAGGTACACACCTTGTTGCATGTGCAGATCGTACCGCCGCTCCGCAGAGGCGTGTTGACGACAGGCGTGGTCCGTGGCCTGCTGACGGAACCGGGAACACAGTGGCAGGTGCACGTAGCGCCGGCAGGAATCGCGCTGCCACAGGGCAGGGTATAAGTGATCATGCGTCCCGATTCGTGGCGCAGTTGATACGTCATTCCGCTAACCTGCGCATCGCTGATCGCGAGATCAACCAGACACTGGAGCTTTTCGCCGTCCGGAAGCCGCCAGAGAAGAATCGCCCCATCCGCGCCGCCGGATGCCAGCAGGCGGCCATCCCGGCTGATTGCCAGCGCGCGCACGATACTTTTGCCATGAGCTGCAATTCTCTTCACCAGCTTTCCGCCCGGAAGTTGCCAGAGCTGGATCAAGCCGTCACCGCTGCCAGCAACAAGTGTTTTCCCGTCCTCGCTGATCGCCAGCGACCAGATCCCCGCCTCGCCCGCCAAGGTCTGCGCCAATTCCCCATCCGGCAAACGCCAAAGTGTGATCGCCTTGCCGCCAGCCGCGAGCAGTTTGCCATCCGGGCTGATGGCCAACGACTGTTCGTTCGGTCCGCCGCCGTTCGCCGCTGCCGGCAGCTCTTTCCACAACTCACCTTCGGGAAGTCGCCAGAGCAGGGTCTTTTGCCGGTTGCGCGAGACCAGCAGACTGCCATCCGGCGTGATCAAAAGGATATTCGCTCCGCCTGGATGAGTACGCAGTATCTTGCGCAGACTGCCTTGTGGCAGATTCCACAGCTTGATCGTCTCATCCGGGCCAGCGGACACCAGAGTGCCGCCGTCCAGACTCATCGCCACTGCCTGCATCGGGATTTTCGTGATTGGCGACGAGGATCGTTCCGGCAGGTTCCATAGGTTGATTCCTTTGCTGCTGCCGACGGTCAGGGTGCTGCCGTCGGCGGCGATGGCCAGCGACGTATTCTGGCCCGCGTCGGCAATCAAAGTATCGAAGTGCGCCCCAAGCGGCAGCGACCACAGCTTCACCGAATCCGAGTTAAAGCCGCCCGCCGAAATGAGCGTACGGCCGTCAGGAGTGATCGCCAACGCGCCGACGCTCCCGCCGTGCGTGCTGCCTCGGCAACCCGCTTGCACGCTCAACGCGCCGCATCCGCTGGCCAAGATTCCCGCCAGCGTGCTCGCGGTGAGACCGGCACCCAGGAAACCTCGACGGTTCATGGTGGTATCGAGTTTGAGCTGGGCGATCGGCACAACCATCGCCGCCTGTTGTGCTTCGCATTCCGGCAATCGCGCCAGGTCAAAGCGCGGCGGTAGGGTTTTCATGGGCTATCTCCGTTCCTCGATCAGACAGGTTGATGCCAAAACAAACCGCCGCTTGCCTCGATGCGATCCAGGATCTCGTCCTTGAGCAGTTCGCGAGTGATCTCACAACGGGCGGAACCGGCAAAAATGCCATTCTGCCGAATCGTCAATTCCTTGTAGTAACAATCGCCAGCGCAATGCCATTTTGCAAAGCATCCTGCGCAGAAGCTTCTGTTCTGCGCCACTTGCGCACGCAAGTGGCGCAGCGTTTCCAGGTTGAAGCGATAGCCCTTGTCAGCGCTGGGTTCACCATAGAGGAAGATCTCCGCGCGCGGGTCGTTTTCCGAAAACGCTTCGTAACACGCCGAAACCTTCCCTCCGGGAGTCAGGCAGAAATTGTCCTGCGAGACTGCACAAAAATGGCCGGTCAGGGTATCGAGCCGTGCGGCAGAAAACGTGATCTTTCGCCCATGATGTTTCGCCCGGCTGCGGGCGTCACGGAATGCCGCAACGAACTCCGCGGTTTCTGCGGAAGCCGCCCCCTGCCAGCGGCCGAGCAGGTACGCCGGCTCAATCTGAATGTGCTCGGTGGAAAACTGGCGACAGATGAACTCGATCGAATCCGCCAACTGGGCGATCGTTTCGCGCGTCACGGTCACCCGGACACCATAATCAAACCCGGTCTCGTCAAATCGTCGTAGCGTGGCGATGACGCGCTTGCTGCTGCCATCGCCCCGGCGGGTGACCCGGTGCCGGTCATGGACCGTCGGCAAACCGTCAAACGATACGCTGGCGCCGTGCAAATGCTCGACGATCCAGTCAATCTGCTCATCCTTCAGCATGCCGTTCGTCGCCAATGATCCATGCACCGCAATGCCGATTTCACCGGCACGTTGCTCGGCATACGCGAACGAACCGGTCATCGTCCGCCAAAGAACGGTCGGTTCCCCGCCCCCATGGTAGCCGACACCAAAAAACGGTTGTTGTTGGCGATGCGCATGCCGAGCGACGAAGTCGATCCCACGTTTCGCCACATGCATCGGCATCGCGGTGGTCGCTGAATCACCGGCAGCGGCGTAGCAATACGTGCAGCGCAGATTGCAGGCCGTTGTCAGAAATAGCGTGACCGACGTTGGTTTCGGTTCCCCCGCCAACTCTCCGGACGGCGTCTCTTCAGGTGCCGAGTCGATCAGTCGCAGACCGCGGAAAAAGTCAAGCAGATCACGGTCTGTGCCAGCCGTGGATTCATGACGCCCCTCTCGAATATCTGCTAGCGCATTGATCAGCGTCGCGTTCGCCACAAAAGCAACCCGGCGAAGTGGGGCGTAGACGAGATGCAATCCCCGTTCCAAGGGTATGGCAAACAACTCGGCCGAAATTGTTGTCGAAGACGCTGTCAACCCCGCTTCGACAGAGGCATCGGCGTTCGTGGTCATCGCTTTCCTCGTGGAAAGCGGGCGAGAGAAGGAAAGCAGGCCGACCGAACCGCCGGTTCACGCCGGAACAGGGCGCCCGGACGATAAGGTGAGGCTGTCATCGGGACCCAATGCGCCCGACAGATAGGAAGCCGAGTCTTTACGCGTGTGGCGTCCATTTCTCAAAGCACTTTCGACACGTCCTGTTGAAGGCGGCATCGAACGTACATGGTGATCATCGTCGACGCCTCGTCAAGTCCGTTTTCGGCCCCGTGGCACAGGCAGGATTTTGCTTCCCAGCCGCGATGGCTCCTGATCTGCCTGCCAGATCGGAATATTATCTCCCGACAAGGCAGCCACTGCCACCTGCGCCTTGACTTCTGTGCCGCGTTGCTCATGTTTCGTTCCCATCATTACGTTCCTTTGAATCGGTCGGCCTTGGCTTATCTTACCCGACTGTCCGAAAAAACGTTCCCGCCGCACTCGTAAAGCCACGCGCGTCGCCAACCAGTTGCTGAAGATCAAGCACCGGCGCTTCGGTTCGATCGACCGCGAGAGCAACCTTCTGGTGCCGTCCGTCGGCGGCGACGCCGGGAGGGTGGCCCTGATGGCCGACAAGGACGGCACGAAGCGCGAACCCCACCAGAAGATTCGCCAGTCCACGCGGTTCGCCGTGCTGGTCATGCGCGACGAGGAAAAGGCAGAGGCGAGGAAGTACTTCGCGACGCCGTGTTGTTCTCGATCCATGAAGCGAAGGGGCTGGAATACGAGAGCATCGTCCTCTACCGCTTCGTTTCCGATCACCGCGCCGAGGTCAGCAAGAACAGGCGGAGGGCTTCCGCCAAACGATTCTCAAGCGGACGCTGGTTCCCTGGCCGGTCGTCGGCGAGACGAGAGTCGTCGAACTGCTGGTCAAGGTCTTCCGGCGACTGACGACCGGAGGCGATGCCGAAAGTCATCGACCGCTTTCTCCTCCAGGCGGGCCTGCCCGGGTGGCGAGTGCCGATCGCTGCAGAGCGCACTGTCGCGCGTGCGCAAGCACTCGAGGAAGAGCGTCTGACCGAAGCTCGCGCGCGACAGGCGCAACGCGAGGTAGCGCCGGCCGCCGCGCGGCGGCCGGTCAACAAATGCGCGGCAATTGCTCGCCGGTCAGCCAGTCGACGATGCGTCGGCCACCGAAGGCGGTAGTCATCTGCACGAAGCTGTGCGCATCCTGATGCACGCTGCCGATCACCGCGGCTTGCCGGCCGAGGGGATGAGCGCGCATCGCGGCCAGCAAGCGCTCGGCGTCCTCGGGCGCGACGATGGCGACGACCTTGCCTTCGTTGGCCACGTACAGCGGGTCGAGGCCGAGGAACTCGCAGGCGGCGGCGACTTCGGGCCGCACCGGCAACGCGCTTTCCTGCAACATCATGCCGACTCCCGACTGGCAAGCGATTTCGTTGAGCGTCGTCGCCACGCCGCCGCGCGTCGGGTCGCGCAGCACGCGGATGGCGGCGCCGCTGGCACGCATGGCGGCGATCAGGCCGTGCAGTGCGGCGGTATCGGAAGCGATGGCGGCGGCAAAGCCAAGGTTTTCACGTTGCGCCATGATCGCCATGCCATGTTCGCCGATGCTGCCGGAAACGATGATTCGGTCGGCGGGCCGGGCACGGTCGCCCGACCACTCGTCCCCCTCGGTGACGACGCCAACGCCGGTGGTCGTGATATAGACGCCGTCGCCGCTGCCTTTTTCGACCACTTTGGTGTCGCCGGTGACTACCGGCACCCCCGCCGCGCTAGCCGCGGCGGCCATCGATTCGACGATGCGTGCCAGATCGCTGAGCGGGAAGCCTTCCTCCAGAACGAAGCTGGCGGCGAGATAGAGTGGTGTGGCACCGACCACGGCGAGGTCGTTGATCGTGCCGTGCACGGCCAGGCAGCCGATGTCGCCGCCGGGGAAAAACAAGGGCGACACGACGTGAGCGTCGGTCGACATCACCAGCCGGCCAGGCGGCATCGGCAGCACGGCGGCGTCGTTGCCCTGTCCCAGGTAGGCGTTGCCGAGGCGGCGGACGAACAGTTCCTCGATCAGTTGCGCCGTCGCCCGGCCACCGCTGCCGTGGGTCATGTCGATACGCCCTTGCCGGAGGTCCAGCGGACGGACGTAAGCCTTGTGCGTTCGGCTCACGACACCCTTTCCAGGTCGGCGAACCGACCGAAGGAATAGTGCGCCGCACAAGCTCCCTCCGATGACACCATGCACGAGCCAACCGGGTTTTCCGGCGTGCAGACGCTGGCGAAGAGGCGACATTGCGACGGCCGCTTGACTCCGCGCAGAATCGCGCCGCATTCGCACGCTGGGTGGTCGGCGACGGCTTCGTAGCGGATGGCGAAACGCCGTTCGGCGTCGAATTCGGCGAATTCGCGGCGGATCCGTAGCGCACTGAAGGGCAAGTCGCCGAGCCCTCGCCAAGCAAAAGAGCGGCGCAGCTCGAAGACTTCGGCCATCAGATTCTGCGCCTTGCGATTGCCTTCGCGTGTGACGGCGCGCGAGAACTGATTCTCGACCAGCGCCCGACCGGCATTGACTTGCTCGATCAGCATCAGAATAGCCTGCATCACGTCGAGCGGTTCGAAACCGGCGACAACCACCGGCTTGCGGTACTGCTCGGCGACAAACTCGTAGGGTTGTGTGCCGATGATCGTCGACACATGTGCCGGACCAACCAGCCCGTCGATTCCGACGCTTCCCCCCTGCCGGACCTCGGGAGAATCGAGGATGCTGGCGATTGCCGGCGGCGTCAGCACGTGGCAGCAAAGGACCGAAAAGTTGCCGAGACCGAGCGCTTGTGCCTGTTTGATCACGAGTGCCGTCGGCGGCGTCGTCGTTTCGAAGCCGATGGCCAGCAACACCACTTGCCGCTGCGGGTTCTGCCGTGCGACGAGCAGCGCGTCGGCCGCCGAGTAGATCATCCGGATATCGCTGCCGGAAGCCCGGCCCGGTCCGGCTTTCGCCTTGAGCAGCGACAGGCCGCCGGAGGCCGGTACGCGCATCGGATCACCATAAGAGCACAGCATGACGCCGGCGTCGCGCACGAGGCGGATGGCCATGTCGATGCGACCGATCGGCAACACACAGACCGGACAACCGGGACCATGAATCATGCGCACCTGGTGCGGCAGCAGATCGCTGAGTCCGTAACGCGAGATAGTGTGCGTGTGGCCACCGCAGAACTCCATGAAGCGGTACTCGCGATCCCTCCGGACGACTCGCCGAATGGCCGCCGCCAGGCCGCTGGCCAGTTCGCCGTCACGGAATTCGTCGATGAATCTCATCGACCGGCAGGATCGGCATCCCGCTCTTGCCGTGCGGCTTCGCCGAGTTCGGCGAACAGTGCCAGGGTCTTTGCGGCCTCTTCGGGGTCGAGCCGGCTCAGCGCGTAGCCGACGTGGACGATGACGTAATCTCCGACCGCCGCGTCGTCCACGAGGGCCAGGGAAATCTCCTTGCCGACGCCGTCGAGCTCGACCAAGGCCCTATCGTCTGGCCGGAGTTCGACGATCCGGCAGGGAAGCGCTAGACACACTGGTCCGTGCTCCTCGACCGGCCAACCAGATGCTGCAAGGCGATCCACGCCTGACCTACGGCCAACCCGCCGTCGTTGGGCGGCACCTGGCGAGCCTCGATGAGGCGAACGCCCTGCGCCCCCAGGCGGGCGCGCAGAGCGCGCACGAGTACTTCATTGAGGAAACAGCCGCCGCTGCCGGCGACAGCTTTTTCGCCCGGGGCGACGACCCGCAGCCAATCGACCAGCGCAGCGGCGAGCGTGGCGTGGAAGAGCGCGGCACCGCGTTCGGCATTCCGTTCGTCGCAGAGAGCAGCGAACAAGGGCAGCAGATCGAGACAGCCGGCTTCGATTCGCCAACCCTGGTCGAGCGGCAGCGTATCGCCGTAGCGTTGGGCCAGCCCTTCCATCAGCATCGCCGCCTGTCCTTCGTAGGCCATCGTCGGTTTGATGCCGAGCAAGCCGGCGGCAGCATCGAACATGCGGCCCATGCTGGTCGTCGGCGGGCAGTGGATGTTGTCGGCGAGCATTTGGGCGACGGCCGGCGCGGCTTGCTGAGCGGCAAAACGGTGGACGATCTCGTCGCCTCGTCCGAGTTGGTGCAACACCGCGGCCGCCATGCGCCAGGGTTCGTTGGCCGCCCGGTCGCCACCTGGCAAGGCCAATGGCACGACATGGCCAAGGCGTTCAAAGCTGGCGCCATCGACGCGCAACAGTTCGCCTCCCCACGCCGTGCCGTCGGTGCCGATGCCAACGCCATCGAGCGAGAGGGCCAAGGTGCTCGCCTCGATGCCGTGTTCGGCCAGCACGGCGGCGGCGTGCGCATGATGATGCTGGACGCCGAGCAGCGGCAGTCGACGTTGCTCGGCAAAATCGGCGGCGAAGCGGGTCGAATGAAAGTCCGGGTGAAGATCATGCGCGACAATCGCCGGTTCGACGCCAAGCAGCTTGACGAGCTGTTCGACACATTCCTCGAGAAAATTACACACTGCCGCATTGTCGAGATCGCCAATGTGCTGCGAAACGAAGGCTTCATCGCCGCGGGTGAGGCAGATCGTATTCTTGAACCAGGCCCCGACGGCCATTACCGACGGCCCGGAAACCGGCATCTTGATGGCCCGCGGTGCGTAGCCGCGCGCCCGCCGGATGAACTGCAGGCCGCCGGTGGTGATCCGCGCGACACTGTCGTCGCAACGCGTGACGATGTCGCGGTCGTGCATCAGGAAGGCGTCGGCGATGCCGTAGAGCCGCAGCAAGGCTTCGCTGTTGCCGGTCACCAGCGGTTCGCCGCCCGGGTTGGCGCTCGTCATGACCAGCGCCAGATCCTGAGATCTCTCCAGCCAGCCGAGGCCGGGCGGCCGTTTCGCCGCTTCGTGGAAAAGTAGGAACTGGATCGGGGTGTACGGCAGCATGACCCCCAGCCAAGCCAGTCCAGGCGCCACGCCGGTCAGCGCCTGGTCGCAACTGCCGCGTTTCTTGAGCAGGATGGCCGGCCGCGTCGGCAGGGTCATCAGTCCCGGCTCGCCGATTCCCATCTGAACCAGTTGGGCGGCCGACGGGGCGTTCGCCAGCATCACCACGAACGGCTTCTCGTCCCGGTGCTTACGCTCGCGCAGGACGGCAACGGCCACGGCGTTGCGTGCGTCGCACGCCAGGTGGAAGCCGCCCAATCCCTTGATGGCAAGGATTTTTCCCTGCCGCAGCATGGCCAGGGCACCGGCGATCGGATCATTGGCCAGCCGGTGTCCCTCGGCATCGAGCAAAAAAATCTGCGGGCCGCACTTCGGGCAGCAATTGGCCTCCGCATGAAAACGCCGGTCCGCCGGTCGCCGATACTCGAACTGGCACTTGGGGCACATGGCGAACGGTTTCAGGCTGGTGCGTGCCCGATCGTAGGGCAGACCGCGGCTGATCGTGTAACGTGGCCCACAGTTGGTACAGTTGGTAAAGGCGTAGCGCCAGCGCCGGTTTGTCGGATCAAAGATTTCGGCCAGGCAGTCACGGCAGACCGCCGTGTCGTGTCCGATCATCGTTGCTGCCCGGCCGCTGCGGCTGTCGATGATCACGAACTCGTCAGACAGATTGGCCGGCACAGCCTCGCGGGCAGTCACTGAATTGATGCGGGCAAGTGGCGGAGCTTCCCGCTCCAGGCGTTCGGTGAGGCTTTTCACTTTGGCGGGCGAGCCGCGAACCTCGATTTCGACGCCCCGCGAGTCGTTGCGAACCCAGCCGGTGAGGCCCAGTTCCTTGGCCAGCCGCCAGACGAAGGGGCGGAAACCGACGCCCTGCACGACTCCGCTGACCCGGATGTTCTGGCAAACGATGGCGTTCGACATGTCAGCCTCGCGCGCCGGCAGCGAGTGGTGCTTCGACCCCGCCAGCCGGTCGCCGCTGCGTCGCCGCCATGTCCTTTCGCCGTTCCTGCCGGGCCGCACAGCCGGCCATCAACCAGTCCAGCCACTCGGCGAAGCCTTCGCCACTCATCGCCGAGAGCTGAATCACCTGCAGCACCGGATTGACCTGCCGCGCGTAACGGACCGCCAGATCACTGTCGAAAGCCAGGTGCGGCAACAGGTCGATCTTGTTCAGCAGCATCAGCGATGCGGCGCGGAACATTCCTGGATATTTCAGAGGCTTGTCTTCTCCCTCGGTGACCGACAGGATGACTACCTTGTGCGCCTCGCCGAGATCGAAGGCCGCCGGACAGACGAGATTGCCGACGTTCTCGATGAGCAGCAACGAGTCGTCGGCGGGCGCAAGCTCGTCCAGCGCATGGCCGATCATGTGGGCGTCCAGATGACAGCCCCGGCCGGTATTGATCTGCAGCGCGGCAGCGCCGGTGGCGCGGATGCGCTCGGCGTCGCGGCTCGTTTGCTGGTCACCCTCGACGACGGCGATGCTCACTTTGGTCTTCAACAGGTCGATAGTCCGGCAGAGCAGACTGGTTTTTCCCGAGCCGGGACTCGACACGAGATTGAGCGCGAAGATCCCTTGCGCGTCAAAACGTCGGCGGTTTTCCGCCGCGTAGCCGTTGTTCCTGGCCAGGATGTCGCGCTCGATGCGCACCATCCGGGACGCCGTCATCCCCGGCGCGTCGATACCGACGGCTTCCTGATCGAAATCGGCTGCCGCCGGGTGTCGGTGCGCCGGCGCGTCGTCGTGCCCGTGCGTGACGAGCGGCTGCCTGTCGCGACCAGCGACCGGCCGATAGCTCATCGCCGAACGGGCTTGCCCTCGTTGCTCTGCCAGGAGCCCGGGATCGGCGTGTGAAACCTTGCCCGAAGGCGCGTTTTCGTGCTCGGACAAAGCGCTGAGAGCGACGCGCGTCTTCCCGACGGCACAACCGCAAGTCGTACACATTTTTGCTGTCCCCTTTTAATAATTATTCGACCTCGAGTTCCCTGACTCGCATCTCGGTCCCCCCGGTTGGCTGAACCGGGTAGCCGCCGCAGGTCGGGCAAGGGTCGTGCCATGTCGCGAGCGGCACAGTATTGTTACAATTAAAGCATAATCCTTGGCCGGCCACCCTGATTACGCTCAGCCTAGCGCCTTCGGCCAGAGTGCCGCGGCTCACAGCGTCGAAACAGAAGGCGATGGCTTCCGCCTCGACCGCCGACAAATCGCCGATCTCAAGCACAAGCAGGCGAACTCGCCGAAAATTCTGGGTTCGAGCGGCGTCTTCGACGATCTGGAGGATTTCCATGGCCAGCGACATCTCGTGCATTCGTCCGCTTTCACGTGATAGGCGAGCAGGGATCGAGTGCCAGCCGCAGGGGGTATCGGTGCTCGACCAAGGCTTCGCTCCCCATGTCGAGGCCGCGTACGGTAGAAAATCCATGCGGCGCAGGCGGCGCAGGCGCCACCGGCAAGCGTCTCGGGGCGACCGTGGCCGCGACGATCCGTCGACCACCCCGCGCCAGCGACAGATCCAGACAACCCGGTTGCACGGCCATGCTCCCCGAAAAGGTTTCGCCAGAATACCAAAAGCCTTTGAATCGCTTTTGATTTCCGTCAATCAGGGGCTAAACTCCCGCCTTCACAATACGCCCTCGGTCATCTCCGCGACTTTGCCCATGCTTGAAGTTTCGAATCTGGAATGTGTGCGCGGCGAACGTCGCCTGTTCGCCGGCATCAACTTTCGACTGGATGGTGGCGAGATGCTCTATCTGCAGGGCCAAAACGGGTCGGGAAAGACGAGCTTGCTGCGCATGTTGTGCGGCCTGACGCCAGCGGCGGGTGGCGAGATTTTCTGGCGTGGTCGGCCGATCGGCCAACTTGGCGAGGAGTTCCGGGCCGAGCTGTGCTATCTCGGCCACCAGAACGCCATCAAGGAGGAACTGACACCGCTCGAAAACATCGTGTCGGCAGCCCGATTGGCGCAAGAAACCCTGGACGAGGACACGGCGGTCGATGCCCTCGAACGGGTCGGACTGCGCGGCCGCGAGGATCTGGCCTGTCGCTATCTGTCGCAGGGACAGAAACGCCGCGCCGCGCTCTCCCGCCTGGTGCACGAGAGGCGCGCCTTGTGGGTGCTCGACGAACCTTACGTGGCGCTCGACAAGGCGGCTGTCGACCTCGTCGCCGGGCTCATCGGTGCCCATCTGCAGCGCGGTGGCCTGGCTGTGCTGACCACCCACCAGCCCGTGGCGGTGCCGGCCGCTGCCTTGCGCGAGCTTTGGCTGGGCAACGGTGATGCGGCCGACGTTCGCGACTCATCGGCAAGATGCTAGTATCGATCCGCGCCGTCATTGGCCGCGATTTGCGACTGGCCATGCGGCGGCAGTCCGACATCATCGCGGCGCTGTTCTTTTTCATCATCGTCGTCAGTCTGTTTCCGCTCGGTGTCGGGCCGGAGGCGGATCAGTTGCGCAGGCTCGCGCCGGGCGTTTTGTGGGTCGCCGCCCTGCTGGCTACGATGCTGTCGCTGCCGCGGCTGTTTGCCGACGACCATCGCGACGGCACGCTCGAGCAACTGGCACTGGCGCCGCAGCCGCTGGCGCTGATCGTTTTCGGCAAGGTGATCGCGCATTGGCTGGTCGCCGGCCTGCCACTGGTGTTGCTGGCGCCGGTGCTGGGAATTCAGTTCGATCTGGCGAACGACGCGTTGGCGATACTGGCGTTGTCGCTGTTGATCGGTACGCCGGCGCTGTCCGGTATCGGCGCGATCGGCGCGGCGCTGACGCTGGGAGTGCGTGGCGGCGGCGTGCTGCTTTCGCTGCTGGTCCTGCCGCTCTACATCCCGGTTCTGATTTTCGGCGCCGGAGCGGTCGATGCCACGTTGAGCGGCCTTGGCGCGCAGGCCCACCTGTCACTGTTGGGCGCCCTGACGCTCGGCGGTGTTTTTTTTGCCCCGTGGCCGACCGCCGCGGCACTGAGAATTGCCCTCGAATGAGCCCACGCGACGCATGAGTGAAAGAGTGATCAACTGGTTCAAGTATGCCAGCCCGCAGACCTTTTACCCGCTGGCCGGCAAGCTGATTCCATGGTTTTGGGCGCTGGCGGCGATCTTCGGCCTGGCGGGCCTGACCATCGGTTTTCTGCTGGCACCGACCGATGAACAGCAGGGCGAAGGATATCGAATCATCTTCCTGCATGTACCGGCGTCGTGGATGTCGATGTTCATTTACCTGGTGATGGCTTTCTGGGCCGGCACCGGGCTGGCCTTCAACACCCGCCTGTCGGGAATGATGGCCTCGGCGCTGGCGCCGACCGGCGCGCTCTTCGCTTTTCTCTCGCTATGGACCGGCGCGCTGTGGGGCAAGCCGATGTGGGGTACCTGGTGGGTCTGGGACGCAAGGCTGACTTCCGAACTGATCCTGCTCTTCCTTTACATCGGCTTTATCGCGCTGCAGGCGGCGATCGACGACCCGCGCCGGGCCGATAAGGCTGGCGCGATTCTCGCCCTGGTCGGCGTGGTGAATGTTCCGATCATCTATTTTTCCGTAAAGTGGTGGAACACGCTGCACCAGGGAGCTTCGGTCAGCCTGACGAAGGCGCCGAGTATGGCGGCCATGATGCTGTGGGGGATGATCCTCTGCGCGCTGGGCTGCTGGATGTACAGTATTGCCGTTGCCCTGATGCGCGTGCGGACGATCATGCTCGAGCGCGAGCGTCACACCGACTGGGTACGCAGCGTGCTGGGCGAAAAGGAGTAGGCGCATGCACTGGAACAACGTGGCCGACTTTCTGGCGATGGGTAAGCATGGTCCTTATGTCTGGGGATCGGTCATCGTCATGGCGCTGCTGATGGTGGCGGAACCAGTGCTGCTGCGGCGGGGTCGGAAGAAGCTCATCGCGCGCCTCAAGAGGCAGTTCCGCGTCGAGAGATCGGAGACGCCGGCCGACAGCAGGCCAATGATCGTGCCTACGGGCAGGAGCAACACTTGAAACCTCGTCACAAGCGCCTCGCGCTGATCGTCGGCGGTCTGGCGATTCTCGGCCTTGCCGCAACCCTGGTGCTCAACGCTTTCCGGAGCAACCTGGTGTTTTTTTTCTCGCCGACTCAGGTGGCCGCCGGCGAAGCCCCGAGGGGCAAGAATTTTCGCATCGGAGGCATGGTCAAGACCGGTTCGCTGCAGCGTGAGGCCGACGGCGTGACGCTGCGTTTCGTCGTCACCGATACCGACAAAGACATGACAGTCGCCTACAGAGGGATTCTGCCCGATCTCTTCCGCGAAGGCAAAGGCGTGGTCGCCCAGGGCAAGCTCGATGAGAACGGCGTCTTCAACGCCACCGAGGTCCTCGCCAAGCACGACGAGAACTACATGCCACCGGAGGCGGCCAAGGCGGTTGGCGACGCGCACGAACGGGCGGCCGCCAACAAGGCGGCTGCCGAAGCCGCCGCCAGGACGATCAGGCAATGATGCGGACGATACGATCATGATTCCGGAACTTGGCAACTTCGCGCTCATCCTGGCACTCTGCGTCGCCCTCGCCCTGGGCACGCTGCCGCTGGTCGGTGCGCATACCGATCGCCGGCAATGGATCGCGCTGGCCCGCCCGGCGGCCATGGCGCAGGCGCTACTGCTGGCTTTCGCTTTCGGCTGCCTGACCACCGCCTTCGTGCAAAACGATTTCTCGGTCGTTTACGTGGCGCAGCATTCGAACACGCTGCTGCCCCTCGAATACCGCGTGGCCGCCGTCTGGGGCGGCCACGAGGGCTCGCTGTTGCTGTGGGTGCTGATGCTGGTGCTGTGGACGCTGGCCGTCGCCCGGCTGTCACGGGCCCTTCCCGAGCACATGGTGGCGCGCGTGCTCGGCATTCTCGGGCTGGTCGCCGCCGGTTTTCTGCTGTTCATTCTCTTGACCTCCAACCCTTTCGAACGGATGCTGCCCGCCGCCGAGGAGGGGCGCGACCTCAATCCGCTGCTGCAGGACCCCGGCCTGATCTTCCACCCGCCGATGCTGTACATGGGCTACGTGGGCTTCTCGGTCGCTTTCGCCTTCGCCATTGCGGCGCTGCTTTCCGGCCAACTCGACGCCGCCTGGGCACGCTGGTCGCGACCGTGGACGACCGCCGCCTGGGTTTTTCTGACCCTCGGCATCGCGCTCGGATCGTGGTGGGCCTACTACGAACTCGGCTGGGGAGGCTGGTGGTTCTGGGATCCGGTCGAGAACGCCTCGTTCATGCCCTGGCTGGTCGGCACGGCGCTGGTACACTCGCTGGCGGTGACCGAAAAGCGTGGCAGCTTCAAGAACTGGACGGTGTTGCTGGCCATTTCGGCGTTTTCCTTGTCGCTCCTGGGCACTTTTCTGGTTCGTTCCGGCGTGTTGACCTCGGTTCATGCCTTCGCCACCGACCCCCGGCGTGGAATTTTCATCCTCGCCTTCCTGGTCACGGTGATCGGCAGTTCGCTCGCGCTGTTCGCCTGGCGGGCCCCGAGAGTCGGTCTCGGCGGGCGTTTCGGCCTGCTCTCCCGCGAGTCGCTGCTTCTCACCAACAACGTACTTCTGGTCGTCGCCTGTGCTTCGGTATTGCTCGGCACGCTCTATCCGCTGCTCATCGACGCGCTGGGTGCCGGCAAGCTGTCGGTCGGCCCGCCGTATTTCGACGCGGTCTTCGTGCCGCTGATGCTGCCAGCCGCGTTCCTGATCGGCGTGGCGCCTTTTGCACGCTGGAAACAGGCCAGCGTCGGCGAACTGACGCGCCGCCTGCGCTGGGCCTTCCTGACGGCGGCGCTGGTCGGTGCCGGAGCGCCTTTCCTGTTTGGCCAGTGGAAGCCGTTGGTCGCCTTGAGTCTGCTGCTGGCGGCCTGGATCGTTTGCAGCGCACTGCTCAACGTCGTGGCACGCGTGCAATCGACACGTGCCGGCCGCTCGTTCCTGGCCACCGTGTACCGGCAGCCGCGCAGCTTTTTCGGCATGCACCTGGCGCATCTCGGGATTGCCGTGTTCATCGTCGGGGTGACGATGGTGGGCGCCTACCAAGCCGAAAAGGACGTCAAGATGGAGGTCGGCGACACGGTCAGCGTGGGCGCCTACACCTTCCGCTTCAACGGCGTGCGTCCGCAACAGGGGCCGAACTACCGCGCGCTCGTCGGCGACATCGATCTGCTGAGGGATGGCCGGACGATCCGCAAGATGTTCCCCGAAAAGCGCTTCTACGTCGCATCGTCGATGCCGATGACCGAGGCGGCGATCGACAGCGGTTTCCTGCGCGACCTCTATGTCTCGCTCGGCGAACCGATCGACCGGGCGAGGCCGGATGCCGCTTGGGCCGTTCGCGTCTACCACAAGCCCTTTGTCGACTGGATTTGGGGCGGTTGCGTGCTGATGGCCCTGGGCGGTCTGGTGGCGATGGCCGACCGCCGCTATCGGGTCAAGGCGCAACTCCGCTCGCCGGCACCGGTCGCCGCGCCATTGGCCGAGAACGTGTGAGGGACAACGGATGAACAGGTTTCTCTGGCCACTGATCGGTTTTTTCTTCCTCGTCGCCTTGCTCGCCGTCGGGCTCAACCTCAATCCGCGTGACCTTCCTTCGCCGCTGGTCGGCAAACCGGCGCCAAACTTCACCCTGCCGCAGCTCGCTGCGCCTGGCCAGACCTTCTCACCGCAGGATATGCTCGGCCAGGTCTGGCTGCTCAACGTCTGGGCGTCGTGGTGCGTTTCGTGTCGCCAGGAACATCCGCTGCTGGTCGAACTGGCGAAACGCCGCATCGTTCCCTTGATCGGTCTCAACTATAAGGAGGTGCGCGGTGACGGTGCAACCGATATCGACAAGCTCGCCCCTGGCATGGAACAGCCGATGGTCGTCGAGCGTGCGGCTGCCTGGCTGGCGAAGCACGGCGACCCCTACACGCTGTCAGTGCTCGACATCGACGGTCGGGTAGGGATCGACTACGGCGTTTACGGCGTCCCCGAAACCTACGTCATCGACCGCGGCGGCATCATCCGCCTGAAGCACACCGGTCCGATCACGCCCGACGTCCTCTCTGGCAAGATTCTGCCGCTGCTCGGCGAACTGTCGCGATGAGGTACTGGCTCATCGTTTGGCTGTTTGCCCTGTCGAGCATCGCCTCGGGCAGCCTGCGCGCCGGGGAAGCGCAGCCGCTCGCGGCGGACGAACTGACCGAAAAGCGCCTGGTCGCGATTTCGAGCGAGTTGCGTTGCCTCGTGTGCCAGAACGAATCGCTGGCCGGGTCGCATGCCGAGCTGGCCAACGACCTGCGACGCGAGATCCGCAGCCTCATCCAGGACGGCAGGAGCGATGCCGAGATCATGGAATTCATGGTCAGCCGCTACGGCGACTTCGTCCGCTACCGACCGCCGCTCAAGGCGACGACGCTATTGCTGTGGTTCGGTCCGGGCCTGTTGTTCGTCGTCGGCCTCAGCGCGCTGGTGCTTTACCTGCGTCGCCGCAACCGTGCGATCGTCGACCCGCCGCTCACCGCCGATCAACGGGCGCAGGCGGAGGCACTGCTGCAGGACCAAGATTCGGACCAAAAACTCTCATGACAGGTTTCGTCATCGCCGCGGCCTTGCTGGTCGCCGCCGTCCTCGCCCTTCTCTTGCCTCCACTCTGGCGCACACCGCGCTCGTCGAGCGGCACCGACCGCCGCCAGGCGAATCTGGCGATCTTTCGTGACCAGATCAGGGAACTCGAGCGCGAACGGGATGACGGTCTGCTGGCGCCAGCTGATTTCGAAACGGCGCGCAACGAACTCCAGCGTCGCCTGCTCGACGAAGTTGATCCGTCTGCCGTCGAGCCGTCGTCGATGCCCGCGAGGAGCGCCACAGGGAGCCGCAGGACGGCCCTCGCCTTGCTCATCGTGCTCCCGCTGGCGGCTACCGCCGGCTACGCGCTGCTCGGCAACCCGCGCGCCCTCGATCCGCTGCGACGGCAGGCGCGGCTGGCGCCACAACAGATCGAGGAAATGGTCGCCGGCCTGGTCGAAAAACTGAAGAGGAATCCCGACGACAGCCAGGGCTGGGTAATGCTCGCGCGCTCGTACAAGGTTCTGGAGCGCTTTGCCGAAGCCGCCGCCGCCTATGGCCGCGCCGGCCCCCTGGTCGACCAGGATGCGACGCTGCTCGCCGACTACGCCGATGTCCTCAGCCGAAGCCGGGGCGGTGACTTGCAGGGCAAACCCTTGGAACTGGTCGAGCGAGCGCTGGCGATCGATCCGGACGAACCCCAGGCGCTACTGCTGGCCGGTGCAGCGGCCAGCGACCGTCACCAGTTCGTGGCCGCGGCCGACTACTGGGGGCGCCTGCTGACGCAGCTCCCGCCCGGCTCGGAGGAGGCGGAGGCGCTCGCCGCCGCGGTCGCCAAGGCACGCGAGATTGCCGCCGGCCAGAAGGCAAATGGCCCACCGGGAAAGGCACCGACCGTCGGCACCAGCGCCGTCAGCGGCGAAGTGGCGCTGTCCGGCAAGCTGGCCGGACAGGCGAAGCCAACCGACGTGCTGTTCGTCTTTGCGCGCGCCGCGACGGGATCGCGCATGCCGCTCGCCGCGCTGCGGGCGACGGTCGCCGATCTGCCGCTGCGCTTTCGCCTGGACGACTCGATGGCGATGGCGGGCGGCAAGAAGCTGTCGGATTTCCCGTCGGTGACTGTCGAGGCACGTGTCGCCAAGGCCGGCACGGCACAGAGTTCGAGCGGCGACCTGTTCGGCCGACTCGAGAGCGTCAAGCCGGGAAGCCAGAATCTGCGCCTGCTGATCGATCAGGTTCAGCCCTGAAATCCTGCCGGCACGGCCGGCCCGCGCCATTTCCGGAATTAGTTAACCTAGATCAAACCGTCCGCCACGGCTAATCCGCTAGACTTCGGCCAGCCTCGGCGCTCGTCGGATGGCAGTGAGAATTCAAGGAGGAAGCATCGTGCCCGACAACGGCTCCGGTTTCTGGGCGACACTCAAACGTCCAAGCGCCAAGTATTCGCTACTCGCCCTGCTGTCGGTCGGCTTCGTCTCCGGCGTCCTCTTTTGGGGTGGTTTCAACACGGCCATGGAAGCGACCAACACGCTCGAGTTCTGCATCGGCTGCCACGAGATGAATGACAACGTCTATCAGGAATACAAGACGACCATTCATTACAGCAACCGCACCGGTGTTCGCGCCTATTGTTCCGATTGTCATGTGCCCAAGGACTGGGGGCACAAGATGATGCGCAAGATCGCCGCCAGCAAGGAACTCTACGGCAAGGTGATGGGCACCATCGCGACGCCCGAAAAGTTCGAAGCCAAGCGCCTCGAACTGGCAACCAACGAGTGGTCCAGAATGAAGGCCAGTGACTCGCGTGAGTGCCGCAACTGTCACTCGTTCGCGGCGATGGACATCGAAAAACAGAAAGCACGCGCGTCGAAAATGCACAAGATCGGCCTGGACGAAAAGCAGACCTGTATCGATTGCCACAAGGGCATCGCGCACCGCAAGCCGAAGAACATGCCGGAAGACCCCGACGCCTAAGCAAAGTGGAGCGACGGGCAAGAGTTAAACCTGACCTGCCGGCCAGGACGGGGCAAGAAAGCCCGTCCACCTCGGGCCGGCCATAAAACAACCCTTCTTGAGCGGAGTTTGACATGAAAAAGACGAGCGTTTCCCTTGCTTTCTTCGGCGCTTTTCTGGCCTGTGGTTCGCAGATTGCGCAGGCGGCTGCGCCGGACTGGAGCAAGGTTCCGAAACGCGACATTCAGGTGTTTCATGCCGCCGTGACGCCGATCGAGTGGGTCATGAAGAAGTCGGATCACAGCGGTCGTACCGGAATCAACAAGGGTGAAACCTGCGTCGGCTGCCACGAGGAAAAGGGCGGCCTCAACTTCGACATGAAGCGCCTCGCCGGCAAGGATCTCGAACCCAAGGGTGCGCCGAAGACGATGAGCTTTCCGGTGAGTGTGCAGAGCGCGTACGACAATGAAAACGCCTATATCCGCCTGACCTTCAAGGCGCCCTCGGGTGCCGTCGAACCGGTCGACAAGGAGAACGACGTCAAGGTTGCCGTCATGTTCGCCAACGACAAGGTGACGCAGGGCGCTCAGATCGGTTGCTGGGCGACCTGCCACGGCGATGCGCGCACCATGCCTGGCGCCGACGACAAGAAGACCAAGTACACCAAGGACGGCGCCTATGAACTCATGCAGTGGAGAAGTGCCAAGGGCGCCAAGGCGGCCGATGGCTCGGTGACCGACAAACGCAACATGGAAGGCGGTACGGCGGGCGTCAAGGCGGAAGGCAGCAAGGCGGGCGATACCTACACCGTCACCTTCACGCGCAAGCTTTCCGGCGCACTCGCCGAAGGCAAGGCAACGCCGTTTGGTATCGCTGTCCATGCCGATCGCGCCAGCGGCCGTTTCCATCACGTTTCGATGGGCTATACGATGGGTTTCGGGGCCAACGGCGACATCAAGTCGGCGAAGCAGTAGGTTTTCGGCACGGCGGCGGCGGCAGGCGTCGTTCCTGCCACCGCCGTGTCCCGCGCTCGATACGCCCCGTCAGACGGGCATTGGCCTCTGACCTTGCTTGAGGCTTTCGCGTAGTGGCGCTTCTGACGACGATCGGCGATCAATCCGGCTTGCGTCGATCATCGGTTCCAGGTGCGAGAAACATCCCGATTCCCAGAACGATCAACAGCGCCGGCCACCAGGTTCGCAGCAGGCGGGCAAAATCGATGTCGAGCGCTCCCAGGTTGATGGCCAGGCCGAGCAGGCCGAGAACGATCAGCACCACGGCGCCAACATTTCCTCTCATTTTTCTTCCTCTCTGCTTCCGCCGTGGCGCGCTCCGGAGCGGAGCCGCGCAACCGGCGAAGCACGACCAGGACACCGGCGGCGACGCCTGTCAGACGACATACTGGTCAAGGTAATCGTGCACCGCCAGGTTCCCCAGGCCCTGCATGTCGAGCGACGACCTGAGGATACGTTCCTGCCGCTCCTCGGAAAAACGGCGTGCGAGGTGTTTCTTGAACTTTTCGACCAACACCGGTATTCCTTCGAGACGTCGACGGCGATGCCCGAGCGGATACTCGACAAGCAGTTCGGCCGTGCGGCTGCCATCGGCGAAAAAAACCTGAACGGCGTTGGCGATCGAGCGTTTGTCGGGATCCAGGTAGTCCGCCGTAAAGCGCGCATCCTCGACGACCTCGATCTTCGCACGCAACGTGTCGATACGCGGATCCGACGCCGCGCCGTCCTCGTAGGCGTCGGCCGTCAGTTCCCCATGAATCAGCGCAAAGGCGACCATGTACTGCAGGCAATGGTCGCGGTCGGCCGGATTATGCAGAGGTCCTTTCTTATCGATGATCCGTATGGCCGATTCGTGCGTGCGAATGACCAGTTTCTCGATTTCGGGTAGTCGACCGGAGACCTGCGGATGCAGCCTGACCGCACACTCGACGGCCGTCTGGGCATGGAATTCCGCCGGGAAACTGATCTTGAACAGAATGTTCTCCATCACGTAACTGGTGTAGGGCCGCCCGACGCGGAACTCTCGTCCCCTGAATAAGGCGTCGTAGAAGCCCCAGGTGCGGGTGGTCAACACCGCGGGGTAACCCATTTCTCCCTTCATCGAAAAAAGGGCGAGTAGCACGCCTCGCGCGGTGGCATCGCCGCCCGCCCACGACTTGCGCGAGCCGGTGTTCGGCGCGTGCCGATAGGTGCGCAAGGGCTGGCCATCGACGAAGGCCTGCGAAACGGCGTCGATGATCTGCTGTCGCCCGCCACCCATGAGGCCGGTACACACCGCAGCGGTCGCCACCTTGACGAGCACGACATGGTCCAGACCAACGCGATTGAAACTGTTTTCGAGCGCCAGGACACCTTGTATCTCATAGGCTTTGACCATTGCCTCGAGCACCTGTTGCAGCACAAACGGCGCTTCTCCGCCGGCCACCCGAGTGCGCGACAGCCAGTCGGCCGTGGCGAGAATTCCGCCCAGATTGTCCGACGGATGACCCCATTCAGCCGCCAGCCAGGTATCGTTGAAATCGAGCCAGCGAATCATGGTGCCGATGTTGAAGGCCGCCTGCACCGGGTCGAGAACGAATCCGGTGCCCGGGACTCGCGCCCCGTGCGGCACCACGGTGCCCGCAACGACTGGTCCCAGCAAGCGGGTGCAGGCCGGATAGTCGAGTGCGGCGAGCCCGCAGCCCAGCGCGTCGATCAGGCAGTAACGTGCCGTCTCGAACGAGCTTCGCGCCGGGATCTTGTAGTCGAGGACGTAATCGGCGATATCGACCAGGATCTTGTCCGGCTCCGGGCGGGCGGCAGGTAGGCGTGTAGACATGGATGGGGTTTCACGTTCTTTGCTCGATGATGATGAAGTTCTGCGCCTCGGGTCCGATATAGCGCGCAGAAGGACGGATGAGTCTGCCGTCGACTCGTTGCTCGAGGACATGGGCGGCCCAGCCGCTGGTTCGGGCAATGACGAACAATGGTGTAAACATGGGCGTCGGGACGGCCAGCATGTGGTAAACCACGGCCGAGAACCAGTCTACGTTGGGAAACATTCGCTTTTCTTCCCACATCACGGCCTCGATGCGGCTCGCGATGTCGAACAGCACCCTATTGTCGCCATCGACGCACAGTTGTTCGGCGACGGCGCGGATCACTTTGTGGCGCGGGTCGGCAATAGTGTACAGCGGGTGCCCGAAGCCGATGATGATCTCGCGGTTTTCAATCCGGCGGCGAATGTCGCTTTCCGCGTGCGCCGGGTCGTTGTAGCGGCTTTGTATCTCGAAAGCGACCTCGTTGGCGCCGCCGTGCAGGCGGCCGCTGAGAGCGCCGATAGCTCCGCTGATCGCCGCGTACAAGTCGGCGCCGGTACCGGTAATCGTCCGCGCGGTGAAGGTCGAGGCATTGAACTCGTGTTCCGCATAAAGGACCAGTGACTTGTCAAGACAACTGGCGTGCAGCGCCGTCGGTGGCTTGCCGTGCAAGAGGTGCAGAAAGTGAGCCGCAATCGACTCGTCGTCGGTCTCGGTGTCGATACGACGACCATTGTGCGACCAGTGATACCAATAGAGCAGCATCGACCCGAAGCTGGCGATCAGCCGGTTGGCTATCTCGCGCGCCGCGCCGGGGTTATGGTCCTGTGCTTCCGGCAGTATCGTCCCGAGTGCCGAGCAACCGCTGCGCAAGACATCCATCGGGTGCGCCGACGCCGGAAGATTTTCCAGCATTGGCCGCAGCATGACCGGCAAGCCGCGCAATGTCTTGAGCTTCTTTCGATATTGCTTGAGCTGCGTGCAAGTGGGCAAGCGGCCATAGAGGAGCAGGTAGGCCACCTCTTCGAAAGTGGCATGCTCAGCCAGAGCAATGACATCAAAGCCACGGTAGTACAGGTCATTGCCCGCACGACCGACGGCACAGACCGCTGTGTCACCGGCCACCACACCGGAAAGCGCGACGGATTTCTTGCTTCGCGGTAACGGCTTCTGAGCTTTGTCGCCCATCGTCTCCTCCCCTCGTCACGAAGTGGCAGGCATCTGGCGGCTGGTATGAGGGAGATCTCCCGATGTTCGGGAGGTGCCGACCGCCAGTCCGGCCGACGGGTCGGCGAGTCGCTCCTGAAACCCATATTGCCCAGCCACACCGCCCGAATGTCGCGGCCGGCAACGATTGAGGGATGAGTATTCCCGAGTTTGCCTATGACGGTCAACTGGAAGCCCCAAAATGAATGGCCGCAAGTCATCTGTCCGGTACGCGTTGCTCCAAATGCGCACGGCGTGGGGCTGTGTCGGGTCACCGCCAAACTTCCGAGCCTCGCGTCATTTAGCACGGCAGGCGCCTTCCCTTTGGAAGGAGGGGGCGATGTCCGGCAGGCAGAGTTTTCATGGGTCTTGTCCAGGTCGAAACGCAAGGCCACTCCGAGAGCCATGATATTCTGGCCGAAAGGCGGCGCTGGCGCCCGGTAGCTCTGGGCCAGCCAGAGGATCGCCCTGGTGGCGGCCGGGCCAGTGAAGTGGCAGGCGGGTGAACGGTATCTCGCTGTGCCGGCCGCTCCGCTGCAGGTAGTGCTTACCCATCGGGCACGGAAGCAGTACACTGGAAGAGCGTGCCTCAGCACGCTTCGATCGTTGTCGATACTTGGAACCAAGGATCACGTCAATGTCCGCCATCGAGAGCTTGTTGTTGATCGCCGCTGGTGTATTCGTGGCTTTCTTACTGTTCCGTCTGTTCGTCTCCCGCCGGTCTGCTGCCCGGAATCGCTCGGCAACTGCCGAGGCAGCCACTTCGGCAGCGCAACCGTCAGCCGCCGACGATCTCGCTCGCCGCGAGGCCGCGCGCCAGGCCGCCGAGGAGGCCGCTCGTCGCGAGACCGAGCGCCAGGCCGCCGAGGAGACCGCTCGCCGCGAAGCCGAGCGCCAGGCCGCCGAGGAGGCCGCTCGTCGCGAGGCCGCGCGCCAAGCCGCCGAGGAGGCCGCTCGTCGCGAGGCCGCGCGCCAGGCCGCCGAGGAGGCCGCTCGCCGCGAAGCCGAGCGCCAGGCCGCCGAGGAAGCCGCTCGCCGTGAAGCCGAGCGCCAGGCCGCCGAGGAGGCCGCTCGCCGCGAGGCCGCGCGCCAAGCCGCCGAGGAGGCCGCTCGCCGCGAAGCCGCGCGCCAGGCCGCCGAGGAGGCCGCTCGTCGCGAGGCCGCGCGCCAGGCCGCCGAGGAGGCCGCTCGCCGCGAAGCCGCGCGCCAGGCCGCCGAGGAGGCCGCTCGTCGCGAGGCCGCGCGCCAGGCCGCCGAGGAGGCCGCTCGTCACGAAGCCCAGCGCCAGGCCGCCGAGGAGGCCGCTCGTCGCGAAGCCGCGCGCCAAGCCGCCGAGGAGGCCGCTCGTCGCGAAGCCCAGCGCCAGGCCGCCGAGGAGGCCGCTCGCCGCGAAGCCCAGCGCCAGGCCGCCGAGGAAGCGGCCCGCCTTGAGGCAGAACGCCAGGCGGTCGAGGAAGCGCTTCGCCTCGAAGAGACGGAGCGCCTGGCCGTCGAAGCGGCGATCCTTCGGGAAACCGAGCGACAAGCCAGAGAGGCTCGCCTCCAGGCGGCGCGTAAGGCAACCGAGGACGCCGAACGCCAGGCTCGTGCCGCGGCTACCCGGACAGCGGCGGCCAAGGCGAAGGGACCGGCGGAAACGGTGGTCATGGTGGCCGATGACTCCAAGGTCGTACGAATCAAGACCGGCCGCCTGCTCGGCGCGCATCAGTATCAAGTTCGGATGGCCGAAGATGGGCTGGATGCGGCACGCCAAATCGCCGAATCGGTCCCCGACGTTCTGGTGACGGATGTCGACATGCCCGGCATGGGCGGCTTCGAGCTGGCGCGTCAGGTTCGCGCCGATCCGCGAAGTGCGCATGTGCCAATCATCATGGTGACTTCCGACAGTGAACAATTGCGCGACGAGGCGGCGGCGGCAGGCGTCAACGTCATGCTCGGCAAGCCTTACCCGGAAGAACAACTGATTGCTCACATACAGCGCCTGATGGGCGCTCAGTCCGGCGGATGACACGCCACCGGAAGTCGCTTGGCGTGCGGCGAACCACCACTCGTCTCGATTCGGGTCAGGCGTACCGGCTAACGCAAGTGACGCGCCGCACGAACTCGCCACTTTCTATGTGCCGCACACCGTGACAGCGGCCCCGGAATTCCGGGTCGTCTGCCTGTGTGCCGACTGGTGCGGCGTTTGCCGGGAATACGCGGCCGCTTTCAGAAGTGTCGCCGGCCAGTTTCCGGCGGTCGCTTTCCACTGGCTGGACATCGAAGGCCAGGCCGATGAACTGGGCGATCTGGATGTCGAGAACTTCCCGACCTTGCTCATCGGGCGACGAGAGGAAGTCCTTTTCTACGGCACCATGCCGCCGGCACCGGCACACCTCAAGCGCACCCTGGAGGCTTTCCTGCAACAGACGCGAGAGGAAAGCCGCGAGTACGCGTTCTCCAGCGTCGAACGGCGCTGCTGGCAAGACGATGCCGACCTGCGTCGGCTGGCAACGGGAGCGGAAGGGTCGTAGCCGAGAGCTGGGCGGGCGACGGCGACGGAGCTTCCAGACGACCTGGATGAGAAGCCCCCCGACCGGCCGGCTCGGCTTGACGCTGGTGAACAAGAGCGTCATGACAGCGTGACCCTTCCATCATTGGCAGGGCATGGGCCTCGCTTTTTTGGTGCTGTGAAGAGGTGAAATTCATGTCCAGTCGCCGGGCGGCCAGACGCCCCAGGGCGGCGTAGCGAAGCGCTATCGGCGGCAGGCGGGCACGGGCGCCGGGGGCGTCGACCTGTTCCTCGGCGCCGCGCTGTATGCTTGAGCAATCGTCTGCTTGCTCGATGGCGTGCCTCGAGAAGCGAGGCGTGCTTCTTTGATAACGGCTGACAAGGGAGTGCCGCATGATCCTGATCAACCTGGCGATCGGTTTGCTGACCATGATGGGGTGTCTCATCGTGCAGATCAGCTTCTCGTTCTGGAGTTTGCGCTACGCAACGCGCCAGGCGGATGAACCCGGGCCCGGCAACGGACTGTTGGCCGGCATCCTTACGCTGCTCATGGCAATGCTGATCATGATGCTCGGCAACTTCTTGCAGATCGTGCTCTGGGGCACGCTGTTCTACTGGCTGGGCGAGTTCCACGAGTTTTACGAAGCGGTCTACCACTCGGCGGTCAATTTCACCTCGCTTGGCTACGGCGACGTCGTGATGAGCGCCCAACGGAAACTCCTCGGTCCGCTCGAGGCACTCAACGGCATCCTGATGCTCGGTCTGACCAGCGCCGCGTTGCTGGGCATACTGCAGTACCTGAGCAAGGCGAAGCAGCAACGGCAAGATCGAAATTGAGTGGCGGACGACGTCGTGCCGCAGGAGCGCGTTCGGTATACTCGGTTCGATAGGAAGTCCCGACTTAGATCGACGTCCATCACCCCGACCAACAGAATAGGAGTTACTGTGAAGATAAGAACCGCTGCCTGCTGTCTGCTCGCCTTCTGCGCCTCGTCCACCGTCTTCGCCGCCGAGAGCAAGAAACCCCAGGCAATCCACTTCGAAACCACCACCTGCGGCAACCTGCTGGACATCTTCGCCGCCGCCGATCCGAAATTGAACAAGGACACGAAGATGCTCAAGGGGGCGCAGGATAGGGCTTTTGCCTTCGTCGCCTGGACGCATGGCTACCTGAACGGCCGTGACGGCATCGACGCCAAGCGGTATCCGTTCAATCAGGCGGGCGTTACCCAGTTGGTCGGCGAGATCTACAAGGCCTGCAAAGGAAACGATCCCAAGCTCTTCCTTGACGTCGTAAAGGAGATCCATTGAACTCCACCACCGCGCGAGGAAAGACAATGATGAAATCGCAACTCTCGAGACCGCTTCCCTGCATGGGAGTGATTTTGGCCTTGCTCGGCAGCGGGGCCTTGGGCTCTGCCGAGGTCCTGGCCGGAGACCACTGGCGGCACGATGGCAAGAGAATCGAGCGCCGGGAATTGGCGCGCGATCTCAATCGGCATGAACGCGAGCGGCGCGCCTTTGTTGCCGGTGCTGTGGTTCAGCAACACCGTGAATACCAGCGCGACCGCTATGACTACCGCCGGGAAGGTTACGCCGGTCGCTATCGCGAGTACTACGGTGACGACGATCGCCACGACGGTAGCAACGTCGGCAGCGTTCTCGTCGGCGCGGCCGTGGGCGCCGTGGTTACCGGCGTGATCATGAACAACATGAACAAGGACGGTAGCCGGACTACGACGCAACCATGAGCCGGGAGATCGGGCGAAGCGAGCTTCGCTGCGTCAGACCGCCGACGACTCCCTGTCCCGCATGACGACAACCCCGCTCGACGCCATGTCTTGCGGGATTTTTCGTGCAAGCCTCCCGACCTCGCCCAGCCCACGACTGTCACGTCCGCGCGCCTGGCGGATGGCCTGGCCGGGCGGCCAGGTCGGTTCGTGACTTAGCCTGAACTTACCAGGCCTCCAAGGTAACGCCTAGCTTCAAGGTGACCCGGCCCAGTGGCGCGACCTGGGTCAAACATTCGAGCGGCGTCTTCACGTCCCGAAGCTTGTGAGCGCTTGACGGTCTTGCCTGGGTTGTCGGTGATGAAGGTCGCGAACAGGCACGGGCAACAGGAAGGCTTCGCTGACTCCTTACGCGCACCGACCTGCGACTGGCTCACGGCATCGACGCATCGATGCGCTTTCGACCCTTTGACAATCCAGGCCAACGACCTCCCAAGCTACACCTTGAAGCGGCGGACCTGATCGGTAAGCGCGGCGGCGAGCTGGTTGAGCCGTTGCACCGATTCCTTTGCTTCGGCAAGTGCGGCACAGCTTTCGTCGCTCATGCGGGCAATATTATCGACGTGCTGGGCAATTTCGCCACCGGCCGAACGCTGTTCGTTAACCGCTTCCGTGATTCCGGAGACGCCGCTCGATGCGGTGCTCACGGTCTGGCTCGCCTGATCCAGCCGCGTCGTCACTTGCTTGAGATTCTCCAATCCGGTTTGCAAAGCCGTCTGGCCCTTCCGGACTTCACCATCGACGGCTTCCGACTGCAGGCCCAGATGGGCAGTGACCTTGTCGATTTCTTGTGCCGACCGGGTCGACTTTTCCGCCAGCTTACGGACTTCGTCAGCGACAACGGCAAACCCCCGCCCGCTCTCCCCCGCTCGAGCCGCCTCGATGGCCGCGTTCAAGGCCAGGAGGTTGGTCTGGTCGGCAATTTCCTTGACCTCGTGCGTAAGCGCCGTGATCGAGGCGACACTTTCGACAAAGCCGTGCACCGTTTGAGTGATCCGCTGCACCGCCGTGCCCACTTCGTGGAGTTCGCTGACCACGGCATTGAGTTCGCTGTTGCCACGCGTGGTCTGTTCGAGGCTGCGTTGTGCCTGGTCGCGAACCGCGGCCGCGCCGTCGGATACCGAGGCAATGCTCACCGCCATTTGTTCAACGGCCGCCGCCGTGCTGGACGCCGCCTCGTTCTGAGCGTTGATGCTCCGGTTCACGGTTTCGGTAACTCCCGCCAGTTGTCGAGCCGCCGACGATACCTCGCTCGCCGTTTCCGCCGTTCGTTTCACCATTCCCTGCAAAGTGTCGAGGAAAGTGTTGAAAGTGGTGCCGACACGGCCGACTTCGTCCTTTCCGGCAACTGAAATCCGCGCCGTAAGGTCGCCGTTGCCGGACGCCAGTTCGGCCAGCGAGCTCGTCAGCCGGGCCAGCGGCCGCGTCACGAGGTTCCGGATAACGAAGAACAGCGCGATGTTGAGCCCGATCAATACGCCCACGGCGCCGACGCTGACCCAAAAAAGCAAGGTGCGGGAAAGACCCATGAATTCCTCGGTGTACGAGCCAGCCGCGACGACCCAGTGCCACGGAGCGTAGGACTCGTACGCGGCGATCTTCTCTCGGGGCGCAGATTCGTTCGCCTCCTTGTTGAGCCACTGGTACCGCAACACGCCGTTCTTGTTTTGGAGCATGTCGCGAAAAATCGCCTGGCCATCGGCGGACCGGGTGTCGAAGACGTTCTTCTTCTCGAGAGTCGGATGGATGACGAAGCTGCCCAGGTTGTTTCCGGGCTGGCTATCGACGACGTAGACGTACCCGGTACTGCCGATCTTGACCTTCTTGAGTCGTTCCTTGAGAGCGGCATAACCGTCGTTGAAATCGACCGCGATGGCCAGACAACCGATGACTTCGCCGGAAACGCTTTTGACAGGCCAATAGTTCGCCATCCATTCCTTTCCGAAAAGCGTCGCCCGTCCGGTCCAGTCCTGCCCAGCCAGCAACCTGCCGGTTGCCGGGTGGCTGGCGGCCAGCGCGCTGCCGACGGCGCGTTCGCCCTGCTCGTTCTTTATCGACGTAGCAACGCGAATGAATTCGCCGCCCTTGAGAACAAAGACCGACGACACCGCTCCGGTCTTGCCCAGCAAGCGGTCCGACGGCGCGTGATCGCCGTTCACGACCCGTTCGCCGATGCGCAGGAGCGGCGCGGACTTGGCACCATCGGCCGCTCCTCCGTCTGTGGCCAGAGCAAACTGTCCGTCATACTCGGCGGCGAACACCCGGCCGATCCTGCGGGCACCTTCTTCAACGCTTTCATTGAAAGCGGCGATTCCGTCGTTGATCAGCCGGACCTCGCGCTGGAGGTGCTCAATTTCTGAGGCTTCCAACCCGGCCTTCAGGGCGTGCGCAAACAGACCCACTGCCAGGACAATGGCCGTGGCCAGAATCGCGGCCGCGATGGCCGGCAGTTTCTTGGCAAGATCGACATCATTAATCCGCATTTCCACCCTCCTAGACTATTGGCGCAACGAAACGGCGGCGCCTTGGGAAGTGCCCAACAGGCGTTCGAAAACTCCACGATCACCTGCTTTTCAACGTAGGGCATGGCTCGTCTAGCCATGGTTACCAGCGACAGGGCAAGCAGCTTGACTTCATGGCCATGAGGGCAAGCGGAGGCAGGCCACGGCTCGCTATCCGGAATCGGCCGGGCCATACTATCACGCGCTCTCGACGCCCAGTGGAACGGAGACGCTCATTGGAGAAAGCGTGTCTCTGCGACCCGCAACGGTCATCGAGAAATCTGGGTCGCGCCGCAAATCGTTTTCCTGAACCTGCTCGACGACTTATCGCCGCGTCCGGGCAAGTCGCTTTCGGCGCGGCATCGCCAGGTTCCGCTGCTCATCGCCCAGGATTCAACGAACCGCAGGCGAGACAGAACAGCGCGCGTAATCGCGCTCGGTTCCGGCCTGGAACGTACGCCAAGTTCCAGGCTCTCTCACACCGCTTCCCTAGCTTTCGGTCAGGGCACCGGAACGACGCGGTAGTACACGCCATTCGCTCCATACGCCGGCATGAACCAGGTGTTGCCAAGCAGGTAATACGTCGTACCGTATTTCTGGACGAGCGTCGCGCCAGGCGGCAACGCGGCGTAGCTGTTCCCGATCACGTAGGCGGGCGTTGGCGCGACATAGGAAGCGGCCGTGTTCGCGCTGCCGGCGGCGTAGCCCGACGAGTAGGCGCTGCTGGTTGCCGCAGTGGCGTTCGCCGAGGCGACAGCGGCACCGGTAGCGGCGCCGACGACCGCACCGGCCGCCGCCGCGCAGCCGTAGCATCCCGAAGCCGGATAGTAAGGGACAGCAGCCGGCGGATGGTAAGGATAGTAAGGTGCCGGTGCAGGCGGAACCGGTGGACGATAGGCCGTCGCGCCGGCAGGCGTCGTGTGGTCGGCACCTTCGCCGTAGCGTGCCGCGGTCGTGCCGCCGTACACGTTGGTATGCTCGGCGCCTTCCCCGTAACGCCCGGCGGTACTGCCGCCATACATGTTCGTGTGTTCGCTGCCGCCGCCAAAGGCGTGCTCCGAACTGCCGCCCCAGGCGTTGGTATGCTCGGTGCCCAGGCCGGCAACGTGCTCGGTGCTGCCTCCAAAGCGGTTGGCGCTACCCCAGGCGGCTGCCTCGCCGGCGGCCAGCAAGCCACCGAGCAACCCGGCCAAAACAAGAGAGAACGTTTTCATACCTGTCTCCTCAACGTGACTTCCCCGCTGGTGGCGGCTGCAGGCCGGCAGCCGGTTTCACCGGATGGTCGAAAGGAATGGCCAGAGCTCCCGCCGGGCTGGCCGCGGTGAAAGCCCCCGCCGGAATGACCGGGTCGATCTGCCACTGGGTCATATCCAGCTGGTGACGCAGGCGTAGCGGATCACGGCGGTAAACCGCGCGCAGCCGACGCGGCAGCTTGTCGTCCACACCGATCCACACTTGCACGAAAACCTCGTTATTGGCGAACGCGACCATCTCGGTGCGAATTCCAGAGACGACCTTCGATTGCCCGATATAGAAGGCGCTGATCAGCCCGTCGGCGATGTTCTTGTACGGATCAGCAAGCAACACGTCGGCAAAGGGAAAATAGATCGCGGCGCGGCTGAACGCCTCCTTGAGCGCCTCGTCGATGGTGGCTGGCGCGTCGGCAAGGGCCAGCATGTTCTCAGCCGGCGCATAAGCGGTCATCGTCTTGCCGTCGTAGGTGAACTCCGACGCCGGACCATCACCGGGAGTGACGACGCGCAGCTTGTCCGGGCGCTGCATCAACACCTCTGATAGCGTCGTGAACGCCAGTGCCGGGCCAAGCCGACTCGGGTGTTCGTAGGTTACGAGCGCAGTAAACGCCAGCCCGCGCGCTGCCGCCAATCGCTCACTCATCGTCTTCAGCAACTCGATGGCGCGCGGTTCCAAAATCGGTTTGAACGGCGCGGCAGCCTTCGCGGCCGGCGCGGTCTTGGCTGGTTTGGCCGCCTGCGACGACTGCGCGGCAGCGCCTGCCGCCATGACGATCCCTAGCACGAGCAGCGCGGCGCGCCCGACGCGATGGCGAAATGGACTCATCGATTTCCTCCAGAAAATGACAAACGCTCAGACGGCGCGCGGATGGTCATGGAATCATTCCGCACTCGAACATCTTGTTGACGATGGGTGCCGCGACCCGGTTGATGAACTCGGTACGCATTGCCGGATCGTCACGCAGCTTCTGGAGGATCTCCTGTTCGCGTGCAGGCGTCGGCTGCGATTTCTGCTCCCAGAGTTGCTGGCAGCTCGACTGTTCGTACTTCTGAACGACCCTGTCAGCGATCATGTCGAGCACCGGGTATTGCTGCGCCCACGAGTAGCCAGCGGCCGCCGCCGCCGCGACGAGAAGGATGTAATGCGCATTCCTCATCTTGCTGTTTCTCCCTTCCTAGAATAGAAAGCTCGCGCCCAGCGCCAAGCCGGTGAAGCGCGCGTCGACACTGTCATTGTGGCGGCCACTGGAGTCGTACGACAGGTTGCGTAGCGAAAGCGTCACGTTCCCCCAGTCGAAGCGATAGCCGGCGGCGATCAGAGCCTGCCAGGTCGTGTTGCCGGAACCGCTGCCGACGTCGAAGTAATACGGCATGAACCAGCGCCCATCGCCACTGAGCGGGATCTGGCCCTTGATACCGATGATGGCGTCCCACTTGCTGAATTCCCCTGACGCGCCACCCTGAACGCCAGGCAAGACGCCGCGTGTTCCGGCGACACGCCAATCCAGGTCGGCGTCCATTCCCAGATAGCGCGTGCCGGCGAAGACGTCGAGGTGTTTCGCACCCTCGCGCCAGACCGTATAGCTACCAGCCAGTGTCCACACGTTGCCGGTGATGTCGATCTCGCTACCCCTTTCGGCGAAACCGACGACCCTTCCTGCCGGGCCATTAACCGCCCTGATCGCCGTGTCCTGGTCCTTGAAGCGCAGATAGATGTAGTCGGTGAACACCGACCAATTACCCTTGCGGGCCTCACCGCTGATCATCGCGGCAAACGACAGATTCTTGAGATACGTACTGGGGTTGGAATGCATCGCGGTATCGATCGAAGCAATGCCGACCGGGCCCTTGAGCGAAGTATCGACGTAGATCGTTGGCAACCACAGATACGGGGTGACGCTGAAACGCCACTGCCCGTCGAACATTCGCTCCTGCGCCAGTACGGGCATCGCTGCCAGAATTGTCAGCCAAGCGGCGGAAACTGCCCGCCATGCACCCTTTCGAGGCATCGTCAACCCTCCTTTCTCGCCAAATCCGTATTGCCGCCGTTGCCCTCGCCGCCGCCTGTCTGGCCAGCGAGGGCGAAACAGTGGCGACTATTTCGAACGCAAGACGATGTCGATTCGCCGGTTCTTCGCGCGTCCCTGCGCGGTGTCATTCGGCGCCACGGGCTGATACTGACCGTAACCTGCGGCCACCAGATTTCCGGGATCGACTCCCTGAGATTGCAGGTAGCGAACGACCTCTACCGCCCGCGCCGCGGAGAGATCCCAGTTGGTCGGGTAGCGATGACGCAGCGCCGGTCCGATCGGTTCGCTGTCGGTGTAACCCTGAACACTTATCCAATGACCGCCCAGGGTAGCCAGCGTCGGAACAGCCTTGCCGATGGTCGAATGGCCGTTGGCGTGCAGCTCGGCGCTTCCCGGGGCAAACAGGACTTCATCGACGAAAGTCACTACCAGCCGATCGTTGAGCCGCTTGATCTGTACCTGGTCGGCGGTGACCTCGGCCTGCAACTGCCGGCTCAGCGTCAGGTACTGCTGTTCGAGAGCGACTGCCTCTTGCGTTTGCTGGACCTGCTTGTCGTAGGTCTGCTGCGAAACGCAGGCGGTCAACGCGAAAGCGCCGATCGGTATGGCCAGTATCCAGTGCTTGATCATGTTCACGAACTCCTGAAAGAAAGGTTTACCACCACATCAAATCAGCAAATTAGAGGCTCGAATCAGGCGACTTCCTGGGATCAGGATCGCTGTCGATGGCGCGCCGAGCATTCGGTTTGAGCGCCGGGCGAGAGCATCGACGTGCCACCGGGGCGGCGTCTAAGCCCGGCCGCTCTTGCGCTTCCACAGGCGGCTGAAATCGAAATCGAAGGCGCATTTGGACAGTTCGAAACAGTGGGTTTCGTCGTGGAAGTCGCCTATCTTGCGATACTCCCCCTCGACGAGCCGCCATACTTTGGCCTTGTTCGCTTCCGGGTAGACCAGCACGTAGTGGGACACGCCTTCCGTGCGGTACAGATCGAATTTGACCACTTCATCCCGGCGGGCGGTCTTGGGCGAGATGACTTCAAAAATCAGATCAGGAGCGCGGGTCAACCGTTCGCTTTCAGGCTGGTAGCAGATCACCAGCACGTCGGGTCGGACGACGGTGTCCTGCGCAAATTCCACGTCTATTTCAAACACCGCCTGGCAGTGCGGGCAATCGTCGAGCGATTCGTCAAGTTGCCGAAATACGGCGGCGCTTGCCTGCTGATGATCGAAGCTTGGCGAAGGGGCCATTGCAACCGGCTGGCCGTGGATCAACTCCCAATCGCCTTCCCAATGCAGGTAATCCTGCACCGTGTAGGCTTCGACTACTGGCGGCATGGACATGGTCGTCATGTTTCCTTCTGAAAGCGGACAGGAAATCCAACGGAGCCTCGGAAGTGTACGAAGCCGGATACCTGGCCGTCAAGCTTGGGATGCGTATTCGGGATCCGCCTCAACCAGCTGATCCTCCTGACCGGCAGCTCGTTGCATCGCGCTCGAAGCGCGAATACGACTCCGACTCCAGCGGGAACTATTGCCAAAGCCCTTACCAACATGAAAGAATTTCCCCGGTCGTGCTCGCACCCAGTGCGAGCAACTAACCAACAACGTACCACTCGTTGCCCCGACATTTCCCATCAGGAGATCAAACGATGACGTCTCGAATCCGATTTGCCGCAGCCGGGATCGCTGCGCTCACCGTCGCGCTGCTCGGCGCGTGCAGCAAGGAAGCGGAGACCCAGGTCGACCGGGTAGCCATGGAAGCCAAGGCGAAGGCGAAGGCGGTTGAAGCGGCGGCGAAAGCGGCAGCACAGGAGGCCGAAGCGCGAGCCATCGCCATCGAAAGCTACGTCTATGCCTATCCGCTCGTCACCATGGAGATGACGCGCCGGGTGATGACCAACGTCGCCGCGCCGGAAGACAACCGCGCACCGATGGGGCAATTCCTTCGCAAGCGCAGCTATCCGGATGCCTCTTACCGGGATGTCACCGCACCGAATGCCGACACGCTTTACACGACGACCTGGATCGACGTCTCCAAGGAACCTTGGATCCTGAGCATCCCGGACATGAAAGGGCGTTATTTCCTCTTCCCGATGCTGGACGGCTGGACCAACGTGTTCCAGGTTCCCGGCAAGCGGACGACCGGCACGAAGGCGCAAACCTACGCCATCACCGGACCGGGCTGGACCGGCGAACTGCCCGCCGACGTCACGGAATACAAGGCGCCGACGGGCATCGTATGGATTCTCGGGCGCATCTACAGCAGCGGCACCCCGGCGGACTACAAGGCAGTGCACGCCTTGCAGGACAAGATCTCGGTCGTGCCGCTGTCGGCTTACGGCAAACCCTACACGCCGCCACCCGCGACGGTCGACCCGGCGCAGGACATGAAGACGGCCGTGCGGGAACAAGTCGACGCGCTCGACGCCGCCGCCTACTTCAAGCTCTTCGCCGAACTGCTGAAGACCAATCCGCCAGCGGCCGAAGATGCGCCTATGGTCGCCAAACTGGCCAAGATCGGCGTCGTCCCCGGACAGGATTTCGACGCGGCGAAGCTCGATCCCGCCGTGGCCAAGGGCCTTGCCGGCGCTCCCAAGCCGGCCCAGGACCTGATCATGGACTGGATGAAGGCCGGCATCGTCGCCGGCGACTTCAAGCTTGAAGACGGCTGGGCGTTCTCCACGAAGGTCGGCCAGTACGGTACCAATTACGTGCAGCGCGCGCTCGTCACGGCCATCGGTCTCGGCGCCAACCGGCCGCAGGATGCGGTCTACCCGACGTCCACCGGTCCGGACGTCGCCGCGAAATACACCGGCGAGAAAAAGTACGTCATGCGCTTCGAGAAAGGCCACCTCCCTCCCGTCGATGGCTTCTGGTCGCTGACGATGTACGACGCCGATTACTTCTTCGTCGACAATCCGCTGAATCGTTACACCTTGAGCCAGCGCAACAAGCTGAAATCGAACAAGGATGGATCGGTCGATCTCTACATCCAGAACGAATCGCCGGGCAAGGACAAGGAATCGAACTGGTTGCCGGCACCCAAGGGAGAGTTCATCCTGATGATGCGCCTGTACTGGCCGAAGGAAACGGCGCCGTCGCTCCTGGACGGCAGCTGGAAGATTCCGCCAGTCAAAGAGGCCAGCTGAAGGCTTCCTTGAAAACATCGGAAAAGGCCAATCTTCCGGCATTTCCGGTGCCGCCCGCAACGCTGGCGGCCGTACCGGCTCTGGCCGAGCTGAGCGCCGAACAACCGGCCAAGCTCGCCCAGAACCCGGTCGGCTGGCTGATCGGCGCGCCGCTGCAGAGCCACATCCGCCTCGATTTCGCGCCACGCCAAACACATGGGCGGTCGGACGGCTGCCGCCGCCGCCAGGGGAGCATGGCGAGGACGGCGGGGCTTTCACGGTGGCGCCGTCGATCAGTCCTCGGTCCGACAGGCTCCTAGGGCAACAGGGGTAGGCCCAGCTCGCGCAGAAACGCATTGTGCTTCGCGGTCGCCTCGCGGATCTCGGCCTCAATCCTGACCAGCTCGGCGTGTGTAGCCGCCAGGTCGACCTCCACTTCCTCTGGCGCGGTGCTGACGTAGCGCGAGATGTTCAGGTTGTAGGCGTTGTCTGCTATCTCGTTCATCGTCACGCGGCGGGCGTAGCGCTCCTGCCCGTCCCGGAACTGGTAGGTCCGCACGATGCGCGCGATGTGCTCTTCGCTCAACTGGTTCTGACGCTTGCCTTTGACGAAGTGCTCGGCGGCATTGATGAAGAGCACATCGTCCGGCTTCTTGCACTTCTTCAGCACCAGGAGGCAGACCGGAATACCCGTCGAGTAGAAGAGATTGGCCGGCAGCCCGATGACCGTGTCGATGTGCCCATCGTTCAGCAGCTTGCGACGGATGCGCTCCTCCACGCCGCCGCGAAACAGCACGCCGTGCGGCAGGATGATGGCCATCACGCCGTCGTCCTTCAGGTAATGCAGCCCGTGCAGCAGGAAGGCGAAGTCCGCCGCGCTCCTCGGCGCGACGCCGTGGTTCTTGAAGCGCGCGTCCTCGCTGATCGCCTCACTCGGCTCCCAGCGGTAGCTGAACGGCGGATTGGCCACCACCGCGTCGAAGCGGGGTGTCTTTGCCGGATTGGTCTCGCGCAGAAAGTCCCAATCGTTGGTCAGCGTGTCGCCGTGGTAGATCTCGAACTCGGTGTCCTTCATCCCGTGCAGCAGCATGTTCATGCGCGCCAGGTTGTAGGTGGTAATGTTCTTCTCCATGCCGAAGATTTTTCCGACCGTGCCGCCAGCCGCCCTCAGGCGCTGCCGCACGTTCAGCAGCAAGGAACCTGAGCCGCAAGCGAAGTCGAATACGCTCGCCAGCTTTTTGCGCGGGCCGCTCTCGGGCGCCTGGCTGTCGAGCGTGACGATCGCCGAGAGAATGCTGGAGATCTGCTGCGGCGTGTAGAACTCGCCCGCCTTCTTGCCCGAGCCCGCCGCGAACTGCCCGATCAGGTACTCGTAGGCGTCGCCCAGCGTGTCGGTGTCGGTGGAAAACAGCGACATGCCGCGCGCGATCTCCGAAATGATCGAGCACAGCTTGGCGTTGCGCTCCTCGTACTTGCGGCCGAGCTTGTCGGACGCCAGGTTGATCTCCGAGAACAGGCCCTGGAAGTGGCTCTGGAAGGAGTCTTCCTCGATGTGCTTGAAACCCTTTTGCAGCGTATCGAGCAGTTGCCCGCTTTGTGTCCTGGCCAGACGGACGATGCTGCCCCAAAGATAGTCGGGCTTGATCACGTAGTGCACCTTGCGGCGCATCTGCTTCTCGAACTCGGCGACGTCGGCGGTGTTCCGCTCGTACCAGAGCGCCAGCGGCGGCTTGGCGTCGCCGCTCGCCGCGACGGTGTCGCTCGTCGGATAGTCCGCCCCCAGCTCCCGCTTGGCCGCCTGCTCGTAGTGGTCCGACAGGTAGCGCAGGAACAGGAACGACAGCATGTAATCGCGGAAATCATCGGCGTTCATCGCCCCGCGCAACTGGTCGGCAATGTTCCAGAGGATCTTGCCGAGTTGTTTCTGGTCTTGTTCGGTCATGGCTTGAGGCGTTTCTTGAGTGTGTTTTCCAGCGCCTTCAGTTCGGCATCGTCTTGCTCGTCAGCCTGCCGGGCTTCCTGCTTCTTGCGGCGCTGGTCGTAGTCAAGGTACAGCGCGCTCGTAGTGCGCTCCATGTGTTCGTGGCTGACTGTGCCCGCATGCGTGAGCACCGGGAAGCCATTGCTCCTGATGATCTGATCCACGTTCTGGCGCCAGAAGCTCATGCGGATTTCCTCGCGGCGCTTGGTGCGCAGTTCCGCCGTTTCCAGAAAGACGACCACCAGACGGTTCAGGGTGTCGATCTCGTCTTCGGTCAGGTAGTTCTTGGCGATCACGATGTCCTGCTTGCGGACCTTGGCGCCTTGCCAATGCAACAGGCCGAAGTTGGCGTCGTTCCGGTTGGCGCGAGCGATGATCAGTTCTGCCGCCGTCTTTTGCGTCACGGCGTAGAGAAGCAGGTTCTGCACCGTGGCAAAAAAGGTCTGCGTGGTCTTGTCGCTCTTGTCGTAGTCGCTGGAGAGGGCAAACAAGTCGCGCACCTTTTGGTAGAAGCGCTTTTCCGAGGCGCGGATATCCCGGATGCGCGCCAGCATCTCGTCGAAGTAATCCGGGCGGCCGTCAGGGTTTTTCAGGCGCTCGTCGTCCAACACGAAGCCCTTGAGCAAGTACTCCTTGAGCACCGTGGAGGCCCAGCGGCGGAACTGCACCCCGCGCGGCGAACGCACCCGGTAGCCCACGGCCAGGATGGCTTCCAGGTTGTAGAGCTGTATCCGGTAGCGCTTGCCATCGGCGGCAGTTGTCAAGGAGTCCTTGACAACTGAAACCTCGCTCAACTCCCCGTCCTCAAAGAGGTTCCGCAGATGCAGCGAGATATTTTGCTTGGTGGCATCGAACAGGTCGGCAATTTCAAGCTGAGTCAGCCAAACCGTCTGCTGCTCGGCCCGCAGCTTGATCTGGCTGCGCCCGTCTTCAGTCGTGTAGAGGATCAATTCGGTCATACGGCCGGTGCCTCGTTGTTCGGGTCGTCGAATAGCATCGGATTGAACGGAAACTGCTTGCGAAAATCGCTCAGTACCTTCCTGAAGATGGCCTTGTTCTCGTCCATCATGTCCGCCGGCTCGTACAGCGAATAGTTGCCGTGGCTCATGATGTTGACCACGCGGGTGTACAGGGTCTTGTCCGGGTCATCCTCATCAGGCTGTATGCAGTCGGCGAAATTTCCGTAGCCGTGGAAACTGGCGGTCTTCTCCATGACGGCACGCATCATGTTGAAGTGATACGTGCGCAGTTCGCCCGAGGTCGCCGCTTCGCACAGCTCGCGCAGCGCGGCGACATGGTGGAAGAACGGCGTGTTGCCAGTGTCGCGCAGCAGATAGGTCTCGCCAGTCCCCTTGCTCAGAAAATGGCGGTGCGCCTTCCTGCCGAACTCATTGCCCAGCACGTTGAAGAACAAGGTGTGGTGCGAGGAGACCACCGTCTTGGGCGGGTTCTTGGCTTTCAGCAGCAACTGCGCCAGATGGTTGGCCACGACGATCGCGTTGTGCTCGTCCAGCGAAGAAATCGGATCGTCGATGTAGACGTACTTTACCCACTTGTAGGCTTCGGCGCCGTCGAGTACCAACTGCACGATGGCGAGGAAGAAACACCAGATGAAAATGTTCTCCTCGCCGCGCGAGACCTTGATGCCTTCGACCATCGTCCTCGCGCTGGCGGTAGCCACGTCGCGCGAAAAGCTCACTTTCCACTGGGTAGTGTCGATGCGGAAATCGAAGTCGGCGTAGCGGCTGAGCAGCGGGCGGATGCGGTTGTCCATCTCCAGTTCGCCCAGGCCCGCGAAGAAGCGCGAATCCCTGTTGATCTTCAGCACCCGCTCGCGATCGTTCTCCAGGTCGTTGTCCCAGGTGAACAGGTCTTCGGTGAAGGCGTTGAAGTACAGCGTGTCGCGCGAATCGCCGTCTTTGCCCAGGTCTTTGAACGCCACGGATAGCCGCGTCTTGCCGGTGCCGTTGTGGGCGTAGAGTAGGGCGAACTTCCTTTTCTCTAGCTCGGTGCGGACGTGTTGCGCGAGTCCGGGCAGATCGGCGAAGGGCGTGACAGCCATGCGCTAGACCTCCTCCGGCTGCGGGAATAGCTGTTGCATGAGGCCCTTCTTGTGGGCCTTCAATGTTGCGAGCTTCTTGAATTCAGCGCCGATCCAACTACTCAAACACGATAGCAACTCTGCTACTCGCTTCTGCTCGTCCTTCTCAGGAACGATAAAGCGGTACTTCAGGAGTTGGCTTCCATTGATCGAGTTGATAGTTGCACCGAGATCGACTGCAACCTGCTTCTGAAATGACGCCAACTGCAAGAGGTGAAATGCAAAATGCGGGGCGCTCGCACGAAACACCGTCATGAACGCCCCATGTGTGCAGGGAGGCATCCCTTCTGGAATCAAGGCGCTCTTGCCAATCAACGCCTTTGATCCGTTCCGAACGCATATCAGGATGTCGTTCGGCCTAGCGAGGTTCGCACCCTTGATACTTGGAGTGACGTACACGTTATCGTCGATTGCGATCTCGCCGTTCTGGACGTTCGAAGAGCGCAGAACCAACAATCCACTATCACGCACGTCGTTTGGGCTGTACGTGAGTCCCGAGACAAGCTCGCCAAGTGAATTCAATCTCGTCTCACGCCACGCTGGCCCATCGCGGAACTCGGGGAAGCGGAGACGGGGGACGGTTTCGCCTTCGCGGGGGAAAAGCTGCTGCATCAGACCCTGCTTGTAAGTCTTCAAAGCCGCCACTTTCCGCCCCTGAGCGGCAATCACCTCGTCCAGCGACCTCAGGCAGTCGGCGATCTTTTGTTGCTCAGGTCGTCCTGGAATCGCGGTTTGGAGAGAATGCACCACGTTTCTACTTAGGCCCGGCACCGCACCCGGATCACGCCGCTGATCCAGTTTGGCAAGCTGAAGTAGTCGATACAGAAATTGCATCAACGTGCTTGATGGCTGCCTATTCTCGACATAATAGGTGGTGTCGATCGGAAAACACTCTTTGTCGACCCAATTAACTTCGCCGACAGATCCCTTTCGTCCGACAACAATCGCGGGGCCTTTGACTAGGGCTTCATCGTGGTATCCCACGATACCATTCGATCCCATTACTGGGATTGAATCGGGACGCCTGCAGTGTTCCGGCAATGACTCTCCGTACTCCAGATTCATCAGGCGTCCCATCGGAGTAACCTCCCATGCCATTGCCTCCCGAAACTCCGGAAACCGCAGCCTCGGCACCACCGTTGTCTTGCTCTGCTTTGCCACGCCTCAGTCCTCGTAAGCCTGCAGACCGGAAATCTCTCGCCCCCCGGCACGCTTCTTCAGCAGCGGCACCAGCTCGGCCATCAAGGCCAGCTCCTTCCGTGTGCGCGCCTTCCAGCCCAGTTCCAGCGGCGCCAGCAGTTCGGTGAGTTGCTCGCCGTCGAAGATGCGGCGATCGAGCACGCCGTCCACCAAGCTCTGCAGCGCCGCCGCGGGCAGGCCGTGCCGGGTGGCGAGCTCGGCCAGCTCGCGGGCGGCCTTGGCGGCCTTGAACTGTTGGTAGCCGGCGCGGATGGCGAACTCGTCCAGGCCTTCGCCGGCCTTGAGGCTCATCACGTACTCGGTGATGTCGTCGCGCTCGTCGATGAACTTGGCATCGGCGGCGATCAGGCCGACCAATTGTTCGCGGCTCATCGTCGCCCTGCCGGGCTTCTTGGTCGAGAAGTCGGCGATGAGCTTCATGATGTAGTCGTAGTCGATGGTGGCCGAGGCGAAGAGGACGAACTCGAAGTCGAGCTGGTCGATCTCCTCGTTCCTCGCTCCCCCCGGCTTGACCTGCTGCGCGCGCAGGCGCTGCACGGTCTCCAGGTACTGGCCGCGGAAGGCGTTCAACTCGTCCCTCGGCAGGATGGTCTGGATGACCGCTTCCTGCTCGGGCGTCAGGTCGGTGTACTGGTCGAGCTGGGTTTGCAGCTTCTGCACCTCCTTGAACGCTTTGACGAAGGCGACGCGGGCCTCGTCTCCCCTGAGCTTGGCCACCTCTTCGGGCTTGCCCGAGAGGCCTTGCGATTGCATGAAGCACTCCAGAGCCTGCCTGGCCTCCTTGAGCTTGTCGATGACGACCGGCGCCTGGTCGACCAGCCAGATCTCGCGCGCCTGATCGGCCTTGGCGCCGGAGAAGAGGGCAATGGCGGCGTCCACCGCGTCCCGCTGGCCGCGAAAGTCGAGGATGTGGCCGTAGGGCTTGCTGTCGTTCAGCACGCGGTTGGTGCGGCTGAAGGCCTGGATCAGGCCGTGGTGCTTGAGGTTCTTGTCGACGTACAGCGTGTTGAGGTACTTGCTGTCGAAACCGGTGAGCAGCATGTCGACGACGATGGTAAGGTCGAGCTTTTCGCGCCCCTTCCTTGGCAGGTCAGCATTGGGGAACTGCTGGTCCTTGATGCGTTGCTGCACGTCCTGGTAGTAGAGGTCGAACTCGTCGATGCGATGGTTGGTGCCGAAGCGGGCGTTGTAGTCGGCGATGATCTTCCGCAGCGCCTTCTTCTTGGTCTCCGGGTCGTGCTGGTTGTCTTCCTGCTCCTGCGGCAGGTCCTCCTGAATCTGCCTGACGTCGGCGCTCACGTCGCCGGGTGGTGAAAAGACGGCGGCGATATTGAGCGGCACGAAGGCCGGGTCGGCGTGCCGCTTCTCGGCCTGGGCACTGGCGAAGAGCGTGTGGTACTCGATCGCGTCGTTGATCGAAGCGGTGGCGAGAATGGCGTTGAACCGGCGTCCGCCGGTGGCGGTGTCGTGCTTGGCGAGGATGGCGTCGACGATGGCGCGCTTGGCGAGGGTCTCGCCCGGCTTGGGCGGGTTCTTGCCGTCGGGCCGGTAGTAATCGACGTGAAAGCGCAAAACGTTTCGATCCTCGATGGCGTGAGTGATGGTGTACTCGTGCAGCGACTGCTGGAAAAGGTCTTGCGTGGTCTGCAGCGTCTGGACCTCACCCTCGATGCGCTTGTAGCTGGCGTTCTCTTCGAAGATCGGCGTGCCGGTGAAGCCGAAGAGCTGGGCCTTGGGGAAGAACTCCTTGATGGTCCGGTGGTTGTCGCCGAACTGCGAGCGATGGCATTCGTCGAAGATGAAGACCATGCGCTTGTCGCGCAGCGTTTCGAGCTGATCGGTGTAGGTGGCCAGTCCGCGCTTCTCGCGGCTCCTGTTGCGCTGGCTGTTTTCGTCCAGCGCCAGGCCGAGTTTCTGGATGGTGCAGACGATGACCTTGTCGGCCGCGTCGTCGGAAAGCAGGCGGCGGACCAGTTCGCCGGTGTTGGTGTTCTGCTCGACGCAGCCTTCCTGGAAGCGGTTGAATTCCTCGCGCGTCTGCCGGTCGAGGTCCTTGCGGTCGACGACGAAGAGGCATTTCTCGATTGCCGGGTTGGCCTTGAGCAGCGTGGACGCCTTGAAGCTGGTCAGTGTCTTGCCGCTGCCGGTGGTGTGCCAGACGTAGCCGTTGCCCAGATTCTTGTCGATGCACTCGACGATGTTCCTGACGGCGTAGATCTGGTAGGGCCGCATCATCAAGAGCTTCTGCTCGCTGGCTACGAGCACCATGTAGCGGCTGATCATCTGGCCGAGCGTGCATTTGGCCAGGAAGGCCTCGGCGAAGGGTTCGAGCCCGCTGATCCGGGCGTTGTCGGGCGCGGCGTACTGGTAGATGGGCAGGAAGCGCTCGTCGGCGTTGAAGCTGAAGTGCCGCGCGTTGTTGTTGGCGAAATAGTAGGTCGAGTCGCGGTTGCTGACCACGAACACCTGCATGAAGCACAGTAGCGTGCGCGTGAAGCCGTTGCCGGGGTCGTTCTTGTAGTCGACGATCTGCTCGATGGCGCGGCGCGGGTTGATGCCGAGCGTCTTGAGCTCGATCTGCACCACCGGTACGCCGTTGATGAGCAGGATGACGTCGAAGCGATGATGGCTGTTGTCGGTATTGATGCGCAGTTGCTTGACGACTTCGAAAGTGTTCTTGCACCAGTCGCCGATGTTCACCAGGGTGTAGTTGAGCGGCGTGCCGTCCTGGCGGGTGAAGCTGTTGCGGCTGCGCAGCGTCTGTGCCGCGGCGTAGACATCGGGGGTGACGATTTCCTCCAGCAACCGCTGGAACTCCTCGTCGGTGAGCTTGACACGGTTGAGCTGTTGAAACCTCTCGCGAAAGTTCGCTTCCAGCGTGGCGCGGTCGCGGATGTCTTCGCGGTAACCGTATTTCAGCTCCTCGAGCTGCGCGATCAAATCTTCTTCCAGCCGGCGTTCGGACGACGTCATTGATGGCCTATGGGTGGGGGGGTGGTCCATGGCGAACCGCTCGGCCTGCGCGCCGTAAAGGGTCCGAGGACACCGCCCACCGCCCGCCGGTCAGTGAACGGTCGGCGGCAGGTCGGTCGCCGGACCGGCAAACAGCCGGTCGATCGCCGAGGCGTCGAAACGGTACTCGCGCTGGCAGATTTCGTCCTGGATGACGAGCTCGCCCTGCTCGCGCAAGGCGGCGTAGACCTCGCTGCGGCCCAGTGCGCGCAGCATCGAGCGCACCTTTTCCCAGTCCTCGGGGCAGTGGTAAGCGACCGGCCGGGCCGGAAAGAGACGTATCGTTTCTTCGGGAAAGAGGCGCCGCAGCAGTTGCTCGGCCGGCAGCGACGGCAGCTCGGCGGCCTGCAGCGTTGCGGCGAGCGCCGTGCAGCGCGCCCAGCCGTCCGCGTCGCGCGTCTCGGCGGCGGGCAGTTTCTGCAGCAGAAGCCCGGCCGCGCACTCGGGCGACGCGGCGAGGAACAAGCGCGACGCCAGTTGTTCCGACTTTTCGAGATGGTGCTCGAAGATCTCGGCCAGGCTTTCGCCGGCGAGGGGAACGATGCTCTGGTAGGGTTGGCGCAGCGACGGCAGGTCGAGCGAGAGCAGCAGTTGGCCGTCGCCCAGCAGTTCGGGCGGCGTCTCGCCGACCAGCGGCGTGGCGCACCTGGCCATGCCGCGCAACCGCAATTGCTCATCGCAGTCGACCAGCAGCAGCGAGACGGGGCCGTTGCCGCGCAACTGGAGAGTCAGCCGCCCCGGCTGCTTGAGCTGGCTACCGAAGAGAACGGTGACGGCGCTGATTTCGCCGAGCAGCCGAATCACCGGCGCGGGGTAGGCGCGCCGCTCAGTCATCTGCCGCCAGGCCGGTCCCAGACGGACGACGGCGCCGCAGATGTCGAGCTCGTCGAACAGGAAACGGTGGAGGTAGTCGTCGGACATGCGCGGGCCGGGAAAGTCGCTTCAGGAAACGGCGAGCATCCTGTCGAGCGCCAGTTTGGCCAGCCCCTTTTCGTGTTCCGGCACCGTGATCGCGTTGACCACCGTGCCGTCGGCCAGGTTCTCGAGCGTCCAGGCCAGGTGCTGCGGGTCGATGCGCTGCATCGTCGAGCACATGCACACGGTCGGCGCCATGAACTGCACGATCTTGCCTTCCGGCTTGACCTCCTCGGCCAGCCGGTTGACCAGGTTGAGTTCGGTGCCCACCAGCCAGCGCGTGTTGGGGCTCGCTTCCTTGATCGTGCGGACGATGTGTTCGGTCGACCCGACATGGTCGGCCTGCTGGCAGACTTCGAAGCGGCATTCGGGGTGCGCGATGACCAGTCCGTCCGGATGCTGGTTGCGGAAACGCAGGATGTGCGCCGGCTGGAACATCTGGTGCACCGAGCAGTGCCCCTTCCAGAGCAGGAGCTTGGCGCGCCGGATCTGTTCGGCACTCAGGCCGCCCATTTCGAGGTCGGGGTCCCAGACCATCATCTCGTCGAGCGGAATGCCCATCCGGTAGCCGGTCCAGCGGCCGAGGTGCTGGTCGGGAAAGAAGAGAATTTTCTCCCGCCGCGCGAAGGCCCAGCCGGCGATCGTTCCGGCGTTCGACGAGGTGCACACGATGCCGCCGTGCTCGCCGCAGAAAGCCTTGAGGTCAGCGGCCGAGTTGATGTAGGTCACCGGCGTCACCTGCTGCTCGACGTCGAGCACTTCGCCGAGTTCGCGCCAGCAGCGTTCGACCTTGGCCAGGTTGGCCATGTCGGCCATCGAGCAGCCGGCCGCCAGATCGGGCAGGATGGCGATCTGCTCGGGTGCCGACATGATGTCGGCCACTTCGGCCATGAAATGCACGCCGCAGAAAACGATGTACTGCGCCTCGGCCTGCGCCGCGAGGCGCGAGAGCTTCAGCGAGTCGCCGGTCAGATCGGCGTACTGATAGACGTCGGCCCGCTGGTAGTGATGGCACAGCAGAACGGCGCGCTTGCCCAGACGTTCGCGCGCGGCGCGGATGCGCCGATGGCAGGCTTCGTCCGGCAACTGGTTGAAGGTATCGAAACGGATGGTCGCGGTTTGCATGAATGGGGACTCGAAACGGTGTCGGAAGGGCCGCCGCGCCGTCGGCGGCAAACGCTTCGCTTCAGTTGTGCCACGGCAGCCCGGCAAGGCGCCAGCCACCGACGTTGCCGCGCTGGCCACGGGCATCCTTGTCGCCTTCGAAACCTTCCAGCACGTTGTAGCAGGCGAGCTGGGCCGCCTGGCTGGCGAGCGCGGCGGCCTGGTGCGAGCGCACGCCGCTGCGACAGACGAACATCAGCAACGATTCGGGATCGACCTGTTTCTTCAACTGGGCGAGGAAATGCGCGTTGGGCCGGTTGTCCGGATAGCTCTGCCACTCGATCTCGATGGCGCCGGGGATTCGCCCGACCCAATCCCACTCGGCACGCGTGCGCACGTCGACCAGCTTGGCACCGGGCGCCAGTTGCCAGACGGCGTAAGCTTCCTGTGGTGTGAGGGCGCCCGCATAGGGCAGGCCCAGTTGGCTGGCGCGATCTTGCGCGAGTTTGAGGAGATCGGTCAGTTTTCCCATGGCGCTTGGCGAATTGCCTCGAGTAAGGGGCGGCGAAATCGAGAGTATAGAACATAGAATGCCTGTTTCGTTCGCACCGCCGCCGGGCGGAAGGCCTTCGCACCGCCACGGTGCGGCGGGACTTTCCACGCACCAAAGTGGTGCTCGGCAAAAATCCCCGAGAACGCCGGGAAGGCTTGTGGCACAATGAAAACCCGGCCGGGAATGGTCTGGCACGATTTCTGCTAGTTGCCCCGCGCACCTATTTTCTACTGTCGCCGGTTGCCCCGGCATCTGTTCTGGAGACTCCGCAATGACAAGCCCGCAAGACGTGATCAAGATGGTCAAGGACAACGAGGCGAAGTTCGTCGACTTCCGCTTCACGGACACTCGTGGCAAGGAGCAGCACGTCACCGTGCCGGTCAGCGCCTTCAGCGAGGACAAGTTCGAGAACGGCCATGCCTTCGATGGTTCGTCGATTGCCGGCTGGAAGGGAATTCAGGCCTCGGACATGCAGTTGATGCCCGATCCGAGCACCGCCTACATCGATCCCTTCTTCGACGAGACGACCGTGGTCATGACCTGCGACGTCGTAGACCCGGCCGACGGCCGGGGCTACGACCGCGATCCGCGCTCGGTGGCGAAGCGCGCCGAGGCTTATCTGAAAGCCTGCGGCATCGGCGACACGGCCTACTTCGGCCCGGAGCCCGAGTTCTTCATCTTCGACTCGGTATCGTGGAGCGTCGACATGTCGGGCTGCAATCTGAAGATCTACTCGCAGGAAGCGGCCTGGACGAACGGCGAGAAGTCGGAAGGCGAGGGCGGCACCGGCCATCGTCCGGGAGTCAAGGGCGGTTACTTCCCCGTCCCGCCGGTCGATAGCCTGCACGACGTCCGTTCGGCGATGGTGTTGACGCTGGAAACTATCGGCGTCCCGGTCGAGGTGCATCACCACGAGGTCGCCACCGCCGGTCAGTGCGAGATCGGCACCCTGTTCAACACGCTGGTCAAGCGTGCGGACTGGACGCAGATTCTCAAGTATGTCGTGCATAACGTCGCGCACCAGTACGGCAAGACCGCCACCTTCATGCCGAAGCCCATCGTCGGCGACAACGGTTCGGGGATGCACGTCCATCAGTCGATCTGGAAGGACGGCAAGAACCTGTTCGCGGGCAACGGCTACGCCGGCCTGTCGGAACTGGCGCTCTTCTATATCGGCGGCATCATCAAGCACGCCAAAGCCCTGAACGCCATCACCAACCCCGGAACGAATTCCTACAAGCGCCTGGTGCCGCATTACGAAGCGCCGGTCAAGCTGGCTTACTCGGCGAAGAACCGTTCGGCGTCGATCCGCGTGCCGCACGTCGCTTCCGACAAGGCAAGACGCATCGAGACACGCTTTCCGGACCCGATCGCCAATCCCTACCTGTGCTTCTCGGCCCTGCTGATGGCCGGCCTGGACGGCATCCAGAACAAGCTTCACCCCGGCGACCCGGCCGACAAGAACCTCTACGATCTGCCGCCGGAAGAAGATGCCAAAATCCCGACCGTCTGCGCCAGCCTCGAGGAAGCCCTCGCCGCGCTCGACAAGGACCGCGACTTCCTGACGCGCGGCGGCGTTTTCTCCAGCGACTGGATAGACGCTTACATCGAACTGAAGATGGAAGAGGTCAACCGGGTGCGCATGACGACCCATCCGGTCGAGTTCGACCTGTACTATAGCTGCTGAGCGGGCAGCGTCGAAACGAGGGACGGCACCGCCCGTCCCTTTTTTTTTGTCTGCCGATCGCGCCTGCCGGGCGTTTGTATTCGTTTCGGTCATCCAATACACTGCCGTCTGATCGGAGAGTCGGCGTACGCCAGCGCGGCGGCCGCTCGATGGGCGGCTCGAGTTGCCAATAGGAAATGGGACGACGATGAAACGACGAGACCTGGGCATGACGTTCGTGCTGTTGTCGCTGCCGGCATGGCCGGCCCTGGCGCAGGACATTTTCAAGTGCGAAGTGGATGGGCGCGTCACCTACTCGAACGTGCCTACCAAGAACTGCCGCAAGATCATTCTCGATCCGGTCAATCTGGCCCCCTCCTCCAAACTGGCGCCCAAGGCCTCGTCGACCCCGACGCCGGGGAATTTCCCGAAGGTGGACGATCAGACGCAGAAGGCGCGCGACACCGACCGCCGGCGAATTCTCGAAACCGAGCTGGCCGCCGAGCAGGCGAATGCCGAGCAGGCGAAGAAGGAGCTTGCCGAACAGGAAGCCGTGGTGCTGCCGAACGAGCGCATGCAGGGCGGCGCGATCAGCGGCGGCAAGGTGCAGGAGCGGCTGCAGCCGTACAAAGACAAGCTCGCCGTGCACCAGCGCAACATCGAAGCCATTCGCAAGGAGATCGGCAATCTGCGCTGACTGCCGACGACCCGCGCAGGCGCTCCGGCGGTGAGCGAAACCTCGGAAAACCCGTTCGGCGGCCTCGACCTGCTATCGTCGGCCGTCGTCCTGCTCGACGATAGCCTGGCCATCCGCTATCTGAATCCGGCCGCCGAGAACCTGCTGGAAATCAGCGGCCGGGTTTTCGCCGGCTGCCCCTTGGCCAGCGTCGCCGAATGCCCGCCGGCCCTGCTCGCCGCGCTCGACAGCGCCTTGCACCAAGGTTGGGCATACACCGGGCAGAACATCGGTTTGCGCGTCGCCGGCGGCGAGTTGCGCCAACTGAATTGCACGGTCAACCCGACGGACACGCCGACCGCCCGTCTGCTCGTCGAGCTGTGGCCGATCGACCAGCAACTCCGGGCAACCCGCGAGGAGCGCCTGGTCGAGCAGCAACACGCCAGCCGCGAACTGATACGCAACCTGGTGCACGAGATCAAGAACCCGCTGGGCGGCATCCGCGGCGCCGCCCAGTTGCTCGAGCACGAGCTCAACAACCCGAGTCTGCGCGAGTACACCCAGGTCATCATCAAGGAGACCGACCGCCTGCAGGATCTGATGCGCCGCCTGCTGTCGCCGCATCGTCCGATGCAGCCGGGCCCGGTGAATATCCACGAGATTCTCGAGCGGGTGCGCAGTCTGCTCACCGCCGAGTTCCCGACCATCCTGACCGTTCGTCGCGACTACGATACCAGCCTGCCGGATTTGGTCGGCGACCGCGAACAACTGATCCAGGTTTTCCTCAACATTGCCCGCAACGCGGCGCAGGCGATCCAGCGGCAGCCGGACGGCAGCTTCGCCGTCCGCGGTCAGATCACGCTGCGTACGCGTGTCGCCCGTCAGATGACCTTGTTCAAGCGCCGCCACCGCCTGGCGCTCGAAGTGCAGGTGATCGACGACGGACCGGGAATTCCCGACGACATTCGCGAACGCATGTTCTATCCCCTGGTGTCAGGTCGTCAAGGTGGCAGCGGCCTGGGGCTGACGCTGGCCCAGAGCTTCGTCGAGCAACACCAGGGAACGATCGACTGTGACAGCCGGCCGGGCTGCACCTGTTTCACGATTCGCCTGCCGCTTGCCTGAGATGGCTGGCCGGTTTCTTGCTTACAGCCCTTGACCATTGCCAAGCCTGCTGAGGAATCGATGAAACCGGTCTGGATCGTTGACGACGATAAATCAATCCGTTGGGTGCTCGAGAAGACGCTGTCGCGGGAGAAGATCCCGTTCCGGAGCTTCGCTTCGGCGACCGAAGCGCTGGCGCAACTCGACACCGGAGCGGAGCCGCCGCAGGTGCTGGTGTCCGATATCCGGATGCCGGGACAGTCGGGGCTCGAGTTGCTGCAGCTTTTCAAGGATCGTTTCCCGGCCTTGCCGGTGATCATCATGACCGCCTATTCCGACCTCGAAAGCGCCGTTTCCGCCTTCCAGGGTGGCGCCTTCGAGTACCTGCCGAAGCCCTTCGACGTCGATCAGGCGCTGGAACTGATTCGGCGCGCTATCGGTGAGAGCCTGCACCAGAGTGGTGCGCCGAACGAGGTGGGGCTGACGCCGGAAATCCTCGGCCAGGCTGCGGCGATGCAGGAGGTGTTTCGGGCCATCGGTCGACTCAGCCAGTCGAGCGCCACCGTATTGATCACCGGCGAGTCGGGTTCCGGCAAGGAACTCGTGGCACGCGCCGTACATCGCCACAGTCCGCGCGCCGACAAGCCGTTCATCGCCATCAACACGGCGGCGATTCCGCGCGACCTGCTCGAGTCCGAACTGTTCGGTCACGAACGCGGCGCTTTCACCGGCGCCGCGGCGCAACGGCAAGGCCGCTTCGAACAGGCCGAGGGCGGGACACTGTTCCTCGATGAAATCGGCGACATGCCGGCGGAACTGCAGACCCGACTGCTGCGCGTGCTGTCCGACGGTCACTACTACCGGGTCGGCGGACACTCGCCGCTGAAAACCAAAGTGCGAATCATCGCCGCAACGCACCAGAATCTCGAGGAACGCGTGCGCCAGGGCCTGTTCCGCGAGGACCTCTTCCATCGCCTGAACGTGATCCGCGTCCGCTTGCCGAGTCTCGGCGAGCGGCGCGAGGACATTCCGATCCTCGCCCGCCACTTTCTGCAGAAGAGTGCCCAGGAACTGGGCGTCGAAGGCAAGCGCTTGTCCGATACGGCAATGAGGCATCTGTGCGCGGTGGATTTTCCCGGCAACGTCCGGCAGCTCGAGAACCTCTGTCACTGGCTGACGGTGATGGCTCCCGGCCAACTCGTCGAAGTCGCCGACTTGCCGCCCGAACTGCGCGGCGTCGTGCCCTCGCCAGCGGCCGGTGAATGGGAACACGCCCTGGCGCAGGAAGTCGACCGCTTGCTGGGCAACGATCCCGGGCACGTCCACGAAAAGCTGACGCACGCTTTCGAACGTGTGCTGATCCACCGCGCGCTGGTCCACACCGGTGGACGCCGGATCGAGGCCGCGCATTCGCTGGGCATCGGCCGCAACACCATCACCCGCAAGATCCAGGAACTCGGACTCGACGGCGCGAGTGCGGCCGACGATCGAGAGGCACTGCTGCCACGATAATCGGCGATAATCGCGCCAGCCGCGCCCGATGAGCCAACCATGAACGACCCTGTATCTTCCTGCCGGATCGACGCCGCCCGAGTGTACCGCCTGCTCGGCGCGGCCGCACGCCGCTTCACCGTCGAAGCCCTGCCGGAATGCGTATCGACCAGTACGCTGCTGCTCGAACGCGCCGCCCAGGGCGCCACGACGGGTACGCTGCTGGTTGCCGACCAGCAGACCGCCGGGCGTGGCCGGCGCGGCCGAAGCTGGCTGTCGTCGCCCGAGGCCAGCCTGACATTTTCGCTGCTCTGGCGTTTCACATGTCCGGTGGCGCAACTGGCGGGCCTGTCGCTGGCGGTCGGCGTCGCCGTGGCGCGCGCGCTCGAGGGTGTCGGCGTCGAGCGCATCGGCCTGAAATGGCCGAACGACATTCTGCTCGACGGCGGCAAGCTCGGCGGCATCCTGGTCGAACTCGATACCCAGCCGGGGAGCCTGCTGGCGGTGATCGGCATCGGCCTTAACCTGCACCTGCCGGCCGCTGGCGACGAACCGCTGCGGCATCCGCCGGCCGCGCTGTCGCAGGCGCTGTCGCCGCTGCCTGACCGCCATCGGCTGCTGGCGCGGTTGCTGAGCGAGCTGGCGGCCGTGCTGGACGATTTCTCGGCCGGCGGTTTCCCGATATTGCGTGACGAATGGCAGGCGCATCATGTCTGGCAGGATCGTCGGGTGCGCCTGCTCGACGGTGGCCCTGTGGACCGCGAAGGGATCTGCCTGGGAGCCGACACCGACGGCGCACTGCTGCTGCGGACGCCGGTCGGCGTCGAACGCTGCCTATCCGGCGACCTGTCGCTGCGTAGCGCATGATCGTCGCCATCGACGTCGGCAACAGCCGCCTCAAGTGGGGCGTGCACCACGCGGGCGGCTGGCTGGACAGCGGCGTCCTGGCGACCGCCGACGTCGCCTGGTTGAGCGAGGCGGCCGACGAGTGGCCGGCGGATTCGCCGGTCGTGATCTGCAACGTCGCGGGAGCGGCGGTCGGCGAAACGCTTAGCACCTTGCTGGCGCCACGCCACACTCGGATCACTTTTCTGCACCCCAGTGCTGCCGCCTGTGGCGTACGCAACAGCTACGACTGTCCGGCGCAGCTCGGTGCCGACCGCTGGGCGGCGTTGATCGGCGCGCGCGCGATGGTCGCCGAGGCCTGCCTGGTGGTCAGTGCCGGAACGGCAACGACCATCGACTTGCTCGACGCCGACGGGCTATTTCGCGGCGGCCTGATTCTTCCCGGTTTCGACCTGATGCGCATGGCGCTGGCCAATCATACGGCCCAACTGCCCTTCGTCGAGGGCGCCTTCCAACGCGAGCCGCGCAATACGCAGGACGCCATCGCCAGCGGCTGCCTGCAAGCACAGCTCGGGGCGATCGAGCGGACGTATACCATCATTGCCGGCCAGCCCGGCGCGCGCTGCCTGCTGACCGGCGGGGCGGCCGGGCGGCTGGTGCGCCACTTGAAGATCCCATGCCAGTTGGTGGACAATCTGATCCTCGACGGGCTGGCACGCTTTGCCGCTTCCCCTTGATCCGCTGCCAGTGCGCCTGCCGACGGGAGGACTATCCATGCCCACGCACCTGTTGACGATGCTGCCCGCCTTTCTCGCCTACTTTGCCGTGGCGATCGTCCTGCTGGCGCTGTTTCTGCTCGTTTACCTGAACGTCACACCCTACCACGAGGTGGCTTTGATCCGTGCCGGCAACACCGCCGCGGCGATCAGCCTGGCCGGCGCGCTATTCGGGTTCGCCATGCCGGTGGCCAATGTCATCGCGCATAGCGATACACTGGTCGACCTCGCTTCCTGGGGGGCGATCGCCGGCGTCATCCAGATCCTGGCCTATCTGGCGGCCCGGCTGACGCTGCCGCAACTCAACCAGGACATCCCCGCCGGCAAGACCGCACCGGCCGTATTTCTGGCCGTCGTCTCCCTCAGTGTCGGCCTGATCAACGCCGCCTGCATGACTTATTGATCACCCCCCGCGGTGCGCGCCTGCCTGATGGCCACCGCGCCCCCACCCACGCTTCCTTTCAGGAGAACGGCATGGCCCTCATGGACTTCATCAGAAAACAATTCATCGATGTCATCCAGTGGACCGAGGAGGGCGACGGCGTTCTCGCCATGCGCTACCCGATGCAGGATTGCGAAATCCAGTACGGCGCCCAGTTGACCGTGCGCGAGTCGCAAATGGCCGTTTTCGTCAACGAGGGGCAGATCGCCGACGTTTTCGGACCTGGCTTGTACAAGCTGACGACACGCACGCTGCCGGTGCTCACCTATCTCAAAAACTGGGACAAGCTGTTCGAGTCGCCCTTCAAGTCGGACGTCTATTTCTTCTCTACCCGCCTGCAGCTCGACTGCAAGTGGGGAACGCCGAATCCGATCACCATCCGCGACAAGGAATTCGGGATGGTTCGCATGCGTGCCTTCGGCATCTATTCGTACAAGATCGCCGACCCGCGCAAGCTGCACAGCGAGGTTTCCGGGACGCGCGAACGCTACACCGTCGCCGACCTCGACGGTCAGTTGCGCAATCTGGTAATCGCTTCGATGACCGATCTGTTCGGCGAATCCGGCGTTCCCTTCATCGACATGGCGGCCAACCAGGACGAGTTCAGCCGCAGCCTGAAGGACAGGCTGGGACCCGTCTTCGAGCGCTACGGGCTGGCGCTCGACAGTTTCGTCGTACAGAACGTCTCGCTGCCGGAGGAACTGCAGAAAGTCCTCGATTCGCGCATCGGCATGAACATGATCGGCGACCTTGGACGCTACACGCAGTACCAGGTGGCGAACAGCATTCCGCTGGCGGCGCAGAACGAGGGTGGTGTGGCCGGTATCGGTGCCGGTCTCGGCGCCGGACTGGGCATCGGCCAGGCGATGGGTGCGGCGATGACGCAGGGCATGCAGGCCGCTGCGCCGGCGTCGCCGGCGGCCGCCGCGAACACCGACGAAATCGTCGCGACGCTCGAAAAGCTGCACGGACTGGTCGCCAAAGGCGTCCTTTCGCAGGCCGAGTTCGACGCCAAGAAGGCCGAACTGCTGGGTAGGCTGATCTGACCCGGCGTGCCGGGTGACACCGCGGCGCTGGCGCCCTCGGCCACAGGCCCGTCGTGAAAAGAGCCACCTGTCCGTCCTGCGGCGCGCCAGTCCTTTTCCGCGCGGCGACGTCGATCTACGTCGTCTGCGATTTCTGTCGCAGCACTTTGCTGCGCCGCGGCGAGGATCTGAAGAACCTCGGCCGGATGGCCGACCTGCTCGAAGACACCTCGCGCCTCCAGATCGCTAGTCAGGGAACTTTCCGCGGCCGGCACTTCCTCGTGGTCGGCCGTATCCAGTTGCACTACGATGCCGGCTTCTGGAACGAGTGGCACATCCTGTTCGACGATGGCCGCAGCGCGTGGTTGGCCGAAGCGGCCGGCGAGTACATCGTAAGCGCCCAGGTCGAGGTCCGCCAGCCTTTGCCGGCCTTCGCCGATCTGGCGCCCGAGATGGCGGTGAACATCGACGGCCGGCGCTTCACGGTGACCGACCTCGAAACCGCACGCTGCATCGCCGGCGAAGGCGAGCTGCCGTTCCGCGTCGCTGCCGGCTACGAGGTCAACACGGTCGACCTGCGCAGTGCCGATCGTTTCGCGACCATCGACTACAGCGAAACGCCACCGCTGGTGTTCGTCGGCCAGCCGGTGAGCTTCGCCGACCTCAAGCTGGAAAATCTGAAAGCGGTGGCCGGGCCGTCAGGCGACGCGGTGCCGCAGGTCGGCGCGCGGGTTTTCGCCTGTCCGCACTGTGCCTCGCCGCTGCAAATCCATTCGCCGGCCATCCAAAGCATCGCCTGCGACGCCTGCGGCTCGATCGTCGGCGTCGATAATGAGAACGTCAAGCTGCTTATGAGGGCGGCGCAGGCGCTGCGCGAAACGCCCTGGCTGCCGCTCGGCAGCCAGGGCCGCCTGCAGGGCGTCGATTGGCTGGTGATCGGTTTCCTGCGCCGCAGCACGAGCTCGGCCGGCCAGGACTACGTGTGGTCGGAATATCTTTTGTTCAACGCGCAGGACGGCTTCGCCTGGCTGATCGAGGATCAGGGTCACTGGAATTTCGCGCGCACGCTCGCCAACCCTCCGTCGGTCAGCCGCGGGCAGGCGAAGTTCAAGTACGAGGGGAAGGAGTTCAAGCTTTTCAACAGCGGCCAGGCCGAGGTGACCTATGTCGTCGGCGAGTTCTACTGGCGAGTCAGCGTCGGCGAGAGCTGCGCGGTGGACGACTATGTCTGCCCGCCCTTGATGCTGTCGCGCGAAGTGACGGCCAAGGAGGCGAGCTGGTCGCGCGCCGAATATCTTGCGGCAGCGGAGGTCGGCGCAGCTTTTCAGATCAAGGCGTCGCCGCCGCAACAGACCGGCGTCTATGCCAACCAGCCGAACCCGCTGACGGAAACGCATCGTCGCACGTGTCGCCTGTTCTGGCAGTTCGCTTTGGCGGCAACCATCGTGCAAATGGCTTTTGCCTTTATATTCGCTTCACAGCTGGTGCTTCGCCAGCAGATGGTGCTCTCGCCGCAGAACGACGAAGCGACCCTGACCAGCCAGGAGTTCGTCCTCGAGAGGCGCGCCCGAGCGCTGCTCGTCAGGCACGCCACCGACGTCAGCAACAACTGGTTGTCGCTCGACACGACGCTGATCGAAAAGAATCGTGGCGACGCCTACCACGGCGAACAGGAAGTCAGCCACTACGAGGGGGTGGACGAGGGCGAGAGCTGGTCCGAAGGGTCGCGGTCCGACGAGATGGTCTTCAAGGACGTGCCGCCGGGGACCTATTACCTCGTCGTCGAGTACGAATTGGGAACCGACAACGCGATGGCCGTGGTCGACAAGCTGGAGGTCGTCCGCAATCCGGCGGCGTGGTCCAACTTCGTGCTGCTGCTGGTCTTTCTGGCCATTTTCCCGCTCGTCTCTCGCTGGCGGCGCAACGCGCTCGAAGCTCGGCGCTGGAGCGAGAGCGACCTCGGGACGAAGGACGATTGAGATGATCAAAACCAACTGGATTGCCGGCCTGCTGGCGATCGCGCTTTTTGGCAATGCACAGTACCAGGGATGGAGCCTATTCGACCGCGAAGCCGCGGCCTCGAGCACGCGCGCCGCCGGCAGCGGTAGCCGCAGCTACCACAAATAACCGTTGCTCACCGACGGGCAGCGAGTCAGGACGAGGGAGCGGCCGGCAGGCCCGACCAGATCTCGTTCAGATCGGGGAAGTTCCACTTGGCCGGGTCTTCGCGGCCGACGATCTTGAAAGGACAGCGCGGGCGCGCGAAGTCGATGATCTCGGGCAGGAGGCGAGCGTTGGAACGGGTCGAGAAAAAGACCTTGACGCGCGGCTGGAGCAGCGACTTGTCGCTCTGCTCGGTGACGACGCCCAGGCGGCCGCAGCTCAGCAAGACCAGCGAACCGATCGGATAAATGCCGACGCTCTTGACGAAGGCCTGAAAAATCTTCGGCTCGAAATGCCCGCCGCTCCATTCGGCCATCCGGCGCAGCGATTCGGCCGGGCACCAGCCAGCCTTGTAAGGCCGGTTCGAGGTGATCGCGTCGTAGACGTCGCACACCGCTCCCATCTTGGCGAACAGGCTGATCTGCCCGCTGGCCAAGCCTTTCGGGTAGCCCGAACCGTCGGCCTTCTCGTGGTGGTGCAGAACGACATCGAGCGCCACAGCGTCGGCGCCTTTGCCCTCGAGCAGCATCCGGTGTCCTTCTTCGGGGTGCGACTTGACGATCGCGAATTCCTCTTCGGTCAGCCTGCCGGGCTTGTTGAGCACTTCGAGCGGCAGCGCTGCCTTGCCCAGATCGTGCAGGAGGCCGGCAATTCCCGCCGAGCGCGTCTGGCCTTCGTCGAGCCCGAGCTGCCTGGACAAGGCGATCATCAGCGCGCAGACGGCGACCGAATGCATGTAGGTGTAATCGTCGGCCGTCTTCAGACGGGCCAGGCTGATCAGCGCGCCGGGGTTACGGCTGACCGAGTCGGCGATTTCGTCAACCATGCGTTGCGCCCCACTGGTATCGACGACCCGCCCCATACGCGCTTCCTCGAACATCGCGGTAACGGCCTGGCGCGACTTGGCGACGATCTTTGCCGCCCGTGAAAACTCGACTGTGCTCGGAACGCGCTCGGTCTGCCGCTCTTCCCAGGCGGCGGCATCGAGTTCGGCATTGACCTCGGCGTCGGATTCGGTGGCCGAAGCGACCGCCGTGTCCGGTGCCACGTCGAGCCCCTTGCGGCAATCGATCCACACTTCCGCGATGCGGCTGGCACGAATCGCTTCGATGTCCTGCGGATCTTTGAGCACGAAGGAGGTACGCCAGAAAGGGTGATCCAGCCAGGAACCGCAAAAGCCTTTCAGGTACATGCCGAGGGTAAGTTGTTGAACGCTGATTCGCTTGAGCATGGCAGGTTCGCGCGCGACGCGCCAGAATGGCGATGCACCAAGTCTACACCGGCTCCTACCGCGTGTAGCGGCGGTCGTCGATCGAATCGCTGCTGTTCACCGGACATCCGAAGCACGGATGGCGGAACCCTCGATCTTCCTCGCCCAGGCTCGAGCGCGTGACGGCATCGCCTCGGCAGTCGGTCCCATGTTCCCGGGCATTGGCGAGAATGGCATCAAGGCGACGTCTTGATGACGGCGCTCTTGGCGATCGCTTCGACACGGTCTCTGTGGCGAGGGAAAAATGTCAGCCGCGGCGCCTGGTAGATCATTGCAAAAAGCTCGCCACGGTCGACGGCCCCGAAGCCGATGCCTCGCTGCTGGACGTTATCCACCTTGCGGGTTCGCTCGTACTCGAAGCGAAAACCCTTGACGCCTCCGAAGGGGTATGGTTCGAGTTGCCGCAGCTTGAAGCTGGAACCATCGCGGGTCATTACGCCTTCGAACATCGCAACGACTTCTTCGATCTGCATGCGGCTGCGGAAGACGATGTCCTTCTTCTGGCTGCCCACCGGATTCCCCGGATGCATTGCCTGGCCGTCCTTGACGCCGCTGTAGATGAGGAACTCGTCGACCGTCACCCCTTCCATCGTCCATATCTGCGCGGGCTTGATGGTCGGGTAATCCAGGTGGTTCCAGTTGCCCGAGATATCGACCGTCAGGCGATCGCCGAGGGCGCGACTGCCGGCTTCGATCTTCTTGACGCTGGCGCAGGCGGAGAGCAGCACGACCAGCGCGACGACGCACAACTTGCTCATTGACGGAGTTCCGCGACATAGGTTCTGATCAGCGCGGCGTCGGGTGCGTTGGGCGCGAGCGCGAGATAGCGGTCGAGCGCTTCGACCGCGTCGGCCTGCTGACCGAGCTGACGGCTGGCCAGGCCGATGCCTCGAAAAGCCTGCGCTGGAGGATCGGTCGATTGGCTGGCGCGGCGGTAATCGGCCAGCGCCAGTTCCAGATCTCCCGTCTCGCCGCGCAGACGATAGACGTCGCCGCGATAGAGGTGCATCAGGCTTGTGGCGTCCTGGCGGGCCATCAGTCGCGATAACAGGGCAAGGCTCTCCGCGTGCTGCCCTCTTTTCACCTCGTCCTGCAGCCAGTCGTCGAGAAAGCGCTGCGTGTTCAGGACAAAGGCCTCATTGGCGTCGCTGCCGCCAGGCATCGCTTCGGCATAGCGAGCCAGCGCCTCACGGCGCTCGGGTGGTGCGGGATGCGTGGCCAACAACGGATTGCGCCACTCCGGACCCTGCCCCTGTCCCGCTTTCAGTTCGTCGAGCAGGTTGCCCCAAACCCGAGCCGCTTCCGCCACGTCATAGCCGGCTCGATACATCAGAAACGCTCCGATGCGATCGGCTTCGCGCTCGTGATCCCGACTGTAGGCAAAGGCGCTGGCCAGCACGGCCAATTGCCCAACGGCACCGGCCAGCCCGAAAAGCCCGAGAAACTGGCTGAAAGCGGATTTCGCCCGGATGTCGCGCAAGCGGTCGACGGAGTGGCGTTGCAGGTAGTGGCCGATTTCATGTCCGACGATAGCCGCCAACTGCGCCTCGTTCTCGACTCGCAGCAGCAGGCCCGTCCCCAGTTGCAGCAGGCCGTTGGGAGCCATGCTGGCGTTGAACACGGGAGTGCGCACCAGATGCACCCGGATATCCGGGCAATGTTCGCCACCGAGTCGGCAAGCCACCGTCTGCAGGTAGGTCGTCAGCTTCGCGTCGGAAACGACGAACGGGCTCCGCCGCAGCTTCCGTTCTTCGCGCTCCATCATCGCCCATAGCCCACCTTCGTCGGAAGCCACTTCGGGTCGCGTCAGACGTTCCGGAACCTCGTAGTCGAACGTCGTCTCCGCCCAGCCCCGGTGCGTCAGCGCACTGGCACAGCAGGCGGCACCGGCCGCGAGCAGGCGCCGCCGGTTCATTGCGTGGTCGGAAAGTTGTTCAGCAGCGCGGAAACCACGTTCGCCGCCGGCTCGGCTTCGCGCAGGTCGCCCGTACGACGCGCGATCTGGTTGAACCAGAGCACCTGGCCACTACGCAGGTCGACCAGCGAGGCGTAGCCGACCTGAATCCCGCCCGGGATGCCGACACCAAGCAGCGCCAAAGCCACCATGGCCACCTTGCGCTCGGCGCTCGCGTAACTGTCACGCATCCAGATGAACAAGGCATAGTCGCCACCCGTTGCGGCATGAATCGGCAACACGGCCTCATCGAGCGACCAGTCCAGTTTGCCCTCCTTGGTCGGCAACGTATGGTTGAGGCCCCCCAGGTGATGAATGGCGATCGAACGAGCAACCGCGGCCTGCAGCGTATTGACCTCAGCCAGGGCGTCGGCTTCGTCCTCGGCCAGCCTCCGGACCTCAAGGCCAAGCACGGCAGCCTTCGCGCTTAGCGCGCTGTGAACGTGTTGCTGCGCGGCTTCCGTCCAATCCGCCCGCGGTTCGGTGACACCACCTGCCGACAAAGACAGCAACTCGATGTCCGGCGGCATGACGACAAGCAACGCCCCCTTGGGCAGCCCCGAAAACCCGTCAGCCAAGTTTCTCGGCTCCGCCCGCAGGGCACCCACCCCGAGCACGGTCAGGGCAAGCACGGCGCAGGCGAAACGCCATGGTCCTAGTCTCATCGTCCCTCTACCCACCCCAACAACGGCGGTCGAAAATGACATAACGACGAGCGCTAGTCAAGCGCCGCCCAACTATCGTGTCGGGAACCGGTAAGCTGTCCGGGTTCTGCCAAATGACTGGTCAGCGCTGGGATTTTAAAGGACCGACTGCCGCGGGAACTGGCGCCGAGGGGGTAACCGAGCTGGCGCGCGCCATCCGCCGCCACCGCTCGAGACAGGGAAATCGGACAAGTCATGTGCCACGGAAGCGGACAGTTCCATTGGTTGCCAACAATCAAGATCCTGGGTGTTTGCAGAGAAAGGGCCGACTGCTATAATCGCGACTCTGCATCGGGTAGCAACCCAACCCGTGCCGCTGTAGCTCAGTCGGTAGAGCAATTCATTCGTAATGAAAAGGTCGACAGTTCGATTCCGTCCAGCGGCACCAGAACACCAAGCAGAGCAAGAGTTTCGACGTAGGGCGCGGATTTCCCGCACGCTGTTGGCGCATCGCGCCGATGGCGTGTTTCCGGCTCGTTGTGGAGGCTCGAGGAGGCGTGGATTTTCTTACGAGTGGCGCGGTAAAGGGAGAGTTTCTCTGTCGGCCGGCTAGCGCTCCCTGTACCGTACGGCCAACGCGTTCTTTTGAACGCCGACCTGCTGGAACCGAGCCCGCTTCTCTCTTCTCCGCTCGACGTCGTGCGCCCGCTCGTCGGCGGTAACTGGACCCTGAGCAGCGACGCGACTGGCCTCTGACTCAGCGTCGGCCAATACCACCGCTTCCAGGCACTGGCGCCCAACACTGAAACGTCGAGGCTGTTGAGCGGCTTGGAGACATCGACGCCTCTCTTCGCGGCGTAACGCTACCATCGGCCAGCCCTGGCCGATGAGTTGCGATGCACGCGAGACGACCGCTGTGCGAGGCGAAAAATGCAAAAGCGCGCTACTATTGGCCGCACTATGGATCCTCACTCCTTCGTTTACTCGGCGGTCCTGCTGCTCTTCGTGGCGTCGATCGCGGTTGCGGTATTCCGGCATTTCGGCCTCGGATCGATTCTCGGGCTACTGGTCACTGGCGTCATCGTTGGACCGCATACACCGGGGCCTTTCGTCACCACCGAGGTCGACGGCGTGCGCCAGTTCACCGAACTCGGCGTCGTGCTGCTGCTGTTCCTGATCGGCCTGGAAATGAAACCACGCCGTCTGTGGGATCTGCGGCGTACGCTGTTCGGGCTCGGTTCGCTGCAGATCGTCGTCTCGGCGCTGGTCATCGCCGCTTATTTCCGGCTCTTTCAGGCGAGTTGGTCGACGGCGCTGCTGATCGGCGCCAGTTTCGCGCTGTCGTCCACCGCCTTCGTCATTCAGTTGCTGCGCGACCAGGGCGATATCGCCAGCCGGCACGGGCAAACGGCTTTCTCCATTCTGCTCATGCAGGATCTCGCCGTCGTGCCACTGCTGGCGCTGGTTCCGGTGCTTGCCGACAGCGGTCCATTGCCTAAGGAACTGCCGTTGTGGGAGCAGATCGGCGCTGCCGCCGCGATGGTCGGGCTGGTCGTTCTCAGCGGCCGCTACCTCGTACCCCGCGTGCTCGACTACCTGGCGCGCCAGAACAACCGCGAGGCATTTTTCCTGGTCGCCATGGCCGCCGTTTTCATCGCCGCCTGGGCGATGGATCGCGCCGGCATGTCGATGGCACTGGGTGCCTTTCTGATGGGGATGATGCTGTCGACCTCGCGCTACAGCCTGCAAATCGAGGCGACGATGGAGCCTCACAAGGGTTTGCTGATGAGCCTGTTCTTCGTCGCCGTCGGCATGTCGGTGGACGTTGGTGAGTTGGCGCGCCATCCTGTCGAGTTCGGCCTGCATGTGCTCGCCGTCATCACGCTCAAGATCGCCGTTCTATACGTCTTGTGCCTGGCCTTCGGGAGCGGCCGTAGCACTGCCATACGGGTGGCTTTCATGCTCGCCCAGGGCGGCGAGTTTGGCTTCGTCGTCTTTGGCGCCGCCAAGGCCCTCGGTGTAATACCGGATCAGGTCTTCGTGATGGCCGTCGCGGTGATTTCGCTGACCATGCTGCTGACGCCCCTGCTGGCCAAGATCGGCTACCAGCTGGCGCGCCGCCTGGCACCGCCGCCGAGCGGCGTGCATGAACGCTTCGACTACCAGGCGCAGGGTGACGAAGCCGAACCCCGAGTGGTGATCGCCGGCTACGGCCGCGTGGGTCATACGGTCGGAACAATTCTGGCCAGCAGCGGCATCCCCTACGTCGCCTTCGATACCGACGCCGTTCTCGTCGCCCGATGGCGCAGCGAGGGTCACCCGGTGTTCTACGGCGACATCGCAAACGCGAAGCTGCTAGGCAATGCCTCACTGCAACGCGTCGAGTTGGTGGTCCTGACGATCGACGACGGGGCAGCGGCCGTTCGTGCGGCGGCGCTGATCCGCGCGCAGGTACCGCAAATGACGATCGTCGCTCGCGCCCGCGACCTCGTCACCTGCGACGCACTGCACCGGGTTGGCGTCAGCCAGGCTTTCCCCGAAACGCTCGAGGCCAGTTTGCGCTTGGCCGCGGAAAGCCTCGAGGCTCTAGGAATCGCCACCGACGAGACGGAAATGCTTTTGCGCGGCGTGCGCCGTACGGACTATGCTTTGGTGCGCAACGGACCCGAGGCGGCACCACGTACGAAGAATGCGCCGCCGGCCTGAGGCCATGGCCCGGGTTACCAGCAACTCGGGGCGGCGGCAGCGGATCACGGTGCCGTGGGCGTTTCCTCGGACACTACCGGCAGCAGCCGTTGCGCGATTTCCCTGGCCCATGGGTTGATCTCGCCATAGGTCTTCACCAACTGTCCTTGCGAGGCGCGAAACAACAGTCGGGCGCGCGCATCGTCCACCGAGTTATCGTAGACGTAGGTTCTGTCGGCCAGCCAGGCGGCAAAGTAGCAGTAGGCCAACGATTTGGTGTAACGGGCGATGATCTTCGGAATCGGGACATCGTGCCCGCCTTCCATCACCCGCATGGCCACCCGTTTGGCGTTGATCGACGGATCGTCGGTGCCGACGAAAAAGAGTCTGACGAAGAATCCCGCTTCCTTGGCGCGGCCGAGGAAATCCAGCTTGTCGGGCGCCGAGAGGACCGTCTCGAAAGCCAGGCTGAGGCCGGTCGTCAGACAGTGCTCGCGAATGGTCGTCGCTCGCTGTGCGGCCTTGATGACCGCCTCGGGCGAGTTCCAGTCGCCAAACTCGTCGCGCGCGATGAAGTCGGGATTGACATAGACGCACCCACCCATCCACTCGTGCATCAACAACTGCTGCGTGATCGAAGTCTTGCCTGAACCGTTCGGACCGGCGACGACGATCAGCCGCGGCTTGTCGCCGACGGTCATTTCACGCGGCAGCTGGGCAGCTTGATGGCCATGATCTCGGCCCGCAAACGGAGCATCAACTGTTCGCGCGCCGACTGCGAATGCCGGCGCGCTGCCACGGCGACGGCTTCCATAAGTGCGTCGAGCTGTTCGTCGGAGGGCTCGTGTACGATGTCATTGAGATCGAAGGCTTGCGGTTGCATGTCGTTTCTCCAGAAGCGATCGACGTCGATCGATAGCCGCTCAGGCTGCCGGCCAGCTGGCATTCTAACTCAAGCTGGCGAACGGCAAGGCCAAAGGCGACGGACCACAACGCGCGCTAGCCCATGCCGGCCGTCGGCGGCCATCGCCCGAACAGGGCATGAATCGACTACGGCCGGGAGCTTGGCGCTCGGTCTGCCGGGCGATCGCCGCTTTAGCATCCGCGACGCATGACCGCGCAAACGGCCAAGCCGAATGCTACCGGGACAGACCTGGGATTCGGCCGGGTCATGCGTCAGGGCTATCCGAAAAACATCAGTTTTGTGTAAACGGCGCGAGTCGGCTAGAGTGTCGCGTTTTTACGTTGATGAACACTGCGTCAGGAGGCACCATGGCAAACGACCAACGCGACCAACCTCAGGCCGATCTTCGCGAAGCAGCTCTCGAGTATCATCGTTACCCGACGGCAGGCAAGATCGCCGTTCAGCCAACCAAGGCCCTGAGCAACCAGCTCGACTTGGCGCTGGCCTATTCGCCGGGCGTCGCCTACGCCTGCCATGCGATCGTCGACGACCCCGGATCGGTGAGCCTCTACAGTTCGCGCGCCAACCTGGTCGGCGTGATCACCAACGGTACGGCGGTACTGGGGCTAGGCAACATCGGCCCGCTGGCGGCGAAACCGGTGATGGAAGGCAAGGGATGCCTGTTCAAGAAGTTCGCCGGGATTGATGTGTTCGACATCGAACTGGCGGAAAGCGACCCCGACCGGTTGATCGACATGATCGCCGCGATGGAACCAACGCTCGGCGGTATCAATCTGGAGGACATCAAGGCTCCGGAATGCTTCTATATTGAGAGCAAGCTCAAGGAGAGGATGTCCATCCCGGTCTTTCATGACGATCAGCATGGCACGGCGATCATTTCGGCGGCCGCCATCCTGAACGCCCTCCAAGTCACCGGCAAGCAGATCGGGCAGGTAACGGTGGTCTGTTCGGGCGCCGGTGCGGCGGCCATTTCCTGCCTCAACCTGTGGTGCGAGCTTGGCGTTCGGCGCGAAAACATCATCGTCTGCGACTCGAAAGGGGTGATCTACGTCGGGCGCGAGGCCGACATGGAGCCGACCAAGGCGCGCTATGCTCGTGAAACCGGCGCCCGAACCTTGGCCGAGGCGCTAGTCGGCGCCGACGTCTTTCTCGGGCTGTCGGCGGCCGGTCTTCTGCAGCCAGAGATGCTCGCCAGCATGGCCGAGCAGCCGATCGTCTTCGCCCTTGCCAATCCCATCCCGGAAATCATGCCCGAACTCGCCCGCGAGGTCCGCCCCGACGTAATCATGGCGACCGGGCGGTCGGACTATCCGAACCAGGTGAACAACGTTCTGTGTTTTCCGTTCATCTTTCGCGGCGCGCTCGATGTCGGGGCGACCGGCATCAACGAGTCGATGAAGATGGCTTGCGTCAGGGCGCTGGCAGCCATGGCGCACCAGGAAGTGAGTGATGAAGTGGCCATGGCTTATCCCGGACAGGAGTTGTCGTTCGGGCCGGAGTATCTGATTCCCAAACCCTTCGACCCGCGCCTGATCACGACCATCGCACCGGCAGTCGCTGAAGCGGCAATGAAATCGGGCATCGCGACGCGGCCAATCGCCGATCTGGCGGCGTACAGGGAAAGGCTCAGGGAGTTCGTCTATCGCACCGGTGTCGGCATGCGCGCCGTTTTCTCGGCGGCCAAGCGCGGGCGCAAGACGTCGATCGTCTATCCCGATGGCGAGGAGGAGCGGATGCTGCGCGCGGCACAAACCATTCTCGACGAGGGACTGACGCGACCGATACTGATCGGCCGCCCCGACGTCATCTCCTCACGCCTCGAAAGAATTGGCTCGAAGCTGCGAATCGGCAAGGACTTCGACCTCGTCGACCCGAACAGCGATAGCCGTTACAAGGAATGCTGGACGGCCTACCACCAGTTGCGCAAGCGACAGGGGGTAACGATCGACATCGCCAAGACTCGGCTGCGCAACAACAACACCATCATCGGCGCCATGCTGGTCCGCCTGGGTTACGCCGACGGGATGATCTGTGGTCTTTCCGGCCGTTTCGGCCACCACCTGCGGCAAGTCGACGAGATCATCGGCAAAGCACCGGGGTGCAACACGCTGGCGACCATGACCCACCTTCTGCTGCCTGGCCGCGCACTGTTTCTCTGCGATACGCACGTCAATGCCGATCCCGATGCCGGACAACTTGCCGAGATCACCCTGATGGCGGCGGAAGCCGTTCGTCGCTTCCGGATCAAGCCGAAGGTGGCTCTTCTGTCGCATTCCAATTTCGGCTCGTCGCAGACGGCTTCCGCGCGCAAGATGGCCGCCGCGGTGAACATCATTCGTGCGCAGGCACCCGATCTGGAAATCGACGGCGAAATGCACGCCGACAGTGCACTTTCCGAAGCCATCCGCCAACAGGCCGATCCGGAATCGCCGCTGTCCGGCGAGGCCAATCTGCTGGTGATGCCGAATCTGGACGCGGCCAACATCTCCCACCATCTTCTCAAGATGACCGGTGGCGACGGCATGGCCGTCGGCCCGATCCTGCTCGGGGTGGCGCGCCCGGTGCACGTTCTGTCGCCGACCTCGACGGTTCGTCGGGTCGTGGACATGACCGCACTGGTGGTCGTGGACGCGGCGACCCGGTAGGCCTTGCCATCGTCACATCGAGCGGCGCCACGGCGGTGGGTCGTTGCCAACTCGTGTGGCCGGCACACGCCCCCCGCGGTTCGCGCCCGGGCGGACTACTCGTCCGGGTCTTCACCGCGCACCAGAAGCAAGGAAGTCTGACCCTTGCGTACTAGGCGCTCGGCAACGCTACCGACAAAGAAACGCTCGATGCCGCGCCGGCCGTGGGTGCCGACGACCAGCAGGTCGGCTTGCCAGTCGGCCGCCGCATTGATCAACATGTCCGATACGTGCTTCTCCTCCGATTCGACGAGCTTGACTTCCGCGTCGATGCCGGCTGCCTTCGCTGCTTCCAGCAAGCGGCCGAGGAAGCCCTGCGCGCCAAGGCGCAGCCTGGCTTCGGTCTTGCCGACGCTGTTCGGCAGCATCATCGCCACTTCGCGCTGGGCGAGAATCGTTTCGTCGATGGCGTGACAGATGGCCATCCTGGCGCCGGTGGCCTTGGCCAGACTGATCGCGCTTTCCATGACCTGGCTAGTCATGAAGCTCTCATCGACGGCAACCATGATTCGCTTGTACATTGGTCTGGACTCCTCGTTTGGCAAAGTTGTCAGGCGGTGCCCAACAATAACACCGATCTCATTGACCGGGAACCGACACCTTGAGGCTGAGAGGCAGCCCGGCGACTACCAGCGTCACGCGTTCGCACAGCGCCGCAACGCGCTGGTTGAGCCGCCCCTGTTCGTCGGCGAACAGACGTGACAGTGCCGCCATCGGCACGACGCCGGCGCCGACTTCGTTCGATACCAGGATCACCTGCCCTGGCAGTTGCGGCAGTGTTTCGATCAGATCCCGTATCGCCCTCTCGAGCAGCGGGCAGCGTCGCGCCTGACCGGCTTCCGCCGGGCTTGCGGCGTCACCGGCGAAAAGCAGGTTGGACAGCCACAGAGTCAGACAATCGACCAACAGGCAAACCCCGGGCGCGGCGTGCCGGCGCAGCGCCACTGCCAGTTCGAGCGGCTCCTCGACCAACTGCCAGTCGGCACATCGACGTTCGCGATGCTGCGCGATACGTCGCGCCATCTCACCGTCGAGCGCTTGCGCCGTCGCGACGTATACGACCCGCAGGCCGCTCTCGCCGGCCCGGCGTTCGGCCAGCAGGCTCTTTCCCGAACGGGCGCCGCCGATGATCAGTTCTCGCATGGGCCGAAGCTTAGCATGCGCCGGGATGCGTATAATCGGCGTCTTTTTCCGGACTCGCCGCCGATGCACTTTTCCATTTCGCCAATCACCACCGTTCCCGGCCTGCAAGAGCGCATCGACGGGAAGACCAAGCCTCTCGGTTCGCTCGGCGAGATCGAAGGTCTGGCACGGCAGATCGGTCAGGTTCAGCGCTCATTGACGCCGCGTCTCGAGCAACCGCACCTGCTGGTTTTCGCCGCCGACCATGGTGCCGCGCATGCCGGCGTTTCAGCTTTTCCCCCGGAAGTGACTTGGCAAATGGTCGAAAACTTCCTCGCTGGCGGAGCCGCGATCAACGTCTTCGCTCGCCACTGCGGCCTGCAACTGCTGGTTATCGACGCCGGTGTCGCGCACGACTTCGGCCCGCGCGCCGGCCTGGTCGATGCCAAGATCGCTTTTGGAACGCGCAACTATCTCGAGCAGGCGGCGATGACCACCTTCGAACGCGATGCGGCGATGGCGCGCGGCGTGGCCATAGCGCGCGACCTCGCCGGCCGGGGCTGCCGGGCGATCGGCTTCGGCGAAATGGGAATCGGCAACACGGCCGCGGCGTCGCTGCTCACTCACCTGCTCACCGGTACGCCACTGGCCGACTGCGTCGGGCGCGGTACCGGCCTCGGTGACGCCGGTCTGGCACGCAAGCGGGCACTGCTGGCTCAGGCGGCACAACGCGCCGCCTTGCCACCGGAGGCCGACGTGTTGACCGTGCTCGCCGAGTTCGGTGGCTTCGAGATCGCCATGATGGCTGGCGCCATGCTCGCCGCCGCCGAGCGTCGCATCTTGCTGCTAATCGACGGGTTCATCGTCACCTCGGCGCTCCTCGTTGCCATGCGGATCGCGCCGGCGATTCGGGATTACTGCGTGTTCTGTCATCGCTCGGCCGAGCCCGGCCATCTGGCACAACTGCGCGCCCTGCAGGCCGAACCGCTGCTCGACCTCGGCCTGCGCCTCGGCGAGGGAACCGGCGCCGCGCTGGCTTGGCCACTGGTGCGCGCCGCCGCCGCCTTTCTCAACGAGATGGCCAGCTTCGAGTCGGCTGGGGTCAGCGCTCAGGACTGAGATCCGGCGGCTGGTGTTAGAGCAGCATCGCGACCACGCTACCACAGGACAGCGTCGCCAGCGTTCCGGAGATCAGGGTCCGCGGTCCAAGTTCGACGATCTCGGCACGCCGCTGAGGTGCCATGGCACACATTCCACCAAGCAGTATCCCGAGACTGCCCAGGTTGGCAAAACCGCACAAGGCATAGGTCATGATGATTCTGCTGCGCGGCGTCAGCGCTTCCGGAGCAAGGCGCGCCATGTCGAGGTAGGCCAGCAGTTCATTGAGCACCGTTTTGGTTCCCAGCAGTGAAGCGGCGACTGCCGACTCGGCCCAGGGAACTCCTGCCATCCAGGTCAGCGGAGCCATCAACCAGCCGAGCAGGCGCTGTAACGACAGGGGGCCGCCAGCCACCGTCGGCAGAAGACCAAGCAACTGGTTGAGCAAGCTCACCAGCGCCACCAGGACGACCAGCATGGCGACAATGTTGATCATCAACGTAGCGCCTTCGCCGGTACCGCGGGTGATGGCTTCCATCGTGCTGTGGTCGGTTCGCGGCAGTCGCAAGTGCCGTCCGGTCGGTCCGCCCTCGGGAGGAACCAGGATCACGGCAAAAACGATCGCCGCCGGAGCGCTGATGAACGAGGCGGCGACGATGTGGCCCAGGGCGTCAGGTATGACCGGGCCGAGAATGCTGGCGTACAGTGCCATTACCGTGCCGGCGACGCCAGCCATCCCGGCCGTCATGATGACGAACAGTTCGCCCCGGCTGACGTCGGCCAGATAGGGACGAATCAACAACGGCGCTTCGACCATGCCGACAAAGACGTTGGCCGCACTCGACATGCCGACCGCCCCGCCGACGCCCAGTATTCTCTCGAGCACCGCCGCGCAGCCGCGCACCAGGAAAGGCAATATCTGCCAGTGATACAGCACCGCCGACAACGCGCTCATGACCAGCACCACCGGCAGAGCCTGAAAGGCGAGAACGAAGCTGGCACCGGGCACGGTTTCCACGTACGGTAGCGGGGCTCCGCCGAGAAATCCGAAAACCAGGCTGCTTCCCTCGCGGCTGGCTGCCGCGATGGCCAGCAGAACATCATTGCACGAGGCGAACACCTCCCGCACCGTGGGCAGGTGAAAGATCAGCCAGGCCAGCGCGAACTGCAGGCCCATACCGCCGGCGACGGTTCGCCAAGGCACGGCGCGCCGTTGGCTGGAAAGACTCCAGGCCAGAGCCAGGAAGGAAAGGTAACCAAGTGCCGCTTGCAGAACGGGATTCATCTCGCCGGCTCCAGAAAACCGTCCAGTACGACGGCTCCCGCGGCAGCAAATTTTCGTCTCACCCTCTTGCTCTCCATCGTCGGCGATTCCGCGCCTTCTCCGGCCCTCGGCCGGCTGTGGCAAGAGCGAAGGCTTGTCCACCTTCGCCCTTCATCTGCCGGAATGACGACTATTTGTCCTTGGCTATTCCGGCTCGCGTATCCAGTTGCTTGCCGGTGTGCTCGAATTCCGGACGGATCTGGCTGACGGCGCGGTAAGCCGGCTGGATATGCGCTGCCGGCGTCGGCGGCACGTCGCGTAAAGGCACGGGAACGCCCAGCACCGGTTTGTCGGGTGCCGAGCGCGACCCGTAGTTGCGTTCGTAGCGCTCGAGAAAACGTCGCATCTGCTCGTAGTCCGGACATTTCAGCGGCGCCAGGCAACGGCCGAAGGCGTCATATACGATCGCTGGTGGCAGCACGCCATAGGGCGCCAGCCAGGGTCCGGCAGCGATCCCGCCAGCCACCACAATGCTGCCCGCGGTGGCGTCGACGGCCATCGAGGCAAGAACGAACAACAGAAGAGGGGACGTGCGCATGAGGAGCCCAGTGTAGCACCTCCAGGCGGCTCGACTCGGGGAGGCGATCGGCAGGATCCGGCGCCGGCCGGCGCCAGATGATGCGCGACCGAGTGCCGATGGAGTTGTCGAGTTGTGACGAAGTGAGCGGATTTTTTCGCCTCGGATCTGTAGAATCCATTCCATGCTGCGTCTTTGACAGTTGCCACGACGTGGGTCGCGAGGCCTGAAGAAATAACCGCAACGATTTCTTTGACATGAAATGCCCGAACTGCCTTTCCGAAGACACCCATCGCTCACGGCGGCGCGGTCCAAAGGAGGGAATGACCTTACGTCTGAAGCACCAGGCTCCTTATCGCTGCCGACAGTGCGGCGCGCGCTTCGTCGCCGCTGAGAACGAAGGAAGCACCGACGCTGTCCGCCGCCACCTCTCCTTTGCCGACTATCTGGGCCTCCGCGGTCCGACCCGTAAACTGCTTTCCGATCACGTGATCCTCGGCACGCTGATCTTTTTGTTGCTCGCCATCACGATCGCGCTATTGTTCGCCCTTGCCCTCGGGTGGATCGATCCGTTGTCCCTGCTCTCCGAATCGACCTGGAAACCGACGGCTGGCGAACTGGAACGTATAGCTCGTCAGTAATGGCCGGCGGCCTGTGAGCGCAATTCGCTTCGGCGAGACCAGCGTTCGCACTGCTGCAGCGCACAAGAATGTTGGCTCAATATACCGAGATTGATGATAAAATGATTAGTTGATCGACGTGCTAGCCGGTCAACCAATCAGCTTTTGGCTCGTTGTAATCTTTCCATTGTCGATAAGGAACCCCAACATGAAAAACTCCCTCCTCGTTGCTGCGCTGATCGCTCTTGCTGTTACCGCTTGTGGCAAGAAGGAAGAAGCCAAGCCGGCAGCAGCTCCGGCGGCGGCTCCTGCCGCAGCGGCTCCGGCAGCGGCCCCGGCGGCGGCTCCGGCAGCCGCCCCAGCAGCGGCCCCCGCGGCGGCTCCGGCAGCCGATGCCGCCAAGCCGGCCGATGCGGCCAAGCCGATGGATGCCGCCGCCGACAAGGCCAAGGAAGTTGCCGGCGCGGCCGCTCAAGGCGCTGCCGACGCGGCCAAGGACGCAATGAAGAAGTAGTTTTTGCAGGAAGCCGCAAAAAGCCGGCGCAAGCCGGCTTTTTTTACCTGCCCGGCGGCCCTACATCATCTGCCGCCAGTCGAAACCACTCTCCTGGTCGGCCACGCCGATCCAGTGTTCGCTACAGCCAAGTGTCGAGGCGAGCGCCTTGGCCGCCAGTTCCGGCCGATTGTTCTCCCGGCTCAGATGGGCGGCAACCAGGTGCTGCAGGCGCCGGGTGTCCACCTGACCGAGCAGAGCGGCTGCCTGTCCATTCTCGAGATGACCGAAGCGTCCCCCGACCCGACGTTTGAGTGCTGCCGGATAACGCGATCCAGCGAGCAAGGCCCGATCGTGATTGCACTCGAGGACCAAGGCATCGCAAGCGCGCAGCACGTCTACGATGTGCGGCGTGATCGCGCCCGTGTCGGTGAGTACGCCAAGACGGTGCTGACCGTCGCTAAAGGCGTACTGTATCGGCTCACGTGCGTCGTGTGGAACCGGAAACGGTCGTATTTCGAGTCCGCCGACGACAAATGGTGTGTCTCCGTCGACCATCCGGCATTCGGGCAGCGACGCCTGACGGCGTGCCGCCACCGCATAGGTCCCGTGCGTCAGGTAAACCGTCAGTTGGTGCCGACGGGCAAAGCTGAAGACACCAGCGATATGATCGCTGTGTTCGTGCGTCACGAGAATCGCCGTCAGGTCGCCCGGCGAGGCCCCTAGCCGGGCCAGTCTGGCGCTCAGCGCCGTGTTGGAGAAACCGCAATCAACCAGCACCTTCGTCTGGCCAGTATCGACGATCAGTGAATTGCCCTGACTGCCGCTGCCCAGCGACGCGAAGCGCATCATTTCAGTTGGTCGTAGAGCAGATTGAGAATCCTCTTCGATGTCTCGGACTGGTCCACCCCGCCCTCGAGCGTCAGCACCTGGACTGTCGACTTGCCGCCGTCGTCCTTTACGAAGATGCGGTACTGGGTCTGCGGCTTGGCGCTCGAACTCGACTTGAAGATATTGAGCTTCGAGAAAAAGCCTTCTTCCTTCTTCTCATTGTCGATTTCAGGGTCGACATAGCGAACGAAGTAAAGCCCTCGCGAGCGATCCCGGTCTTCGACCGTGAAACCGACGCGGTCGAGCGCCAGCCCGACGCGACGCCACGCCCGGTCAAAGGACTCCTCGACCTCGAGGGTACCGCTGCCGTCGACGCCGCGCGTCAGCTTGGCACGTTCGAGCGGCTTCTCCTGTGCCTCCTTGAGGGCCGCCGTGGCGCGCTTCTCCTCGCTGCCGAGGCGTACCATCAAACGACGCAGCATCTCCGCTTCGAGTTCCGGGTCAGCCGGACGCGGCTGCCATTTGGTCTGCTCCTTGCCCTCGGAAACGAAGATCTCGTACATTCCGCGGTGACTGATGAAAATATCGGTGGTTCCAGGCGTCGCGCCGGGTTCCAGGCGCGTGCGGAACTTGTCCCGCTCGGCCGTCGAGTAAACTGAATCCAGAACCTTGCCAAGGATGTTGCGGATGAAGTCCTGCGGAATCCGGGCACGGTTCTCGGCCCAGTCGGTTTCCATCACTCCGGCGTCGGGCAACTCGAGCTTGATGACAAAACCGGTTTCCTGCCAGAAATCCTTCACCTGTCCCCAAAGTTTGTCCGGCGAGCCGGCAGCGATCAGCCAGCGCTGGCTTCCCGAGCGCTCGATACGGGCGGTATCGACCTCGGGCAACACCTCGCTCTTTTGCTGCGCCCTCGCTTGTGGCGACCGCTCGGCGCTGTAGGCCGAAAAAGTGGCGGCGCCTTTGCCACCCGAGTCAGGCACCGCATAACGGTCGTCCCGGGTTGGCGACGTGAGGTCAGGCGGCACTTCGAGCGTCGGCACTCGGTTGCTGGATGCCGTCTTGTACTCGATTCTCTTCGGTTCGAGCAAGGAGCCACTGCAGCCGACTAGTGCGAGCAGCAGGAAAACCGAGCCGCAGCGCGATAAGAGACGATTCATCTGGCCACCTGGCGCTAGGCGAAAACGCCGGCCTGAGCCATGGCGGCACGAACCCGGTCGTGAAACTCCGGCGATAGTGGTGTCAGCGGCAGCCGCAGCCCGTCCTCGATGAGTCCAAGTTGCCGACACGCCCACTTGACGGGAATCGGGTTGGCCTCGCAGAACAACTGCCGATGCAGACCGAGCAGGCGGGCGTTCAACTCGCGCGCCCGGGCCACCTCACCGGCCAGCGCTGCGGCGCACATCTCGTGCATCAGCCGCGGGGCGACGTTGGCCACCACCGAAATGTCTCCCTGCGCACCCATGAGAATCAGCGGACAGGCGCTGGCGTCATCGCCGCTATAGACGGCGAAGTCAGCCGGCGCACGCGCGATCAGCTCGACGCCGCGATCCATGTTACCGGTCGCATCCTTGATTCCCACGACGTTCGGTATGGCCGCCAGGCGAAGTGCGGTGTCATTGCTCAGATCGGCGACGGTACGACCCGGCACGTTGTAGAGGATGATCGGGATGTCGACGGCTTCGGCGATCGTCCGGAAATGACGATAGAGCCCTTCCTGCGTCGGCTTGTTGTAATACGGCACGACCGACAACGCCGCGCTGGCGCCTGCCTGTCGGGCAAACCGCGTCAGTTCCATGGCCTCGGCGGTCGAATTGCCGCCCGTGCCGGCAATCACCGGGAGGCGTCCGGCAGCTTGGTCGACGACGACGCGGATCAACTCGCAATGTTCCTCGACGCTGACCGTTGGCGATTCCCCAGTCGTCCCGACGATGACGATGGCGTCAGTGCCTTCTTGCACATGAAAATCGACCAGGCGGCGAAGGCTAGGCAGGTCGAGGCTCCCGTCCGCATGCATCGGGGTGACAATCGCTACGATCGATCCAGTAATCATGGTCATGGACAGGCGCCGGAAAATTAACCGAAAGAGTCTCGCCGAGGCGACTCCGAGCGATGGATTCTAACCGAAGGCCGCGAGCTTGGCCATGAAAAACGCCGCCCGGCGGCGAACGGTGGGCGGCGTCAGGGCGTCCCGAGGATAGCCGGACTCAGAAGTCGGCCAGCGCCCTGAGGTGGGCGGCGACGCTGCGCGCCAGTGCCGACAGGCAGTAGCCTCCCTCGAGCATCGACACGATCCGTCCCTGAGCACAGTCATCGGCAAGCCACTTCAACTGCTCCGTCACCCACGAGTAGTCCTTCTCGAGCAGACGCAGGCCCCCCATCTCATCCTCGTAGTGGGCATCGAAACCCGCCGAAAAGAAGATCATCTCCGGCCGGAATTCGCGCAGACGCGGCATCCAGAGGTCGCTGACGACACGCCGGAACTCATCACTGTCCGCGCCTCGGCAAAGAGGAACGTTGACCATGTTGGCGGCCGGGTGCTCCGTGCCACTGTAGGGGTAAAAAGGATGCTGAAAGATGCTGACCATCAGCACGTGCTCGTTGCCCTTGAAGCAATCCTCGGTACCGTTGCCATGGTGCACGTCGAAATCGACCACCGCGACCCGCGTCAGCTTGTGTGCTTCCAGCGCATGTGCCGCGGCAACGGCAATGTTGTTGAAAAAACAGAAGCCCATCGCCGTCGCGCGCTCAGCATGATGACCTGGTGGCCGGACGGCACAGAAGGCGTTGCGGACCTCGCCGCGCATCACCAGGTCCACCGCCATCACCCCGGCACCGGCTGCGCGCAATGCCGCTTGCCAAGTATGTCGGTTCATCGCGGTGTCCGGGTCCAGGTGGACGATTCCCAACTCGGGCGAGGCACGCTTCAGGCGCTCGAGATGTGCCGCGGAGTGCACGCGCCGCAGCTGCCGCAAGGTTGCCAGCGGAGCCTCGTGATATACGAAGTAGGAATCCAGTCCTTGGGCAATAAGATGGTCGCTGATCGCAGTCAGCCGATCCGGCGACTCCGGATGGTAGGAACCCATGTCGTGCAGTTGGCAGTCGCGGTGGGTAATGAATGCGGTGCTGGTCACTGTTGCCTTTCTGCCGCACCTTCAAGCCGCCGTGGGCGTAGAAATCTGCGGGAAATCGAGTTATCGGCCGATGGTTTATTATCATCCCAATTGCCCCACGACGACAAGCCATGCTGCCTGCCAAGCGACAATCCGCGATCACCGAAGTCCTCGCCGCCGCCGATGCCGTGATTCTCGGGAAGAGCACGCAGACACGACTCGCTCTTTGCTGCCTGCTGGCCAGAGGCCACTTGCTGATCGAAGACCTGCCGGGCGTCGGTAAGACAACGCTGGCGCACACCCTGGCTCGCCTGCTTGGCTTTCAGTTTTCGCGCATCCAGTTCACCAGTGACATGTTGCCGGCCGACATTCTCGGCGTTTCGATTTTCGACCGCGAGCAGGCTACTTTCCGCTTCCTGCCCGGACCGGTGTTTTGCCAGATCCTGTTGGCCGACGAGATCAACCGTGCCACACCCAAGACCCAGAGTGCTTTGCTCGAAGCCATGGAGGAAGGGCAAGTGACCACAGAAGGTATAACGCGGCCCTTGCCAGAACCATTTTTTGTGATCGCGACCCAAAATCCATCGAGCCAGATCGGCACGTTTCCCCTGCCGGAATCGCAACTCGACCGCTTTCTGCTGCGTATCGAACTCGGTTACCCCGACCACGACGCCGAGCGCTTGCTGCTCGAGGGCGGGGGCCGCCGCGAGCACTTGTCGGCGCTGGCCGCACGCCTGGCGCCGGGGGAGTTCGCCCCGCTGCAGCAGCAAGCGGCCAGCGTGTACACTTCTCCGGCCTTGCTCGATTACTTGCAACTCCTGGTCGCCGCGACGCGTAACGAACCGCGCTTTGTCCATGGACTCAGTCCACGCGCTGCGCTGTCGCTGCTTGCCGCGGCGCGTGCCTGGGCCTTCACCGGTGGCCGCGACATGGTCCTGCCGGAAGACGTGCAGGCCATCTTGCCGGCGGTTGCCCGTCACCGCCTGCGGCTGGTGAACGGCAGTCATGCCGACGCCGAGGACATCGCTGCGCTGGTGCGCTCGGTGCCACTACTTTGATGCGCCGCCTGGCATCGCTGCCGCGTTGCTTGTTCCGCCTTCGCCGCGACGAACAGTTGCCGATTGTCCTGACGCAACGTCGGATTTTCATCCTACCGACACGCGGCGGCGTCCTTTTTACCGTCGTTCTCGCGGTCATGCTGATCGGCGCCATCAACTACAACCTGAGCCTCGGGCACGCACTGGTTTTCCTGCTCGCCGGGCTTGGCATCGTCGCCATGATCCACACCTTCCGCAATCTATACGGCCTGCGTTTGACGCCTGGGCGGGCCGAAGCCGTATTTGCCGGCGAACTGGTGCGCTTTCCGATGCAGGTCGACAATCCCCACCAGCCACCGCGGCGCGCGCTCGAGTTCTCTTTCGCTGCCCAGCCAGTGGTCACCGTGAACGTTCCGGCGGCCGGTCACGCAACGCTGGCCATTCCGTTTCTGGCGCGGCGACGTGGCCGCCTTGACCCGGGTCGACTGACGCTGTCGACACGCTATCCACTCGGGTTGTTTCGCGCCTGGAGTTATCCCCACCCGATGCTGTCGTGCGTGGTCTATCCCAGGCCGATCCGCACGCCGCTACCGGCATCGTCGTTGACCAGCGATGCCGGCCGCCACCAGGGCGAGGGAGGGCAAGAGGATTTCGCGGGCTTGCGGCCGCGCCAGATCAGCGACCCGACCCGGCATATCGCCTGGAAGGCGGTCGCCCGGCGAAGCGACGAGCAGCCGCTGCTGGTGAAGCACTTTGCCGGAGGGTCGGCAGAGGAATTGTGGCTCGACTGGTCTTTGACCTCCGGTGAAGGCGATCCCGAAGTGCGCCTGTCGATTCTCGCCGGGTGGATCATGGGGGCCGAAGAGCAGGAGCTGCGCTACGGCCTGCGCCTGCCGGAACATACGGTTCTACCCGCCCAGGGCCCGGCGCACCGGGCCGACTGCCTGCAGGTGTTGGCCTTGCACGGTCAGCCGGACAGATGAGCCGGGCAACGGCGGTAGCTCTGGCGCCGGACGTGGTGCCGTGGCTGCTGGCAGTCGCCTTGGTCACCGCGGCGCCACACGCGGAGCACCTGCCACTCTGGTTGTCGCTGGTGGTTGTCGCCGCGCTGCTCTGGCGAACCTGGTTGTGGTACCGGCGACGTCGCCTGCCACCGTCCTGGGTGTTGGCCATACTGGTCGCCGGCAGTGCCGCAGGCATCGGCTGGCAGTTCCACACCTTGCTGGGCAAGGACGCCGGGGTGGCCCTGCTGGTGGTCTTCATGGCCCTCAAGCCGCTTGAGATCACGACCCGGCGCGATGCCATGGTGGCCATCATGCTTGGCTACTTCCTCCTGCTCACCCATTACCTCTATTCGCAGAGCATCCCTACCGGCATCTGGCTACTGGCCGCCATCACCGTGCTGACGGCCGCGTTGATCCGCCTGCACGGCGGACCTCAGCCGATCCCCGTGCTCGCTCGTCAGGCCGCTGTTCTGCTCGCCCAGGCCCTGCCCTTCATGCTGATACTCTACGTTCTCTTCCCGCGTGTTTCCGGTCCGCTCTGGGGTTTGCCGCAGGACGCCCATTCCGGACTCAGCGGTTTGCCCGAGCAGATGTCGCCAGGATCGATCAGCCATCTCAGCCGCTCGGGAGCGATCGCTTTTCGCAGCCTCTTTGTCGGCGAGTTGCCGGAGAAATCGGAACTCTACTGGCGCGGCCCGGTGTTCGATGACTACGACGGACTGACCTGGCGCCCGCGTAGCGCCGCCACCCGCCAGCCGAAGCCGGCGCTGGCGCCGGTCATCGTCGCCGAAGGCCGCCGCTATGCCTATACGACCATCCTCGAGGCGCACAACCAGCGCTGGTTACTGGCGCTCGATCTACCAACCAGTCTTCCCCCCGACAGTGCGCTGGCACCTAGTCTCGAACTCCTGGCACGCGAACCGTTGCGCGTCAGAGCACGGTTCTCCCTGGTCTCGGTTCTGGACTATCGCGCCAACGTCGTCGAAACATCGGCGACGCTGCAACAGGCGCTCGTTTTGCCGGAGGGGCTCAACCCGAGAAGCCGCGCCTTGGCTGGCGAGTGGCAATCGCGAAACGCCGAGCAAATCGCCGAAACCGCGCTCGCCATGTTCCGCGACCAGCACTTCTACTACACGCTGCAGCCTCCGCTGCTCGGCTCCGACGCCATGGACGACTTCTTGTTCACGACGCGCCGCGGTTTCTGCGAGCACTACGCCTCGGCCTTCGTCTTTCTGATGCGCGCGGCCGGCGTTCCGGCGCGCGTCGTCGCCGGTTACCAGGGTGGCGAGCTCAATCCGGTCGACGGCTACCTCACCGTTCGTCAATCCGACGCGCATGCCTGGGGCGAAATCTGGCTCGCCGGACGAGGCTGGGTGCGTGTCGATCCGACCGCCGCGGTTGCCCCGTCGCGCATCGAACAGGGTATCGCCGCCGCGCTGAACGAGGGCGAACCGCTGCCCGTCGTCGTTCGTCTGGACACGGCCTGGCTCCGGCAACTGCGCAACCGCTGGGAAGCCGCCAACAACACCTGGAATCAATGGGTACTCGGTTACAATCCGCAGCGCCAGCGCGAACTGCTGACCCGGCTTGGCCTGCCCGACCCCGATTGGCAGCGCATGACGGCCGCGCTGACGGCCCTTAGCGTGGCCGCCCTTCTGCTCGTCGTGCTGTGGAGTCTGCCGACGCGCCCGGCCATCGATCCGGCGCAACGCGCCTGGCGAAGGTACTGCGCCGAGCTGGCGCGAAGAGGCGTGACGCGTGCCGCCTGGGAGGGGCCGCTCGCTTTCGCGCAGCGGGTGGCGAGCGAAAGGCCCGATCTCGCCGCAGCGACCAGCGAAGCCGCCGCTTGCTACGCGGCGCTACGCTACGGTCGCGCAGGCGGCGAACAGCTGCGCCGGTTGCAACGTTGCCGATACGGACTGCCACCACGAAGGAGAAGGAAAGCTTGAAGACAAAACTTGCCGTCAGTCTGTGGTCGGCGCTGCTCGGTGGCCTGCTGGCCTTGCCCGTTCACTCGCAGCCGGCGCCAGGGTTCAGTCAGGAGCCCGAGGTCAAGGCTTTCATCGTCGACATGCATGAGCAGCACGGTTTCGACGTGGCACACCTGACGCGCCAGTTCGCCGCCATCCGGCCGAACGCGACCGTTCTGCGCGCCATCCGCCCACCAGCGGTGCCCGAGATGCAGCGCTCGTGGCAACGTTATCGCGAGCGCTTCGTCAACAGCCGCCGGGTCGACGGCGGCCTGCGCTACTGGCAGAAACACGGCGCCACGCTGCAGCGGGCCGAAGCGATTTACGGCGTGGCGCCGGAAATCATCGTCGCGATCATCGGCGTCGAGACCGAGTACGGCCAGAACATGGGCAGTTTCGGCGTTCTCGAGGCACTGGCCTCGCTCGCCTTCCACTACCCTCCACGGGCGGAGTTCTTTCGCGGCGAACTCGAGCAGTTCCTCCTGCTGGCGCGCGAGAACGGCGTAAGCCCGCTAGACATCAAGGGTTCGTATGCCGGTGCAATCGGCATCCCGCAGTTCATGCCGGGCAGTCAGCGTCGCTTCGCGGTCGACTTCGACAACGACGATCGCATCGATCTGCGCCATAGCAACGCGGATGCGATCGGCAGCGTCGCGCGCTATCTGAACCAGCACGGTTGGCAGAAAGGTGCCCCGGTTGCCGTACCGGCCAGCGTCAATGGCGATCCTGCGGCGCTGATTGCCGCCGGCATCAAACCGACGCTGCGCATACGCGAACTCGCCAGCCAGGGGGTCGTCGCCGACAGCCGGATGTCCCCGGCCGATGCCGAAAAACCGGCAGCGCTGATCGATCTCGTCAGCCCCGGAGCGCCCACCGGCTACTGGCTAGGCTTCGACAATTTCTATGCGATTACGCGCTACAACCGCTCGAGCTTCTACGCGATGGCGGTTTTCCAGCTCGCCGAAGCGCTGCGCGAGGCGCGCCACGAACCGGCGGCGGAACGTTAGAACAAATTGTCCGAAGTGACGCCGCCGCGCCGGATGATGCGGCGAAGCTGGTCGAGAGCTTCGATCTGAATCTGGCGGACGCGTTCGCGAGTCAGATTCAGATCGAAGGCGATCTCCTCAAGGGTCGAGGTTTCGCCACCGCCAAGACCGTAACGGCGTTCGAGAACCTGGCGCTGTTTTTCGCCGAGTTGCCCGAGCCAGTGGCGCAACAAATCACCAAGTTCGTTCGTCTGCAGAAGTTCATCCGGATCGAGCAAACTGTCGTCGGCGATCAAATCGCCGACCGTCTGGCTGGGATCGATCTGCAAAGGTGCGTCAAGCGAGGCGATACGTTCGTTCAGCACCATAACGCGACGCACTTCGTCGACCGGCCGGTCGATCAGATGGGCAATCCGGTCAGCGCAAATGTCCCGCCCGTCGGCCGATTCGAGATGGCGAATGGCGCGCAGTACCAGGTTGATGTCCTTGACCACGTGCACTGGCAGGCGAATCGTTCGCGACTGGTTCATGATCGCGCGCTCGATACCCTGCCGGATCCACCAGGTGGCGTAGGTCGAGAAACGGAAGCCGCGCTCGGGATCGAATTTCTCGATCGCGTGGATAAGGCCGAGGTTTCCCTCCTCGATCAGGTCGAGCAGCGGAACGCCCCGGTTCAGGTAGTGCTTGGCGATATTGACGACGAGCCGCAGGTTGTGCTCGATCATCTTCTGTCGCGCCGCGAAGTCTCCGGCACGCGCTCGCCGGGCCCACTGGATCTCCTCGCCCGGAGAGAGCAGCGGCTTGGCGCCGATGTCGTTCAGGTAATGCTGGGTGACGTCGTTGAGCAGTTCCGCCTCTGGCGACGCGGGAGGGCTTTCCAGCTCACGCGGCGGCAGTTCGACCGAGAACTCCGGCGCCTGGAAGTCTTCCAGAAGATCGGGCTCGCGGTCGAAATCGTCCGCCATGATCAACGCGGCGGCAGGTACTTGAGCGGGTCCACCGGCTTGACCTGGCGCCTGACCTCGAAGTGCAACTTAACTTGGTCGGCATCGGTGTTGCCCATCTCTGCGATCTTCTGTCCCTTGTTCACACTCTGGCCTTCTTTCACCAGTACGTTCTGGTTGTGCGCGTAAGCCGTGACATAGTTGTTGTTGTGCTTGATGATCACCAGCTTGCCGTAGCCACGCAGACCGGTGCCACTATAGACGACCTTGCCGCCGCTGGCCGCCAGCACCGGATCCCCAGCCTTCCCAGCAATGTCGATACCCTTGTTGCCGCCCTCGCTGAAGGTGCCGATCAACTTGCCGCTGGCCGGCCAAGCCCAGACGATTTCCTCGTTGCCTGCGGCGACCTCGCCGGCCGGCACTTCGGGCTGGGCCTCGGGCCGGCTTTCTGCGCGCACGGCGGGCTTAGCTTCCGGCTTGGCCTCCGGTTTCGCGTCGACCTTCGCGACCGGCGACACCGCCGCCACCGCTTCGGCGGGCTTCTGTTGCGCCGCGGCCTGCGCCCGCGCCAGCGCCTGATCGGAGTAAGGCTCTTTACCCGCCTTGGGCTCGCGCTTGAGTGTCTGGCCAGCACCGTCGAGCGAGCGCTGCTCGACCGGCGATGCCGTTACCACCGGCCGGACGGTCGCCGTATCGGCGCTGGGCACCGCTCCCGGAGCCTTGACCCGCAACACCTGACCGACCAGGATCCGATTCGGGTTCTCGAGCGCGTTCCAGGCGACCAGATCCCGATAGTCGACCCCTTGATCGAGCGCGATCGAATACAGCGTGTCACCCTTCTTGACCAGGTAACCGTCCTTGCCGACGATCGCGGTGGCCGCCGATGGCGTTGCCACTTGACCGCCACGCTCGATCATGGGTACCGGTGTTTGGCCGGCGCAGCCCGCCAAAAGCAGCGCCAAGGTCAGCATCAGCCCGGGTCGGGTGAAAAGCCATTGATCCTTCATTCGACTCCCGACAATAGCGGAACAAAACGAACGGTATCGAGACGCGTTTCGACATAGCCCTCGGTGCGATGTTCGATCAAGGCGAGATATTGTGTCGCCCCGCCGAGCGGCAGGATCATCCGGCCGCCCGGCGCCAGTTGCCGCAACAAGGGAGGCGGCACGCGCAACGCCGCGGCGGCGACAATGATCGTATCGAAAGGCGCCGCTTCCGGCAGACCGAGTTGCCCATCGGCGTGCTTCAGGCGTACATTCAGTTGCTTGATCGCGCGCAGATTGAGTCTGGCCTTGGCCAGCAAGGGCTCGATGCGTTCGATGGCATACACCTCGTCGGTCAGTTGCGCGAGAACAGCCGCCTGGTAGCCGCAGCCAGCACCGATCTCCAGCGTCTTGCCGAGCTGCCGGCCAGCGCGCAGGGCTTCGATCATGCGCGCCACGACGTAGGGCTGCGAAATCGTCTGCGCAAAGCCGAGCGGCAGGGCGGTATCCTCGTAGGCACGCGAGGCGAGCGCTTCTTCGACAAAGGCATGGCGCGGCACGGCGGCGATTGCCGCCAGTACCTCCTCGTCGCTGATGCCCTGTTCGCGCAGCCGCTCGATCATGCGCGTCCGCGTGCGCTGCGAGGTCATCCCGAAACCGAAAACGGCGCCACTCATTGCGTCAGCCAGCCGCGCACCAGCGACAACTGCGCGTTGTGCGTCAGATCGATCTGCAAGGGTGTGACGGAAACCTGATCATTCTGCACGGCGTAGAAATCGGTACCTTCGCCAGCATCCTGCGCGGCGCCGGCGGCTCCGACCCAGTAGACCGTCTCGTTGCGTGGCGAAATCGTTGGTACCACCGGTTCTGCCTTGTGACGCTTGCCGAGCCGCGTAACGACGAAACCACGCAGCCGATCGTAGGCTACGTCGGGGACGTTGACGTTGAGCAGCACGGGCTCGTTCAGCGACTGCTTCTGCAACAGGCCGACCAGTTCGCAGGCCACTCGTGCCGCTGTCGCGAAATGCTCGCCAACCTTACTGCAGAGCGAAATCGCCAACGACGGAACGCCGAGCAGAAAACCCTCGGTAGCCGCTGCGATGGTCCCCGAATAGATTGTATCGTCGCCCATGTTGGCGCCAATGTTGATCCCGGAAACCACCATGTCCGGCAGTTCGTCGAGCATCCCGGTAACCGCCAGGTGGACGCAGTCGGTCGGCGTGCCATTGACGTAATAGAAGCCGCTCGCGGCGCGCCTTAGCGAAAGAGGGCGGTCCAGGGTCAGCGAATTGCTCGCCCCACTGCGGTCGCGTTCCGGCGCAACCACGGTAATCTCCGCCATCTCCGACAGGGCGCGCGCCAAGTGGTCGATCCCCGGCGCGAAGTAGCCATCATCGTTACAAAGCAGGATCCGCATAAACCGTCCACAAACGTCCACCAACACCGGTTGCCAGGCACGAAAACCGACAGCCTGCCGCCTATCTTCCTTGCTTGCCAGTGCGGCCGCTGAAACCCTGCGGGACAAGCATCGGTCCCGGCCGGCCGCCAGCCATCGACAGCAGCTGCTTCCGCTTGGCGCTCCAAGAGCCTTGTCAGACGACGCTCGGATTCGCCAAAAAACTCTCTAGAACAGGGTCTTGCGACGGCAAACGACAGCCGGTCCTCAGCCTTGCCGAGGCCCGCCCGAATTATAACCGTCTCGAGCCGGCGCTGAGAACAGACTTCTCTCTGGCCCTTCTCGCCAGCGCTCAGGCAAGGCTGCTTGCCAGCGAATGAAGGATTTCCGCAATCCCGCGCCAAGTCGCTCAACTTCGCCGCTCGGCTGCCGATTAAGGACTCACACGGCAGCCCTGCAGAAATTTTCTAAAGTTCCTTTTCGGGTGGTCGTAAAAGTAGTTGTCAGCGAAGAAATCGCCACACAGGATGGGCCGGCAGCCACCGCTTCAGGCGGTGCACCGCAACCCGAAGTCACTTTCATCATAGTAGGAGAAGGAAAATGCCCCAAGTCATCAACACCAACGCTGCCTCGCTGAATTCGCAACGCAGCCTCAACACCTCGCAAGCTTCGCTGGCGACCTCCCTGCAGCGCCTGTCGTCGGGCCTGCGTATCAACAGCGCCAAGGACGACGCCGCCGGTCTGGCGATTTCGACCCGCATGGCTTCGCAGATCAGCGGCCTGAACCAGGCGTCGCGCAACGCCAACGACGGCATTTCGCTGGCCCAGACGGCCGAAGGCGGCCTGCAGAGCATCACCGACTCGCTGCAACGGATGCGCGAACTTGCCGTGCAAGCGGCCAACGCGACCAACACCGCGACCGACCGCGCCGCCCTGCAGCAGGAAGTCGACCAACTGGTGCAGCAGATCAACACCGTCGCCGGTCAAACCGCGTTCAACGGCGTCAAGGTACTCGACGGCACCTTCAACTCGCAAGCCTTCCAGATCGGCGCCAACAGCGGCGAATCGATTTCGATCAGCTCGATCGCCAGCGCCAGAGCCGATGCCCTCGGCGTCGGAACGACCTCCTCGTACGAGACCAAGCTCGAGAAATCCGTCACTGCCGGCGCCATCGCCGCGGGGGGCATCACGGTCAACGGCTACGGCGTCGGGCCGTCGGTTTCCGACGGCGTTTCCAGCACGGTCACGGTCACCGGTATCGCGGCGACGACGACCGGGGCCCTGGTTGACGGCGATCTGAAGATCAACGGCGTTTCCGTCGGCGCGGTCGTTGCCGGGGCCGACGCCACGGCACAAGGTGCGGCCGTGGCGACGGCGATCAACACCGTGACCGCCACCACCGGCGTGACCGCTTCGGCCTCCGCCGGCGTGCTGACGCTTTCCTCGATGGATGGTCGCGACATCAAGATCGAAATGACCGGCACGGCGACCGACACCGAAACCGGGCTGACCGCGGGAACGACGAAAGCCGGAGCCGACAGCGCCATCGCCAAGGCGGCGGCGTTCAACACGGTCACCGGGCAGACCGGCGTCTCGGCCGTCGCCACGGCGACCACGGTGACCAGCGGGGCGATCAGCGCGACGACGGCGGTGGCCGGCGACACGACCAACTACATCAAGATCAACGGTGTCAAGCTCGGTGCGATCGCCGCCGGTGCCGACGCGGCAGCGCAGGGCAACAACGTCGTCGCGGCGATCAACGCGGTATCGAACCAGACCGGGGTCAGCGCGACCTTCGACAATGCCAGCAAGAAGGTCAGCCTGACCGCCGCCGACGGCCGCACGATCAGCGTGCAGACGGCGGGCGCGGCGGCCGCTAACAACACGGGCTTTGCCGCGACAACCATCACTCACACCTACGGCGGCATCAAACTGACCTCGAACAGTAGCGCGGGCATCACCGTCGGCGGCGCGAACATCGCCACCACCGGTCTGACCGGGGGCTATACCGCTGCCACCGCCACCTTCGGCGCCGGCATATCGAAGGTCGATCTGACGACCGCGAGCGGTGCGGCGAACGCCATCGCGACGATCGACTCGGCTTTGGCCAATGTCAACTCCAGTCGGGCGAATCTCGGTGCCGTGCAGAACCGCTTCAGCAGTGTGGTGAGCAACCTGGCAGCGACTTCCGAAAACCTGTCGGCTTCGCGCAGCCGCATCGTCGATGCCGACTTCGCGGCCGAAACCGCCAACCTGACGCGGGCTCAAATCCTGCAACAGGCCGGTACCGCCATGCTCGCACAGGCCAATTCGCTGCCGCAGAACGTTCTCTCGCTGCTCCGCGGATAAGCGCATACTGAGTCAAACAGCGGTAAGATCGGGGGCGCGCTCGCGGTAACGTGAGCGCGCCCCGGTGACTCTTCACCAAGGAGCACAAGATGAACATTCAACCCACTGCCGTCTCTCTGCCTCCCCAGGTCAACCCGGTGGTCAGCAGTGCGGCGCGTGAACTCAACAGATCGCCCGGTGACAGCACGGCCAAAGGTACCGAGTCCTCTCGCCCGTCGCTGCGCGTTCAGCCAGCCGACCGGCAGGAGGTCGAAGCGGCGGCCAGAAGCGTTCGCGAGTTCGTCCTGCCGATCAACAGCAATATCGAATTCAGCGTCAACGAGGACACCGGGCAACTGGTGGTCAAGATCATCGACCGCACCACCAAGGAGGTGATTCGCCAGATGCCGTCGGAGGAGATGATCGCCATCGCCAAGACGCTGGATAGCATCAAGGGGCTGTTCGTCAAACAGACGGCCTGAAAATACGCGGCGCAAGGCGTTTCCCGCCTGTAGCCGCCGGAGAAGAACATGGCAATTTCCTCGCCGGGCCTCGGCTCGAACCTCGACGTCAATAGCATTGTCAGTCAGTTGATGGCGCTCGAGAAACGGCCATTGACGGAACTTGCAAAGAAAGAAGCCGGGCTGCAGGCCAAGATCTCGGCGCTCGGTTCGCTGCAGGGTGCGATCTCGGCGCTGCAGACTGCCGCCGGCAACCTCGTACCGGCCAGCGGAACGACGGCCACGCAGAAGTTCTCGGTCTTCAAGAGCGCCGTCAGCGATGCGACGATCGCTTCGGCCAGCACCTCGTCGAGCGCCGTGGCCGGCACCTACAGCCTCGAGGTGACGCAACTGGCGAAACAACACAGCATTGCCACGTCGACTACGGCCACCCCTTTCTCGGGTACGGACGGTACGCTGCCGACGGGTGGCACGCTGACTCTCTCGCTCGACACGGTCCCCGCTGGAACCTCGCCGACCAAGACGACCGACATCACTCTCGCCGACGGCGCCACGCCGGAGCAGGTTCGCGACGCGATCAACAATGCCAGCGCCGGCGTCTCGGCCGTGGTCATCAATGGTGTGGCCGGCAAACAGTTGGTGCTCACCGGAGACACCGCCGGCAGCAACCAGTTCATTCGCCTGTCGGGAATCGCCGGGCTGGCCTACAACCCGAACGACGCGCCGGCACCGACCGATGCCTTTGTCCAGTCGCAGGCCGCGCAGGGGTCCAGTTTCAAGCTCAACGGAATTGCCGTGACCGCCGCGACGAACACGGTTACGACAGCGCTCGATGGCGTCACGCTGACCCTGCTCAAAGGTCCCGAAGCGCCCGCCACCTCGCTCAGCACGACGCTGACGATCAGCAAGGACAACTCGAGCCTGACCAGCGGACTCAACGCCCTGGTCAAGGCGCTCAACGAATTCAACACGACGGCCAACAGTCTCGGCAGTTACAACCCGACGACCAAGGTAGCCGGCGCGCTCAATGGCGACAGCACGCTGCGCACCGCGCAGAGCAGCGTCCGCAATTCGCTCGGCGAGATTCCGTCGGCCCTCTCGGGCGCCACGCTGCAACGCTTGTCGGATGTCGGCGTCAGTTTGCAAAAGGACGGCAAGTGGACCGTCGACTCGAGCAAACTCACCAAGGCGATCAGTGAAAACTTCAGCGGCGTCGCCAATCTGGTCGCCGCCTACAGCGCCAAGCTGAAATCCGCCGCCGACGGGCTGGTTGGAACCGATGGCTTGATTGCGGCACGCAGCGCCGGGCTGAATACCTCGATCAAGAGCCTCGACAAACAGTCCGACGTGATATCGAGCCGGCTGACCCAGATCGAAGCACGTTACCGCCGGCAGTTCACGGCTCTCGACACCCTGGTTTCGGGAATGACGACGACGAGCAACTTCCTGACGCAGCAACTCGCCAACCTGCCCACTTACGAATAGGAGCACTGAATGTTCGGCCATGCTCGCAATGCGATTTCAGCCTATCAGAAGGTCGGTGTCGACGCCGCGGTCGAGGTCGCCGACCCGCACCGGCTGATCCTGCTGCTTTTTGCCGGTGCCGAGGCGGCGATCGGCAAGGCGCGTGCCGCCATGCAGCAACAACAGATCGCGGCCAAGGGCGAAGGCATTTCCAAAGCCATCGACATCATCGCCAATGGCCTCAAGGTGAGCCTCGACCTGGAAAACGGCGGCGAAATCGCCCAGCGACTCGATGCGCTTTATGATTACCTGGTACTTCGCCTGCTGCGTGCCAACCTGGACAACGACCTGCATGCTCTCGAAGAAGTTGCGGGTTTGCTGGAGGAGATTCACAGCGCCTGGCGCGAGATTTCACCGAACGCGCGACAACAGGCCGTGGCATGAATTCCTCGCTGCCTTCCCTGGAGCGCCTGCTGGTGCTCTCCGAGGCGATGGCCAGCGCGGCGGCGGCCAGCGACTGGGAAGGACTGGCCGAACGGGAAAGCGAACGCCGCACATTGGCCGACAGCCTGCCGCCCGCGCTGTTCGATGGCACTCCACCGTCGGCACGGGAGCACAGCCGCCGCCTGATCGAAAGTTGCCTGGCCTGCGATGCGCGAGTGCGTGGGCTCGTCGAAGCTCGGTTGCACGAGTTGAGCGTACTCTTGCGCGTGACGCCAATCGATCGCTGATATGATGATTCGCGCTGAAGCGAGCAACCGCCTCCAGCCGACCGCCGACGTTGCCTTGCGGCCGGCCTTGCCGGCCCAGGAGATCACCGACAAGCTGTCGGGCCTCGTCGTCGGCCAGCGCTTGCTGGCCGAAATCGCCTCATTGATGCCCAACGGTACCTACCGCGCGCTGATCAACCAGCGCAACGTGACGCTGGCCTTGCCTTTTGCCGCCAAGAGCGGGGATGTGATCGAGCTGGAAGTCGCCGAGAGCGACGGAAAGCTGACGCTGGCCGTCGTCGCGCGCCCCGAAGCCGGAGTCGAAACAGCGGGGAACGAATCGGCCGCCACCAACTTGAGCCGCACTGGACAACTGATCAGCAGCCTCTTTGCCGGCCGGCGCGACAACCCGGGCGCTCCGCTGGCGCTGCCCCTCAACGGCAATCAACCGATCGCCGAGCGTCCGCCGAGCAGCGGGCGGGACATGGTGCCCTTGCTCCAGCAGGCGATCACGCATAGCGGGATGTTCTACGAATCGCATCAGGTGGAGTGGGTCGAGGGACGCTACAGCACCGCGCAGTTGTTGCAGGAACCGCAAGGGAAGCTGGCCCCCCAGACGCCTCCCGGAGGGCAGGGACAGACGGTGCCGAGCGGCGTCGACAGCAACACGATCGCTACGCGACGGCCGGCCGAGAGCGGGCCCGACGTCTCGCCGGGCCGGCCACGCCCGCTCCCGGCAGGCGATGCCGCCGACCTGGCGCGACCGACGGGCGACGCTTCGTTGCCCACCCGGTCGCTCCAGGTGACGGTCACCGCGAACCCTCCCGGGGAGTCGACACAAACTGGCCAAACAGCCCCAGCCGCGTCGGCCGCCCAACCCGGACAGCCTGTCGCACCACAGGTGCAGGCCGTCGTACAACAGCAACTCGAAGCTTTTGCGACGCAGAATTTTGCCTGGCAGGGACAGGTGTGGCCAGGCCAGAACATGCACTGGGAAATCGAGGACGGCCGGGAACGGCAGTCGGCCGACGACGGTGACAACGCGACAAAGTGGCAGACGCGACTGCGTCTGACGCTGCCCAATCTGGGCGAAGTCGATGCCCGACTGCATATCCAGGGCAAGCAGGTCATGGTGTCGATGATCGCTGCCGACCCCGAGGCACGCGCCTTGTTGCGCAGCGGAGCGGCCAGCCTGCGCGAGCAAATGGAACGGACCGGACTGGACCTGGCGTCACTCGGTATCGTCACGCCAGCGGAGAACTCGGCCGATGTCCAGCCAGCCGAATGATCCCGCGCCTGAAGCGGGTCTGGGAGAGACGACGGGCAGCGGGTTGACCCTGGACGAGACGCTAGCCCAGGCCCTGGAGAAAGCGGCCGCCTGTCGCCAGGCGGGTCAGTTGGACGAAGCCGAACGGCTTTGTCGGGCCATTCTTCAGGCGCGACCGGAAGACGCGGCAGCCAACCACCAACTGGGCCTTCTCGCGGTGCTACGGCAGCAGGTCGCGGTCGGCCTGCCCCACTTTCTGGCGGCGCTCGAGGCAGTTCCCGAGTCGTCACAGTACTGGCGGAGCTATATCGAAGCCCTCATCCTCGCGGGCGAGCCAGAGACGGCGCGACAAGTCCTGGCACTCGGCCGCCAGCACGGTCTGGCTGGCGAGGCCGTCGAGGCTTTGGCGCGAAGCCTGGACGGCGGCCCCGTCACGCAAGATGCGACACGGCGGCAGCAAGCGGGTTCACGCGAGCGTCCCGCGGCGGCCTTGCGCGGCCGGGGCGCCGACCGTCGTCGGGGCCCCGCTGCGGACGACGAGAACAGGCTGATCGAGCTGTTTTCCGCCGCACGTTACGCCGATGGCGAGACTCTCGCGCGCACGCTGACCGAGCGCTTCCCGCGCCATGGCTTCGGCTGGAAGGCTCTGGGCGCGATCCTGCACGCCCAGGGCCGTGACCGGGAAGCACTGACGGCCATGCGCCGTGCGGCCAAGCTGCTGCCGCGCGACGAGCAGGTACAGAGCAATCTTGGCGTGGTGCTGGCCAACATGGGCAAACTGCCGGAAGGCGAGGCCTGCCAGCGGCGTGCTCTGCAAATCCGGCCGGAGTTCGCCGAGGCACACTACAACCTGGGCAATGTCCTCAGCGCGCAGCACCAGCACCGTGAAGCCGCGACCAGCTATCGGCAGGCACTGGGGTTGACCCCGGACTTCGCGCCCGCTCACTTGAAGCTGGGCGACGCGCTGATGGAACTGGGCTGCCCGGCGGAAGCGGCAGAGTCGTACCAACGGGCGCTCGTGCTTGACCCGGATTCGGTGGCAACACTCAACGGCCTGGGCACCGCCCAGAAAGCCTTGGGCCGCCTTGTCGAGGCCGAAGCGAGCTATCGTCGAGCGCTGACCGTGGGACCGGATCATCCCGAACTGCACAACAATCTCGGCGATACGCTGCGCGACCTGGGCCGGCTGAGCGAAGCCGAGAGCGCCTTGCGGCGCGCGCTCGAACTCAAACCGGATTTTGCGGCGGCGCATTTCAACCTCGGCATCACCTTGAACGACCGGGGCCGATGGGCGGAGGCCGCAGTAGAACTGCGTTTGGCGCTACGTTTTCAGGCCGATTTCCCCGAGGCGCTGGTGGTTCTCGGTTCGGCTCTGAGGGCTCAGGGACAACTCGATGCGGCGGCGGAAAGCGTACGCTGCGCGCTGCGCTACCGACCACACTTTGCCGAAGCCTATTACAACCTGGGCAACATCCTGCGCGACCAGGAGCGGCACAGCGAAGCCGAAGCGAGCTTCCGCCGCTCTCTGGAACTCAAGCCCGATCAGGCGCACGCGCTCCTCAACCTCGGCGTCACACTGACCGAGCGGGGTCGCTACGGCGAAGCCGAGACGGCTTGCCGGCGCGCGCTGGAACTCCGGCCCGACTACCCCCTGGCGCATAGCGACCTGCTGTTCTGCCTCAGTCACAACGAGGACATCAGCGCGGCGGCACTGTTTGCCGAACACTGCCGCTTTGGCGAGCGATTCGAAGCCCCTTTGCGCGCACACTGGCGAGCGCACACCAACTCCCGGGACCCGCAGCGCGGCCTGCAAGTCGGGGTCGTTTCGGCCGATCTGCGCAACCACGCCGTCGCGAGCTATATCGAGCCGGTCCTGGCGCGCTTGGCAAGGTATCGACAACTGTCGCTGCACGCCTATTCCAACCACCGCGTCGAAGACGACGTGACCGGGCGGATGCGACAGCACTTCGCGCACTGGCATGCGATCGCCGGGGTTTCCGACGACGCTCTGGCCGAACGGATTCGTGCCGACGCCATCGACATTCTGATCGATCTGAGTGGCCACACAGCGCACCACCGCCTCCTGACCTTCGCTCGCAAACCGGCGCCGCTGCAGGCGAGCTGGATAGGCTATCCGGGAACTACCGGCCTGCAGGCGATGGATTACTTTCTCGCCGACCGCTTCTTTTTGCCCTTCGGCGAGTTCGACCGGCAGTTCACTGAAAAGGTCGTTCGCCTGCCCGCCAACGCACCTTTCCTGCCCTTTGCCGATGCCCCTCCGGTCAGCCCGCTAGCGGCGCTGAACAACGGCCATGTAACTTTCGGCAGCTTCAATCGCCCGACCAAGATCAGCCCTTCGGTGGTCGCGCTCTGGTCGCGCTTGCTGAACGCCGTACCGGATTCGCGGCTCGTGCTCGGCGCGATGCGGCCGGACGGGCGGGCCGACGAGTTGATCGACGATTTTGCCGCCAACGGCGTCGCTCGCGAACGCCTGAGCTTCCTCGCGCGTTCCGACATGTCCACTTACCTGGACTCGCACCGGGAAGTCGATATCTGCCTCGACACCTTCCCCTATACCGGCGGAACCACCACCCTGCATGCCTTGTGGATGGGCGTTCCCACGTTGACGCTGGCCGGCGATACCGTGCCGGGACGATCTGGTGCGTCCATTCTCGGCCACGTCGGCCTGGAGGCCTTCATCACCCACAACGCCACCGACTTCGTCGCGCGAGGCGTCTCCTGGGCGAACGACTTGCCCACTCTCGCTCGCCTCCGACCGCAACTGCGCGAACGTTTGCGCCATTCGGCGATGGGCCAACCGGAACTCGTCGCCGCCGGCCTCGAACGGGCTCTGCGCACCATGTGGCAACGCTGGTGCGCGGGTCTGCCGGCCGCGGCCTTCGAAGTCATCCTCGAGCAGCGGTCCGGCCTTGAACCGGTGAGCGCCACCTGAGCGGCAAAGGGCGAGCAGGATGCGACTGGCGATCATGCAACCCTATTTCTTTCCCTACATCGGCTATTTTCAGTTGATCCGCGCCGTAGACCTGTTCGTCATCTACGACAACGTCCAATATACGAAGAAAGGCTGGATCAACCGGAACCGCATTCTTGAGCAGGGACGAGAAGCCCTGATTTCCCTACCCCTGAAGAAAGCGTCGGATTTTCTCGACGTGCGTGACCGGGAACTGGCGAGTGACTTCAGGAAAGACAAGTTGCGCAACCGGATTCGCGAAGCGTATCGCCGAGCACCCTGTTTCCCGCAAGCGTTTCCGGTGGTCGACGGCGCGCTCGGTCATCCGGATGGCAACCTGTTTCGCTTCCTGCTGCACACGATACGTACAGTGTGCGCCTACCTCGGAATCGGTACCGAGGTGGCGATTTCGTCCACCCTGCCGGTCGATCACACGCTCAGGGGCCAAGACCGGGTCATCGCCCTATGTCGGCAGGTCGGCGCTCGCGAGTACGTCAATCCTATCGGCGGCCAGTCTCTCTACTCGCGGGAGCACTTTTTCAGCCAGGGAATCGATTTGAAATTCCTGCAACCCGAGATTATTCCCTACACGCAGGCGGGAAACGATTTCATTCCATCGCTTTCGATCATCGATGTCATGATGTTCAACTCGGCCGAAGACATCAGCCGCCGTCTCGTCTCGGAATACCATCTGATATAGGAGAAATGCCCGATGGCAGGCTACGGGAAGGTGGTGGTCGTCGCATGCGGGCCGGCGGGTGGCGGCGCAGAGCGATGAAGTGGCGCAAACTCGGAAAGATTTTCGATCCGACGGAATTCGAGCTCTTCAATCAGTGCCGCGAGTTCGCGCAGGCGCCACAGGTGATCGTTTTCGACGATCGCCTGCGGATTTACTTCTCGACCCGCTCCTTCGATGCGTCGAGCGGCAACTACCTGAGTCACATCGCGTTCGTGGACATGCGAAAGGATTTTCGCGAAGTGATCGCCGTGTCCCGAAATACGGTGATCGAACTCGGGAAAGCGGGCTGTTTCGACGAGCACGGCATTTTTCCGATGAACGTCTTGCGGCGCGGCGACCTGATCTATGGGTATACCTGCGGTGTGAACCGGCGCGTTTCGGTGCCGGTGGACAGCGCCATCGGAATCGCCGTCAGCCGGGACGGCGGCGACACATTTCGTCGCCTCGGGGACGGACCAATCCTCTCGCCATCGCTACACGAGCCCTGTTTGGTCGCCGATCCCTTCGTCCAGGTTTTCGGCGACTCGTTCTACATGTGGTACATCTTCGGCACCCCCTGGGAGAAACGGGCAGATGACGAGCCCGCGGAGCGGATCTATCGAATCGGGCAGGCCAGTTCGCTGGACGGCATTCGCTGGCGCCGCGAGAGCGGCCGGCAAATCGTCGCTTGCCGGCTGGGCTCCGACGAATGTCAGGCGCTGCCGACGGTAATCCAGATTTCCGGACGCTACCACCTGTTCTTCTGTTACCGGCACAGGCACGACTTCCGTCACAACAGAAACCGAAGTTACCGCATCGGCCATGCCTATTCGGACGATCTGCTGGACTGGACGCGGGACGATGAACAGATGAGCATTGCGCCGAGCGAAAATGACTGGGATTCGGACATGCTCTGTTACCCACATGTTTTCGCCTGCGACGGCCGAGTCTACATGCTCTACAACGGGAACGAGTTCGGCCGCCGGGGCTTTGGGCTAGCGGTGCTGGACTAGGCGTCTTGCCTCTCCGTGACGTGGAAAAACCGCCACCTCGAACATGTCTCATCGCGCGCCTCCATTGCCTGATCTGTCGTCGTTGGCTAGCATCTGCCGGGCACGTGCTATGATGTTGGCTTGACGACTGCCGCATCCCCGAATTGGCCGCCCGCGTTCTCCACTTCGCCTCCAGCCGCGAAATAGCAGCCCGGCAGTGCAAGTCTTGCAAGAGGCTTTGAAGGCATGGAAAAGACTCTTCGCCGCTATGCGGCCTACTTTCCCCGCTGGTGCCAGTCTTTTGGCGACCATCTGCCCGACCCTGGCGGCGAGGGCCGCGCCGTCGAGTGGCTGGTGGGCGAAGACAGCGTCGGCCTCATCGTCCTGCCCGAAATCCGGCGCCTTCTGATGCACGCGCTGCTCGGCCCGGAAAAGCCCTGGCTGGAATTTCGGCCACGCTCGCTGCGCCTCAACCGGCACGACTACGAAGAGATCGAGGTGCTCGGCCATCCGGGCTATGTGGCGTTGCGCGAGTTGCTGCTCGGCAGCGACGAAACACACTTGTTCCTGACCTACCACCTGATGTATCCGCCGGGAACCCGAATCATCACTCTCTCTCGCAAGTCGCCGCTTCCGCTGCTGTACAAGGAGATGGCCCCGCTGGCAATCAGCGTCGGCGAGTGACTGGCCGGCCGCGATGAAGGTTGGGATGATCGCCGCCTGCGCTCAAGCCGCCATTGGCCTGCTTCGGGTCAGGCTGGGGGATTCTGGATCGGCGGGTTGCCGATCGGGAGACAGCTTCGATCGGATGCTATCCATTCGCTGGTGAGCAAATGAGGACAGCCACCGCCCTGGTGGCAAGCGTCGCACCGGCCAAGGCGAAACAGCCCGATGAGCCGGCCCCCTTTCGTGCCGTGTCGGACCAGGCTTTGGCCGGCGGCCACACGTCATCTTGCCGTAACATAGCCGTCCTAAGCTGCCCGCATTCCAACCGTTTCCCCATGCGAGCCTGGCCCCATGAGTGACCACCTGAGCAAGCAGTTCGACCTCGAACTCGAGAACATCCGCACTCGAATACTTCAGATGGGTGGCCTGGTCGAGCGACAGGTGCTGGCGGCGGTCGATGCGTTCAGCACCGGCAACCTCCAAGAGATGCAGCAGGTGATCGACACCGACAGCGAAGTCGATAGCCAGGAAGTCGGCATCGACGAGGACTGCACGCTGCTGATCGCGCGCCGGCAACCGACGGCACGCGACCTGCGGCTGATCATGGCCATTTCACGCGTCGTCACCGACCTGGAGCGCATCGGCGACAAGGCGTCGAAGATTGCCAACATGTCGCGCAAGCTGCACTTGGCCGGCGGGCAGCGCATCCCGCGCCTGTCCGACGTTCACCACGCCGGGCAACTGGCCACCGACATGTTGCAGAGTGCACTCGATTCGCTGGCGCGTATGGACCTCGAGGCCGCACGCCACGTCATCGGCCGCGACAAGGCGATCGACGCGGCCTTCAACGCCATCCTGCGTCAACTGATAACCTACATGATGGAAGATCCGCGAACGATAACCGAGGCGCTCGACATCATCTGGATCGCCAAGGCCATCGAACGCGTCGGCGATCACGCCGTCAACATCGCCGAGAATGTGATCTATGTCGTCAGCGGGATCGACGTCCGGCACAGCGCGGCGGCCAGAAAGCAGGCCGACAGCGCATGACGCGACCGGTGTCGAGGCTACCGCAGGTGCTTGTCGTCGAGGACGACAAAGGCATTCAGGAACTTCTGCGCTTTACCCTGGTCTGCGGCGGCTATCAGCCGCTTTGCGCCGACACGGCGGAAGATGTCGAGCCGCTGTTGCGCGAGGCCTTGCCCGACCTGGCGCTGATCGACTGGATGCTGCCCGGCAAGTCCGGCCTGGCGCTGACCGCCCGGCTGCGCGGCGACGCACGCACGCGAAAACTGCCGATCATTCTGCTGACGGCACGTGGCGAGGAGGCCGACCGCGTCGCCGGTCTCGAAGGCGGCGCCGACGACTACATCGTCAAGCCTTTCAGTCCCAAGGAACTGATCGCCCGGGTGCAGGCGGTGCTGCGCCGCTGCGCGCCGGAACTCGTCAAGGGCACGCTGAGCGCCGGCGTCATCGAACTCGATACAGTAAGCTACGAAGCGCGCGTCAGCGGGCAGCGCATCACGCTGACGCCGACCGAGTTCAGGCTGCTGCGCTTCCTGATCGCCAACCCTGGCCGCGTCTATTCGCGCCAGCAACTGCTCGACAACGTCTGGGGCGATCAGGTCTACATCGAAGACCGGACGGTCGATATTCATATCCGGCGCTTGCGCGTCGCTCTCGGACCGATCGCCGAGCAGATGGTGCAAACCGTCCGCGGCGCCGGCTACAAGCTGGTCGCTCACCGCGCGCCCGACCAGAAGTCACCATGAGCCCGGCCGGGCGCTGGCTGGCCAGGGCATTGCTGGCCAACCTCCTGCCGATCGGCTGCCTGGCGCTGGTCGCCGGGCTGTGGCACGGTCCGGCCTGGGCCTGGGCGGCGGCGGCGCTGGCCTCGACCCTGCTGGTCGTCGTGCACACCAAGCGGCTGGCAGGCTGGCTGGCCTGGCTCGACAGTCCGCAGGACAGCGCCGACAGCGGCTATCCCGCCGCTCGCGGCGCCTCGAGCGAAGTGTTTCTCAAGCTCATGCGCCGCCTGCGCCACGATGCGCGTGCGCTGGAGGCGGTGAAGGCCAGGTTGCGATCTTTCCACGAGGCGATGGACGCGGTTCCCGATGGTCTGGTGATCCTCGACGGTGGCCACCGAATCCAGTGGCACAATCGTGCCGCCGAGGCACACCTCGGCATTCGCCGGCCCTGCGATGGCGGCGCCATCGTCGAGCAACTCGTCCGTGCGCCGGGCTTCGCCGAATACCTCGGCGGTGCCGATGCGACGGCACCTTTTCTGTTGCAGTCGGCAACTGCGCGCCCCCGCCTTTATGCTTTGCGAGTCGTTCCGTTGGGCGAGCAGCACAAGCTGCTGGTCAGCCTCGACGTCACCGACGCGCGTCGTGTCGAGTCGATGCGCAGCGAATTCGTCGCCAACGTGTCGCACGAACTGCGTACGCCCCTGACCGTGGTCAGCGGCTTCCTCGAGCACTTCACCGACGACCACATGATGAGCGCCGACCAGCGCCGGCACTTCGCACGCTTGATGAGCGACCAGACGGCGCGCATGCTCAGCCTGGTCGACGACCTGCTGACGCTGTCGCAACTCGAAGCGGAGGACGCTCCGGCGAGCGAAGAGGAAGTCGATATGGCCGACCTGCTGGCGCAGTTGCTGGCCGAAGGGCAAAGTCTCAGCGAGGGCCGTCACCGGCTCGCCGTAAGTTGCCAGGGGCCCCACCTGCGCGGCAATCGCAAGGAGCTGCACAGCGCTTTCGGCAATCTCGTCTCCAATGCCATCCGCTATACGCCGGACGGTGGCGACATCGCTATCGAGTGGGAGGTACACGACGGTAATGGTGTCTTTAGCGTGCGCGATTCCGGAGTCGGCATCGGCAGCGAACATTTGCCGCGGCTGACCGAGCGCTTCTATCGCGTCGACCGCGGCCGCTCGCGTGACACGGGTGGCACCGGACTCGGTCTGGCGATCGTCAAGCACATCCTGCTGCGCCACCAGGCGACGCTGCTTATCGAGTCGCGGGTCGGCGAGGGCAGCACGTTTCGCGCCGAGTTTCCGGGCTGGCGCTTGCCGCGGGCAAGCTGAGCCGGCGCCCTCCGGAACGCCGAAGCCCGACGCGAAAACCTGCCGTACTCGTTGCCGCGAACCGCCGGCGGCGCAAGTCACGCTTGAACCACGCGCGGCCATGCCGCTACGCCAACTTGTGGTCCGCTATCACTATCATCTTGGCGTTCACCGTGTTGCGCCGCTTGCGCGACTGGTAAACGATCCAGGAAAACAATACCACCTCGCCTTCGTTTGGCTTTACCGCCTGCGGGAGGGAAGTCCATTTCACCGGCTTGACGTCGTCGGCAACGCATTCGACGTATTCAGGTGTCGGCGATCGGATAGGTCCAGTCGGCATAGAACCGCGACGGCGCCGCCGCGCGGTCGGCCGTCAATACGAGGGATGAGCGTAAAGGACGAGGCTCATGTCGATACCGCCTCACCCCCGCGTACCGCCGCCTCGATCGCGGCGATGTCGATCTTCCGCATGGCCATCATGGCTTCGAACGCACGCCTCGCCACGTCGCCACCCGTGGCGAGTGCCTCGGTCAGGACGCGCGGCGTGATCTGCCACGACAGGCCCCACCTGTCCTTGCACCAGCCGCAGTTGCTTTCCATGCCACCGTTGGCGACGATCGCGCGCCAGTAACGGTCGGTCTCGGCCTGGTCATCCGTTGCGATCTGGAACGAAAACGCCTCGCTGTGCCGGAAGACGTCGCCTCCGTTGAGGCCGAGACAGGGCAGGCCGCAGACGGTGAATTCGACCGTCAACACATCGCCCGCCTTGCCGCCGGGATAGTCAGACGGCGCACGATGCACCGCCTTGACCGCACTGTCCGGGAAGGTTCGCGCATAATAGCGCGCGGCTTCCTCCGCATCGTGGTCGTACCACAGACAGATCGTGTTCTTGCTCATCGTGAATTTCCTCTATCCGTCACCGCGTTGATCTTCAGGCCAGATTTAACGATCCTCCAGTTCAGTACCTGGCGTCTTCGGGCAGTCCTTCTTCCACCGGCCGCAGCTCGATTTCGCCATAGCGCGCACCCGGCCACCGGGCCGCGATCTGGATCGCCTCGTCGAAGTCGCGCGCCTCGACCAGGAAAAAGCCGCCGAGCTGTTCCTTGGTTTCGATGAAGGGCCCGTCGGTCACCAAGAGGCGGCCGTCGCGCACCTTCAAGGTCACGGCCGACGACGCACTGCGCAGCGCCCGTGCGTCGACCAGGTGCCCGCTTTGGCGCAATGCCTGAACATAGGTCAGAGTCTCCTCGCGCACCGCGTCCCACTCGGCGCGCGGCATCCGTTTGAAGGTGGCTTCGGCCTCGTAGGCCAGGCAAAGGTATTTCATCGCCCCACCCCGTCGCCTGCAGGCTGGCGCGTGCCGCGGCGATACGCGGCGCCGCCCCCGCTCACTGGGAGATAGCTTCCACATAGGCGCGCCGTTGCGGCAAGCTTTTCAACAGCCTCACTTGGCTGTGCGTAGACTTCCTTCATGTCGAGCTGGCCTCGGGCTGGGGAACGATGACCATCCACGACACACCGAAGCGATCCGCCACCATGCCGAAGCAGGGCGAGAAAAAAGTTTCACCGAGCGGCATGACGACCTTGCCGCCCGCCGCCAGCGCATCAAAGCGCCGCCGCGCCTCGGCTTCATTCGCCGCCTGCAGCGAGAGCGAGAAGCCCTGGAAATTCGGATGACCCATACAGTCGTCGGCCATCATCAGTGTCGCCTCGCCGACGCGCAGGCAGCAATGCATCACCTTGTCGTCGTAGTCCTCCAGCATGCCCGGGCCTTTCTCCGGCGCCTCGCGGTAGTGCAGCAGCACTTCGAGCTCGGCGCCGAGCGCCTGCCGGTAAAAGCCGATGGCCTCTTCGCAACGGCCGTCGAAAAACAGATAGGGTTGGATTGACATTGCGGTCTCCTCAAGAAATCTGGCATTACGACATCGAATGCTGGCCGATCATGTTGCCTTCGGCATCGACCACGAGCGCGATGTGGCGGTACTGTCCGATCGATGTCTTCTGCCGGTAAATGCGGCGGCTGGCCGGCGCCTTCGAGCGGGATAAGCTGGGCGCCGAACACCGTCGGGTAGAACGCCTTGGCACGTGGCGTGTCGTCAACGACGATTTCGAACCAGCCAACCGCTTTCCTCGGGCAATCGTCGCTCATCCCGTTCTCCTCAATCCGGAATTTCGGGCTCGACCAGCCGTGCCAGCGCATCGAGCGATTCCTGCCAGCCGAGGTAGCAAAGCTCGGTGGGGATTATTTCAGGAATGCCCTCCTGCACCGCGACCAACTCGGTGCCACAGGACACGGCGCGCAGGGACACGGTGGTGACCATCTCGCCCGGCAAGTTGGGAGCGTCGAATTTGTCCGAATAGCGGAGGCGCTCGTTGGACACCAGCTCCAGATAGGAGCCGCCGAAGGCGTGGCCGTTGCCGGTGCTGAAATTGGTGAAGGTCATGCGGAATGTGCCGCCTACCCGGGCATCGAGATGGTCTACCTGGCAGGTATAGCCGTTGGGCGGCAGCCAGCGCGCCACGGCATCGGGATTGGTGAAAGCGCGAAACACCTTCTCCGGCTTCGCGCGCATGACGCGATGCAGCTTGACGGTTCCGGTGGCCATGAGACTCTCCTTCAAAGGGGGTTTGAGGTATTGTTTGTCTTTGCCTTTAGTCGAACGGCCAGCGCCGTTTTCGACCGGAATAGCGAATGATTTTTCTACTGTGGCTCCGGCTTGCCACCGCGCTTGCCCGGCACCAATTGGCGCACTGGCCGCACCTCGATGCTGCCGACACGGGCGGGCGGGATGGTCGCCGCCAGCTTAAGTGCCTCGTCGAGATCGGCCGCCTCCAGCATGTAGAAGCCAGTGAGCTGCTCCTTGGTTTCGGCGAATGGACCGTCGGTAATGGCGACCTTGCCGTCGCGCACGCGCAAGGTGGTCGCCATGCTCACCGGGTACAGCGGCGCACCGCCAAGATAATGGCCGCTGGCGCGCATCGTGTCGCCGCAGGCAAGACATTCGCGGTCATCAATCTCTTCGAGACGCTTTTCATCAGCGTAGACCAGGCAGAGATAGTTCATGGCTTCTCCTTGGAGTGCTGTTTGCTTGATTCATTCCTGGTCGTTCGTCAAACGGCCAAATCGACAGGGTCTAAAATCGGTCGATAAGGCGTTGCCGATCGCGCTCGAGTCCAGGCGGGTCGGCGAACATCGCGGCGCCGATGGCGGGCGCTTCCAGGCAAGTGGATGTCGTTGCCTATCCTTGTCGTTTGCCGCGGCTTCGGCCAAAAGTTAGTTGTCAATGCCGCTCGGCCTCCCCCTTTACATCCAATTCCGCCAACCTTCCCTCAATGAACCGCCGCTCCGGTTCCGACTGCGTCAGTTCCAGCGCGCGCCGATACGCCGCCCTTGACTCCTCCACCCGCCCCAGCCGGCGGCAGAGGTCGGCGCGAGCAGCGTGAGCAAGGCGGTAAGCGTCGAGTTCGCCTTCATCTAGCAGTGCATCGATCAGCGCCAGCCCGGCGGCCGGGCCGTCGCGCATGGCGATCGCGACAGCGCGGTTGAGCGCGACGACGGGCGAGGCCTCGACATGCAGCAGCACATCGTAGAGGCCGACGATCTGTTCCCAGTCGGTATCCGCGGCGCTCGCGGCCTCGACATGCACGGCGGAAATGGCGGCTTGCAGCGTGTAGGAGCTCAGAGCCCGGGGCGGATTGGCGGCGTGACGCTCGCGCAGCGCCTCTTCGACGAGCGACTGGCCTTCGCCGATCAGCGCCCTGTCCCAACTGCCACGATGCTGCGCGTCGAGCAGCACCGGGGCGCCCTCCGCCGAGACGCGCGTGCCGCGCCGCGATTCGTGCAGCAGCATGAGTGCGAGCAGGCCCTTCACCTCGGGCACGGGCAACAGCGCCAGCAGCAGGCGGCCGAGGCGAATGGCTTCGCTACTGAGGTCGTGGCGCGTGAGGGCGCTGCCGGTGCTGGCGTTGTAACCTTCGTTGAACACGAGATAGACCACGCGCAACACGCTGTCCAGCCGCGCCGGCAGTTCGTTCGGCTCGGGCACCTGATAAGGGATGCGCGCCGTACGGATCTTGGCCTTGGCGCGCACGATGCGCTGCGCCAGCGTCGTCGGCGAAACGAGGAAGGCACTGGCGATTTCCTCCGTGGTCAGGCCGCAGACTTCGCGCAGGGTGAGCGCCACCTGGGCATCGGGCGCCAAAGCGGGGTGGCAGCAGGTAAAGACGAGACGCAGGCGGTCATCCTCGATCGCTTCGCTTTCGTCCCAGGCCGGCGCCGGGTCGGCAATCGACGCCGCCTGTTCCTCGTCTAGCGCGGTGAAACGGGCGTCGCGGCGGATCGCGTCGATGGCCTTGAAGCGGCCCGCCGACACCAGCCAGGCGCGCGGATTGTCCGGCACGCCTTGCGCCGGCCACTGCTCGACGGCGGCGCGGAAGGCCTCGTGCAGAGCTTCCTCGGCGAGGTCGAAATCGCCCAGCAGGCGGATCAGGGTCGCCAGCACGCGCCGCGATTCGCGGCGGTAGATCTCGTCTACCCTGTCCGACAACTTCGCTGCCTCGCCGCCCACAGTCATGCGCTCCGCATGACTGGACAGCCGTCTCTATGCCGCGGCACCGTTGTCTTCAGGGTGTGCGATGCCGGGGTCCGATGGGCAGCCACTCGGCCAGCCGCTGCCAGTCCAGATGCCGCTCGACGGCATCGGCCAGGCGGTCGATGTCGTTTTCCCGCCGCTGTCCTGGATCGAACTCCTGCGTCGGGCGGTGGCCGGCCCAGGCGAGCAGCGCGGCCAGTGCGGGAGGCGCGTCGAAGAGGCCGTGACAATAGGTGGCGAGAATCTGCCCATCGTCCGACAGCGCGCCATCGGGCCGGCCGGCGAGAAGCGCCGCCGGCCTCGCCAAGGCGGCACCGCGCGTCACTCCCATGTGAATGCGGTAACCGCCCAGTGCCGGGGAAGTCGGCAGCAACAGGTGGCCGGAGACGTTTTCCAGCGTCTTTTCGGCTGCCAGTCGCGTTTCGTAGTCCAGCCAGCCGAGGCCGGGCAGGCTTCCCGGAGCCCCTTCGAGCCCCTGCGGGTCGTGTAGTTGGCGGCCGAGCATCTGCAGGCCGCCGCAGATGCCGATCAGCTTGCCGCCGTAACGCAGGTGACGGCGAATCGCTTCCTCCCAGCCCTGGTTGCGCAACCAGGCGAGGTCGGCCTGTACGGCCTTCGAACCCGGCAGGACGATGAGATCACAGGCCGGCGGCAGCTCGTGCGGGCCGACGAAGCGGAAGTCGACTTCCGGGTGGAAACGCAAGGGGTCGAGGTCGTTGTGATTCGAGATGCGCGGGTAGGCCGGGACGGCGACGCGCAACGCTGCCCCTTCCTTGCGCATTGCGGCGCGCGGTACGGCATCCTCGGCGTCGAGATAGAGGCCGTGCAGATACGGCAGAACGCCCAGGACGGGCTTGCCGGTGCGTCGTTCGAGCCAGCTCAGGCCGCTTTCGAGCAGGCCGATGTCGCCGCGGAATCGATTGATCACGAAGCCCTTGACGCGCTCCTGCTCGGTCGGCGACAACAGGTCCAGCGTACCGCAGAGATGCGCGAAAACCCCGCCGCGGTCGATGTCGGCGATCAGGATCACCGGGCAATCGACCGCCTCGGCAAAACCCATGTTCGCGATGTCGCGCTCGCGCAGGTTGATCTCGGCCGGGCTGCCGGCACCTTCGACGAGCAGGCACTCGTACTGTGCCGTCAGACGCCGCCACGATTCCAGCACGGCCTGCATGGCGCGCGGCTTGTAGGCCTGGTAATCGCGTGCGTCGAGGTCGGTCAGCACCTTGCCGTGGACGATCACCTGGGCGCGTCGGTCGGTGGCCGGTTTGAGCAGCACCGGATTGAAATCGGAATGCGCCGGCAAGCCGGCGGCCAGTGCCTGCAGAGCCTGAGCGCGGCCGATCTCGCCGCCGTCGCTGGTGACCGCCGAATTGAGCGCCATGTTCTGCGGTTTGAAGGGCGCGACGCGCACGCCGCGGCGGCGCAGGATACGGCACAGCGCGGTGACCAGAACGCTTTTGCCGGCATCGGAAGTACAGCCCTGAATCATCAGGCTGGGGGTGCGGTGCTCGTTCATCGTAGAATCCGGGTTTCGACGCCCCGATTCTCGCATGCTCACCCCCGACGTTTCACCATTCCTCGCCGTCGGCGTGCCCGAGGCGCTCTTTTTGCCGCTGGCGGCGATAGCCGGCGCCGGGCTCGATTGGTTACTGGGCGAGCCGCGGCGCTGGCATCCACTGGTCGGTTTCGGTGCCCTGGCCGGCCGTTGCGAGGCCGCCTGCAACGCCGGCTCCGGACGCCGCCTGCGTGGCCTGCTGGCGTGGTCGCTACTTGTCCTGCCGCCGGTGGCCTTAGTCGCCTGGGTAGTCCCGGCGGGCCTGGCCGGCTGGCTGATCGACGCCGGCCTGCTCTACCTGGCACTCGGCGGACGCAGCCTCGGCGAACACGCCCGCCGCGTCGCTGCCGATCTGGCCAGCGACGACCTGGCCGCGGCGCGCCGGCACGTCGGCTGGATGGTCTCGCGGCAAACGGCGGGGCTCGATGCCTCGGCAGTGGCCGGCGCCTGCATCGAATCGACGCTCGAAAACGGCAACGACGCTGTTTTCGGAGCGCTCTTCTGGTTCGCGCTGCTCGGCGGACCGGGGGCCGTCCTCTTCCGGCTGGCCAACACGCTCGACGCGATGTGGGGCTACCACAACCCACGCTTCGCCGAGTTCGGCTGGGCCGCGGCGCGGGCCGACGATGTCCTGAACTATCTTCCGGCCCGGCTGACCGCCTTGACCTACGCCCTGTGCGGCCGCACGCGCACCGCGCTGCGTTGCTGGCGCGCGCAGGCGCCGCGTTGGAAAAGCCCCAATGCCGGTCCGGTGATGGCCGCCGGCGCCGGCAGCCTAGGTCTCTCGCTCGGCGGCCCGGCGGTCTATCACGGTCGGCTTGAGGACCGGCCGAGGCTTGGCGAGGGGCGGCCGGCAGGTGGCGAGGACATCGTGCGCGCGCTGCGCCTGTTGCGCGGCGGCCTGCTGCTGTGGCTCGCGGTGCTGTTCTGCGGGGGCTTGGTGCGTGCTTGAACACGGTGGCCGTCTGCGTGCGGCGGCACGGCAGTACGCGCCCTACGGCGGCGCGGCGCTGAGTGACTGGCTGGACCTGTCGACCGGCATCAATCCGCGCACCTATCCGATACCGGCGATCGAGCCCGACTGCTGGCGCCGCTTGCCGGAGGACGACGATGGCCTCGACGCGGCGGCGGCGGCCTACTACGGCAGCGACCGCGGAATCGCCTTGCCCGGCTCGCAGGCGGCGATCCAGTCGCTGCCGGCACTGTTCCGGCCGGTCGTCGTCGCCTGCCTGACGCCGATCTACGAGGAGCATCCGCTGGCCTGGCAGCGCGCCGGCCACCAGCTGCGTCGCCTGCCAGTGGCACGCGGACTGGCCGGCGCTCTGGCGGCAGCGACGCCGATCGTCGTGCTCTGCAACCCCAACAACCCGACGGCCGGCACCTTGCCGGCGGCCGCCCTGCTCGAAGCGGCAGCGCAACTGCGACGCCGCGGCGGCTGGCTGATCGTCGACGAAGCCTTTGGCGACGCTACGCCCGGCCAGTGCGTGACGGCGCTGGCAGGTGGCCCGGAGGCGCCGAACCTGATCGCCCTGCGCTCGCTCGGCAAGTTTTTCGGACTGGCCGGAGCGCGCGTCGGCTTCGCCTTCGGAGTGCGCGACAAGATCGAGGAGTTGCGCGAAGCGATCGGTCCATGGCCGCTCTCCGGCCCGGCGCGCCGGGTTGCCCGGCAGGCGCTGGCCGATACCGCCTGGCAAACGCAGACGCGCAGCGAACTGAGTGCCGCCGGGACGCGCTTGGCAGCGCTCCTGGCGCCGCTCGGCGAAGTGAGCGGCTGCGCTCTGTTCGCCACCCTGACGACAACGCACAGTGGCACGCTCTACGAACACCTCGCGCGACAGGCGATCCTGACCCGGCATTTTCCGGCGCACGACCTGCTGCGCTTTGGCCTGCCTGGCGCCGAGCCCGAATGGCAACGCCTGGCCAGGGCGCTGGCCGGCTGGCGACCCTGAAGGCGCCGCGGCACCTGCCAACCGGCGAGTCAAGTCATGCCAGCCGGTCGAGCCACTCGGCCAAACGCCCGGCGGCCGCCTGCCAGTGAGCGTCGAGCATCAAGGTGTGGCCGGCACGTGGAATGACTGCCACCTCGGCCTGCCAGCGAGCGGCGGTGTACGCCAGCAGCTCGGGAGGAAAGACGGCGTCCGCCTGGCCGCCGACGACGAGAACCGGCAGTTTCGGCCGCGGTCGCGGAAAGCGCATCGCCAACAGCGTCAGGTCCATCAACGCGCGACGCGATTCGCCCTGGAACAGCGCGCCGAAGCGCAGCAGGTCCTCGCTGCGGGTTTCCGGCGAGTAGTACACCTCGCGCATCGTCTCCAGCGTCTGCTCGTTGTACTCGCCGCGCGTGGCTCGCGCCTGCCGGCTGAAAAAGGACGGTTCGCTGAAGGCGATCTTGAGCGTCGCGCCGAGGATGCCGGTAGCCGGCACCGGCGCCATGAGAATCGCCGCGCGTGCCGGATGGCGCTCAAGAAAGCGTTCGACGACGACGCTGCCCATCGAGTGACCGATCAGGATCGGCGCTTCGTCGAGGTCTTCGGCCACCTGTGCCAGGTCCTGCACATAGTCGTCGATGCCGAAGGCGTCGAGCCTTTCGCGGCCCTCGCTGCGGCCGTGGCCCGACAGGTCGAGCGCATGACAGTCGAAGCCGCGGCGGCTGAACCAGGGCAGAAAGTACTCGTTCCAGCACGCGGCCGTGGCATAGCCGCCATGGACGAAAAGCAGCGGAGCCGCGGAGGCGGTGCCAGCCGCAAGCCGGTGCAGGGTGTGGAGGCGTCGAGGTTTCATGGCGAGAGAGAATAAGAAGTGCGGTGGCGAACGGAAGGTTGTTGGCGAGAGTATCTCCGGCGGCGGTGGCGGTCAATCGAGCAGGCGGTGCCGGCGCTCGACGATCGCTGACAGAGCCGCCGCTAGCGTAGAACGAAGGCTTCCTGATGGAAAGACAGCCGGCCGCGCCAAAGGGCGCGCAGGTCATCGTGCAGCGCGTCGGCGAGTCCCTGCGGGCCGCAGAACCAGACTTCGGCCGGCCGCCGGACGTCCTTGCCGGCGACCAGCTGGCTCGCACCGAGTCGTTGGCCTTGCCGAGCGCCGTGCAATTGCAGACGGATGGTCGGCAGCGACGAGCAGAGCGATTTGAGGCGGGTGACGAAGGGGTCGCTCTCGAGGTCGCGGCTGCAGTAGTGCAACTCGGCGGCGGGAACGTCGTCGGGCCGCGCCTGCAGTGCTTCGAGCCAAGCTAGGAAGGGTGTCACACCGATGCCGGCGGCGATCCAGATCTGCTCGGCGTCGACGTGGCGGCGAGCGAAGTCGAAGCGCCCATAGGGGCCTTCGACTGTCACTGGCTGTCCGGCGGCAAGGCGTCCACGCAGGCGGCTTGTGTAATCGCCTAACGCCTTGATGGCGAACGAGACTTCGCAGTCGCCCCGATCGGCGCCCGCGATCGTGAAGGGATGCTGGCCCTCGCGGTCGGCGAAGCTGACGAAGGCGAACTGGCCGGGTCGATGCCCGGGCCAGCGTCGATCGAGACGGCAGCGAACGTCGAGAACGTCTGGCGCCGGCGGGGTGACGGCCAGAATCTCGCCGGCGAACTGGCGAGCCCGACCGATGCGTCCGCGCAGCGAGCACACGCTGCCGTAAATGCCGCCGCCGATGAGCAGGGCGAGCAAGAGGCCGACCGGCTGCCGCCAATAGCCGGCAGGCGCCAGCAACACGGCGTGGAAGGCCAGCGTCAGGTAGAGGAGCGGCATCAGACGGTGCAGGATTCGCCACTGGCGATAGGGAAAGCGCTGCCACAGGGTAAGCAGCAGCATGGCCAGGACAGCGTAGATGGCCCATTCGCCGAGGTCTTTGGCGAGGTCGCGCAGTCCTTCGTGCCAGCCGCCGTAGTTCTCTTTCGGCCAGCGCCCGGCGCGCCCGATGAACGCTTTCAGGAGGTCGCTCGACAGTTCCACGGACCAATGCAGCGCGGCGCTGGCGCAAGCCAGGATGGCCGCCCACTTGTGCGTGCGATAGACCCGGTCCAGGCCGCCGAGCGGCCCCTCGAGCCACACGGGCCGGGTCGCCAGGAGCATAACCAGCGACATCAGGGCGATCGACAACAGCCCGCTGAGGTAGAGGCCCTGCTGGCGCAGGATCCACGGGCCGGTGGCGCCCGCCGGCGCGGCGACGGACACCACGTCCCAGCCCCAGGCCAGCGCGACCAGGCAGACGAGCAGGGCAAGTCCCGTTTTCATCGTACGTCGGCCGGGCACTTGTTTAGGGCCGGACGGCTGGCCAGCCGGCGGACGGGGCGGTCAATCATCGTAGTAACCCCGTTCGGCGCCGCGGTGACAGGCCGGGCAGTTGGCCTTGCTGCGCGCTTCCTTCCAGTCGCGTGCCGAAACCTGGCGGTGTTCCTTCACCCAGCGTGGCAATTCGGTGATCCTGAGCGGCGTGTCAGCGGCCGGGACGGCGCGCAGCAGCTTCCCGCCGTGGCGCCAGCCGCCCGTATCGGCGGCGTTGGCGACAAGATAATCGGCGATCCGGGCGGTGCTCGCGGTATCGACGCTGGCGTCGTCGCCGAAATGGTTCTTCAGGTCGCCGGCCATGCGCTGCCAGGATCTGGCTGGCAACATCGACGGCGCGAAAGCGAGGTGGCAACTGCCGCATTCTTCCCTGACGACGGGATCCGATACCGGTGGAAAGAAATGGCTGCCGCCCGCCTGCGCCCGCTCCAAGAGCAGCGCCGCAAAAGCCAGAGCGAAAAGGCCGAAGGCGATCGGTCGATAGGGGATGGTCATCGGTTTCTCCTGGAGCAGGCGGTGCTCGTTTATTTAGCGACTGAGCATGTAGCTCAACCAGTCGCCCTTCTCCTGCGCGCGGCATTCACGGCCGAGTACGTCCTGGCAGTTGCGCCTGAACCATTTCTCGACCTTTGCCGGATCGAGGTAGCGCGTCGAACTGACCGATACGGCGACGGCGTCGATCGTCTTGCCGGCCGGCGTTCGGCCAGCCGCGCGCGGATCGTCGGCATGGCAGCTCGTGCACGCCGGGCTGTCCGGTTTGCCTCCGGCAAAACGCTTGCGGTGAAAGGCTTCGCCGCGGGCGGCCGAGAATCCGGCAAACGCCGGGTCGTCCTTCTTCGCCGTCACGGCATAATCGGCCAGCAGTACGTCACGTGCGGCGGCACCAGGTGGTAGCGCGGCGAGCGACAGCGCGATCGCCAGGGTCAGAAGGCTGGCCTGCGGAGAGTTCATGAGGGTTTCCTTATTGCTTCGATTTGGCGCTACTTTGCCAAACCGTCGCTGAACCGTTGCTGAACCGCCTGTTCATCTTGCGTTCAGCCCTTGAAGCGTATAAAGAAGAGCGGTGGTCCTGCGGCGCTCACCAGTTCTGCGCAGCGACCAATTTGCTAGAGGAGATGGAGTGATGCTGAAGAATTCTTTCTGGCTATGGGCTGCAACCCTGTGCCTGGCCGGCAGCCTGGCGGCCGCCGCCGATACTCCGCCCGACAGTCGGGCGACCACCTCGCCAGCCACGGCGAGCCCGGGAAATCGCCCGCCCGGCGGGCCGGGAATGGCCAGGCCGACGTTTGCCGATTTCGATCGCGATGGTGACGGCAAGATCACCCAGCAGGAGTTCGAGGCGACGCGCAGCGAAAGACAGGCGCAGCGTGCCGGCCGGCCGATGCGCGGGATGGCTGGCGCCCCGTCGTTTGCCGAGATCGACAAGGACGGCGATGGCTCGATCAGCCCCACCGAGTTTGCCGCCCACCAGCAAGCGGCAGGCAGAGGCCCGGGGCCGGGCATGGGTATGGGAGGCGCCAGGGCACAGTGAGCCGGAAGTCCTGAATGACTAGCGACATTCGGTTTTGGCTGATTCACCTCGCCGCCGCCTCAGCGCTCGCCTGGCCTGCCGGCGGTCGGACCGACGGCGGGCGCGACCACGACCACGATCGCGCTCGCCGGGCGCTCGAAGCGGGCGAGGTTCTCCCGCTGCGGGTGATCATCGAGCGTGTCGAACGCCGCTATCCCGGGCAAGTTCTGGAGGTCGAACTCGAGCGCGACGGAGGTCGCTGGATATATGAGATCAAGACCTTGCGCAGCGGCGGCGCGCTCGTGAAGCTGAAAGTCGACGCGCGGGACGGCAGCATTCTCGCCACCCGCGAACGCGCCGCCGGCGACCCGCCCGGCCAGCATGCCGGCGGACACTGATGCGCCTGCTCGTCGTCGAAGACGACGCTATTCTGCGCCGCCAAGTGGTCGCCGGACTGCGGGCCGCAGGCTATGTCGTCGATGCGGCGGCCGACGGCGTGGATGCCCACCATTTGGGAGACAGCAGCCCGTACGACGCGGTCGTCCTCGACCTCGGCCTGCCGCAGATCGACGGTCTGACCGTCCTCAGGAAGTGGCGTGCCGCCGCTCGAGACATGCCGGTCCTGATTCTGACCGCGCGTGACGGCTGGCACGAGAAGGTGGCCGGCATCGACGCCGGGGCCGATGACTATCTGAGCAAGCCCTTTCACATGGAAGAACTGCTCGCCCGCCTGCGCGCGCTGATTCGCCGCGCCGGCGGCCACGCCAGCGCCGAACTGGCTTGCGGTCCGTTGACGCTGGACACTCGCCAAGGCCGCGTGGCGATCGATGGCCGGGTCTTGACACTGACCAGCCATGAATACCGCGTATTGGCCTACCTGATGCATCATCGCGACGAAGTGGTGTCGCGCAGCGACCTGGTCGAACACATCTACGCACAAGACTTCGATCGCGACTCGAACACGGTCGAGGTCTTCATTGCCCGTTTGCGCAAGAAACTTCCTCCGGGTTTGATCGAAACCGTGCGCGGCCTCGGCTACCGGTTGAGCGCGCCGCGATGAGGCGTGGCGCGTGGCGCGGATCGCTGCGCATTCGCCTGCTCGCCGGCACTATGTTCTGGATCGTCGCCTCGGTCGTCGTGGCCGGCTGGGGCCTCGGCGGTCTGTTCCGCCAGCATTTGGCGGAGCAGTTTCAAGCCGAACTGAAAACCCATCTCGACCAACTGACCGCGCATCTGACGATCGATGAGCAAGGGTGGCCGGCGCTGTCGGTACCCTTGAGCGACCCGCGCCTGGAGCGTCCGTATTCCGGCCTCTACTGGCAGATCGACGATCTGGCGAGCGGCGGCGCTGCCGGGACGCCCGGGCCGCGGCGGTCGCGGTCGCGGTCGCTCTGGGATCATGTTCTGGCGGCACCAGTCGATGCTCCAGCCGACGGCGAAGTGCACCGCCATCGGCTCGACGGTCCGGCGGGAACACGGCTGGAAGTGATAGAACGCCGCGTCAAAGTCGACGAACGCCCCGAAACCGCGGCGCGCGAGTTCCGCCTCATCGTGGCGGCCGACGAGCGTTTGATGATCGATCCGGCCACGCGTTTCGACAGCGCCCTGTGGCTTGCCCTTGGTTTGCTGGCCGGAGGTCTGGTGATTGCCGCACTGGTTCAGGTACGTGTCGGACTGGCACCGCTGCGCGAGTTGCGCGCCGCCCTCGGCCATCTGCGTAGTGGCAGGACGCCGCGCCTGGAAGGCGATTTTCCGGCCGAAATCGCGCCGCTGGTCGACGACTTCAACAGCGTCCTGGCGCACAACGCCGAGGTCGTCGAGCGCGCTCGCACGCAGGCGGGCAATCTCGCGCACGCCCTGAAGACGCCGCTCGCCATCCTGGGCAATGCCGCCGCCGGTCGCGACGATGAACTCGCGCGCTTGGTCGCGACGCAGGTCGACGCGGCCCGCCGACAGGTGCACTACCATCTGGCGCGAGCCCAGGCCGCCGCGGCCGGGCGCCTGGCCGGTGCGCGAACGGCACTGGGGCCGGTTCTCGAGGGGCTGTTGCGCGCCATGCGACGGATTCACGCCGGGCGCGATCTGGAACTGGTGTTGCATCCGATTTCTCCGGATCTGGTTTTTCGCGGCGAAGAGCAGGACTTGCAGGAAATGCTCGGCAATTTGCTGGACAACGCCTGCAAATGGACGGCTGGCCGGGTCGAGATCGAGGCCCGGCTCGAGTCGGGCGGGCTGACGATCGCGATCGACGACGATGGCCAGGGGATTGCCGCTGGCCAGCGCGATGCGGTTCTGCGCCGGGGCGTGCGGGCCGATCAACAGGTGCCGGGCAGTGGGCTGGGCCTGTCGATCGTCGGCGATCTGGCTCAAGTCTACGGCGGTGGGCTGCGGCTCGCCGATTCCCCGCTCGGTGGTCTGCGGGCGCTGCTCAGTCTGCCAGCTGCCGATGGAACGACGAGAGACTTGCCAGGAACATGAACAACGCGCTACCCTCGGTGTCCCCTGTCAGGTACGCGCCGCCGGATTTCTCCACCACCACCCAGAATGGGCCAATGGCAGCATGAGTTCACCCGACAACTAACTTGACATTCACCGGTCTACTGTCATCTCGGCATGGAGTCTTGTTGCCTGCCTCGGTCTTTCGCTTTGCTATCGTTGGCATTTCCCTTGCTCTACCTGTCCGAGCGAGATGGAAGCAAGCTTTGCGATTTCCTCACGGCTAACTGTTTCCTGGTCGACACCTCTATCCAAGCAGATGGAAGCCAAGGGTGTTGCATCCTCGGGGACATGCTCCGTCGTTCCTTGCTTTTCCTTGGCTGTCGCCTTGGCGTAGGGATGCGAGATTCCTCTTTCCATCGCTACGCACATCGGGTGATATAGGGCACTCGCCCGAAGAGCTGGAAGCCCGTTACGAAGGCTGGCGTAAATGCGTAGTCCCTCTCGGTCCAAATCTCCCCAAAACAGGATCTTGGGGTGTCCAAGAAGCGTTTTCGGAGATGGTGGATTGCCCTTTCTAATCAGGGGAACAAGTCTGTCTGCTTGGGCGACTGCTTCCGTAAGGCTGTTGCCGTATGCCTCTCCTGAACGGGAAAGCCCATACCCGTAGGTGACGATGAGGGCGATTCTGTCGGCACAGCCTGCGGCAATGGCTTCTTCAAATGAGTGCGGGTTCTCGATGAGCAAGACCGCCTCGGGATTTTCAGGACCGGCGACAACCACTTGAGGAATGGCATCAGGGAAGGCGTCAATATCGATACCGAAGGCTTTCAAGGAGGGTGCAGGAAGGTTCCCAAGCATCTTGGATGAACCGAGGAGATACTTCGCCGAGACGACGAAGCGAGGCGTATTTACTTCCGTTTCTTGAGCCGATTTTAGACCTTTCAGGCCGCTTGCGAGGTCTCGCATGTCGGCATCCGAAAAACCGTCCAACCTGTCATGGCACGGAGCAAGCGTCTCCGCTTCGCGCTCATCCATTTTTATCGCACGAAGAGCTTCCCGCCATCTGATGAGAGAGCCAGGCTCCTCGCGTTTGGGGGCTTCAATCGTCAGGTATACCCTTCCAAGAACTTCTCCTTTTTCTGAAACGCCGACGATGATTTTCTTGCGCGCCAATTTGCCCAAGGTCATCTTGGCTTCCAACGAATCGATACCAGCCTTTTCCGCGACGCGTCTGACCAAGCCCTTGCCTTGTAGGAAGTCCCGCCCTCTTATCAGCGTCCAAAGGGCTGCGATGACCTTTTCCTCAATGTTCATGCCGCATCCGTCAGTTTATGGAACGAAGAAACTTCCATCGCTCCCAGACGAGAACCGACCTCCTCGGGGACAAGTAGGCGTCTGGTTTCGTTTTCCGCATACATCAGGTTTCCACCGATTTCCCGAGCAACGACATAGGACGGGAAATACGCAAAATCATTCTTGTAGTTGGGTTCATGCCCCGTGATGATAAGTTGGAACTTGCCTCGCTTGCCTTTGACGCTATCCAAGGCATCCGTGATGAGACGCTTGTCAGAGAGGTGCGAGAAGGCTCCGTCAATTATGACGAACTGCGTTCTCATGCTGCGGACTCGTCTGCGAGCGGCATTGCTGACATTCTGCCGTTGAAGTTCCCGTTCCGTCACATAGTCAGCCATCTTCACGATCCAAAGCAGGGACATCGCGACTCCCTGACCAGAAGAAACCATGTTCTTTTCAAGCTTGAGAGATTTGTGGCTGATGGATGGTATACATACGCGAATGGTCGGCTCGAGAATGACATTCTTGTAGAACTCCTCACGGATTTCCTTCCTCATGTATTTCGTATAGCGGGAGCGAAGGGCTTCATCGTTGCCTAGGTTTTCGCTGTTCTTCTCGCTCTTCTCGATCTTGTCGACAATGCCCGTCAGGACCGTTCGGACATCGCCCATATCCGCCACTCTCGCTTCAATATCGAAGCCGGCGGAGATGATTTCGCCAGAGGCGGAATCGCGGACGGGCTTGAAGACAGACCTCATTGCCTCGAAATTGGTTGGCAGGCGGCGAGTGAAGTTTTCCAACCATGAGCCGATGTTTTTCCATTGATCTTCAAGGTAAGTGCTTGCAGTTTCGTTGTAAGCGTCCATCGGGCCCACCTACCAATCCAGTGCCAGTTGCCGCACCCTCTCGAGGTTTTCACGGGAGAGCGCGATGGGCAAGGCTGGCGAAGTGGCAGCGTACTGGCAAGGGCATGTAGC